>CP179889.1:0-647540 GCA_047456315.1 Candidatus Nealsoniibacteriota bacterium | reverse complement strand
CAATGTCTCTTTAGACTTTAAATCAGGCACCTTATACATTGATGGGGTTACAGGGAATGTGGGGGTCGGGACGACGGCGCCGGGAGCGAAGTTAGAAATTGATGGAGTCGAGAACACCTTTCAAGTGGTTGCTAGTCCAGATTTATCAGTGAATGCATTTGGAGGTTTTGGAATTAGAGGTTGGGATGCTGGTTCTGGTTCTATAAAAAGTGCTTTTGTTAAAGAAAGAACTCTTAGTTATGGAGTTGGAAAAATACATATTTTAAACAATGTTGTTACAGATGATACTAATGCTGATTTAACAGATTCGGTATTAACCATAGACACTTTGGGCAACGTCGGCATCGGGACAACAGTCCCATCAGATAAACTCACAGTGGTTGGCGGAAACATTGCAATTGGGGACGGTTCAGCCACCACTACAATCAGTACATCTATTATTTCAAGCACAGGAGTAATGGATTTAAAGACAAGCGGGGATACTAACGATTACCTTCAGTTTTACACTTCTGGTGATATTCCGAGAATAAAGGTAATCGGTGGAAGTGATTTATATTTTGAAAGCGATGGCGGTCATATTAATTTTCAAGCTCCTATGAAACTTGGGGAAGTTATAAGACACTCTGTTGGAAGTTTGAATGCAGTCGCAACGCAAGCAAAACGATTTGAAGTCGCGAGGATAGGCTACGATCAGAGTAATTGGAGCTACAATTCGCCAGTATTCGTTGAATTGTATGAGAGATACTCTTATGGTTCTGGATACAAGAAATACGTAGCGAGAGCTGGGTATATCGACGATGGAAGTTATAGATTATTAGAAACTACTGGTGAACTTGAATCTTTGGACGAGGTAAGGCTTCAAATTGGCGCTCCAGTATTAGTTAGCGGTACTATTTATTATTTGCCTATATATGTCGACGTAGATAATTATATGAGATGGTATTGTATAATTACGCACAATACAGCTTCAGAAGTGGACGCAATAACTGATAGTGGTCAAATTAGAATTTTTGAGAGTCCTTCTGGAAGCAATATCGCCTCCTTTACCGAAACAGATGTCGTATATCATGATTATACTAATTATTTTTCAGGCAACGTCGGCATCGGCACAACAACTCCTTCAACACTATTATCAGTAGGCACAACATTAGGAAGCCAATTTTTAGTGGATAGTTCTGGAATAATAAGCGATGGAGTTTGGCAGGGAACAGCTATCGGTGATTCTTTTTTAACAAAAACTGGAGATTGGACTGGGACTTTTGATGGACAGGAGGGTAGTTATTATCAAAATGCTGACAACTTGAACGCAGGAATAGTACCCTCAGCAAGGTTATCCCAAACCCAAGCATTCTATATAACTGACCCTCGACTTCCTGCAACAAATCAGGTTCACAGCACTTTATCAACTCCGACTATCGCCGAACTATCCATACCAAGTTCCCCTTATATTGGAAATAAACTTATATTTACCATACCGACAATACACGAATACACAGCAAATGGTACAGATTGGTATTCGACCTCTTATACAGATACACAACTTAAGAAGTTAGTCCAAGGAAGATATGATGGTAGTTCGGTTTACATACCAAGCCCAAACGACGGCGAATGGGTTGCTTTGCGTTTTACTTTTACTTCACCCGATTACAGATATTTGAATTGGTTATACTTATATACTTCAACCGGTGGGCATCAGCTAAATGTCAAGATAGAAAAGAGTTATGGTGCTGAAACTGATAACTGGATACAGGTGGCGCAAACGAACAATTGGAGTGGCTGGTCTGCTCATCAATCAATTCCGCACAGCAATATACCTTGGCGTTCTACTCCAACTCCAGGCACACACTCTAAATATGTTCGAATTACCTTTTATCCTACATACAATGGTTCATATCCTGCTAACAGAATTAATCTATACAATATAAATTGGTATGGTTATTATCCAGCAAACCCACAAAGTGATACTTGGTATTGGGATGAGAACAACAATTTTTACATCAAAGAAAATTTAAACGTAGTAGGTAATGCCACTTTTAACGATTTAACCTTGACTTATGGATTATCCGTCGCAACTTCCACTTTTTCAGGAATGATTACGGCTAATGGAGGAATAACAGGAACTTTAACTGGCAATGCTGATACAGCCACAGCTCTGGCAGCTAATGGAGCTAATTGTTCAGCAGGAGAATATCCTTTAGGAGTAGATGCTTCAGGAGCAGTAGAAAATTGCACAGACGCTACTACTGAAATTACTAGTGCTATTTCTACTCACGCAGGGGATGATGACGCTCATCACGCTTTAGTGACTTTGGCTGGAACTCCAAATTATTTAACTCTTTCTGGACAGGAAATAACAATGACCGTATTAGATATTGGCGATGATACTAACTTAACAGCAGGAACTAACATTACCTTATCTGATGACACTTTGAATGTTGATGATGCTTTTCTGCTTAATACAGGAGACACAGGAACTGGAAATTATACTTTAGATGGTAATTTCTATATTGATACAAACGAAGGGTCAAACGCTGCTTATATCACGCGTTTAGGAGCAGCAGACCAAGGGCTTAAAGTCTATGCTAGTGATAAAGATCTTTACACGAGGTACATTGAAGATACTGGTGAAACCTCCCCAGGAACATGGCACTTTATTAATGAACGGATTGGAGGTTCAAGCTATGAGTTTATGACTGTTCAACCAGACGGTGATGTGATTTTTGACGGTGGGGGCAACGTCGGCATTGCTTCTACCACACCATCTTTTACACTAAGCGTTAATGGAGATGTTGGATGGACAGGAACCTTACAGCAAGGTTCTGTGCCTTGGGCAAGATTAGCTAGCTTTCCTTCTGATTGTTCTGCTGGTGACTATATTTACGGAGTAGGTGGAACATTGAAATGCTCTACACCAGCAGCAGGAGGAGGGAGTAACTGGGAATTTGTTACTGTAAATGCTATTACACCAACCTCTACTGTAGGAATAATACTTAATGCCTCTTCTACAATAAATCATAATCTTACAGTAGGAACTTCAACCGCTCTATATGTTGATTCTGGGAATGGAAGAGTTGGCATCGGCACCACAGGACCAGACAGAAAGTTAGATATTTTAGATTCTACAAATCCTCAATTAAGAATTACCCAAGCAGATGGTTCTACTTATGCTGATTTCAAGGTTGATTCTGCAGGTGATTTAACAATTGATGCTCAGGGAGGGGACATTCGGGCTTTAGATGAAAATCTCTGGGTTTGTGCTGGAGGCGCTTGTCCAAGCTTTGGATTTACCGGAAATGGTAACTTAGGGGTGGAGAGTGACATAGAATTGACTGGACATATGACTATGGGACCACACATGAATTCAACCGAAAGATCAACTGATTACAACTATATGGTAAAGTTAAAAGAGACAAGAATTGGATTTGGAGGATCAGGACTTAAAGTAATTATACAAATAAAAATACGAAATAAAGCAGGTGGGATGACAGTTGCATTATATATAAACGGTGTAAGCGTTGCAGATATTTTTAGCGGAACATTGGCAGCTAGTGATACATATTACGAATTTGAGATATCTCCGTCTGTAGGATTTGAAGCTAATGATGACATCCAAATATGGGGAAGAGCATGGACTACTGGCGGTAACTACACACTTTTCGTTAGAAATTTTCAAGTTTGGGGTACTATGGATTTTGTAAATAAATTGTAAATAATGCATCATTTTAAGGGAAGTGTTATTACTAATGAAATAAAATATTATTAAAAAACAAAATGAAAAATAGCCTTAATAAAATTCGTCGAATGAGGCATAATTGAATACTTAATTTATGTTCAAAAAAATTACACAATTTATTAAATACCATAATGCTATGGCAATAGCTGTCAGTTTAATTTTGACTTTATCTCTTTCTGCCATGGCTAGTGAGGACATCAGAGATACGATTATTGGCGAAAAGATTGAAACAGTTGAAGGAATTGATAACTCCCAATTATTAGCTGCTGATTTAGATAATTTTGATTTAAAAATGACTATTACTGATATAGTCCAAGACAACCAGAATTATTATATTGATTATCAGTTCAAAACATTAGCAATCAAAGATAATGTTTGGCAGTCAGCTTTAAAAAACAAGCGATTAACTGTTCCCAAAGCATTTTTAGCTGATAGTGATTTAGGACTTTATGTTCAAGAAGAATTAGGTGAAGTAATTGATTATGAATTGTCTTATCTAAAAGAAGTTCAAACAATTCAAAAAAGAAAAGGCAAAACAGAAATTACCAAAACCACAGAATACACTGGTTTAATTGGTTTAGTATTAAATGTAAAAAACAAGATTTTCCCAGGGTATGAACCGGTGATAAAACCGTCAGTTATTGAAATTGCCCAAGTTTCTGAGCCAATAATTGAATTAATAGAACAACCACTAACTGAGCAATTGCCGGACGAACAAACTGCTACATCTCCAGCTTCTACCGAAGAACAATTTGTTGTCACAAATCCAGAGGTTCTAGGGGATCTTTTAGCTCCACCCGACACAATTGTTAACAGTCATCCTTTAAAAACTACCACTTCTCTTGAAGCTGTGTTTAGTTTTCATGCAACAAAGGAAAATTGTCAATTTACCTGTAAAATAGATGCTGAATTCTGGCAGGGCTGCCAGTCACCAATTACTTATACTGATTTATTCATTGGCAATCATCAATTCCATGTTCAATCTATAGATTCAGCTAATCAAGAAGACCCTATGCCAGCAATGTTTGAATGGCAGATTATTGAAACGCAGACAACTTCCAGTTCAGCGGATTCGACAAACTCTTCGCAGGCAAACCAAACCGCAACTTCTACTAATGGAACGGCAACTTCAACTGAAGAATGTCAGCTCCAATCATTTTATTTTGATTCAGACAATGATGGCTATGGAAATCCGGCTAATGCCACTACTACCTGTGAGCAACCAGCTAATTATATTATTAACAACACTGACTGCGATGATACTAACCCAAATATCAATCCTTTAGCCACTGAAATCTGCGATAGTATAGATAATAACTGTGATGGTAATATTGATGAGGATTGTGATTGTGGCATAATCTTTTGCGATGCCAACTTGAATTTAACAGGTGAGTGTCAAAACGCCTGTATTGATGGCGCTTGTCAAGTTTGCTCTCCAACTTGTATCTGCGTTGATGGATTTTATGACTGCGACAGTGACGGAACTTGTGAAACACAAGGAGAATGTCCTGCCGTTGAAAAAGCTGCAACTTCTACTGAAGAAACCATTGTTTCAGAGAATCAAACCGCAACTTCTACTAATGGAACATAATAAAAGAACGGCAACAATCTTGGACAGGATCAGTTTATCCTAAGAAGAAATGGCGACTTTTGCTTCTTCTTTTAAAGATAAATATGATATCATAAAGGATTGATTTATTTCTTTAAAATAAACAAAATAAATAATCAATAATTAATAAATAAAAAAACAATATGAGCAAAGCTTTAGAGAGAATTATAAAATTCAGCATATATTCATTGGTATTTTTAGTTCCTTTATTTTTACTTCCGTTTTCTTTTGAAATTTATGAGTTTTCAAAACAATATTTGATTTTCTTTTTAGTTTCAATTGGTTTTATTGCCTGGTTGTCTAAAATGATTTTTATTGACAAAGAAATTCGTCTTCGCAAAACGCCTTTGAACATTTTAGTCTTTGTATTTTTATTGATATCGATAATTTCAACGTATTTTTCTGTAGATAAGAATTCTTCTCTTTTTGGTTTCTACGGACGTTTTTCTAATGGATTAATTTCCTTGATTTGTCTTGGATTGTTTTATTTTTTGATGATAAATAATGTGGGAAGCAAAGAGCAAGAAACAGAAAACCAGGAACAGATGAATACTGCTTCCTCGTTGATTAATTCTAACACTCTTGTAAATCTGTTTTTATGGTCAGTTTTCTTTGTTGTCTTGATAGCTTATTTTTCAGTTTTTGGACTTTGGCAGAAAATTCCTGTTTCTTTTTTGCCTTCGTTTTTCATGCAAAAAACATTTAATCCAGCTTCAGGATCTTTGGAGGGTTTATCAATGTTTCTTTCGGTTGTGATAGTTTTATTAACAACAAAAATAGTAGTAGGGAGTATAAAGGAAAAGAGCAAAAACAATAAGGTATTGCTCGTATTTTTAATTGCGATCATAGCATTAATGATGATTATTGATTTTAATGCCTCTTGGCTTGTTTTAATGATTAGCTTAATTTTATTTTTGATTTTTGCCCTTATAACAAGAATCTTTAAAGAAGATGTTAATCGGCTTTTGCTGCCAATAATTCTAATTTTTATTTCAATTACATTTTTATTTGTAAATAACTTTAATCAGTTGACAGGAATTTCATTGCCAAAGGAGCAGGTTTTAGAGCAAATGATTAGTTGGCAAACTTCTCTTAAAACAATAACAAATAGTTTTAAAAATGCTTTCTTAGGTTCAGGTATTGGAACATGGCATTATGATTTTTCTAAGTTTAAACCCGTTAAATTTAATAATACTATTTGGTGGCAGATTAGATTTGATAGGGCGGGAAATTATGCTTCAGAACTTCTTGCCACCTTAGGGATTTTAGGATTTATTTCTTATTTTTTTATAGTAATAATGTTCTTTTGGGTGTTTTGGGTTTTGCGTGAAAAAAAAGAAATTTTTCCATATGTTACGACTTTCATTGCTCTGATAATAACTCAATTTATTTATTATCAAAACACAATCTTAGCTTTTAGTTTTTGGTTTATTTTGGCTTTGAGCGTAGTATCTTGGCAGCATAGAGATAAGTCTGTTAAAGTTATATCTTTAAAAGACCTGCCTGAATTAAACTTGATTTTTTCTACGATTCTAATCTTGGTATTGTTAGCTGTTTCAATTAGCTATTATTTTGCCGTAAAATTTTATCTGGCTGATATTAATTATGCTAAAGCTCAAACAGTTTTCATCATAGAAGACAAAATAGAGTTATTAGAAAAAGCTATTAGTTTGAATCCTAAGTTGTTTACTTATCAAACATTTTCAGCCAGAATTTATTTATTCTCTTTTTTAAATGAGTTAAAGAAACCAGCAGATCAGCAAGATGCTGAAAAAATTCAAAGATTCATGATAAGCGCTATTGATTATGGGAAAAAAGCAACCGAACTTTCTCCCAATACTGTTGCTGTTTGGGAAACCTTAGGAATGATTTATAGGGACATACAGATATATGTTGACGGTGCTGCTGATTGGGCAATCATGTCTTTTAAGGAAGCTGTCAATCTTGAAAGCAAGAATCCAATTCTCTATACAGAAATTGGTAAGCTCTATTTAATTTCAAAAGATGAAAACATTGAGAAAGCAAAAGAAAGTTTTGCTCAAGCCAAAGAATTAAAACCAGATTATCTAGACGCTTTAATTCAAGAAGTGTTGATTTATGAAAGAGAAGGAAATTTAGATGCAGCTATTAAAGAAGCAGAAAAATTAGTCAAAGCTTATCCATTTAACGTTGAAGCTCAGTTTCATTTGGGCAGACTTTACTTTAACAAAGGCGAATCAGACAGGGCAATTGCTCAGTTTGAAGCAATACTTAGCATAGTGCCAAATCATTCCAACAGCCTTTATTCTCTTGGAGTAGCTTATGCGGCTAAAGGAGAAAAACAGAAGGCAATTTCTGTTTTTGAGAAAGTTTTAGAATTAAATCCTGCCAATCAAGACATTGTTCAGAAATTAAAGGAATTAAGGGAAGAATAGTTAATATAAGCTCTACGGATAAAATAATAATCACTATTTCTGCGGATCAACAAGCACAACAAGGTCTATTAATCTTCTTGACATTTTTTTAAAAACTAGCTAAAATTACATTCACAGTCCTTGGACTATATTTTTATATATTGTTATTAATCTTTTATATATAATTTCAATTTGTTTCCTTTAGCTTAGAAAAGTTATAAAAAGGCGTTTCCCCATTAACGTATAGGGGCTTTTTGGCTGTTAGGAGCATTTTTATATTTATTAATATGACTTGCCTGAAAACAAAAAACTTTGCCAAATCAAAAATATTTTTGCCTTTACCATATCTACTGGGCTTAACAAAAGAAAGTTGGAAAATTTTCTGGGAGAAAAACCTAAAATCCTTGTTTGAAGAAATTTCTCCTATTCGAGACCATGCTAAAAAAGAGCTGGAGCTTTGGTTTTTGGATTATAAGCTGGATAAGCCAAAATACAAATCATACGTTGAAGCAAAAAAGAACAATGATTCCTATGAATCTGCTCTAAGGGTAAAAACAAGACTGGTTAACTTAAAAACCAAAGCAATAAAAGAACAGGAAATTTATCTCTGCGACATACCTCTTCCAACAGAAAGAGGAACTTTTGTTGTAAATGGAGTAGAAAGAGTGGCAATTTCCCAATTAATCCGTTCACCCGGAGCTTTTTTTACTGCCAGAAGAGTAGGCGACAAGAACTATTTTGGAGCAAAAATCATTCCTAACAGAGGAGCCTGGCTGGAATTTGAAACAGAACTCTCGGGAACAATAGGAGTAAAAATTGACAGGCGCAGAAAAGTAGCTGCAACAACGCTCTTAAGAGCTTTTGGCTTTGTTGATAATAAAGATATCAAACAAAAATTCCAGGATGTAAATAAAGGAGAAAAAGACTATATTGAGGAAACCTTTAAAAGAGACGCTTCTCATAATCAAGCAGAGGCCTTAGTAGAAGTTTATCAAACATTAAGACCTGGCGATTTAGGCACTCCTGATACTGCCAGAGAATTGATAGAGAACATGTTCTTTAATTTTGAAAGATATGACTTATCAAAAGTTGGAAGATGGCGTATGTGGCAGAGATTACCAGAGTTAAGAAGGAATTCAGCAACAAAGACCAAGAAAAAAAGCTTGGATGAGAAAATAGAAATTGAAGATAGAGTTTTAAAACCAGAAGATGTATTAATAGTTTTAAGAGAAATTATTCGTTTAAACAATAACCCAGAGGCAAGACCTGATCAAATTGATCACTTAGGTAACAGAAGAGTGAGGCCTTTTACAGAACTGCTTATCAACAGATTAAGATTAGGATTAATGAGAATGGAAAGAAATGTAAAAGACAGAATGTCCACCCTGGATACTGCTACTTTAACTCCGGTTCAGCTTATTAATCCCAGGCCTGTTATGGCCATAGTAAAAGAGTTTTTTACCTCCAGCCAGATGTGCCAGTTTATGGATAACGAAAATCCTTTGGCTGAATTGGAGCATAAAAGGAGGTTAACGGCAACAGGACCAGGCGGACTAACAAGAGAAAGAGCGGGTTTTGAGGTAAGAGATGTTCAACCATCGCATTATGGAAGAATCTGTCCCATTCAAACTCCTGAAGGTCCAAATATTGGTTTGGTGGGTCATCTTGCTTCCTATGCCAGAATTAATTCCTATGGTTTTTTAGAAACCCCGTATCTTAAAGTGAAAGAAGGAAGAGTAACTTCAAAAGTCCAGTATCTTTCTGCATATGAAGAGGAAAATTACAACATTGCTTCAGGAGTAATACCAGTAGATGAAAAAGGAAACATTATATCTCAAAAAGTTGAGGCAAGAGTAAAAGGATCGCCAGATATAATTGATAAAAATGAAGCTGATTTTATTGATGTTTCTCCTCAGCAGACAATCTCTATTGCCACTTCCCTGATTCCATTTTTACAAAATGATGATGCTAACCGGGCTTTAATGGGTTCAAACATGCAAAGACAATCAGTTCCTTTAATTTCTCCAGAACCTCCGCTGGTAATGACTGGAGTAGAAGAAAGAGTGGCTAAGGACTCTGGGCAAGTTATTGTTAGTGAAACAGATGGAATAGTTAAGGAAGCTGATGCTCAACACATTAAAGTGGGCAGCAAGAATTATCAATTAAAAACCTTTGTTAGAACAAACCAGTACACAGCTTTTCATCAAAAGCCAATTGTGAAAAAAGGCCAGAAAGTTAAAAAAGGCCAGATTTTAACTGATGGAGGAGCTATTTCAAAAGGCCATCTGTCTTTGGGCCAGAATGCTTTAATTGCTTTTTTACCTTGGCGCGGAGGAAACTTTGAAGATGCAATACTTGTTTCAGAGAGATTGGTAAAAGATGATGTTTATACCTCTATTTACATTGATAGCTTTACCTGTGATGTCAGGGAAACTAAGCTGGGACCAGAGGTTACAACCAGCGATATTCCCAATGTCTCAGAAGAAAAATTAAAAGATTTAGATGAAGAAGGAATTGTCAGGCTTGGCGCTGAAGTGGGGCCTAATGATATTTTAGTTGGAAAGATTTCTCCAAAAGGAGAAGCAGAGTTAACTTCAGAAGAAAGACTGCTTAGAGCAATTTTTGGAGAAAAAGCAAAAGAAGTGAAAGACAGCTCTTTAAGGATGGAGCATGGAAAAAGAGGCAGAGTTATAGGAGTAAAAATATTCTCCAGAGAACTTGGACATAAACTTAATGCAGGAGTTATCAAGAGAATTGAGGTTGAGATAGCTCAGATAAGAAAGGTTCAGGCAGGCGATAAGCTGGCTGGCCGTCATGGTAACAAAGGAGTGATTTCCAAAGTGCTGCCAGTAGAAGAGATGCCGTTTATGGAAGATGGAACCCCTGTTGATATGATTATAAACCCATTAACAGTTGTTTCCCGTATGAATCTGGGTCAGGTGCTAGAAACTCATCTTGGCTGGGCAGCAAAAAACCTTGATTACCATGCTGTTACTCCAGCCCTTTCTGGAGCCAATGCCCAAGATATTAAAAAAGAGCTTAAAAAAGCAGGGCTTCCTGAAGATGGGAAAGTTGTTTTATTTGACGGAAGAACTGGAAAACCATTTCCGAAAAGAGTTACTGTTGGCTATTTATATATGATGAAGTTAATCCATATGGTTGAGGATAAAATTCATATGAGATCAATCGGCCCTTATTCTTTAATTACCCAGCAGCCTTTAGGAGGAAAAGCTCAGTTTGGAGGTCAGCGCTTTGGAGAGATGGAGGTTTGGGCCCTGGAAGGATATGGAGCAGCTCACTGCTTGCAGGAAATGTTAACTATAAAATCAGATGATGTTGTGGGAAGAGCATCTACCTATGAATCAATATTAAAAGGAGAGAAAATAAAAGAACCCAATCTTCCAGCTTCATTTAATCTGTTGGTTAATGAATTAAAAGCAATAGGATTGAATGTTGAAGTAAAAGAAAAATCTAAAAGAAGGACAAAGTAAACATATGAGAGTAGAAAATTTAGAAGCAATTAGAATAAAAATAGCGTCTGAGGAAGATATTTTGTCATGGAGTCATGGTGAGGTTACCAAACCAGAGACAATAAACTATCGAACCCAGAGAGCTGAAAAAGACGGACTGTTTTGTCAGAAGATTTTTGGTCCAGAAAAAGATTATCAATGCTATTGCGGAAAATACAAGAGAATCCGTTACAAAGGAATAGTTTGCGATAGGTGCGGAGTGGAGGTAACAAAATCCTCAGTAAGACGGGAAAGAATGGGTCATATTAAGCTAGCATCACCTGTTTCCCATATATGGTTTTTAAAAGGAATCCCTTCGAGAATAGGAATGATTCTTGATCTTCCAAAGCAGGATTTAGAAAAAGTGGTTTATTTCGCTTCATATATTGTTATTGATGTGAACGAAACAGCAAAGAAAGAAGTTTTAGGAAACATTGAAAAAGAATATAAAATAAAAATTAAAAGGATAAAAACAGAATCAACAGCCAAGAAAAAAGGGAAAAAGACATTAAAGAAAACAATAAGCTCCAAGCTTCAGGAGTTAAAAACTGCCAGAAATAAAGCTAAAGAAGAGGTTACATCAATTAATCCGTCAAAGGTTTTATCTGAGGCAGAATACCGTGATTTTTCATTTAAATATGGAGAAATCTTTGATGCGGGAACAGGAGCTGAGACACTTCAGAAGATTTGCCAGGGAATTAACTTTTCAAAAGACGTTAAAAAATTAAAAGAAGAGCTTAAAGAAGTAAGCGCTCAGAACAAAAAAAAGCTTTTAAGAAGACTAAAAACCCTTCAGGCCATGAAAAGAATGAAGATTCGGCCTGAATGGATGTTTCTTACAGTTTTACCAGTGCTGCCTCCTGATCTTCGCCCAATGGTGCAGCTTGATGGAGGAAGATACGCCTCCTCTGATTTAAATGACTTGTACAGGCGTGTAATTAATAGAAACAATAGATTAAAATACTTGCTGGAAATTGGTGCTCCAGAAGTAATTGTTAGAAATGAAAAGAGAATGCTGCAGGAAGCAGTTGATTCTTTGATTGATAATGGAATGCGGCGCGGAACAACCACAAAAGCAACAACTGGCGGAAGAAGGTTGTTAAAATCCTTGGCTGATATTTTAAAAGGAAAACAAGGAAGATTCAGGCAAAACTTACTAGGGAAAAGAGTTGATTACTCGGGCAGGTCAGTAATAGTTGTTGGACCTGATTTAAAAATTAATCAGGTGGGCTTGCCAAAGAAAATGGCTCTAGAGCTTTTCAAACCTTTTGTTATTAAAAAATTACTGCAAAAAGAACTTGCTTACAATGTCAGAGGAGCTTCCCGTTTAATTGAGGAAAAAACTGATGAAGTCTGGACTTGCTTGGAAGAAGAGGTAAAAGACAAACCAATTCTTTTAAACCGAGCGCCAACTCTTCACAGATTAGGAGTTCAGGCATTTTATCCAATACTGATTGGAGGAGAGGCAATTAGAATTCATCCAATGGTTTGTAAGGCTTTTAACGCTGACTTTGATGGAGACCAAATGGCAGTCCATGTTCCTTTATCTGAAATGGCTCGGAAAGAAGCTAAAGAAAGAATGCTGAGCAGTTCAAACTTTTTAAAGCCAGCAACCGGACTTCCTGTTTCATCTTTAGACCAAGATATTGTTCTTGGTTGTTATTGGTTAACTGATGTCTGGGAAGGATTAAAAGGAGAAGGAAAGGTTTTCGCGACTAAAGATGAAGCTATCTTAGCCCATGAGTTTAATGAAGTAGATTTAAAAGCAAAAATTAAATTAAAGACTTCCAAAAAATCAAACAATTTAACAGAAACCTCGATAGGCAGGATTATTTTCAATGAGGCCCTGCCAGCTAAGTTTGCTTTTCAAAATCATTTAATAACCATTAAAGATTTAAGAAAAATTATTGGTGAGATTATTGAAAAATATCCAACTGAAATTGTTGAAATAACCTTGGATAAAATTAAAGACCTTGGTTTTGAATACTCTACTTTGTCTGGTATTACCTGGGGAATGAATGATTTAATTTTACCAAAAGAAAAAGGTGAAATCTTAGAAATAGCTCAAAACGAAGAGTATAAAATTGAAAGTTACTTTAAAAAAGGATTGTTAACTCCGGAAGAAAAATCTGGAAAAATAATAGGAATTTGGAGCAAGGCAAAACTGGATTTAGAAAAAAAGGTTAGATCATCCCTGCCTCAAAGAAACCCAATTTTTCAAATGGTAAATGCTGGTTCTAAGGGTTCATGGTCTCAAATTGTTCAGATGTGCGGAATGAAAGGATTGGTTATTAACCCAGTTGGTGAAATAATTGAATTACCGGTAAAGAGTTCTTACAAAGAAGGATTTTCTGTGCTGGAGTATTTTATTGCTACTCATGGCGCAAGAAAAGGAACAGCTGATACAGCTCTAAGAACAAGCACTGCAGGGTATTTAACAAGAAGATTAGTTGATGTTTCTCATGAAGTAATTGTCTCAGAGCCAGACTGCAAGGATGATACTGGCATCGAAATTCTCAAAGAAGATGCTGATCAAATTGGCCAAGACCTTATGTTTAAAATAGCAGGAAAGATTTCACTGGAAAATATCAGAGGAATTTGTAAAAAAGGAGAAATAATTGACAAAGAAAAGGCGGAGAAAATTGCAAAATCTAAAATAGAGAGAATAATGGTTCGCTCTCCTTTGAGCTGTAAAAGCGTTAGAGGAGTTTGTCAGAAATGCTATGGCTTGGATTTGGGAGACAATAAACTAGTTAAGCTTGGTGAAGCAGTGGGAGTGATTGCAGCTCAGGCAGTGGGGGAACCTGGCACCCAGTTAACACTGAGAACTTTTCACACTGGTGGAGTTGCCAGCGCAGGAGATATTACTTCTGGTCTTCCAAGAGTGCAGGAGCTTTTTGAAGCTCGTATTCCTGCAGGAAAGGCAGAGCTTTCTTTGGCTGACGGTAAGGTTAAGGAAATAACTGAGGATAAAATAATAAAGATTGAAGTTAAAAATCAGAAGTCAAAAAAGAAAGCAACAGATATTGTGGAGCATAAGATTTCTTCTCAGACAATAGTCTTGGTTGAACCAGGGCAAAGAGTGAAAAAGGGCCAGCAGCTTTGCGAGGGAAGCTTGGATATTAAAGAACTATTTAAACTTACTAATAAAGAAAAAACCTGGAGATATATAATAAAAGAAATTCAAAAGATTTATTTCTCCCAGGGAGCCCAGATTAATGATAAGCACCTTGAGGTTATTATTCGTCAGATGTTTTCCCGTGTTAAAATTAAAGAAACAGGAAACAGCAACTTCACCACTGGAGAAATCGTTGAAAGAACTGTATTTATGGAAGAAAATATCAGGCTCAAGGAATTGAAAAAAATTAAAAAAGACAAAAACATTCAACTGGCTAAAGCTGTCCCAGTTCTTCTGGGAATCTCAAAAGTAGCTTTAACAACAGAATCATTCTTATCTGCTGCTTCATTTCAGGAAACCTCTCGTGTTTTAATCAGGGCATCTATTGAAGGCAAAGAGGACTCACTTAGAGGATTAAAAGAAAATGTTATTATTGGTAAGCTGATACCAGCAGGAACAGGTTTTCAAAAGTAATTAAAACAGATATAATATTAAAGACCTTGCTTTCAGCAAGAACCTTGATTTTGGGCTTTGATTTAGATTAAGATAAGGCATTAGGTTGTAATTTTACTTTGAAGATGGCAAGAAAAAAAAGAAAAAGAAGAAATAAGAACAAGGGGCTTTTCTCGATTGATTCTGTCAATCTTTCCTTTTCTTTGCCGGAAGAAACACAAAGGCATATTCTAGCTATTGTGTTTTTTCTTTTATCAATTATTTTTATTCTCAGTTATTTTCAGAAAGCAGGAATAATAGGAGAGTTTCTTTTTACCAGCCTTAATTTCTTAATAGGCAAAACTTTTTTTATTCTTCCTTTTCTTTTTTTCCTCACAGGCCTTTCATTCTTTTTAGCTGAGTATAAAGAAATTCTAAGACCTTCATTTTTAGCTATCCTGATAACGGTCTTGGGTGTTTCTGGAGCGCTGGAAAGATTAAATCCCGGCATAAAACAAGGAGGATTATTGGGCTCTGTTTTAATCTGGCCCCTTTTACAGCTTTTCGGTCTTTGGGTAACTCAGATTTTGTTTGCTGCAGCTATTATTATAGGAGTGATTATTTTCTGGCGTTTATTAAAACGAGAAACAGATACTCAAGACACTGACGAAGAAGAAAAGCCATCTTTTATTAGAAAGATTTTCGCCCCTTCTTTTAAGGTTAAACACATTGAACCTGTTCAATCTTCAAAAGAACAAAAAAAATCTGAAAAAGAAGAGTATCTGGATTTAAAACCCAAGAAAATTAGACAGGCCCCAATCAATGGATATGAATTGCCACCCGTTGATTTATTAGATTTAACAAAGGGCAAACCGTCTGCTGGTAATATTAAATTAAATTCAGCAATAATTAAAAATACGCTTGAAAGTTTTGATATTCCAGTTGAAATGTCGGAGATAAATATTGGACCAACTGTAACTCAATACTCTTTTAAACCAGCTGAAGGAATAAAGCTTTCCAAAATCACTTCCTTATCAAATGACCTTGCTCTGGCCCTGGCTGTTCATCCAATAAGAATTGAAGCTCCGATACCAGGTAAAAGCTTGGTGGGTGTTGAAGTGCCTAATAAAGCAAGAACTTTTGTCCGGTTAAAAGAACTGCTTTCCAATCCTAAATTCCAGGATAGTCCTTCCAGTCTTTTACTTTGTTTTGGAAGCAATGTTTCTGGACAGACTATCTATAACGACCTGGCAAAAATGCCTCACTTACTGGTTGCCGGCTCAACAGGAACTGGTAAGACAATCTTTTTAAACAACTTAATCATTTCCCTTCTTTATAAGAATTCGCCTGATGTTTTAAAATTTATTTTAATTGATCCTAAAAGAGTTGAATTCATAGCTTACAATGAACTGCCCCATCTTTTATGCCCGGTAATTACTGATTCTCAGAGAGCTACTAATGCCCTAAAGTGGTTAACTGAAGAAATGGACAGGCGCTTCAAAGCTCTGGCCCAGTCAAAATCAAAAAGCATTCTAAGTTATAATGAAAAGGCTTTTGAAAATGAAACAGAGCCTCTTCCTTACATTGTTGTAATAATTGATGAGCTAGCTGATTTAATGGTATCTAAAGGAAGAGAGGTGGAAAGTGCGATTGTGAGATTGGCTCAAATGGCAAGAGCAGTTGGGGTTCATTTGATAGTTGCCACCCAAAGACCTTCTGTTGAAGTTATTACTGGATTAATTAAAGCAAATATTACCTCTCGGGTAACCTTTCAAGTTGCTTCGCAGATTGACTCTCGTACTGTTTTAGATGTGGCAGGAGCAGAGAAGCTTCTTGGGTTGGGGGATATGCTTTTTATTTCAGCTGATAATATTAAACCAAAAAGAATTCAGGGCGCTTATGTTTCAGAAAAAGAGGTCAAAAGAATAACAAATTGGATAAAGACAAAAAACAACCAGTACATAGACCAGGAAGCAGGATTAGAAATAGAAGAGGTTCAGGATAACTTAACAAAAGCTCTAGACCAGACAGAAGCAGGACCAGTAGAGAATTTACCAGTTTCTCCTTTTGACGACCCGTTCTATGAAAAAGCAAAAGTTATTGTTGTTGAAAACAAAAGAGCGTCTGCCTCTCTTCTTCAAAGAAAACTAAGAGTGGGTTATGCAAGAGCAGCCAGGTTAATAGATATGTTAGAAGGCAATAAAATAATAGGACCAAGCAGAGGCGCTAAAGCCAGAGAAGTTTATCTGGTCCAAGAAAGCGAGGAGTATACTGACGGAGATGAGAATGAGGATGAGGGCTGGGAGCAAGTTTAGTTGCTGTGCTGGATAAAAGGTGATAATCTTAAAATACAATATGGTAAAAAAGAAAAAAACAAAAGATGAAAAACTTAATTTAAATGAAGCATTGGCTGAAATAAAACAGAAGTTTGGCGAGGGTTCAATTATGACGCTTAAAGAGGCTGCATTTTCTCATATTGATGTAATTTCAACTGGTTCTATCTCTTTAGACTTAGCTTTGGGTATAGGAGGCGTGCCCAGGGGCAGAGTAATTGAAATTTACGGTTCTGAAATGACCGGGAAAACCACATTGGCTCTTCATATTTTAGCAAGCGCTCAAAAACAAGGCGGGGTAGGGGCTTTTATTGACGCTGAGCATGCTATGGATCCTGATTATGCTAAAAGAATTGGAGTTAATACAGATGATTTATTAATTTCTCAGCCTGATTCTGGAGAACAAGCTCTTCAGATCGTAGAAACCTTGGTTAGGTCCGGAGAAGTAGATGTAATTGTTGTTGATTCAGTTGCAGCTTTAGTTCCCCGAGCTGAGATTGCAGGCGAAATGGGGCAGTTTCAGATTGGTCTTCAGGCTCGACTCATGAGCCAGGCACTTCGAAAACTATCTGGAATAATTTCCAAAACAAAAACAATAGTTGTATTTTTAAACCAGACAAGGATGAAAATAGGAGTGATGTTTGGTAATCCTGAGACAACTCCTGGCGGGCTGGCTTTAAAATTCTATGCTTCAGTTAGAATTAATTTAAGAAGGAGCGCTAAGATAAAGCAAGGAGATAATATTATTGGGAACAGAGTAAAAGCTAAAATTGTTAAGAGTAAAGTAGCAGCTCCGTTTAAGACTGCTGAATTTGATATTTATTATAATGAAGGGATTTCATATTTAGCGGATATTCTAAATACTGGTGTAAAATACGGGCTCATTAAAAAATCAGGAGCTTGGCTGCAGTATGAGAATATGAAGCTGGGTCGCGGAATAGAGGCTGGTAAAAAGTTTTTAAAAGAAAACCCCAAGATTATTAAACAAATCAAAAAAGCCATTATAGAGCAGGCTTAATTTTAAAAAATAATTCAAAAGAAATTAAAAATAGAGCATTACGGCTCTGTTTTTTAATTCATGTTTCTTTCTAGCTATTTTGTTGTATAGGGAAGCAAGCTCATAGTTCTTGCTCTTTTAATAGCTTGAGCTAGTTTTCTTTGATGAGTAGAACAGACACCTGTTCTTTTTTTTGCCCTGATTTTTGCTAAACCAGAAACAAACCTAGACAAAAGTTTAGTATTCTTATAATCAATCTCTTTAATGTTTCTTTGACAAAAATAACAAGCCATAGTTAGAAATTATGCATTATGTTTTTTAATATTTATTAAAAAGGTACGTCTTCCACTCTTATTTCTTGTTCGTTTTCTTCAATAATTGGAATATCTTCTTCTTTAACCTCTTTAGTTGTTGGTTGGTTTTTCTGTTGCTCTTGAGCTGATGCTGTCTTGGGAGCGCTCCTTGGGCCTAATTGCAGCCGTTGACCAATCACTTCAGTTCTGTATTTTTTATTGCCAGATGAGTCTTCCCAGCTTCTGGTTCTAACTCTTCCTTCTAAAAAAGCCAAAGAACCTTTTGTTAGATACTGAGAGGCAATCTCGGCTAACCTGCCAAAGAGAACTATATTATGAAATTCTACCTGCTGTTGTTTTTGCCCTGATTTGTCAGTGAAATAAACATCAGTGGCAAGTCCAAAGTTAGCAACTGGATTTCCAGAAGGTAGCGTCTTTAATTCCGGGTCACGGGTTAATCTTCCAATTAAAAATATTTTATTTAAATTCATATGATATATATGAATAATTATGAATTATTAGCTGTCTCCAAGTATTTCCTCTAATTTTTTCTCAATTTCCTTTAGCTCGACCTTTTTCTTAGGTTTAGTTTTTAGTGTTTTAACTTCTTTAACAATCCTGGTTACTTTTCTTCTTTTTGGTTTGATTTTTACTATTTTCTTTTTAATCAATAAATGTCTTAAGATGTTCTTTTCCGCTCTCAGTTCTTTTTCAATCTCTTCTATCTTTTCTGGCTCTAGATTAAAGCTCAAACTGGCTAAAAATGCTTCATTGAATTTTTTGATTTCATAAGCCAGCACCTGTTTTATCAAAACTTCTGTTTTAACAACAAGACCACCCTCGCTTTCAATTAAGGATTTTAATTTATTTCCAAAATCCTGAGCATCTTTTTCAGAGGCCTCAGGAGAAATTAAATAATCAAGTTGATATAATTGCATAATTTTATCAATAACTTATATTTTAAATTCAATAACATCGCCATCTTTCACTTTATAATCCTTTCCAACTGTTTTTACCAGCCCTTTTTCTTTAGCTTTTGACCAGGACCCTGATAAAACCAGCTCACTGGAGCTAATAACTTCAGCTCTGATAAATCTGTCCTTGAAATCTGAGTGAACTGCGTTGCCAGCTTTTTTAATTTCTGAATCTTTAGTTATTGTCCAGGCTCTTACTTCTTTTCCTCCAGCCACAGTAAAAAAGGTTATCAGGTCTAAACTATTGTAGCAAGCTAAAATGGCTTCATCTAGCTGGGATTCAAACTCAAGTTCTTTTTTTTCTTTCTCTGATAGATCTAAAAATCCCTCTTCATCTTTTAAATTAATCAATAAATGATTAAACAGTGGTTTGGAAAACTCTGTTTTACCATTAGTGTTTAATATATATATAATTGGTTTTGTTGTCAAAAGCTGATACTCTTTAATTTCTAGTCTTTCTTCATCTGTTAAATTAATCTTTGAGAGCAGATTACCTTCACTTATCTGGCTTTTTATTTTTTTTAGAATTTCGCTTTTTTTAACTTCTCTTTTCTTTTCCATCTTGGAAATTGCATTCTCTAATGTTTCCAAATCCTTCATTAGCAATTCAACATTAATTACTTCAATTTCTTTTTCAGGATTAATTACTCCTAAAACATTCTCAATTTCAGGCTTATTGAAAGCCCTCACAATCTGGATAACAGCATCACAGTTTTTGATTTGAGCTAAGAACTGATTTCCTAAACCTTCTCCTTTATGAGCACCTTTTACTAGTCCAGCAATATCAACAAATTCAATTGTTGTAGGAGTGGTTTTCTCTGGCCCCATAATCCTGCTTAAATCCTTCAATCTTTTATCCGGCACACTAACTTTTCCAATATTTGGATTTATGGTAGTAAAAGGACGAGGGGCTATTTTAACTTCTTTTTTGGTTAATGCTTTAAATATGGTGGATTTGCCGACATTTGGCAGACCAATTATTCCAATTGAGAAGCTCATAGGGCAATGATATAATAAAAACATATTAAAATCAATATAAATTAGTATGGAAATTAAAGACAAAATATTCAGAGAATATGATATCAGAGGCATAGCGGGGGAGGACTTAAATCCTGATATTATTAATCAAATTGGCAAGGCCTTTGGCACCTATCTTTTAGAAAGAGGAACAAAAGATGTTTTAGTGGGAAGAGATGCCAGAGGCACTTCAGAATCCTACCAGAAAGCTGTTATTGATGGGCTGAAATCTGTGGGCTGCGATGTTGTTGATATTGGACTGATTCTTTCTTCTTTTCTTTATTTTGCCCGTCAGCATTATAAGATTGATGGCGGAGTTATGATCACTGCGAGCCATAACCCGGCTCAATGGAATGGTTTAAAACTTTGTCATGATTTAAATGCCATTGTTGGAAAAGAAATACAGAAAGTAAAAGATATTTTAATGTCAAAAAAATTCAAAAAAGGCAATGGAAAAATGAAATCACTTGATATTGTTCCTATTTACTTTAAAGCTGTTAAAAACAAAATAAACCTTAAAAGAAAGCTTAAAGTTGTTGTTGATTGCGGAAACACTACTCCATCTGCTTTTATCCCTGAGTTTTTAGAAGAATTAGGTTGTGAGCCTGTTCCAGTTTATTGTGAGATTGACCCCAGTTTTCCCAGAGGATCTCTTGATCCAGCTAAATTAACTCATTACAAAGATTTAATAAAAGCAGTAAAAGATAATCAGGCAGATCTTGGAGTTATATTTGATGGCGACGGAGATAGAGTTGGTTTTGTTGATGAAAAGGGCCAGATATGGTTAGGAGACATGATTTTAACGCTTTTAATAAGAAGCATAATACCAAAGAATCCTGGCAGAAAAGTTATTGTTGAATTGAAAGACTCAGAAATTGTGGCTGAAGAAACTAAAAGATTAGGTGGCATTCCCATATTCTGGAAAACAGGTCATGCTTTGTTAGACCATAAAGTATATGAGGAAAAAGCTATTTTATGCGGAGAAATGAGTTGCCATTACTGGATAGTTGATAATTGGTATGTTTTTGATGATGCTTTATACACTTTAGCCAGAGTGCTGGAAATTGTCTCAAATTCTGATAAAAAACTATCTCAGTTAATGGAGCAGATACCAAAATACCCGTCAACACCAGAACATAGAATTGATTGCCCGGAAGAAAAGAAGTTTGAAATAGTTAAGGAATTAGTAGAATACTTTAGACCAAAATGCAGCAAAGTTATAGATATAGACGGAATAAGAGGTTATATTGAAGATGGTTGGTTTTTAATTAGAGCTTCTAATACTCAGCCTATGCTTACCATAAGAGTCGAAGCTAAAACAGAGAATGGTTTAGAGAAAATAAAAAAAATCTTACGAGATAAAATAAATCAATATTCTTTTTTAAAGCTAGATTGGAATAGCGACTAGATAAGAACTTTGATTCTTTAAATTATGGAGAGTCATTTTATTATCAATGAAGATAATTTGGGGAAAATTGGACTTGACGAAGGTTTTGACTTTGCTATACTTAAAATAGTTAATCACACTGCTTTCCTTCGTTTCGGCGAACGACGGCAGTTTTTATTTTTATGAAAAGAGGTTTTGTTTTTATTGATGGCGGTAATTTCTACTTTAAGTTAAAAGAATTAACATCTAAACTTGATAAAAAATATAGTTTACTTGAATTTAACTTCAGACAATTTGCTAAATGGTTGGTTGGATATAATAAGTTGATAGAGATTCGATATTATATTGGCGCTGTAAAGAGACAGCTAAATAATCAAAAGAGTGAAAAAATGTACGCTGACCAGTAAAGATTGTTGCGAAAATTACAAAAACAAGACATTATTGTGGCTTTGGGACAATTAATTCGTCATCCAGATAAAAGTTATCATGAAAAAGGTGTTGATGTTCGTTTAGCAGTAGAAATGATTAGGTTTGCCAGAGAAGATAAATATGATATTGCCTATTTAGTGAGTTCTGACACTGATTTAGTGGCTGCGGTAGAGGAAGTTCAGTTAATTGGGAAAATCGTTCAATATATAGGCATAGCTAAAGGACAATCATTCGGGCTTTCAAAGGTGGCGGACGACATTAGATTATTAAGACCAGAAGAAGTGGAACAATTTTTCCCAGAAACTTTAATTTAAAGCTGGATTAGGAGAAGTGTTAAATTAAACCCATTTTCTTCTTAACTTGAGAGATATTCAAGATGGCAATGTTCTGGGCTTTTTTTCTTCCTTGTTTTAATATTTCTTTAATATATACCTTTCGTTTGATAAGCTCTTTTCTTTTTTCCCTGAACGGTTTTAAAGAGTTGATTAATAAATTAGCAAGAGATTTTTTAAAATCACCATAACCTTTATTTTTAAAATCTTTTTCCAGTTGTTTTATTGATTTTCTTGAAAACAGAGAATAGATTATCAAAAGATTAGAAATACCTGGTTTTTTCTTTGGGTTGTAAATAATTTTTCTTCCTGTGTCTGTAACTGCAGACATTATTTTTTTTCTAATAATCAATGGTTCGTCAAAAAGAGAAATATAACATTCTGGCCCCAGGGACTTAGACATTTTCTTTTTTGGGTTATTTAAGGCCATTATCTTTGCGCCAAGAGTTGGAATCTGGGCTTTAGGAATTTTAAAAGTTTTTCCAAATTTAGAATTAAATCTTTTAGCAATTTCTCTTGTCAGTTCCACGTGCTGTTTTTGGTCTTTGCCGACTGGCACAGTGTCAGTTTGATAGAGCAAAATATCAGCAGCCATTAAAACAGGATAATTTAAAAGTCCAGCATTAACTGATTTTTTGAATTGCTTGGACTTATCTTTATACTGGGTCATTCTTTGAAGCTCGCCGATTGGTGTTATGGTGTTGAGAAGCCAGGCCAATTCAGTGTGCTCTTTCACTTCTGATTGAACGAAAAGAATTGATTTTTCTGGATTAATACCAGCTGCCAGATAACATATCGCAGCATCTAAAACATTTTCCTTGAGCTTTTTGGGTTGATAGGGAACAGTAATAGCATGAAGGTCAACAATAGAAAAAATACATTCAGCTTTTTCCTGAAGCTCTATCCATTGCTTGATTGCTCCTAAGTAATTACCAATATGAAGCGTGCCGCTTGGTTGAATTCCGCTAAAAACTCTCATAAATTTTAAACCTCAATTATTACAGGCAGGACCATTGGCCTTCTTTTAGTGCTCTTAAAAAGAAACTGGCCTATTTTATTTCTAAGTTCATCCTTTACATAACTCCAGTTAACTGCTCCGCCAGAACCTGTGGCTCTGTTAATAATACCAATTACTCTTTTTCTGGTGTCTTTTAAGAGTTTTTTTGATTCTCTTAAATAAACAAATCCCCTTGATATTATATCAGGAGAACCTATTACCTTTCCAGTCTGCCTGTCTACAATCGCTATTATTACAAACATGCCGTCTGTGGCCAGTATTTGCCTGTCTCTTAACACTATTTCTCCAACATCTCCAACCCCTAATCCATCAACCATCACATAATTAGAAGGCACCCTTTCCTTTTCAATGGCTATTTTGTTGGGAGTTAAAGTTATAACTTGTCCGTTTTCAGGCAAAACAATATTGTTTTCATTCATGCCCATTTCTTTTGCCAGTTCAGCATGAGATATAAGCATTGAGTGCTGTCCGTGAATAGGGAACAAGAATTTAGGCTTGATCATTCTAATCATTTCCTCCAACTCTTCTTTTTTACCATGACCACCAGCATGAATATCCATCATCTTATAATGAAAAACCTTGGCTCCCTGGCGAAGAATCTCATCTTTAACTATTTGAACACTTCTTTCATTTCCTGGGATTACTGAAGAAGAAAAGATAACAGTGTCATTTCTTTGAATTTTGATAAAAGGATGCTTTTTACTGGCAATTCTCATCAATGCTGCTCTTGCTTCTCCTTGAGCTCCTGTACAGAGAATAGTTACCTGAGAATTAGGGTAGTTTTTGATTTGTTTGGAATTAATAAATGTTGCTTTGTGCGCTTTCACGTAACCAAGCTCTTTTGCAATTTCAATGTTTGTTTTCATTGAATAACCCTCAACACAAACCTTTCTTTTGTATTTCTCTGAGAGGCTAATAATCTGCTGGATTCTGTTTATCAAAGACGCGAAAGTAGCAGAAATTATTCTGCCCTTAGCAGTTTTAAAGATTTCCTCCAGGTTCTCTGATATTTCTTTTTCTGACAATGAATGACCTTCTTCTTCAGCTCCCGTTGAGTCAGACATCATTAAAAGAATATTTCTTTTTCCAAAATTCTTTAATTTTTCAAAATCAGTTGGCAGGTCATTTATTGGATGGGGGTCAAACTTAAAATCAGAGGTATGTATTATATTTCCAACTGGTGTTTCAATAAACAGACCTAAATTATCAGGAATATTGTGGTTCTGTCTGAAAAATTCAACCTTAAAACAACCCAGTGTTATTTTAGAGCCATTTTTTACTTCTATTATTTTAGGTTTTGGATATCCTTTAAATTCTTCCTGCCTTTTTAGAATTATTCCTCTGGTCAGGGGACTGGCAAATATCTTTAAGTTTTTCTTGAAAATATTAACAATAATATAGGGGAAAGCGCCAATATGATCATAATGCCCATGAGTAAATACAATTCCTAAAATATCATTTTTTCTATTTTTAAGATATTCAATATTAGGAATAATGTAGTCAATGCCTGGCATGTCTTCTCCTGGGAACCTTAGACCAACATCAATTATGAGGATGTTTTTTTTGTATTCCAAAAGAGTCATGTTTCGGCCTACTTCACCCAGTCCGCCTAAAGGAATAATCCTTAATTCGTTTTTCGTTCTTTTTGTTGTTTTTATTTTCCTAATTATTCTTCCCATAAATTTTTACACAAGATTATGTTTAAAAACAGAGATTTAAACATAAAACCATTAGGTTAATAGTTCTGTTTTGAATTTTTATTAGTGCCGAGAGTGGGATTTGAACCCACAAGCCCAATGGGCACGCGGATCTGAACCGCGTATGTTTTCCAGTTTCATCACCTCGGCCTATCTTTCGGTTTCATAAATTTAGTTTTTTGAGATGCTGTTTTAGCTCTTTTGAAAATTCAGGACGGGAAAGAGCAAATTCTAACACTGTTTTTAAGTATTCAAGCTTGTTTCCAGTGTCATAATATTTCCCATTTTTAATTTCACAAGCATAAATAGGAACCCCTTGTTTATTAAGTTCATTAATGGCTTCTGGTAGCCAGTATTCTTCACCCTTACCAGGTTTTAAATTCCTAATGACATCAAATATTTCTGGAGGGACAATATATGCTCCGTGAGTGGCTAAGTTGGAAGGCGCTGCTTCTGGCATTGGTTTTTCAACAATCTTTTTAATTCTAAAAACATTTTCATCAACTTTCTCCACATCAGCTATTCCATAGCGGGAAAGCTGGTCTTTTGATTCAATTCTTACAGCTGAAATCATAACTCCTTTATATTTCTCATATGCTTTAATCATTTGAGTCAGTCTTGGAGGTTTAGCCACAATAAATTCATCGCCCCAGACAACTGCAAAGGGTTGATTGCCAATTACAGGCTCAGCAGTTAAAACTGGTATTGCATTTCCATAAAGCTCTCCGCTCTGACGAATATAGATAAAGTTAGCCAGCTGAGCAATTTTTTTTATCACTTCTAATCTTTCTTGTTTGTTGTGGTCTAGTAAATGTTTTTCAAGCTCAGCTGATCTGTCAAAATGATCTTCAATTGCTCTTTTATGCCAGCCAGTGACAATAATAATGTCTTTGATGCCAGATTCAACCACTTCCTCAACAACATACTGAATCACTGGTTTATCAACAATAGGAAGCATTTCTTTTGGCATTGCTTTTGTTGCTGGCAAAAACCTTGTTCCCCAGCCAGCAGCTGGGATCACCACTTTCGTAATAATTTGATTTTTATTTTCCATATAGGAAATCTAAGTTTTCAGGCATTGATTTTAATGATTTTTCAGAGCGCAGTTCAGGAACTTGTTTGTAATTTTCATTTTTTATCCAGCCTGATTCAGTATAGTAATAGCAAGCTCCTCGTTTTTCCATGAACAGGTCATAAATCCCTTTGCAATCTTCTGACGACCAGTCTATTGTTATTAAGTCATCAGATGAGTGATTAATCATTACATGACCATATCCAGCAGGAATTACAACATATTCTCCTTTTTCTGCTTTGACAGAAAATACATCTTCAATTATTTCTGGATCATCTTTTTTCTTTTGCGCTAAAAATATTCCTTTGCCTTCCAGTACCCTGTAAATCTCTCCATAATTATCCTTGCTATGGTAATGACCCTTTGTTTTAATGTATTCTTTTCCCAGCATTCTGGCTGGAGTAATAGTAATATGATTGACAAGTCCATCTTTCTCTTTAACCTTCCTGTACATATAATAAAGCTCATCATTTGGAGCGTTTTTAATCCACTCTTTATCATAAACCACATCCTTCATGTCATTAAGGAAGCGGATATCTGGTTTTCTGTCCTTAATTAGTTGTTTGTAATCTTCCATACTCTTCTTGTCTTAATATACCAAGTTGAGATATCAGTCAACCTTTTGGAAGGATCAGTAATAATCTTTTCATTTATTCCTTTTATATTTTCAGGAACAATATAGAGATAATCTGGGTTGTATAAAAATATGGCAGGCAAGTCTTTGATTAATATATTCTGGAATTCTTCTAGTTTTTGCTGTCTTTCTGTTTCATCTAATGACTGCCTGTTTATTTCTAAAAGCTTGTCAGCCTGGTCGTTTTTATAGTTAGCTAAATTCAATCCCAGCTCTCCTTTTTGAGAAGAATGCCAGAAAGGGAATGGATCTGGAATCAAGGATAGAACCTCTCCAAACAAAAGCGATTCAAATTCTCTTTTTCTTAAAACTTCACTTTCCAGAGAATTGATATCAAAGGTTTTAACGCTGACCTTGGCTCCTAATTCTTTCCACTGAGCTTTAAGGGCTCTTGCCGCTTTTATCATAAGAGGTTGGTCCACAGTATAAAGAGAAAACTCTAAAGATAGTTTTTCTTCTGGTGCTTCAAAACAAACCTCATTTAATTTTTCTCTTGTTTTACTTTTAACATCACCCGTGCCTTTTTCAAGCCCAAAAGGAGTTAAAACATCTTCTTTGTATTTTTCTTGAAATTTAATAACAGCTGCTTTTGTCTGGCTTCCAAAATATCCGCTTATTTTTCCTTCAGGATATATTTCAGGATCTTTTGAAAGACATTTTTGGAGCTCTTTTACTTCAGCCCCTTGAGAGCCAACAGTTAAAGTGCTTTTAAATACAAAAGATAATTCTTTTTTAACTGTTTTTTCTCTTGTTCCTTGTTCTGTAGTTATAAAGCCAGCTTTTTCTAGAATATCTTTTGCTTTTTCAATGTCAAATTCATAAACTTTTGTTGGCTCTTGAAATCCATAAATATCAGGGAGAATGGGGGAGTTAATTTCTTTTCCATGGTCTAAGAAAAGCGTTTCAATAAGCTCTTTTTTATTTGTTCCATAACTTAGAGCCATTCTTACGTTTTCATCAGAAAGAACTTTTGAATTATTTTGATTAAAGAAAACTGCAAAATATCTTGGCAAATACAAAGAATAAAGATTTGAGTCATTGCATTTGCTTAGTCCGTTAGAAGAAATATCACAGAAAGAAATATTATTAGGAGAGTTAACAGAGAAACCTTTAATCTGGTCTTTTTTATAGGCGTCTATCAATTCTTCTTCGGTTTCAAAAAACTTAAAAGAGATTTTCGATATATATGGGCCTTCATTACAATAGAGAACATTTTTAATTAAATTAACTGAGGTTATTTTTCCTTCATTGTCCTGGGACAAATCCTGAAATTTATATGGCCCAGAACCAACAGGCTTAAGATTGTTCGGGCTGAAAGAAAAGTTTTTAGCAGAAACATTTTCCCAGATGTGTTTTGGTATTATTTTAAAAGTAGAGTTTTCTAAAAAGATTGATGAGCTGTTTTTAAGAGTGAATCTTACTGCTGATTCAGATATTTTTTCCACTGTTACACCCAGCCAAATAGAACGCAGAGGGCTTTTAATGTCTGGATTTTGAATAGTTTCAATTGTAAAAACTATGTCATCAGCAGTCAGTTTACGTCCGTCTTGCCAGACCAGATTGTCTTTTAAGTAGAATTCATAAATTCTTCCATTATCAATTACCTGATAATCCTTTGCCATGTCTAAGGCCAACTGGCCATTCTCATCATATCTCATCAAGCCAGAGAAAATAAGCTCTGTCAGGTCTTTGTCTGCGTTTGAAAGCGATGCATAAACAGGATTGATAAATCTAGGGAAGCCCACCACTCCTTCAATGTAAGAGCTGCCAAGAGCTGGCACTATCTCTGTGTTTTTAACGTAAAAACCAACTGAAAGAAAGATAAATGAGAAGAGGAATAAAGAACCAAAAAAGATAAAGACCTTTCTTTCTTTACTGCTTAAAGTTTTAAAAAATTGAAGCCATTGATTTTTTGATGGCCATTTATAACTCATAACTGATTATTTTTACTTTTTAGATTTTAAGAGATTAATTAATTTAGTAAAAGATTTAACAAAGATAGAACTACAAAGATTATTCCAAAAATTACTGTTGCCCAAAAAAGATTTTTTTCTGCACCTCTTCTTGATACATGGAACCCTCCGCTTCCTCCAAAAGCAGAACCTAAAGAACTATCTCTTTGCTGCAAGAGAATTGAGATAATTAAAAACACAGCTACAACGCTTTGAGCGATAAATAAATATTGTTTCATCTTTTTAGTCCTAAGAAGAAATTAACGGTCCAGACAATTGCTGTTGTAAAAAACAGTGAGCTAAGGCCGACAATTGTAAGCTCTAGAAATAAAACATCTAAAAACCAGATGATGGCCATATTTAATAATATTGAGAAAAGCCCTAAAGTCAAGAACTTTAAGGGAAGGGTGAGCGCATCAAGAATTGGCTTGATGAAAAAGTTCACAATTCCCAGTATTCCTCCTATAACCACTAAAATATGCCAGTATTGAGTAAGAGTAAATCCTAAGAAACTGCTACTAGGGAGGATTTCTAAACTTACACCAGCAATAAATCTGGCTGCCAGAAAAAAAGATAATATCCCAGCAATAATATACCACAATAGTTTTTCCATACGTTTTTATTATACACTCTAATTTTAACAAATCAAGAATCAAGTCAAGACAGGAGCTCATGTTTCAAAGGCGATTGCCTTTATTTCTAATACAGAGGATAGTTCTTGACAAGAGCAGGGGTCTCAATTAAGATAGAGAAGAATTAGCACTCAAAGGTCTATCCTGCTAAAAGATAAACAATAGCAGTTTAATATAAATTTATAGTAATTATGAATATAAAACCATTATCAGATTATATTTTAATCGAACCAATCAAAGAAGAAGAAAAGACAAAATCTGGTATTCTTTTACCAGAAACAGCTGATAAAGAAAGCTCTGAACAAGGCAAAGTTATTGCTGTTGGCCCGGGCAAAAGAACTTCAGCTGATAAAATAATTCCTATGGCTGTAAAAGCTGGACAAAAGGTTTTGTTTAAAAAATATGCTCCAAGTGAGATTAAAGTCGATGGAAAAGAATATCTTATTGCCAAGCAAGAAGATGTTTTAGCAGTTATAGAGCAATAAATTTTAATTAATTATGGCTAAAAAAATTACTTATCGAGAAGAAGCTCGTAAAAAACTCAAGTCTGGTTTAGACCAGTTGGCTGATGCAGTAAAAGTAACACTTGGTCCTGGAAGCAGAAATGTTGTTTTAGATAAAGGATTTGGTGGACCTACCATCACCAATGATGGTGTTACTATTGCTAAAGAAATTGAGCTTAAAGACAAAACAGAGAATTTAGGAGCTGAAATAGTAAAAGAAGTTTCTGAAAAAACCAATGATGCTGTTGGTGATGGAACTACTACTGCAGTGGTTTTAGCTCAAGCAATGATTTCAGAAGGATTAAAACTTATTGAAGTAGGATTTACTCCAGCTGACATTAATAAAGGGATTAAAGATAGGGTTGATAAAATTGTTGAGTTTTTAAAGAAACGCTCAATTAAAATTCAGAACAAGCAAGAAATTGCTCAAGTGGCAACAATTTCTGCTGAGAATGAAGAAATTGGTAATTTGATTGCTGAAATCATGGATGAGGTTGGAAAAGATGGAGTGATTACAGTTGAAGAATCAAAAGCATTTGGTCTTGAAAAAGAAATTGTTAAAGGAATGCAATTTGATAAAGGATATATTTCTCCTTATATGGTTACTAATGCAGAGAGAATGGAAGCTGTTTATGAGAATCCATATATTTTAGTAACTGATAAGAAAATCTCAAGCTTACAGGAGATTGTTCCTATTTTAGAAAAAGTAAGCCAGGCAGGCAAAAAAGAACTGGTTATTATTACTGATGAGATTGAAGGAGATGCTTTAGCTACTTTAGTGGTTAACAAGCTTCGTGGAATATTTAAAACCTTGGCTTTGAAATCTCCTGGTTATGGAGACAGAAAAAAAGAAATGCTTTCTGATATTGCAATTTTAATTGGAGCTCAGGTTGTTTCTGAAGAGGTTGGTTTAAAGTTAGAAAACATTGACCTTTCAGTACTGGGTTCAGCTAGAAAAGTTATTTCAACAAAAGAAAAAACAACTATTATTGAAGGAAAAGGTAAAAAGGATGCAATTGAAGCAAGGATTTCTAACATCAAGAATCAGATTGAAGCTACTGATTCTGAATTTGACAAAGAGAAATTCCAGGAAAGATTAGCTAAGCTTTCCGGTGGAGTCGCAGTTATTAAAGTTGGTGCAGCTACTGAAGTTGAGCAGAAATCCAAGCAGCACAAAATAGAAGATGCTTTAAATGCTGCCAAAGCAGCAGTTGAAGAGGGTGTTGTTCCTGGCGGGGGAGTGGCTCTAGCAGTAGCAGCTGCTTTAACTGATTCTGGCGGTGATAGAAAACTTTCAGCTTTAGAGAAAGAAGGTTATCTTGCCGGGCATGATATTGTCAGACGCGCATGCCAGTCACCGCTTAGACAAATCATTAAAAACACTGGTACAGATGAGGTTGTGCTTTATAAGGTGTTAAAAAATATTGAGGATAGGAAAAAAGAAAAAGCACAAGCTGAACAAATGGACTGGGTTTCAGGTTATAATGCTTCAACTGGTAAATTAGTAAATATGGTGGATGAGGGAATTATTGACCCTACTAAAGTTGTAAGATTAGCGCTGCAAAATGCAGCTTCAGCAGCTTCAATGTTCTTAACTACAGAAGTAGTTGTCAGCGAGATGCCTGAAGAGAAAAAACAGATTCCAGGGATGCCAGCGGGTGGAATGCCTGGAATGTACTAAGATTATTTTCTTACTTGCCACCAGCTAAAAGGCTGGTGGTAAGCTTTAGTTAAACCTAAAACTAAGATATAATTATCATTAGTCGAAACAAATTGATAAACTGAATTAAAAACTATGATCACAAATATTGTATTAGGTGTATTAGCTTTAGTTGCTTTTTGGCTGATTATTACTTATAACGGTTTGGTTAAGTTTAAAAATAGAGCTAAAGAGGCCTGGGCTGATATAGATGTTCAGTTAAAAAGAAGATACAACTTAATTCCTAATTTAGTTGAAACAGTCAAAGGTTATGCATCTCATGAAAAGCAGATTTTTGAAAAAGTTGCTGAGGCAAGAGCTAAAGCAATGGGAGCTAAGGATATAAAGGAAAGAGGTCAGGCAGAAAATATGCTCAGTAATACCTTAAAAAGCTTATTTGCTGTTTCAGAGAACTATCCAGATTTAAAAGCATCAACTAATTTCTTAGAACTTCAAAGAGAGCTTCGTGACACTGAAGATAAAGTTCAGGCAGCCAGAAGATTTTATAATGGTAATGTCAGGGATTTAAATATTAAATTAGAAAGTTTTCCTGCAAATCTAGTTGTTGGTGTTTTAGGATTTAAAAAAATGGATCTTTTTGAATTAGCAGAGCCGGAAAAAAGAGAAGCTCCAAAGGTAAAATTCTAATTAACACATGGCTACATTATATACTCAGGCGGATTCTAATATTCGCAAGACTTGGATTTTATTAACCTTGTTTTTGGTTTTAATCATTGGATTGGGCTGGTTTTTCAGTTATTTATTGGAAAATAATGTTTTTTTAATTATTGCAGTGGTTTTAAGTATTACTCAAAGTGTTGCTAGTTTCTGGTTTTCGGACAAAATTGTTTTAGCAATGACTGGAGCCAAAGAGATTCAAAAAAAAGACAACCCAGAGCTTTACAGGATTGTTGAAAATCTTGCTATTACTGCAGGGCTTCCTGTACCAAAAGTATATATTATTAATGAAGCTCAACCCAATGCTTTTGCAACAGGAAGAGATCAGAAGCATGCTGTTATTGCTGTAACAAAAGGACTGCTGAATAAACTGGAAAGAGCTGAGCTTGAGGGAGTGATTGCCCATGAACTGGCTCATATTGGAAATAAGGACATGCTTTTAGGAACAGTAGTTGTTGTGTTGGTTGGAGTTGTGGCGCTTTTATCAAGAATGTTTCTGCGAATCAGTTTTCATTCAGGAGGAAGGGGAAGGAAAAGAGATAAAGATTCCTCAGCAGGATTAATAATGGTTTTAGGATTAGTTGGAGCTATTTTGGCGCCCATTATCGCTACTTTAATTCAGCTGGCAATATCAAGAAAAAGAGAGTTTTTAGCTGACGCAACAGGGGCTCTTTTAACAAGACATCCAGAAGGTTTAGCCAGGGCTTTAGAAAAGATATCTCAAGACAGAACTTCTTTAAAAACAGCTGACAGCTCAACTGCTCATTTATATATCAGCAATCCTTTTAAAGAAAAAAATTGGTTAACAGGATTGTTTTTAACACACCCTCCAGTTGAGAAAAGATTAAAAGCTTTAAGGGGAATGAAAGTTTGAAAAATTAAAGGAAAATGATAGGCTTTTAAATAGGGAGAGGTGCGCCGAACGGCTAAGGCACTTGTCTGGAAAGCAAGGACCCCTTCGGGGGTTTGCAGGTTCGAATCCTGTCCTCTCCGCATTATTGATATTTCGTATGTTGTATTTAATAAAAAAATAAAAGTTTCTGGTATTGAGGGCAGGGTTAAAGAGATAACTTTAAGAAAAACAGTTATTGAATCCAGTGATGGATCCATTCATTCAATTCCCAATAGTAAAGTTACAGTAGTATCTAAAAAACAATAATTTATGTTTTCTTCCCCAATTGAAGAAATAAAGTCAAAGCTTGATATAGTCGAGGTTATTAAAAGCTACATTAAGCTAACAAAAGCAGGTGCGAATTATAAGGCGCTTTGTCCTTTTCATGGTGAGAAAACACCTTCACTTTTTGTTTCTCCTTCAAGGCAAATCTGGCACTGCTTTGGATGTGGCGAGGGTCATAGTGTTTTTGACTTTGTAATGAAGATAGAGGGCATGGAGTTTGGCGATGCCTTGCGTGTTTTAGCTCAGAAAGCTGGAGTGGATTTAAAGCCAGTAAATCCAGAGCTGCGGACTAAAAGACAAAGATTCTACGAAATCTGTGAGTTAGCAGTTAAGTTTTATCAAAAACAGCTTGAAAAAAGCTCAAAAGGCAAAAAAGCAAAAGAATATCTTTTTAAAAGAGGGATAAACGAGGAATCAATTAAGAAGTGGAGATTGGGCTGGGCTCCTGATGCCTGGCGGGGTTTAACAGAGTTTTTGAGTTCACAAAGCTACTCAATGGAAGAGATGCAAAAAACAGGATTATCAATAAAAGCAGAAAAAGGTTCTTATTATGATAGGTTCAGGTCTAGAATTATGTTTCCTGTTTTTGATTTAAATTCTCAGGTAATTGGTTTTGGGGGGAGAGTTCTTGAAAAAGAAAAAGCTGTTGCTAAATACATGAACACACCCAATACTCCCTTATATGATAAAGGTAAGATTCTTTATGGATTAGATAAATCAAAAGTAGGAATAAGGAAAAATGATTCCTGTATACTGGTAGAGGGTTATATTGATGTTATTTTGGCTCATCAGGCGGAAAAAGCTAATGTGGTTGCGACTGCTGGCACTGCCTTAACTCCTTTTCAATTGGTTGTCTTAAAAAGATATTCCAGTAATTTAATGCTGGCTTTTGATATGGATTTTGCAGGAGATGCTGCTACAAAAAGAGGAATAGATTTAGCCCAGGCCAAGGGTTTTAATATTAAGGTGGTGAAAATGCCTCAAGGCAAAGATCCAGCTGATATAATCTCAAAAGACGCTAAAGAGTTTGAAAAATTAGTTAATAATTCTGTTTCTGTCCTAGATTTTCATTTTCAAAATGCATTTTCTCAATTTGATAAAAAAACTGCTGAAGGAAAAAGAAAGATTTCTAATGCTCTTTTGCCTGTGATTAAAAGAGTTCTTAATAAGATTGAACAGGCCTCTTGGGTTCAGGAGTTGGCGGCAAGACTTAATGTAAGAGAAAAGGACGTAGAAGTAGAATTAAATAAAGTAAAGATTGAAGAGGTTTCTGAGCCAGTTCTTAAAACTAATGATTTTCAAAACCAAGCTGATAAAAAAACAAAAAAACAAGTCCTTGAAGAAAGATTGTTAACCTTGCTTTTTAAATCTCCACAGCACTTAAGCACTGTAGATAAAAAAATAATTCCTTACTTTTCTTCTCAGACCCAGGAAATTATAAATAACTTTGAGAGCCTTGATAAGATTTCCGCTGAGCTTTCTAATATTGTTAACCCTCTTTCTTTAAAAGCAGAACTAGAGCAGATTGAAGAAGAAGAAATTTTATCTGAGCTTGAATTCTGTTTGAAAGAGATAAAATCTCTTGAGCTTAAGAAAAAGCTTGATGATATTTCTTTTCAAATAAGGCAGGCTGAACAAGATCAGGATATTAAAAAAATAGAAAATCTTAGTCAGAGATTTAATCAGTTAACAAAAAAAATAATGACTAATTAATTTTATGCCAAAGATAAAAAAGCGTTCAAAACGAACTTCAATTAAAAAAAGAGTTAAAAAAACAAAACCAAAGAAGGTGAAAAAGAGAAAACTAAAGAAGGTTAAAAAAACAAAACCAGCAAAGAGAGTAAAGGTTATAAGAAGGATTTTTAAGAAAGCAGAAACAAGAAAGCAAAAACCTGTCAGAAGAGGCCGTTATAAAGGAATTTTTACAGAGGAGAAAATTGAGAAATTGATTGAAAAAGCCAGAGAAAGAAGGTTTATCAGCAGTTCTGAAATCCTTTACACTTTTCCTAATTTTGAGAAAGACATTTCAGGGCTGGAAGCGCTTTACGACAGATTAGAGGAAAATGGAATTGAGATAAAGGAAGTAAAAGAGCTTTTAATACCAACAAAAGGCAGGCCTGTGGGTAAAAAAAGAAAAATAGACCCTGTACAGATGTATTTAAAAGAAATTGGCAGAGTTGATTTCTTAACTGCTGATCAGGAAAAAGAACTGGCAAAGAAAATTGAAAAAGGAGATATAGAGGCAAAAAAACACTTAGCCAGAGCTAATTTAAGATTAGTTGTTTCAATTGCTAAAAAATATATTGGCAGGTCTCCTAATTTAACCATCTTAGATTTGATTCAAGAAGGAAATCTGGGGCTTTTTAGGGCAGTGGAGAAATTTGACTGGAGAAGAGGTTATAAGTTTTCAACCTATGCTACTTGGTGGATAAGGCAGGCAATTAGTCGCGCTTTAGCTGATCAGTCAAGAACAATCAGAATTCCTGTTCACATGGTTGAAACGCTTTCAAAATATAATAAAGTAAGAAGAAAGCTTTTGAAAAGCTTAGGCAGGCCCTCATTGCCCGAAGAAATTGCTGCTGAAATGGGTATTGAAGTTGCAAAAGTGCGTCATTTAGCAAAAATCTCTCAGCGTACAGTGTCTTTAGAAACACCAGTAGGTGACAATGAAGATGATTCGATTTTGGCTGAATTTATTAAGGATGAAAAAGGCATACCTCCTTCTTTGGATGCAGCCAGATCGCTGTTAAGAGAGAGATTGGGTGAGATTTTAGTTGACTTAACAGAAAGAGAGCAAAGAATCTTATCAATGAGATTTGGTTTAGAAGACGGTATTACTCATACTTTAGAGGAGGTTGGTCAGGAATTTGGAGTAACTCGTGAAAGAATTCGTCAAATTGAAGCCAAGGCATTAGAAAAGATTCGTGAACACAGAAGCTTGAAAAAATTAAAGGGATACTAGACTCTTCACAAACTCAAGATTTTATATTATATTTACATATCATTCCGTCGTGGCGTAATGGTAGTGCGGGTGGTATAAGACTTGAAATTGTAGGTTCGATATGAGAAGATTCAATAATGGTATATGTAGGTAAATTAGAATTAAAATTAAAGGCCAGAAAATTACGGAAAAAAGGAATATCGATAAAAGAAATTCAGAAAACGTTAGGTGTTTCGAGGTCTTCTGTAAGTTTATGGGTTAGGGATGTTAGATTGAGTAAGAGTCAACTTGAAAAATTGTATTTAAATAAAAAAACTGGTGCCCTGAAAGGAAGTATTATTGCAGCAATGAATAAAATAAGAGCGCGAGAAGAACTAACAAAAAGATTAATTAAAGAAGGAATAAGGGAATTAGGTGATTTATCAAAAAGGGATAGGTTCATAGCTGGGGTATCTATGTATTTTGCTGAAGGAGAGAAAGGAGATAAACATGTTGCTTTTAGTAATTCGGATTCCCGTTCTATAAAATTTATGATGAGTTGGCTTCGAGAATTTTGTAAGATACCTGAAGCGAAATTTCGAGGAAGTATATATTTACATGATAACTTGGATGAGAAGAAAGCTAAAAAATTTTGGTCAAAACTTACCAAAATTCCTCTTAGTCAATTTACAAAAACTTATATTGTAAAAAATAATCCCAACCGACTAAGAAAAACAAAAAACATTTACGGTGTGTTTAGGATAAGAATAAGTGATGTTAATATACAGAGAAAAATTATAGGCTGGATATCTGGTCTTTTCAAAACATAAATTTTGTTAATTATTCCGCGGTAGTTCAATGGTAGAACGCTGGACTGTTAATCCAGTTGTTGCGGGTTCGAGTCCTGCCCGCGGAGCAAACAAAAATCGCCGAGAAGGCGGTTTTTTGGTAGGATGAAATTATATAAAAGATTAATTTTTACCCATGCAACTTTATTTTATTACATCTAGCGAAAACAAGATTAAAGAAGTAGAAGACATTCTAGGTTTTGAAGTTGATAAGATACTTTTAGATATCAACGAGATTCAGACTCTCAAGATAGAAGAGGTAGTTAAAGATAAGGCCAAGAGGGCTTTTGAGCAGGTTAAAAAACCAGTGATGGTTGAAGATACAGGATTTTACATTGAGGCCTGGCAAGGATTCCCAGGAGCGTTGATTAAATGGATTTTGAAAACTCTTGATAACGAGGGATTGTGCTTGGCTTTTCAAGAAAAGAACCGCACTGTCACTGCTAAAATCTCTATTTGCCTTTACAACGGCAAAGAGGCGAAGATATTTACGGGTGAAATTAAAGGTCAAATACCAGAGAAGCCAAGGGGTGAAGGTGGTTTCGGATGGGATCCAATTTTTCAACCAGAAGGCTATAACAAAACTTTTGCAGAAATGAGCCAGGAGGAAAAAGATTCTATGTCTATGAGAAAAATTGCCCTGAATAAAATGAAACAGTTTTTAGAGGTAGATCCTGATTTTTTACAATGAATTAAGTGTTAAGCAGATTCTAACCTCGTCCAGCCCCCGGAGCTTCGTTCAGCCCGAGATTGTTTCTCGGGTTTTTGATATAATGAAATATATGGCAATCATCAAAAAGAAAATCTGGCCAGATTATTTTGAGCTCATAAATTCTGGTAAAAAGAGATTTGAGCTAAGGTTAGCTGATTTTGATATTAAAGAAGGGGACACATTCGTGTTAGAGGAATGGAATCCAGAGACTAGACAATACACAGGAAGGAAAATAGAAAAGTTGGTAGATTATGTTTCGAAGTTTAAACTTAATGATTTTGGACAGAAAGAAGAAATTGAAGAAAAGGGCTTATTTGTAATTCAGTTCAGGTAGTAAAATAGGTTCTAACGTCTTTCAACGACCTGCCCGAGATTATTTCTTGGGTTTTTAACTTGACAATAAGCAAAATATGAAGTAGAAAGAGGTAGATTAAAATTACAAATTAAAGGTGATTTTTATAAGGGAAATTTTTGAATATGAATTTTTAAAGCTTAAAGGTAATAGCTCGGATGTAAATAAGTTGAACGAATTAGGTAAGCAGGGCTGGGAATTAATGGACGTAATAAATGGAGGAGAGAGAGGCGGAGTTAAAGCTTATCTTAAAAGGAGTAAAGATTAATCTATTAAAGATTGGTGCTTAGTCGCCAACTTTTTTTATTTAATTAAACAGGTTTTAATCTCATCTAGTCTCTAGAGCTGTGAACTCGAAATATTATCTCAGGTTTTTTAGTTGATAAATTCTTTAAATAAGGTAATAAAATGATATGACGCTCTTTGAGAATGTAGAAGAAAAAAAGTCAGAAGAGAAAGAGGAAGAAACAGAGACAGTAATAAAAGGGCTTGAAGACATAAAGAAAGCCCTAAAATTTCCTCCTGACTAATTTTTTTAAATGGTTTTAATTATAATTTTAACCATTTTCTTTATTCCATAGTTTCTAAGACCAATATTTTTATATAGTTGTACAAAATTCAAGTTCGAAACAGGAACATTTTAGATTATTTTTAACATCGTTCACGATACGGAGCCCTGGCAAATCGCCTTTTAGGCGGTTTTTTGATAAAATAAGAATATGAAAAAGAAAAAAGTTATTAGTAAAGAGATTTTTAATAAGGAGATTGCAATGTGTAAAAGACTATTTAAAGAAAAGAAAGGAAAATGCGCTTGGGGTAAATGTAAAGATTGTGGAGTTATTCCTCTTTTATATAAATTATATAAAGGACAACTATTAGAAAAACCACCAGAAATTAAGAAAGTTAAGAATAAAATTTTTAAATAATGCCAACAAAATAGGTTTTAATGTCGTTCGTGACTTGGAACTAAGTATTGACGTAAAATTATACAAATGGTATTATACTGATACTGTAAGAAAAACGTAGTCGGGTTTTGTTCTACAGTATTATATTTTCGAACATTATTTATTAATTCTTTAAATTCTATGCAAGAAGGAACAATTGCTCGACTTACTGATCGAGGATTTGGGTTCATTAGTCGTGAGGGTGAAGAAAAAGATCTCTTTTTCCATTCAAACGAGCTTAAGAACGTAGAGTTCAACGAACTCAAAGAAGGCGACAAAGTGACATTTGAAGTAACTGAGGGCGAAAAAGGACCTAGTGCTACAAACGTCAATCGAGTCTAATACTCTACAAAAGCACCTTGATATTGAAGGTGCTTTTGTGTTTAATTTAAGCGGTTCGATTTCTTTTCTAATTATTCTACAATCAAAAATTTTAAGTACGTTCAATAATGAAAGCTTATAATAAAAATCGCCTAAAGGGCGATTTTTTGGTAGAGTAAAGCAATGAAGAAATCTTTAACGATAACATTCTGGGCATTAGTAGGATTTTTTCTTTTTATATTGAGTGAATTTTTTATTCCAGTAATTAGAAACTTGTTTAAAGGTTCTGAGCTTTTTTTGTTACCATTTATTATTTTCTCTTTCTTGGGCGTAGTATTAATATTTTTAACCTTGAAAAAAAGAATAAAAGGAGTATTGAGAAAGTTCTTGCTGTTAACAGGGGCTTCTGCTGTTGGATTTTTTATCTTTGTTTTTTTGCATAATGCCTTTTATGCTTTAAGTATAATTACTGGTCATATTGTTCTATTGAATTATTTGACAGAAGTTTTACACGTGGCGTTTTTCCTTATTGCAATTTTTGTTTGTCCTCTTGGTTTTTTAATTGGCATGGTAGGTGTTATGGTGATAGCTATTAAAAAAAGAAATGGGTTTTAATATCGTTCGTTTCTCGAAACACATCAACTATTTTTACTGGTTTTATTCCAGAAATTATTGCTTATATTATAAGTATTTTAGCTATTTCTCAGACATCCTGATAATAGATATGATTTATAATGATTTTTAAGGTTTATTAAGGATTTTATGAGGAAAAAGGATTCAATTGTAATAATTATCACTGAAATTACAACCTCTCTTTAATTTTCAATTATGTTTTATTAAAGCCACAAACACTGTCTGATGATTTGCAAATTAAGCATAGTTGGAGAGGTTGTCATTCAGGTTGGGAATGGAGCGAGTTTGAAATTTTTGGCAATGGAAATTAATTTAATTGTTAGCCAAATAATTGTTAACCAGAAATCAACAGAACAATTTTTTTAACAAACAAGAAGTTATTAGAAATTTACAAAACAATTATTGCTAACAATTTTTTCAAACTACCAAGCAGTTATTACAACACTGCTTTTATTGATTGGTTTGTCAGACTTTAAGAACTATGGCAGAGGGAAAAGAACATCAAGTTTCTGTGACCAACAAAAATGTAAAATAGGTAAGTGTTATTGTTGACAAGATTTTTAAAACTCTTGATATCGAAATATTAAAATAAATTTTCTTTTGTATTTTTTTCTAACGTCTTTAAAAGAATAATTGCGCTTTTGACAAGAGCTGAATGATTGCTGGGCTCTTGGTGGGTTTATCCACAGGCGTATTCTTTGTATTAGGCGTATAATTAACTAATATATCCTTTATGCTATTGAGCTGAGGCTATACTTTTGATTTTAAAAAAAACATGACAAAAAAAATCATAACAATTTGGAAAAAAATCAGAATTTGGTCTTTAAAAAGAACCAGGGTTTTGTTAATTCAAGTTAGAAGGTTTTTTCATTTGAAAAGAATCAGAGTTTTGTTGGTTCAGATTAGAAGATTTTTAAAAAAGAATATTCGTTTACTAAAGAGACAAAAAAAGAAGCTTTATAAGCAAATAGTTTCATTAATCTTGTTGATTAAGAACAAAATAAAAAGCATTGAGAGTGAATACAAAGAGCAGAGAAGAAAATTAAAAAGAGTATATAAAAAAGAATTGAAATTTTTAGCCCAAAGAAAATCTTTGGGAATTTCTTTTTTTAATGAGCAAAAAAAAGTTGTTTTTCACAATAAAAAAATTCAAAAAACATATTTATTTTTATTTAATTTATTTAAAAAAATAAATAAAAAAATAAATAAAATAAATTATTTCTTAATAAAATATAAAAATTTATTTATCGAAATTATTAATGATGAAAAACAGGTTTTTAAAAATCTGTTTAATTCTATTGGGAACGGAGCATTAAAACTTATTGATTTTTTTGAAAGCTATCAAAAAGAAATGGAAAAATTGTTTTTCCAAGCTGTTTTTAATAAAGCACCTAAAAAAGCAAATTTAATCAAAAATAAAGCTAAAAAAGCGATTTCTGATTATATTCATGAGTATAAAAAACTATCCAAAAAATATACTTGTGATTATCAAAAAAGATTTAAAATATTAGAAAGATCTTTGTTGAAACAAAGATCTTTAACAATTCGTTTTACCAGTAAAAAAATAAAAATTATAAGGTATGAATTTAGCAAGTACAAAAAAGAATTCATAAAAGAAAGAATTAAAACAGAAAAAGAAATTAAAAAATATTTATTTTTATTTAAAAAAGAAAATAAAAAAATATTTTTAAAAAATTACAAATCATTCATATTTTCATTTGAAGAAAAAAAGAAGTTGCTGAAGAGTGAAATAAATCACAGAAGGCAACTTCTTGCTTTCATTTTCAAAAACATAAACTTAAAATTATTTAAATTTAAAATACATTTTAAACTTTTAAAAATTAGATTTTGGCACAGGATTGTTTACAAAAAAGAAAGAATAAAAATAAAGACCAAAGCACTGCTTGTTTATTATAGAAAATTACTATTTGAAATTTGCAATGATGAAAAACAGGTTTTTAAAAAAGCATTGAACTCAACTGGAGAAAGAGTGCTGGGTTTTATGGATTTTATTGAATGGTATCAAAACGAGCTAGGAGTAAGCGTTAAGCAGGGAATTCAGAAAATAGACGGGAAAATATCAGGCGCGTTCAGTAACTATATTGAAGGTGTTGTAAAAGCTAAAGAAATATTTCAGAAAAGCACGTTAACGATAAAAAGAATATGGCCAGAACAAATCAAGTATGAAATTTCTTCAAAACAGATTGTTTCGCTGGTTTTGATTGTTGTGCTTATTCTTTCCTTTATGGGGCCAATTTTTAATTTTAGGTCAGAGTCGCAAAAAGTAAAAGCTGCTGAAACAGTTTATAGTCCCACCAACAATGCAGCAGTAGTGGGTGGTTTTACTGATCCAATCAATGCTTATAGTTCAAACGATAGTTATGCCACTTCATTACCGAATGATGATTCTCATGATTATTACGATTATAATATTTCATTATCGGGTAATAGTATTGATAAAGTAGAAGTTGGTTACGAAGCGTGCGGAGACGAGAAAATAGCAATTTCAGTTTCCTGGGATGGAGGAGGAAGTAACTGGAGCGCTGAGCAAGTAAGTTCAGCATTAAGTGATTGTAATGGTGAAACTGTAGTTTATTGGGATTTTACTTCTGCTACTACTTGGGATGATACAAAATTAAATAATACTAACTTTAGGGTAAGGGTAAGACATGATCAACAGGGTGGTCCAGGAACAAATTCTTATGATTGGATACCAGTGAGAATTACTTATACGCTAGTTAGCCCGATTCTCAACCAACGTTCTTACCGTTGGCAGAATGATAATGGAGCAAATGTCAATTCAAACACTAATTCTGCTAATGCTGACACTTCTTTAACAATGGAAAAAGGAGAGAGGGCTATCTGGAGGGTTCAATTAGACAATACTGGAACTGCTGCTGCTACAAGCAAAGTTTACAAGCTTCAGTTTAAAACTTTCGGAACTGGATGTTCAGCAGCTGAGACCTGGTATGATGCCACCGGTACTACAGCCATTTCTTATTCTCTTGGTCTGGCTGGAGTAAACGGAGATGCTATTAGTGCTGCTGTTACTGACACTACCAGTTCTTGTGATGATGGGTGTACTGGTTTTACTAATGGGACATGGCATGAAAACGTCTCCACTAGCTCTGCTCATACTCTTGATATTGATTATAACACTGAGTTTGGTTTTATGATTGAGACATCTAATGCTGCAGAAAACACTAGTTACTGTTTACGACTTTATAACAACACTGATACCCAAATTTTAGACAATTACTCCAGCTATGGTCAGTTATCCATTGTTTCTTCAGTAACTAAGCGATATTCCAAAACAAGCCAAGGGTCTCTTCCCATTGATGAATCAGATTTAACTTATTATTTAGATGATACAGGTTATACAGCCGTTGCCACAGATGATAGTAGTTATGACCCAGCTACCAGCAGTTCAGCTTATCCAATTTTTCTCTTTGCTGAAAAACATACCAATAATACTGATGATATTGATATTGATTGGGATGGTCAGACCACAGTAGCTTGCGATATCAATACTGTCTATCTTCAGGCTTATAACTCCAACTCTAGTAGTTGGGACAACTTGGCTACTAATACTACTTGCAGCGCTAACACAGATTTTCTTTTAGAAGCCACCATAGATACCAATCCTGGCTATTATTATGATGCTAGCAATTGGGTTTATATTAGAGTCTATCAGGCATCAGGAAACCAGACCTTAAAAGCTGATTATATTAATGTAGTTTTTATTACTCCTATTACCTTTACGCAAAAAGATTTCCGCTTTTATGACAACATTGACAATATCCAGCCAACAACTCCTAAAGCTGATGAAAACACTGCTATTACCAATGTAGCTACTAATGATGTTTTAAGACTCAGGATGAATATTCAGATAGCTTCATCATCTTTAGCTACTTCTACTCAAGCATTTAAACTCCAATACGCTTCAACAACTGCTACATGTGATTCAGGTCTTAACTGGTATGATACAGGAGCAATATCAAGTGGAACCATCTGGAGAGGATACAACAATACTACTCCTGCTGATGGAGCTAGTATCACATCCTCCTTATTAGATTCTCAGACCAATAAACTAGAGACTTATGAAGAAGAAAATAACTCTTTATCTAATCCTGTTGCTATTGAAATAGGTGAGAAAGGAGAATGGGACTGGGTAGTAGAAGATAATGGAGCAATAGCCAATACTGATTACTGCTTTAGAATGGTTAAGTCAGATGATAGTGTTCTTAATACCTACACCAACTATCCAAAGCTAACCACAGCCAGCACCACTCTTATTCAGAACTACTACCGTTTCTATGACAACATTGACAATATCCAGCCAACAACTCCTAAAGCTGATGAAAACACTGCTATTACCAATGTAGCTACTAATGATGTTTTAAGAATCAGAACATCTATTCAGATAGCTTCATCATCTTTAGCTACTTCTACTCAAGCATTTAAACTCCAGTACGCTTCAACAACTGCTACATGTGATTCAGGTCTTAACTGGTATGATACAGGAGCAATATCAAGTGGAACCATCTGGCGTGGATACAACAATACTACTCCTGCTGATGGAGCTAGTATCACATCCTCCTTATTAGATTCTCAGACCAATAAACTAGAGACCTATGAAGAAGAAAATAACTCTTTATCTAATCCTGTCGCTATTGAAATAGGTGAGAAAGGAGAATGGGACTGGGTAGTAGAAGATAATGGAGCTAGTGCTTCAACTACTTATTGTTTTAAGATGGTCAAGGCAGATGGAACCGCTTTATCTGTTTACACTCAATATCCAAAACTAATCACGGTTTCTGGTCCTGACGCTACTTCATTTACTAATGATACTGAGCCTGGATTAACTGATGGAGGACGTATTAACCAGCAGATTACTGTTTCTGGATCTAATTTTGGCTCTTCTTGCAGTTCGCCGCAAAGTAAAGTAAAAATTGGTTCTTATTCTATTTCTTGCGATGATGTTTCTTCCTGGAATTCAACAAATATCACTTTTACTATTGCCCCAGATATCAATGTTTTTGGCGGAAGTAATAGCAATGGTCTAATAGTCAGAGCTAATGCCGTTGATGATTCTTCGCTCTTAACTTTTTATATTTATCCTGATATTACTTCTTTAACCACGCCTCAAATAACTAATGCAGCTAGAGAATATTCTTCGTCAGACAGCGATGGCATAATAACGATTAATGGCAATAGATTTGCTGATTCAACAGGAATAATTACTGTGTTAGGAGAAAGCGCTACAGTTAATTCCTGGGCTGATACTGCTATTGCAATAAGAATTCCTACCAGCATCAGTGATAATAGCTATACAGGCAATATTGTTCTTACTCGCTCTTCTGACAGCAAAGCAGACAACTGGACTAATTTTAGAATTCTTCCCAGAATTACCAGTCTTAGTCCCAGTTCTGCTCAAGCTGGAGAATCAGTTGTAATTTCAGGAAATCATTTTTGTCAATCAGGAACTTGTCCAGAACAAGGCAACAGGGCAAGCTCCAGCGATAAAATCACTATTAATGGGGTCTTAGTTGAAGACAGCAAGATTTCTGTCTGGACAGATACGTCTATTACTATCGAAATTCCAGATGACGCTTCTTCTGGTAATATAATAGTTCGCTCTAATAATTATGACTCCAATAGCAAAAGTTTTACCTTGACAGGAGAAGAAGAGGAAGTTCCCGAAGTTACAGCTCCAGCGCCGACGCATCCATCAGGCGAAGCGCCGCCTGAACCTGAAGAAGAAATTCCGTCTCCTATAATTATAGATCTTTTAATTGCAGATTTGAAAATTAGAATTATAAATATTCAAAAAGAAATATTGCGACTTCAAGAAGAGCTTCAAAAGCAGATTTTACCTGAACCAGAAATCGAAGAGCCTTTGCCTGTTCCAATACTTCCAGAGATTCCAGAACCCCCTGTTGTTTTACCAGAACCTTTATTTCCTCCCATTGAAATAGAAGCACCTCAAGTTTTAAAAGAACTAGGGAAAGAAATTATTGAAACAACTCAAGATGTAATTATAAAAACATCTGAAATAATTGATAATATAACTGATTTTGTCGGCGAATCTTTTGAAAATATAGCTGAGAGAACCCAAGAGACTACAAAAAGTGTAACAGAATTTTCACGTCAAACTATAAAAACAGTAGACAAGGGAATTAGTTCAACAATCTCTGAAATTAAAGAATCAAGAGATTCAGTGATTAAAAATATAATCAAACAAGTTCAAGAAAACACAAGAAAAATAACACAGTTTTCACACCAAGTTATAAAAGTGGTAGATCAAGGCATTAATTTAATAATTGACAGAGCAGCTTATTTTTCTGATCTACCAATTCGTCAGTTAAAGTCATACCAGACTTACTTACAAATCCCGTTGCAAGAAAAATTATTATTAGAAGAAAAAGTGGTCAAAAAAAGAGCTGTGCCTCAACCTTCTGTATCACCTGAAATTGTGAGAATAGACACTATTATGGTGCGCAGTGCTTTTGGTAATATTGATCTTGATTTAATTGATAAGCGAGCCCATGTTATTGCTGGTAAAGAGATTGCTGTGTTTATTAAACCCTCAAAACCAATTTCAACATTAAAAGGATTTTTATACTTTGAGAAAACTTCTCAAATAGAATTAAAACACACATTTTATCTGCCTTTCATCTCTAAGGTTTCTGCGGCCAGTGTTTTTGCAAAAACATATGAAATCCAAAGCTTTAAGTTTGAAGGACCTGATGAAAAAGGATTTTTCAAAGCTATTTTATATATGCCTCCAGTAACAGGAGAGTATAAGTTAGGAGTTGATATTAATTTTATTGATGGAACAGAAAAGAGTGTGGAAAAGATTGTGCTTGTTGATCCTGAAGGATATATCTATGAACAGCTTAAAAGAGGTGAGCTTCGTATAAAGGGAGCCAAAGCCAGTTTGTTTGTATTTGATAAATCTACAGATGGCTATATTCTTTGGCCAGCAGAAAGCTATGATCAGAAAAATCCTCAAATTACTGATCAAACTGGACAGTATTCATTTTTAGTGCCAGAAGGGAAATATTATATAAAGGTAGAGCAGCTTGATTATGAAGGCTATCAATCAGAAGCGTTTGAGGTAAGAGAGGGAGAGCCGATTCATTTTAATATTAAGCTAGAGCTTAAAAGCTTTTGGCAAAGAATCTTAAAATAACAAGTTTTGTATTTTATTTGAAATGTTTTTCTTGATAAAATAAGAATATTATGGTTTCAAAGTGGAAAAAATTAGAAGTAATGTTTGAATTCCTGCTTTTCGGAATTTTAATTGGAATAACTGAGGATATTATTGCTATTAAATTAACAACAGGAGCTTCAATCACGCCAAGAATGATTGGAATTATAGTGGCAATTGCAATTCCCTTTGCAATAATAGGGGAGATGATTGCTGATAGGGTGAACCTGGAAAATACTTTTAAAAAAATGTCTGATAATATGAATAATCACAGGAATAGGAAAAATAGAAGATAGTTTCGTTTTTACCTCTATTTTTACTGGTTTCAACCGGTTTTTTAATTGTTGATAATTGTTATTGACAAGCTATAGTTATGGGTATATATTCATAATAGGCAGTCATTTAAAAAGGCCGGGATTGTCAATAATTATTAATTTAATAAAATAATACTATGCCAAGATTTAATGGAAGAGGACCTTTTGGTTACGGACCAGGTGCTGGTTGGGGATGGGGACCTTGTATAGGAAGAGGTTTTGGATGGGGCAGAGGTCTAAGAAGAGGTCGTGGATGGGGTTGGAATTATGATCCTTTTATACCAGAAATAACAAGAGAAGAAGAAAAAGAGATATTAATTGAAGACTTAAAAGACTTAAAAGAAGAAATGAAGTCTATTGGAGAGAGATTAAAGGAGTTAGAAACCAAAAAGAAAAAGTAATATGCCGAATAAAAGAATTCCCTCAGTTCCTCCTGGCGGTAGATTTAGAGCGCCTGGAAGAGGTGGTCGAGGCCGACAACCAAGCGGTTTTGGTTTAGGGCCCGGAGGAGAATGTATCTGTCCTGAGTGCAGGACAAAAACTCCTCACAGAAGAGGAGTGCCTTGTTATAATCATAAATGCCCTCAATGTGGCAGTTCAATGACTAGATCTAAATAAAATTTATGAAAATTTGTATTAGTGCTACTGGTAATAATTTAGATACACCTTTAGATCCTCGATTTGGCCGAGCAGTTTATTTTTTGATTGTTGATGATAAAGGAGAACTGATTAAGGTAATTAAAAATACTGGGGTGCAGGCAATGCGGGGTGCTGGTGTTACAGCTGCTGAAATTGTAGCTAAGGAAAAAGTTAAAGTGGTGATCACTGGAAATATTGGACCTAACGCTTCTTTAGCTTTAAGCAGTTCTGGAATAAAGGTTTTTCTTAGTAGCCCAGCAATGAGCGTGCGAGATGCTGTTACAGAGTATCAAAAGGGAAAACTTAAAGAAACAACAGAGGCAGTGCCTTGTCGTCCTGCTTCTAGACCACGATTCGATCAAAGAAAACGTTTTAGAAATAAAAGGAGAGGGAAAAGATAAAAACCCTTTTCATTATTTATGAATCCTCAATCTGTTTCAATAATTAGTACTTTTGTGAATCTTGGCTTAGGAATATCTAAGCTGGTCTTCGGTTTCTTAACTGGCAGTGTAGCTTTAATTGCAGATGGAATAGATTCTAGTTTAGATGTTTTTTCTTCTTTTGTTATTTTTTTAGGATTAAGGACAGCTAGAAAGCCAGTTGATGAAAAGCATCCCTATGGATATTGGAAAGCAGAGAGCTTGGCTGGTTTTTTAGTAACAATACTTTTAGCAGTTTCCGGTATTTGGATTTTGTATGAAGCAGTGATGAGGTTTTTTGAAGAAAAAATAGTTAAACTCAGCGTTGGAGCAATAGTTGTAATAATTATTTCTATTTTAATTACTGAAATTTTAGCCAGATTAAAATTTCATTACGGAAGAAAGTACCAAAGCTTAGCCCTGGTGGCTGATGCTGAGCATTCAAGGGCAGATGTAATTAGTTCAATCGGTGTTTTAGTGGGGCTTGGTTTAGTTAGATATTTTAATTTAGCTGATGCCATAATTGCTTTATTTATTGGTGGTTATATTCTTTATCAAGCATTTCAAATAGGAAGAGAAATTACTGATTCTTTATTAGATGTGGCTAATAAGGATGTAGAAGAGAGAATTAGAAAGATATGCCTTTCTCATAAAATAGAAATCTCTCAATTAAAAACCAGAAAAATTGGAGCAGCTAATTTTGCTGAAATTAAAATTAAACTTCCTCCAAAATTAAAAGTTGAAGATGTTCAGAAAATAATCAATGTTTTAGAAGAAAGATTGCTCAAAAATATTCCAGAACTAAAACAAATAGTTATTTCCATTGAAGCCTATGAAATGGCAAAGAGCATTATTCTGCCTAAATTAGGAAAGAAAATAGGGGTACTTGAGGGTTTTGAACAAATCGGCCCTAAGAAATTAGGAGAAAGGATTATTATTCCTCTTGAAGAAGAGAAAATTAGTGCTCTTTTTGGGGTGAATAAATATTTAGTTCTGGACAAGAAAGATAAAAACATTTTAACAAAAGAGATTATTAAGAATCCTTATTTCGAAGAAAAGCATCCCCGCGGAGCAAGATTTGCCAAAGCAGTAAGAGCAGATAAAGTTTTTACAAAACAGATTGGTTCTAATGCCAAGCAAAATTTAGAAAACTTTGGCATTGAAGTTGAAATAATTTCTTCGGAGAAAAATCTAGATAATATTCTAGAAGAAATTAAGAGAAAAGATGAAAAAGAAAATTAAAAGAATCGCTGTTACAGGCGGAAAAGGAGGCGTAGGAAAATCCACCGTTGCCATTTTATTAGCGAATAAACTTGCTAGAGAAAACAAAAAAGTTATTCTTTGTGATTGCGACGTTGAATGTCCAAATGATTATTTGCTTCTGAGTCAGAAATTAAAGAAGCCCCGGCAAAAAGTAATGGCTGAATTTCCGACATTAAACAAAGCAAAATGTCAAAAGTGCGGATTATGTGTTAGTACTTGTCGTAGTAATGCCATATTTCAAGCTTCAGGGAAATATCCTTTATTTCTTAAAGATTTATGTTCAGCTTGCGGAGCTTGCTGGATAGTATGTCCGCATAAAGCCATTCAACCGAAAAAGGAGCAAACTGGCCAGATTTTTTTGAATAAGATTAAAAAAGATTACTGGCTAGTGACTGGTCTTGCTAAGCCAGGTCTTGAGGAGACAGGGCCTGTAGTAACTCAAACTAAGAAATTTGTCTCCAATTTAGTAAAAAAAATTAAACCAGATTTTATTCTGTTTGATACAGCTGCTGGCACTCATTGCCCGGTAATTTCTGCCCTTTTGGATTGTGATCTAGCTTACGTTGTTACTGAACCCACTCCAATGGGCGCTCATGATTTAAGTTTGATTTTAGATTTGTGCCAAAAACTTAAAGTGCCAGCTAAAATAGTTTTAAATCAAGCTGATTTGGGAATTAAAACAGAAATTGAAAAAATCGCTAAAGAATTTAATACCGAAATTAAAAAAGAAATTCCTTATTCGAAAAAATTAGTCGAAGCTTATTCAAAAGGTCAGTTATTAGATTTTAATTTAGTATAAATTTATGGCTCTTATTCCCTCTTTAGAGAAAGATCAAGTCAAGGAGATTGCCAAAGAAGTTTATGAAAAGTTTGAAAAAGAAACTGGTAAAACTCCAGAGTGGGTCAAGGTAATGGCTCATAGTCCTAAGATTTTAAAAGAGTTCACTGAACTTTTTAAAGTTATTATGGGAGAGGGTAAAATAGAACCCTACTTGAAATGGAAAATAGCTTATACAGTTTCCGACATGTTAAGATGTGTTTTTTGTGTTGATGTGACTACAAAAATGTTAAAAAAATTTGGGGCAACAGAAGAAATGATAAAAAAAATTAAACAAAGAAAAGAATTACCAGAAGAAGAGAAAAAGATTTTAGAATTAGTAAAAGATATAACAGCAGATGCTCATCTTGATCAACCTGAAATCTTTGAAAAATTAAAAGAAAAACTAACAGAATCTCAGATAGTAGAGATTATTTCAGTAATCGGTCTTTTTAATTATATTAATCGTTTTAATAATACTTTTGGTGTTCTTCCTGAATAAATAGATTAGGTTTAAATAAAAAATGAGGAAGGTAAAAAAAATCGTAGTTTGTAGTGGAAAAGGGGGAGTGGGAAAGAGCATGTTAACTTCAGCTTTGGCAATGCTCTTTGCAGAGAATAAAGAAGTAGTGGCAGTAGATTGCGATGTTGATGCTCCTAATTTAGATATTTGGTTAGGAGGAATTAAAAAATGGGATAAGGTTTTTTCTGTTGTTACTTCAGCCAAGGCAGAAATTGATTTTAAGAAATGCGACGGTTGCGGTTTGTGTGCCAAAAATTGTGTCTTTGAGGCAATAAAAATGATAAAGGGAAAGCCCAAATTAAACTTATTTTTATGTGAAGGTTGCGGAGCTTGCGAGATTGTATGCCCTAAAAAAGCTATTAAAATAAAACCAGTTCAAAATGGTAAAATTCATATCAAAAAAACAAAATATGGTTTTCCCTTGATTTCTGGTCAGCTTTACCCGGGTGAAACAGGTTCTGGTAAAATTGTTACTGAGATCAAAAAAGAAGCAGAAAAATTCAATTATGAAATAATGTTAATAGATTCTTCTCCAGGAACTGGTTGTCCGGTGATTGCTTCGTTACAAGATTCAAATTTTGCTATTTTAATTACTGAGCCAACGCCCTCTGGATTTACTGATTTAAAAAGAGTTTTGAAAGTAGTTAATCATTTTAATATTCCTTACGGTTTAGTTATTAATAAATGGGATATTTATATAGATTTAAGTCAAAAGATAGAGAAATGGGCTGATAGAAAATTCTTGGGGAAAATATCTTATGATAAAGAAATATTCAGAACCATCAGCAACCTAAAACCAATTTTAGAAACTAATCTGAGGGCTAAAAAAGAAATTAAAGAGATTTTTAGAAATTTCAATCAATTATGGCAAGACCAATAAAACCAAGAAGGATCATGTTTGATCCCAATATTACTTATTTTAAGCCTCGAGCAGTGCCTCTTGCTATTTTAGAAGAAGTAGATTTGGGCGTAGATGAGTTAGAAGCCCTTCGATTGTGTGACTTAAAAACTTTGAGTCAGGAAAAGGCAGCTAAAAAAATGGGAATTTCTCAAAGCACTCTGGGTCGGATTTTAACTTCAGCTCGTAAGAAAATAGCAGAAGCTTTAATAAAAGGAAAAGCAATAAAGATAATAAAATAGCATATTTTTATAAAATAGTGGGCAAGAAAAACCGCCGTATTTTCGGCGGTTTTTTAAGCCTTATCTGCAAACAGGCTGGCCATAAGAATAAGTGTCAACAACAAGGCCGTTCTGGTCTTTTAAATAAAGCGTATCATAGCAGTCATTGGCAACAATATCTTTGCCATCAAGATAAATGTACCAGATATTGCTTAAAAAATCCTTGTCTTGTGAGTGGTTTATAAAACAGGCCTGATTGTTTAGATTCTTGTTAATGTATTCTATACACTCTTTATCGCTTCTGACATTGATATTTTCAGAATAATCAGGAATTTCACATGTTTTAAGCCCAAGGATAAATTGCTGGCAGCATGGCTCTAAATAAGAAACATCTTGCCTTGTTGGTTTGGGACAACTTTTAGGAACGGAAACAGGGAAATCAAATGAGCTTGTTAAATATCCCATACATTTATTGAGACGAAAGTTTTTATCTTTTCCTAAAGGATTATATCCACCTGATAAATATATTCTATCTCCTTTTTTAACAAATATATCTTCATTGATGTAAGAATTATAATAATGGTAGTATTTTTCCACTCCTTGAGGAATAGCAATCTTTCCCTGTTTTCCTTCAATAGACCAGTTGGTAATATTAATAGTTTCATTGTCTTTAATATCAGCGTTTAAGGTTATCAGAGACGGTCTAGAGGAATATTCAACTCTAGCGCTTGAGATATTCACTTTATCAAAATAAGGAGAAATATTTATTTTAAAGCTTGTTTGAGCTGGGCTGTAATCAATAATGTTTTTTGTCCTTGCTCTAACTAAAAAAATATATTGACCAGCTGGTAAAAAGACAGTTCTTTTGTTTGAGTAAGTTTTGTTCCAATCATTATCAAAACCAAGAATTTTTGTTTCAAAGTAAATCCTTTCTTTAATTTGTTCTAATAGAATCCTTTCTTTAAATTCAAAAACAACCTTATTTGTATCACTTATAATCTGATTTTGTTCTGGACTAACAGTAATATAAGTTTCAATCAAACTGATCATTGGCGCAGGTCTGTTTGCTACCACTGGCTCAATAGGCGTAACTATTGTTACTGCAGGTTCTTGCTCTTCTTCTATAACTTGCTCTTGGATAATTTCTGGCTGAATAGTACTTGCAATTTGTTTTTTTGTATTAAAACTTGGTCCAAAATTAACAAAGGCAGAGAATAGAAATCCAATTATAACAATGATTGTAATTATTGCTTCCATAATTTATATATTATGTAATAATTTTATCTAAAAGTCAAGTTTTACCTGGTTTCTATTCTTTGATATTATAATTGATTAGAAATAATTTAAAACTAAAAAAAACATGAATAAAATCATTATAATTGTAGCTTTAATAGTTATAGCTTCAATACTTTATTTTTCTTCTCGAAATAAACCCCAAGAACAGGACATTGTAAATACAGGTTTAGAATCAAATGTTTTTGAAATACAAGAAATGAAAGTGCAAGTTTTAAAGGAGGGTTCAGGAGAAGAAGTTAAAAACAATGAGGTGGCAACAGTTCATTATACTGGTTGGCTGGAGGATGGAACAAAGTTTGATTCAAGCGTAGATAAAAATGTACCTTTTAGTTTTACCATAGGCACTGGATATGTAATAAAAGGTTGGGATTTAGGGGTTTTTGGAATGAAAGTGGGTGAAAAAAGAAAATTAACAATTCCTTCAGAGCTAGGTTATGGTGAAGGAGGAGCAGGCAGCGTGATACCAGCAGGAGCTGCATTAATATTTGAGATTGAACTTTTGAGTATAAAAAGATATTAAAATGAATAAACTGCTTAGTGATATCCGTAAAGAACTGAAGAAGAACATTGACCTTGATTATAAAAAGGGTGTAAAAAGGTTTTTTAAAGAAGAAATAAAAGTGCATGGTGTTAGAACTCCTGTCGTAAGAGAAATTTCAAAAAAATATTTTCAGAAAGTTAAGCATTTAAAAAAGAAAGAGATTTTTTTACTTTGCGAGAAGTTACTTCAAACTGGCTATGGTGAGCAAGAGGGGATTGCTTTTAACTGGGCTTTCCGTCTTTATAAGCAGTACGAGAGAAAGGATTTTAAAATATTTGAATCCTGGCTTAAGGAATATGTTTCCGATTGGGCTAAATGTGATATTTTTTGTAGTCGTGCTTTTGGTTATTTTATTTATGGTTTCCCTGAGTTTTTATCAGAGGTAAGATTATGGACAAAATCAAAAAATAGATGGTTAAGGCGTGCTTCAGCGGTAATATTAATTTATCCAATAAAGAGAAGTAAGAAATTTCTTAGCCATGTCTTTAAAACAGCAGATATTCTTTTAATGGATTTTGATGATATGGTTCAAAAAGGATATGGCTGGATGTTAAAAGAAACAAGTAATATTTATCCAAAACAAGTATTTGATTATGTAATGAAAAATAAAGACAAAATGCCCAGAACTGCACTAAGATATGCTATTGAGAAATATCCTCAAGGACTAAAGAAAAAAGCAATGGAAAGATAAATTTCTTTTAAACCAAAAAACTCGCAGAATTGTTGGCCTTTTTCAAACTTGTTGAAAGTCATATATAACGTAAATTAACGAATTTTAAAAGCGACCCTTCGTGACCGATTAAGCTGCCTTCAGTTTATGATTAAAATCAAGACTTCTTTCGACTTATAGCCGGCCTTATTAGAAATAATCACGAGCTTTATTGTAGTTGTTTTATAAGATAAGTTAATATTTTTTTCTTTCTTTTAAAATTAAGATATAATAAAAGATTGTTACTATTTATATTATTTATTAGTAATAATTCATACTTATGAAAAAAATAGGTATTGTTGCTGAGGAGGCGCTTGATTTGCCTCAGGAAACAATTGAAAAATATAAAATAGGGTTGGTTTCTGTAAAACTGGACTGGCCTGATTTGGAAAATATGTTTGGGACTAATATTTTTGAAAAAATGAGGGAGCTTGAAAAAAGAGAGATTAAGAGTTTTGGTAAAACTTCACAACCTTCTCCAAAGGACTTTTTAAATGCATATAAGAAGCAGTTTGAGAATTTTGAAAAAGTTCTCTGTATTACCATAACTTCAAAGCTTTCAGGAAGTTATAATTCAGCAATCCAGGCAGTAAAGTTTTTACCATCTGAACAACAAAAAAAAGTTGTAGTTGTTGATTCTTTAAACGCCAGCATTGGCCAGGGAATCTTAGTTTTAAAGGCAGTCGAGTTGATAGAAAAAGGATTGCAATTAGAAGTAATTGTTAAAAAACTTGAACAATTAATTCCTCAAATCTACACCTTTATAATGTTTAAAGACCCAAAATATATAGAAGCAAGCGGCAGGATATCAGGAATTGGGGCTAAGTTAATCAGAAATGCTGCAAAATTTGGCATTAGACCAGTTTTAACTTTCAAAAATGGGTTATTGGTCCCGGCAGGAATTAAAACAGGCGCAAAAGATATTCCAACCGGTATTTTTAAGGCATTTGAACGAGATGTTAAAAAAAATAAACTAAAGGATGAATTAATAGTATTAATTTCTCACGGAGACGATTTAAAAGGCGCTAATAGATTAAAAGAAATGATTGAGCAAAATTTCAATGCTAAAATTTTCTCTATCACTATTATTGATAATATATTAGGATCCTTGTGCGGTCCTGAAACAATGATTTTGGCTTGGTCTGAAAAAATATTGCTCTAAATAGAAAAATCCGAAAAAAACAATATTTCGGATTTTTTAATCCAGTAAGCTTAAATTATATAGATAACTTGTTAAAATTTATTTCTTAAGTGTATCAATAATGTCTTTAGCACCTTCAATACTGGTAGTAAGAGCGTCTTTGACAGCAGTTAATGTTTCATCGCTAATATCTCTAGCAGCTTCTACAGCAGCAGTGACAGCCTGTCTTGTTGCCTGAGATGCATCTCCTCCAACTTTTTTAACTGCCTCAACTGAACCGCTTACTGCTTCAACAGCAGTTTTGCCAACATCAAGGCCTAATTCTTTGGCACTGTGTATTACCTGAGATACTGCTCCTTGAACTGCTTGGTCTTGTTTTCCACCAGATTCCATGACACCATTGATTGCTCCCATGACAATTCCCTTTATCGTGCCAATTACTGAAGCGCCAATATCAGCTACTCCAAATATTGCACCTTTTACTATTGAACCAGTCACTTCAATGCCCTTAGAAACTACTTCTCCGGTTCCTTTAACAAGAGTAACAGTTGTATTTTTTACAACGTCAACAACAGCGCTGCCAGTATCACTAACTCCTTCCAATCCTGCTTTTACGCTTTCCTTTACGCCATTGACTAAACGAGAAATAATTGAAAAAACCATATTATTAACTAAATTGATATTATAGCGACCTTTTGTCTTTTAATTTTAACAGATTTAGGTAAAATTAAAAATACAATTTATTATTTCAACTTTTGATAAAAAACACTAGTTACGTATAATGTAGATTATCAACCCTGTATGAGAAAACTCATTTTCACAATCTTTGTTTTATTTTTTGTGCTTTCTAGCGCTAATTTTTCTTTGGCCCAGGACAAGGTGAGTATTAAGTCTTTTTTCAGCCCAATTTGTCCGCATTGCGCCAAGGCAAGACCATTTCTTGAAAGCTTGGAAGAGAAATATCCTAATGTTGAGTTTGAGGATTACGACGCTTTCCAAAAGCAAAATACAGAACTTCTCAAACAAAATTATGAAGAATATAATGTTCCTGTTATTGAATATGGGCTTGTCCCTATAACCTTTATTGGAGAGCGCTATTTTTTAGGCTTTGATGAAGCTATGGGCGCTGAAATAGAAAGCTATGTTCTGGAGTTGTTGGAAAAAATACCAGAAACAAAACCTCAAGAGCAAGAACGAAAAATCACTCTTCCAATTATAGGGGAAATATCTCTTTTAAATCTTTCTCCTGCTGTTTTAGCAATAACTCTAGGAGCTTTAGATGGTTTTAACGCCTGCGCTATGATAGCTTTAGGGTTTCTGCTTACTGTTTTAGTTTCAACAGGAATAAGGGAAAGAGTGTTTTTAATTGGCGGTACATTTATTTTAGTATCAGGCATAATGTATTTTATTTTTATCTCAGCCTGGCTTAATCTGTTTTTGGTTTTAGAGCAGATTAATTACATTACTTTTATAGTGGGCATCATTATAATTATGTTTTCATTGTTTTTGTTAAAAGATTATTCTCATAATGTTATTTGCAGGGTTTGCGAGGTTGATCCTTCTAAAAAAGATAATATATTTGTCAGATTTGAAAAAAGATTATTTGAAAAAATGCAGGAAATATCTCAAGCTAAAACTTCTTTGCCTTTAATGCTTTTGGGCGTAGTTGTAGTTGCAGCTGGGATTAATTTAGTGGAACTGGTCTGCTCTCTGGGATTTCCTTTAGCTTTTACAAAAATGCTCACCACTTATAACTTAAGCATCTCTTCTTATTACTCTTATCTTTTACTATATATTCTGTTTTATATGATTGACGATTTAATAATCTTTGCTTTAGCTATCTGGACGCTTAGAATTACCCAGGTTTCAGAAAAATATCTTAAAGCCATAAAACTGATTTCAGGAATTGTGCTTTTGATTCTAGGGCTAATAATTCTTTTTAAGCCAGAGATCTTAATGCTTATTTAAAATGACAGTTTTTCTAAATATAATTATTGCTACTTTTTTAATCAGCCTGATTGCTTTTGTCGGAGCATTGATTTTGTTTTTAAAAGAAAAGCTTTTGGATAAAATCCTTCTTTTTTTAGTTGCCTTTTCTGCAGGAGCCTTAATGGGAGGAGCATTTTTACATCTAATTCCTGAGGCACTTGAAAGCGTTGGATTAGAAAATAGTTTGAATGTGTTTCTGTACGTTATCTTAGGATTTTGTGCTTTTTTTGTTTTGGAGAATTTTATTAAGTGGCACCATCATCATGTAAGAGAGCATCCTAAGATAATGCCATTTTCTTATTTAATTTTGATTTCAGACGCTGTTCATAACTTTATTGATGGAATAGTTATTGCAGCTTCTTTTGTTGCCTCCTTTCCTATTGGAGTGGTTACTGCTTTGGCAGTAGCTTTTCATGAAATTCCTCAAGAAATAGGGGATTTCGGAATTCTGATTTATGGAGGAATTAAAAAGACAAAAGCTCTACTTTTAAACTTTTTATCAGCTATTAGCGTTGTTTTCGGTGGAATCGTTGGTTATTTCATTTCAGAGAAAATAGAGAGCTCAATTGTTTTTCTGCTTGCTTTTGCTGCTGGAAACTTCATTTATATTGCTTCCTCAGACTTAATTCCTGAAATAAAAGCCTGTACAGACTTAAAGAAAACAAGCGGTTATTTTTTTGTGTTTTTGCTTGGCATAGGTTTAATGTTGCTTCTTAAGTCGTTCTCATCGTAGAATTTTAGAACAAAATAATTAAAAAAAGGTCTAATTTATTAATTAAATAAAAACAAACATGTTATCACAATTACCAATCAATCTTCAGAATGTAAAAAAAGAAGATATAGATAAAGAAATCTTAAGGGCTGGAATGATTGCTGAGCTTGATGCAGTAAGCTTTTATGAGCAAATGGCTGCCATGACTGGAAATGAAAATATTAGAAAGATTCTTTTAGATATTGCCAAAGAAGAAAAAACTCACGTTGGTGAGTTCGAGGCTTTACTGGTTAAGCTTGACAAAGAGCATGCAGAGGAGCTGGAAGAGGGAAGAAAAGAAGTGGAAGAATTAACAAGCTAAGAATTAAAAGTTTACTTTTCTGAAAAGAGTTTTGCCAAAGGAGGCAGAATTTGTTTTTTTCTTGACATTACTCCTTCTAAATAGAGAGTATTGTTTTCAGGTTTTTTATTAAAAGCTTTTTCAATATAATTTTCTTTTTCAAAGAATAAAAGCAATGAGTCTTGTTTTATAATATCAGTTGCCGTTAAAATGAGAATATCGTAGTTTTCTTTTTTTGCTATTTCTTCTATTTTTTTGAGTAATTCCTGTTTTCTTTCATTTATTTCAGTAAAGTTAATAACTTCAACTTGTCCACCTCCAAGCTTTATTTTCCCAAACTCATATGTTTTAAAATCAGAAAGAATTATATCTTCTGAACTCATTTCTTTTAGGATTGCTTTAGATTTTTTAATCTCCAGGCCAAACTCTTCAATATTTTTAATTTCAGCAATCTCAGCCAGTTTTTTGGCAATTTCAATATCTTCATCTGTTGAAGTCGGGGATTTGAATATAACAGTATCAGAAAGTATTGCTGATAAAAGTATTCCAGCAATCTTTTTGTCTAGTTTTACGTTTTGGTCATTAAAATATTTTTTAGCAATTATTGTTGCGGTAGAGCCAATTGGTTCATTGTGAAAATAGATTGGATTTGAACATTCAAAAGCAATCTTGTGATGGTCAATAACTTCTATAATTTCAGCTTTATCAATATTATCTGGGGTTTGCGTTTTTTCATTATGATCAAGAAGAATTATCTTTTTTCCCGATACATCAGTTAAGGTTTCAGGTTCTTGAATTTTAAAATAATCTAAAACATATTTTGTTTCAGGATTTATTTTGCCAGATTTTACTGCAACAGCGTTTTTACCTTTTTGCTTTAAATAATTGGCATAGGCAATAGGGCTACAGATACTGTCTGTGTCTGGCTGTTTGTGTCCAATTACATATATTGTTTCATTTTCTTCCATATGTGTTTATTATGTTATTATATATGTTATATTAAATAAAATTAGTATAATATTCAACATAATTATGACAAGAGACCAGGCACTCGATCTATTAAAAGAAAATCTAAAAAACAAAAACTTACTTAAACACTGCTTAGCAGTAGAAGCATCTATGAAAGGTTTGGCCCAGAAGTTTAATGAAGATGTTGAAAAATGGGGGATTTGCGGATTAATTCACGATATTGATTATGAGAAAACTTCTGGTGATGAAAACTTACACTCAAAGCAAGGCGCAGATATGTTAAAAGAGCTGGGTTTTGACAAGGATATTTATGAAGCAGTTTTAACTCATAATGAAGCTCATGGTATTAAGCCAGAGAGCTTAATAGCCAAAGCTCTGTTTTGCGTTGACCCTTTAACAGGACTTATTGTGGCTGCCACCCTGGTCTTGCCTTCAAAAAAGATTAATGATATAAGCACTGAAAGTGTATTGAAGCGCTTTAAAGAGAAGGCCTTTGCCAAAGGAGCTAATAGGGAAATCATTAAAAAATGCGAAGAATATTTGAACTTGTCTTTAGAGGAATTTGTAGGTATTGCATTAAATTCAATGCAAAAAATATCAAATGATTTAGACTTGTAGTATAGAAGAAGAACAAGTTAAAGATATTTATAAGAGAAAGGTTATTATCTAGAAAAAGCGTTAAAATAATAGAAAATGAAGAGATTATAGATGCCAAGACCATTATTGCTTTAATGTACGAGAAAGACAGATCTGGCTAGAATAATTTTTAAGGGGACTTGACTATAATTTTTGCTTCATTTAAGGTAAAGTAATGTTGTGGATAAGTTCATTTCATGAACAAATATTATAAAGGTCGATTTTCTTTGATGCTTATTTTAAGCTCAATTCAGACCAATCTAACCTAGACTTATTTTATGGCAACAGAAGCTTACTGCGTAAAATGCAAAAAAAAGCAGGACATGCTTAACGAAAAAGAAGTTGAGATGAAAGGGAAAGGAGGAACTAAAAGAAGAGCTATGACTGGAACCTGTCCAGAATGCGGAACAAAAATGTTTAGAATCTTAGGAAAAGCCTAATCATCGACCATTAAGGGCCTTTTAGAGGTCTTTCAAAGCACCAGCTCATTTCGGGCTGGTGTTTTGCTCTTTGAGCTCATTTCCTATAAAAAAAAGCAACAGTGGTTAATCTTAAGGATATGAACCATCTTACAGATAAAGAACAGGCTCAAGAAATGGTTTGTAAGGAAACTAAATATTCCCAAGACAACTGCCATGTTAATTAATCTCTATTTTTTATTCCAAGTCATCATAAAAACAAGTTCTAACCTCGTCCAGTCCCTGGAGCTGTAATATTGACAGATTATATAATATTTGTTATATTGTATTTACTTAGATGATTCTCTCGTTTTAAAAATTCTAAAAAAGCTAATAATTTTATTCTGATAAATCCAGCAAGATTTTTTTTGTTTAGGCTGTTAAGATAATCTGATGGTGAATTATTAGTTGTTTTATGATTTTTAACTGATTTATAGTCTTTATCTAGTTTCAGAGCTATTGGCTCAGATTCTTGGTATAATTTTGAAATCATGAAACTACAGAGAAGATTTGTCTTTTTAATTCTGGGAATTCTAATAATAGCTAATATTTATGGCTGGGCAGTTGTTTATGAATTAATCAAATCCCAACCTCTTGAGGTTGTTTTTTTTGATATAGGACAGGGTGACAGTATTTTTATTGAAACCCCAAAAGGTTATCAAATCCTAATTGACGGTGGTCCTAATTCTGTTATTTTAGAAAAATTAGGAAAGGAAATGAATTTTTGGGACAGAACAATTGATTTGATAATTCTTACGCATCCAGAGCACGACCATATTTCAGGATTAATTGAAGTTTTAAAAAGATATAAAGTGGAAAATATTTTACGGACAGGAATATTAAGAGACACAGAAGAATACAAGGAATGGATGAGATTAATTGAAAACGAGGATTCTAATGTAAAAATAGCTGAAGCAGGTCAGAGAATAATTACACCTAATTTATTTTTTGAAATACTTTATCCTTTTGTGAGTTTAGAAGGGCAGAATATTAAAAATACCAACAACAGTTCAATCATTGCTCGTTTAGTTTTTAATAACAATTCTTTTCTTTTCCTGGGCGATGCCTATAAATCAATAGAAAGAAAACTGATAAAGGAAAACATTTATCTTGCTTCAGATATATTAAAAGTCGGGCATCATGGAAGCAAAACTTCTACTTCAAAAGAATTATTGGAAGCAGTTAGTCCTCAAACAGCTGTGATATCAGCTGGAAAAGATAATAAATACGGGCATCCTCATCAAGAGGTTTTGGATATTTTAAATGATTATGGTATAAAAGTTTTAAGAACAGATGAGATTGGTGATATTAAAATCATCTCTGATGGTCAAAACATAATATACTAAATACAAATTATGGAGTTTCCAGTTTTTAAAACAAAAATTAAAGGATTGGATAAAAAATTCAATTTAATAGATCCTAAAGAGCAAAAAGAATATTTTGAAAGAAAAGCAGGGAAAGAAATTGAAAAGCTAAAAGAATTTTTAAAGAAAAACACTTTCATCGCATATTTTTTAGGAAAGAAAAATTCTGGCAAAGGAACATATTCAAAAATGCTTGCCCGTTTAGTTGGTCCTGAAAAGATAAAACACTTTTCAATAGGCGATATGATCAGAAGCGTGGATAAAGAACTGGCTGATGCTAAAAAGAAAAAAGAACTGATTGCTTTTCTAGAGAAAAACTACAGAGGTTCAAAGAATTTAAAAGAAATCATATCAGCTTTAGAAAATAGAAGCACAAAAACACTTCTTCCAACAGAGCTTATTTTAACCTTAATAAAAAGAGAAGTAGCAACTATTGGCAGAAAAACTCTTTTCTTAGATGGATTTCCAAGAGACTTAGGTCAAATAGATTTTTCTTTGTTTTTTAGAGATTTAATTGGCTACAGAGATGACCCAGATGTTTTTATTTTAATTGATATTCCAGAATCAGTTATTGATGAAAGAATTAAATGGCGCAGGATTTGTCCTCAATGTAAAACCTCAAGAAATTTAAAATTACTTCCAACATCAATAATTAACTACAATAAAGATAAAAGAGAGTTTTATCTCCTCTGTGATAATCCGGATTGTGAAAATATAGTAATGGAGCCAAAAGAAGGGGATGAGTTTGGAATTGAACCAATTAAAGCAAGGTTAAAAAAAGATGAAGAGTTGATTCAAAGAGCTTTATCTCTTTATGGAATTCCAAAAGTTCTGTTAAGAAACTCAGTGCCAGCAGATATTGCTAAAGACTATATTGATGATTATGAAATTACTCCTGAGTATGTTTTTGAATGGGATAATAATTCAAAAAAAGTAAAAATCAAAGAAAATCCCTGGATTGTTAAAGATGATAGAGGCGTTGATTCTTATAGTTTACTTGCCCAGCCAGTAACAGTAGGTTTAATCAAACAGCTTGTTGAAATCTTTAATCTTTAGTTTAAATGTTGGCTTTGACAACAGTGTTTGAAAAAAGATAAAATAAAGAATGCCCTGACTTTCTAGTTAAATCTGGGAATGATTTAACAACGGGAGCCTAAAATGATGTGTGTTCCGTGGAATACACCTTTGGCACCCACCTGGAATTTTCTCCAGAAGTTTCCTAGAAAGTATAGGGCACTAGAAAGCCGCGTCAAGCGCGGTTTTTTGGTAAAAAAAAAGCAAGGTTATCTTTTCTGTTTTACTCTTTTGAGTTACTCTTGAGAAAAGATAACTTCGCCGTTAATTTTGATTTCCTTTATTGTATCCATTATTGGGTCTTTGGGTTTGGGCGCTAGAGGAATAATTGAGGTTTCCTCCTCATTAATTTCGATGGAAACATTTTGAAAGCCAATTTCTTTTAAGGTTCCCGTTATTGTCCTTTCTTGCCCTTTAAAGGAAATTTTTAATTCTATTCTTTTTCCTTCATTCTTTTCTAGTTTTTTCTTTAATTCTTTTAGATTCACATTTATCACCTTGTGATTCCTAAAATCTTTCTACCAGAAATCTTTTAAATTATCAAGTTGTCATCAACCAGAAAACACTCTAATAAAGAGCGTTTTCTTTTCGGGGTAGCGGGAGTCGAACCCGCCATCACACCCTCCCCAAGGGTGCATGTTGCCGCTACACCATACCCCGATATTTTGGCGCAGAGAACTATTTAATTTTAGAAAGAGATTTAATGCACTTTGTACAGGCCTTTATTCTTTTGCCAGCAAACTGTTTGAATTTCTTTCTTTTAACCCCAACAGGAACAAAGACCCATTGTAAATTGGGATATTTTCTTTTTTTTGAAGTTGGATTATATTTTCCACGAAGCTTTACCAACTTTTCCATCATCCTTGATTTTTTAGCGCAAACTATACATTCTTTTTTCATATAGATAATGCTAAAACGTTTTTAAAATCTTTTCAAGTTGTTATATAATATGTAAAATAAAAGATTATGGAAGGTTTGATTATTTTATTTACATTAATAGTTCTTCTTTTTTCAATTATAATTCATGAAATTGCTCATGGCAGTGTTGCTTATTATCTTGGAGACCCAACTGCAAAATACTCTGGACGCTTGACTCTTAATCCTTTAAAGCACTTAGACCCGTTTGGTTCTGTTCTTTTACCCTTGTTTTTATTTTTAATAAGCGCTGGAAAAGGACCAATCTTTGGATGGACAAAACCAGTACCAGTTAATCCATATAATTTCCGTGACCAGAAATGGGGGACACTTAAGGTTTCAATAGCAGGCCCTTTAGCCAATTTTTTAATTGCTATAATTTTCAGTTTGTTTATAAGATTTATTCCCTTGAATGCTTCGCTTCTTACTCTTTTCACTATCATTGCTTTTTACAACTTTGCCTGGGGAATATTTAACCTGATTCCTATACCGCCTCTTGATGGCTATCATATTCTTTTTGCCCTGTTGCCAGAGAGATTTTCAAAATTCAAAAGCTTTTTTCATCAATACGGTCTTGTTTTTCTTTTAATATTCATATTTTTCGGTTTAAGATTGATCTTTTTAGGAGCAGTAATTCTTTATACTTTGATTTCTGGTCAGTCATTCATTCTCTAAAGAACGGTTTTTAAGTGGACAGGGCAAATTAAAGGATTGACTTTAATTTCTTTCCTTGTTAAATTTATCACACAAGTGCCAAAGCACTTAATTGTTTTTAAATTATGCCAACAATTCATCAATTAGTTAAAAAAGCAAGAAAGAAGCCAAAGAAGCGGAGAAAAGCGTCTGTTTTTAAATTTAGTTTTAATGTTTTAAAAAACAGGCCAGTAAGATATCCCTCTCCATTTAAAAGAGGAGTGTGCTTGAGAATATTCACAATGACTCCTAAAAAACCTCATTCAGCGTTAAGAAAGGTTGCCAGGGTTCGTTTAACCAATGGACAGGAAGTAACCGCCTATATTCCTGGTGAGGGCCATAATCTTCAGGAGCATTCTGTTGTAATGATAAGAGGAGCAAGGATAAAAGATCTGCCAGGGGTAAGTTATAAAGTAGTAAGAGGGGTTTTAGATGCTAGTGGAGTGGAGGGAAGAAAACAGGAAAGATCAAAATACGGAACTAAAAAACCAAAGGAATAAAGTATGGCTAGACAGAAAAAAATTAAAAGAAGAGAGCTTTTACCTGATCTTGTATATGATAATGTAAACGTTGCTAAGTTCATTAACTATATAATGAAAAAAGGTAAAAAAACTATAGCCAGAAAGATTGTTTATGGCGCTTTTGATATTGTAAAAGAAAAAACAAAAAAGAAACCTTTAGAGATTTTTGAACAAGCTTTAAAAAATACCAGTCCAGTGCTGGAAGTAAGACCAAAACGAGTAGGAGGAGCCACCTATCAGATTCCAGTAGAGGTAAGGGGAGATAGAAAGCTGGCTCTTGCTATGCGCTGGATAATTCAGGCAGCTAAGTCAAAGAAAGGAAAAGCAATGAAAGAGAAGCTGGCTGAGGAAATAATGAATGCAGCCAGTGGCACTGGCTGGGCAGTAAAGAGAAAAGAAGATACTCATAAAATGGCTGAAGCTAACCGCGCTTTTGCTCATTTTGCCTGGTAAAGCTATGCCTAGAAAATATCCTCTAGAAAAATACAGAAATATTGGAATTATTGCTCATATTGATGCTGGTAAAACAACAACAACTGAGCGTATTTTGTATTACACAGGCATTACTCATAAGATTGGCAGTGTTGATGAAGGAACAACTATTACTGACTGGATGGATCAGGAAAGAGAAAGAGGAATTACAATTACTTCAGCTGCCACTACTTGTTCCTGGCTGCCTAAAGATTTAGCTCAAAAAGGAGAAAAAGAATACAAAATTAATATTATTGATACACCAGGGCACATTGATTTTACAGCTGAAGTCCAGAGATCATTAAGAGTTTTAGATGGCGGAGTGGTTGTTTTTGATGGAGTAGCTGGAGTGGAGCCACAATCAGAAACTGTTTGGCGCCAGGCTGATAAATTTAAAGTTCCACGAATTTGTTTTATTAATAAAATGGATAGAATGGGCGCAAATTTTTATGAGAGTTTAAAGTCAATCTTGGAGAAATTAACCCCTAACGCTGTTGCAGTTCAGCTTCCAATCGGCGCAGAAGAAAACTTTGAAGGTGTAATTGATTTAATAACAATGAAAGCAATTAGATTTGAAGGGGATTCTGGCGAAGAAGTTAAAGAAAAAGAAATTCCTTCTGAGTTATTAAAAGAAGCCAAAAAGTGGAGAGGAAAAATGATTGAGAAAATTGCGGGAGAAGATGAGGTGCTTTTAGAAAAGTATTTAGCAAAACAGGAAATATCTATTGACCAGTTAAAAGAATCTTTAAGAAAATCAACAATAAGTTATAAGTTGGTGCCAGTATTTTGCGGTTCATCTTTAAAGAACAAAGGAGTGCAGTCAATACTGGATGCAGTAATTTATTATCTGCCAAGCCCAATTGATCTTCCTCCTGTTAAGGGTACTGACCCAGAAACAAATCAAGTTGTTGAAAGAAAAACTGATGACAATGAGCCATTTTCTGCTTTAGCTTTTAAGATTGCCACTGATCCTTATGTTGGGTCTCTAACTTATTTCAGAGTTTATTCAGGAAGATTAAAAAAGGGTTCCTATGTTTTAAATACTGCTACTGATAATAAGGAAAGAATAAGCAGGATTTTAAAGATGCATGCTGACTCTCGTGAAGATGTTGATGAGATTTATGCAGGAGATATTGCTGCTACAGTAGGGCTTAAAAGCACTTCAACAGGTCATACTCTTTGCGACGAAAATAATCCTGTTATACTGGAGAAAATAACTTTTCCTGAACCAGTTATTTCAATTAGAGTTGAACCCAAAAACAAGGATGGTGAAGAAAAAATGGGAGTTGCTCTCAAAAGATTATCTGAAGAAGATCCTACTTTTACAGTGAGAACTGACCCTGATACCAATGAAACAATTATTTCTGGAATGGGAGAGCTTCATTTAGAGATTATTGTTGATAGGATGAAGAGGGAATTTAAGGTTGAAGCTAATATTGGCAGGCCTCAGGTTGCATACAAAGAAACAATAAGAGCAGTGGCTGAAGCAGAAGGTAAATATGTCAGACAATCAGGAGGAAGGGGGCAGTATGGTCATGTTGTAATAAGAGTAGAGCCAAGAGAAAGAGGAAAGGGCTTTGAGTTTTTTGACAAGATTAAAGGTGGAACCATACCAAAGGAATTTATTCCAGCAGTTGAAAAAGGCGCCAGAGAAGCAATGGAAAAAGGTATAGTAGCAGGTTATCCAATGGTTGATTTGTCACTTACTTTATATGATGGTTCTTTTCATGAAGTTGATTCTTCTGAGTTTGCTTTTAAAATAGCTTCTTCAATGGCATTTCAAGAAGCAGCCAGAAAGGCAAATCCAGTGCTTTTAGAGCCAATCATGAAGCTGGAAGTGGTTATCCCAACAGGTTTTTTTGGTGATGTGATTGGTGATTTATCAGCCAGAAGAGGTAAGATTAAAGAAACCAAAGACAGGTTAAATCTTAAGATTATTGATGCCAGTGTGCCTTTATCTGAGATGTTTGGTTATGCTACAACTATAAGAAGCTTGACTGAAGGAAGGGGAACCTTTACAATGGAATTTGATAGTTATCAGGAAACACCTAAAAATATAGCTAAGGATATTATTGAAGGGAAAAAGAAATAGATCTTGATTCTATTTTAAGGTATTGCTAATTTTTTAAAAAATTGCTATAAAACAATAAATAATTAATATTATAGATAGGTTTTAAGACTTAGTGTTTAGGAGATTGATTAATTAAAAAACTAAACTCTTAATCTTAAACTTTTATTAAAACAATGGCTGAAAAACAAAAATTTATAAGATCAAAACCCCATGTCAATATTGGTACTATTGGCCATGTTGCTCATGGTAAAACTACTACTACTGCAGCAATCTTGCATATATCAAAGCTTAAGGGCTTAAATGCTACTGAAGCAGGAGTTGATGATTTAAATGCTGCTCCAGAAGAAAAAGCCAGGGGCTTAACTATTTCTGTTTCTCACGTTGAGTTTGAATCTGATAAGAGGCACTATGCTTTAATTGACTGTCCAGGGCACGCTGACTACATTAAAAACATGATTACAGGAGCTGCCCAGATGGACGGAGGAATTTTAGTTGTTTCAGCTGTTGACGGGCCAATGCCTCAGACAAGAGAACACATTCTTCTGTCAAGACAGGTGGGACTGCCTTCTTTGGTTGTATTTATTAACAAGTGCGACCAGGTTGATGATACTGAGATTATTGATTTAGTTGAGTCAGAGATGAGAGAGCTTTTGAAAAAATATAAGTTTGACGGAGATAAAACTCCAGTTATCAAGGGTTCATCTTTAAAAGCCTTAGACGCTAAATCAGCTGACGATGAATTAGCAAAACCAATTGTAGAGCTTATTAAAGCTGTTGATGAATTCATTAAAGAGCCTTTAAGAGAAACAGACAAACCATTTTTAATGGCAATTGAGGATGTGTTTACTATTGAAGGTCGTGGAACAGTAGCAACAGGAAGGATTGAAAGAGGAATTGTTAAACCCAATGAAGAAGTTGAACTTATTGGTATAAGGCCAACAATTAAAACAACTGCTGTTTCTATTGAGATGTTTAACAAGATTTTAGATGAAGGGATGGCAGGCGATAATGTTGGAGTCTTGCTTAGAGGAATTAAAAAAGAAGACACAGAAAGAGGCCAGGTATTGGCCAAACCAGGAAGCATTACTCCGCATAGTGAGTTTGAAGGTCAGGTTTATATTCTAACAAAAGAGGAAGGAGGAAGACACACACCATTTTTCACCGGTTATAAGCCACAGTTTTATTTCAGAACAACTGATGTTACTGGTGATGTTATTTTAGCTGAAGGAACAGAAATGGTAATGCCTGGTGATACTGTTAATCTGAAAATTAAATTAATGGCTCCTATTGCAATGGAGGAAAAACAAAGGTTTGCTATCAGAGAGGGAGGAAAGACCGTTGGAGCAGGAGTTGTTATAAAAATATCGAAGTAAGTTAATTCCTTAAATTGTCAAATTGTAAAAACGATTTGGCAATTTAATTTAATAACAGCATATTAGCTGGTAAAGATGCCAAAGAAAAAAACAGATACCACAGAAATTGAGATTAAGAGTAGGCTCAGGATTAAACTCAGAGCCTATGACCATAAGGTTATTGATACTTCAGCCAAGCAAATTATTGAAATAGCCGAGCGTTATGGAGTTAAAACATTAGGCCCTGTTCCTTTGCCCACAGAGATTAAGAAATACACTGTTAACAGAGCAACTTTTATTCATAAAACAAGCAGGGAGCAGTTTGAAATTAGAATTCATAAAAGATTAATTGATATTTTAGAGCCAAACCCTAAAGTAATTGATGCTTTAAGGAGCTTGAATTTACCAGCAGGCGTTGATATTGAAATAAAGATGTAGTTGATTATTTAACAGATTAAATTTTTGGACAATTCTTTTATAGAATTAAAATGATAAAATTAAATATTAAAAAGTTATAAGTTAGTTTTAAATAGCCAATGGTTGAGAACCGGGCTATGCCCGGTTTTCAGTTATTAGGCAAGAGATTTATGAAATTTATACTAGGTTTGAAAATAGGGATGTCACAGATTTTTGATGAAAATGGAAAACAGATTCCAGTGACTTTGATTGAAGCTGGACCCTGTGAGATTACTCAGTTAAAAAGCAAAGAAAAAGATGGTTATGATTCTGTTCAGATCGGCTTTTTACGTTTAAAAGATAATAAAGTTAAAAAAAGCCAGAAGAGCAAGCCGTTTAGATATTTAAGAGAATTTAAAGCTGATGCTTCAGAGTATAAAAAGGGGCAGAAGATTGATGTTTCTTTATTTGAAGATATTAAGTCAGTTAAAATATCAGGTTTTTCAAAAGGAAAAGGGTTTGCTGGTGGAGTTAAAAGATGGGGTTTTAGGGGGCAGCCAAGCACCAGAGGATCAAAGGGCTCAATCAGATCAATAGGTTCAATAGGAGCTTCAACACCTTCACGAGTTATTAAAGGAAAGAAAATGCCTGGCAGAATGGGCTTTGACAGAATAACAGTTAAAAACTTAAAAGTTGTTGAAATTGATAAAAAGAATAATGTTTTAATGGTAAAGGGAGCTGTTCCTGGAAGAAAAGGAACTTTATTGGAAATCAGGTCTAAGTAGAGATATTTATGAAAGTTACAATACATAGTCAACAAGGTGAAAAATTAAAAGAAACTTTGCTGCCAAAGAGAGTTTTTGAAGTTAAAGCAAACAATGATTTAATTCATCAGGTTGTTGTTTCGCAAATGGCTAACAGGCGAAGACCAATAGCTCATACCAAGAACAGAGGCGAGGTAAGAGGAGGAGGAAGAAAGCCATGGAGACAGAAGGGTTTAGGTAAAGCAAGGCATGGTTCAATACGTTCGCCAATCTGGATAGGTGGAGGAGTAACATTTGGCCCAAGAAAAGACAGGATTTTTAAGAAACGAATTCCTAAAAAAATGAGAAAGTTAGCCTTATTCATGGTATTATCAGCTAAAGCAAAGAATAACTTATTGATTGTTTTAGATGAGTTAAAAGTTGATAAACCTAAAACAAAGTTAATGCTTGAAGTTTTAAACAAGGTTGTTCCTAAAAAAGAAACTTCCTTAATTGCTTTGCCGGAATTAAATAAGAATATAGTTTTAGCAACCAAAAATATTCCTTATGCAAGGACTATTCAGGCCAGAGATTTGAATTGCTTGGACATTATGTCTTTTAAATATTTGATTATGCCTAAAAAAAGCATTGAAGTAATAGAAGGAACTTTTTTAGCCAAAGCAACTTCTTCTAAAATTTTAGATAAAAAAAGGAAAAAGCAAGATAAAAAGAAAAAACCAGAAAGCAAATAACTATGGCATTAAGAGATTTTTTTAAAAGAAAAAAACAACCAGAAAAAAAGAAAGAAGAAAAGAAACCTTCTTTGGTTCCTGCTGCTGAAGCTAAGAAAGAAATTAAAAAAGAAACAGTTAAGACCATTAAAAAAGCAAGGAGAAAAACTGATGAAGGATTCGCTTACAGGATTTTAAAAGCTCCGCATATAACAGAAAAAGCAACAGATTTAGCTAAAAATGGCAAGTATGTTTTTAAGGTTTATGACAGAGCAAACAAAACTGAGATTAAAAGGGCAGTAGAGAATTTATATAATGTAGACGTTGTAAGCGTAAAGATTATTAAAGTGCCCTCAAAGAAAAGAATCTTTAAGGGAATAAAAGGAATAAAGGGAGGTTACAAGAAGACAATTGTTGAGGTTAAAAAAGGACAGAAAATTGAAATTTCCCCAAGATAGTTAAATTTTTAAAATGAAAAAAGGACCAAAACAATTTAAAAGCAGGAAATTATTAACCAAGAAAAAGCCTGAAAAAGGACTGCTTTTGACTTTAAAGAAAAGAGCTGGCAGAGGAAGCTCAGGAACAATTACTGTTCGTCATAAGGGAGGAGGCGTGAAAAGACGCTACAGAATTGTTGATTTTGGCCAAGAGAAAATAGGTCATAAAGGAAAAGTAATTGCTATTGAATATGATCCATACAGAACCGCTTATTTGATTTTAGTTGAATATGATGATGGTGATAAAAGATATGTTTTAGCTCCGGCTGGAATAAAAATAGAAGATGAGATAATATGTTCTGATAATGCTGAGTTGAAAAACGGAAACAGGTTAAAACTAAAAAACATTCCTGTTGGCACCCAAGTTTACAATATTGAATTAGCTAAAGGAGAAGGAGGGAAAATAGTAAGATCAGCAGGCACCTCAGCCAAGGTTCTAGCTAATGAAGGAGGATACACTCATCTTCAACTGCCTTCTAGTGAGGTTAGAAAAGTGCCTGGAGAGTGTTTTGCTTCAATTGGTCAGGTTTCTCATCCAGAGAAAAGATTTGAGAAGCTGGGCAAAGCAGGAAGAAAAAGATTAAAAGGTTGGCGTCCCACTGTCAGAGGAACAGTAATGAATCCGCCTGATCATCCTCATGGAGGAGGTACAGGAAAGAGTCCGATTGGAATGAAGTATCCAAAAACTCCTTGGGGAAAACCAGCTTTAGGAGTTAGAACAAGAAGAAAAAGATGGACAGATAAATTAATTTTAAAAAGAAGAAAAAAGAAATAACTATGACAAGAAGTTTAAAAAAAGGTCCATATATTGATGAGAATTTATTGAAAAAGCTTAAGAGATTAGAGGGTGATAAGACAAAACCAATTAAGACTTGGTCCAGGCGTTCAACTATCTCACCTGAAATGATTGGCTATACTTTTTTAGTTCATAATGGAAAACAATTTATTTCAGTAAAAGTTAATGAAGGCATGATTGGTCATAAATTCGGTGAGTTTTCGCCAACAACTAAATTCTTAAGACATGGTGGAAGGATGCAGAAAGAGCTTGAGAAAAAAACCAGTCAGAAAGATACTAGCAAGAAATAATTAATAGTTATGATTTCAACCGCTAAATTAAAATATTTAAGGATTGCGCCAAGAAAAGTAAGATTAGTTGCTAATCTGGTCAGAGGGAAAACAGCCAAGAAAGCAGAGATCCTTTTAACTTTTACCAGAAAAGGAGCAGCTTTGCCTGTTTTAAAGCTTTTAAAGCAAGCAATAGCTAACGCTAAGAGTAATTTCCAGGTAGATGAAAATAACTTATATATTTCCAAGATTATTGTTGATGAAGGAATAAAGCACAAAAGACAGTTTCCCAGGGCCAGAGGCAGAGCTGATATAATTTTTAAAAAGACTTCTCATATAACTCTTGTTTTAGATGAAATTGATAAGAAAGCTAAGAAGAAGAAAACAAAAGCAAAGGTAAAAATAGTAAAAGAAAAGGAATTACCAGAAGAAAAAGAAGAAAAAAAAGAAGCGGTTGAGAAAAAGACAAGGCAGAAGTTTGAGCCAGAAAAGGTCAGAGCTAAAAAAGGAAAAGGATTAAGAAGATTCTTCAGAAGAAAAGCATTTTAATTATTAATATTATGTCACATAAAGTCCATCCAAAAATATTTAGAATACAAAGAACAGAGGATTGGGAATCCCGCGGTTTTTACGAGGATAATTTTGCCTCATATCTGGAGGAGGATTTTAAAATTAGAAAATTTCTTGATGAGAAAATTGGCAAGCTTGGAGTAGGAAGAATTGAAATTGAAAGGTCACCAGGAAGAATCAATGTAATAATCTCTAGCTCCAGACCAGGATTAATTATTGGAAGAGGAGGCGAGGGAGTTGAAAAACTTAAAAAAGAGTTAATAGATAATGTTCTAAGAAAAACCTTTACCAGGAGTAAAAAAGATAGGGATAAAAGACAGAAGATGGGATTAAGGCTTGAGATACGAGAAATTAAAAACCCCTGGATTCATGCTTCTTTAGTTGCTTTATTTATGGTTGGCCAGATTGAGAAAAGAATGCGTTACAGACGTGTTTTAAAGCAAACCCTGGGCAAGGTAATAGCTCAGAAAGGAGTTAAAGGAGCAAGAGTTGAATTAACTGGCAGATTAAATGGAATTGCTATTGCCAGAAAAGAATGGCTTAAAGAAGGGCTTCTTCCAAGACAAACAATAAGGGCAAATATTGATTATTCCCATAAAATAGCAAAATGCTCTTATGGAGTAATAGGAGTAAAGGTTTGGATATATAAAGGAGAAAAATTTAAAGAACATGGCGATACTGCAGCCCCGGAAAACAAAATATAGGAAGAGATTTAAAGGAAGATCAAAAGGAATGGCAAAAAGAGGAACTGAACTTTCTTTTGGTTCCTATGGTTTGAAAACACTTGAAGCCAGATGGATTAGCGCAAGGCAGATTGAGGCAGCCAGACGTGCAATTATCAGGCATCTTAAAAAAGGAGGCAAACTCTGGATCAGGATTTTTCCTGACAAGCCAATAACATCAAAAGGAACAGAGTTTTCAATGGGAGGAGGAAAGGGTTCCTTAAAGCATTATTCTTGCGCCGTTAAGCCCGGGAGAGTGCTTTTTGAATTAGAAGGGATAAAAGAAGAATTAGCCATTAAGGCGCTTAGAACTGCAGCAGATAAATTACCAGTAAAAACTAAATTTATTAAAAAAAGCCGATAAAATATGAAAGCTGTTGAAATCAGAAAAAAATCAAAATTAGAATTGGATAAATTACTTAAGGAATCAAGAAAAAAGATGCGCATACTATATTTTAATTTAGCTGGAGGAACAGTTAAGAATGTCAGAGAAATTAGAAAGATTAAAAAAGATATTGCCAGGATATTAACCATACTAAAACAAATAAAGTAGATTTATGCCAAAAAAAAGGTTAAAAGGTATAATTGTTTCAGATAAGATGCAAAAAACAGTTGTTGTCAGGGTTGAGCGTATAAAAGCCCATCCAAAGTACAAGAAAAGGTATAAGATTAGCAAGAATTATAAGGCTCATGATGAAAAGCAAGAGTTTAAAACAGGAGACAGGGTTATTATTGAAGAGTGTCGTCCAATCAGCAAGCATAAAAAATGGAGGGTAATAGAAAAAGAAACAGTTAAACAGAAAAAAGAAGTTAAACAAGAAGAAACTATTAAAGAATAAGAATTATGATTCAATTACGTTCAATGTTAAAAATAGCTGATAATAGCGGAGGTAAGACGATTCAATGTATCCATGTTTTAGGTGGAAGCGGGAGGCGCTATGGCCGGCTTGGTGATGTTATAGTTGGAACAGTAAAAAGCGCTGAGCCAAGAAAAGAGGTGAAAAAACATGATGTTCTAAGAGCAGTGATAATAAGGCAAAGAAAGGAATACAAAAGACCTGATGGCAGCTATATTCGTTTTGATGATAATGCCTGTGTTATTTTAGAAGCCAAAACAAAAAAACCAAAAGGAGGAAGGGTTTTTGGCCCCATGGCAAGAGAAGTAAAAGAAAAAGGTTTCACAGAAGTAGCAGCCATAGCCCAGTATTTAGTTTAAAAACATTCTATGAAGATAAAAAAAGGAGATACAGTATTGGTTATTTCTGGAAAGAACAAAGGAAAGAAAGGTAAGATTTTAAAAGCTTTTCCTCAAAAGAACAAGGTTTTGATTGAAGGAGTGAATTTAATTAAAAAACACCAGAAACCAAAAAAATCAGGGGAAAAGGGTCAGATTATTGAAAAACCAGCTCCTATCAATGTTTCTAACGTGAAAATGATTTGTTCAAAATGCAATAAAGCAACAAGAGTGGGTTATAAGCTTGTAGGAGATAAGAAATACCGCATTTGCAAAAAATGCAATAAACAAATATGATTGGTTTAAAAGAAAAATACAATACAGAGGTGATTCCTAAAATGATGGAAAAGCTTGGTTATAAAAACAGGATGGCTGTTCCTAAAATTGTTAAAGTTGTAGTTAATACTGGTTTTGGAAAAATGATTGCTGAAAAAGGCTCTGATGAAAAGAAAAAGTTTCTAGCCTTTATTTTAGAAGATTTAACCATGATTACTGGCCAGAAACCAGTGCTGACAAAAGCAAGAAAGTCAGTTTCTGGTTTTAAGCTTAGAAGGGGAATGGAGATTGGGGCCAAGATTACTTTAAGAAGAGGGAGAATGTTTGATTTTTTAGAAAGATTGATTAATATCACTCTTCCTCGTTCCAGGGACTTTGAAGGAATTGATGCAAAATCAGTTGATAAAAGCGGAAACTTAACCATTGCAATTAAAGAGCATATTTCTTTTTCTGAGATTTTACCTGAAAGAGCAAAGAATATATTTGGCCTGGAGATTACTGTAATAACAACAGCCAAGAATAAAGAAGAAGGTTTAGAGCTTCTTAGATTAATGGGTTTTCCAATTAAAAAATAGTTATGCCAAAAAAATCCCAAATTGCTAGAGCAAAAAAGAAACCAAAGTTTACAACACGAATAGTTCGCAGATGTTTTCGATGTGGAAGAAGAAGAGCCTATATGAGAAAGTTTGGTTTATGCAGAATTTGTTTTAGGGAAATGGCAAATAAAGGTCTGATTCCAGGAGTTAAAAAAAGTAGCTGGTAAATATATGGACCCAATAGCAGACATGTTAACATCAATTAGAAACGCCCAAGCTGTTTTAAAAGAAACAGTGGTTATTCCTTATTCTGAAATAAAGTTTGAGATTGCAAAGATTTTAAAAAAAGAAAATCTTGTTGAAGAAGTAGAAAAAAAAGGAAGAAAAACGAGAAAATCAATTGAAATAAAGTTAAAGTATGACAACAAAGAGCCAGCTATATCTTCTCTTAAAAGAGTTTCCAAACCAGGACAGAGAATTTATACTACAGCAGGAAAAATCAGAAAGATTCGAGGTGGTTATGGCTTATCAATCATTTCAACTTCCAAAGGTCTAATGACTAATAAAGAGGCCAGAAAACAGAATCTGGGAGGAGAAATTTTATTTGAAATATGGTAATTATATGAGCAGAATAGGGAAACAACCAATTGAAATACCGGAAAGCGTGGAAATAAAGATTGATAAACAGAGAGTTACTGTTAAAGGTCCTAAAGGTGAACTTTCACGTGAAATTAGGCCTGAGATTAAGGTTAAGGAAGAGAAAGGAAAGATTCTTGTTTCAATTAAAAGACAAACCAAACAAAGCAAGGCTTTTTGGGGACTGACCCGGGCTCTTCTGGCAAATATGGTTAAGGGAGTTGTTGATGGTTATGAAAAGCAATTAGAGATTCATGGTTTGGGTTATAAGGCAAAGACAGAGGAAGGGGAATTAGTTTTGTCTGTCGGTTTTACTCATTTTGTTAAAATAAAACCGCCTGAAGGGATTAAAGTATCAGTTGAGAAAAACATTATTACTGTTTCAGGCATTGATAAGGAGGTGGTTGGTATAATTGCTTCAAAAATCAGAAAAGTAAGACCAGCTGAACCATATAAAGGAAAAGGAATCAGGTATAAGGGTGAGCAGATTAGAAGAAAAGCTGGCAAGAAAGTTGCTGCTACAGTAGCAGGATAATTTTAAGAAACATGAGTGCAAAAAAGAAAAGAAGCCAAAGAATAAAAAGGCATAAAAAAGTAAGAGGTAAGATTTCTGGAACAGGTAAAATACCCAGACTCTGTGTTTTTCGTTCAGGTAAGCACATTTACGCTCAATTAATTGATGATGAAAAAAACAAAGTGCTGGCTTCAGCAAGTGATTTTAAAATTAAAGTTAAAAAAGTAAAAGTCAAGAAATCTTCTTCAGATGACAAGAAAGAAAGAAAACAAGAACCTCTTTCTTCTAAATTATCAGTAGCTTTTGAGGTTGGAAAAGTAATTGCTAAAAAAGCCAAAGAATTAAAGATCGAGAGTATTGTTTTTGACAGGGGAGGATATAAATACCATGGAAGAGTTAAAGCTTTGGCTGATGGGGCAAGAGAAGAAGGTTTAAAGTTTTAAATATATGAGAAGAGTAATGAGAAAATATAAGAGAATTAAGGATGAATTTGATTCAAAGCTTTTAGATTTAGCCAGAGTTTCACATACAAGAGCAGGTGGTAAGAAAATACGATTCAGAGCAGTAATGGTGGTAGGAAATAAAAAAGGAAAAGTGGGGGTAGCCAGTGCTGCTGGTCTTGATGTTGCTAAGGCAATTGAAAAAGCAACCCGGCTGGCAAAAAAGAAAATAATTGAAATACCTATTGTAAATGACACAATTCCTCATGAGGTTTTTGCTAAATTCAGTTCAGCTAAAGTGCTTTTAAAGCCTCAGAAAAAAGGAAGAGGTCTGGTGGCAGGAGGAACAGTAAGAGTGATTTGTTCTTTGGCTGGAATGAAAAACATTTCTTCCAAAGTTTTAGGAACCACAACTAACAAGCTTAATAATGCAATGGCAGTAATTAAGGCGCTGAAACAATTAAAAACAAAAAAATAATTTTGTTAACTATGCAGATTCATCAATTAAAACCAACTCATAAAAGGAAAAAGGGAAAAAGAATTGGAAGGGGCGGAAAAAGAGGAACTTATTCTGGCAGAGGCATTAAGGGTCAGAAATCCCGTGCCGGCCGTCAGATGGTGCCTTCAATCAGGCAGTTGATTAAAAAATATCCAAAGTTAAGGGGATATAGATTTAAGATTAGATCTCCAAAGCCAGCAACTGTTGATTTGAAAACATTGGAAAAAAACTTTAAAAAAGGAGATTTAATTTCTCCAAGCACCTTGCTTAAAAAAAAGCTAATTAGTAGAATAAAAGGGAAAATTCCCAAGGTTAAGATTTTAGACAGGGGAGAATTAAAAAAAGAATTGATTATTAAAAACTGCCAGGTTTCAAAATCAGCAGAAGAGAAGATTAAAAAAGCAAAAGGAATAATTAAGCAGTGAGCAGTTAAATTTTAATATATATAAATGTGGTACGATCAAGTTATTCAATTATTTAAAATAAAGGATTTAAGAAACAAGATTCTTTTTGTTTTAGGAGTTTTTGCCCTTTTTAGAATAATGGCAAATATTCCAATTCCTGGCATCAATCCTGAGAACCTGAAGAGTTTTTTTGAACAATTTCAGGTTCTTGGTCTTTTAAATCTTTTTACTGGTGGCGCTTTGGAAAGGCTCTCTATTGTTATGCTTGGCTTGGGTCCTTATATTACTGCAACAATAATCCTTCAGCTTTTAACAATGATTTTTCCTCAATTAGAGGAGCTTTACAGAGAAAGCGGGGAAGAGGGCAAGAAAAAATTTGAACAATACGGAAGGATTTTAACTGTTCCTTTAGCTGTTCTTCAGGCCTTTTCAATGCTAACACTATTTACAAAGCAGGGGATAATTGCAGAATTTGGTTTTGCTGCCAAGATTAGCGCTATTTTAACAATTACTGCAGGCAGTGTTTTTTTAATGTGGCTAGGAGAGCTGATTTCAGAAAAAGGGATTGGCAATGGAGTATCCTTGCTAATTTTTGCCGGAATTATTGCTGATTTTCCAAGAAATATTGGACAAATGATAGCTGTCTATGAACCATCAATGCTTGCATCTTATTTGATATTCTTTGTAATGGCGCTTTTAATTATTGCTGGAGTTGTTTTAATTAATGAGGCAAGAAGAAATATACCTATTTCATATGCCAAGAGAGTTAAAGGCAGAATGGTTTATGGCGGTTCATCTACTTATCTTCCTTTAAGTGTTAATCCGGCAGGAGTAATGCCAATTATATTTGCCCTGTCAATTTTAACCTTTCCTTCCATGATTACCAGTTTTTTTACCGGGGCAGGAGGTTTTTTGGGCAGGATATCCCAGCTTGTTGAAGGGTTTTTCAATAATATCTGGGCTTACGGCCTTACTTATTTTGCCCTGGTTTTTGTTTTTACATATTTTTATACTCTTATTACTTTTGAACCAAAATCAATTGCTGATAATTTGAAGAAAATGGGTGGTTTTGTTCCCGGTATCAGGCCTGGTGAGTCAACTGCCAAGTTTTTAGAATTTGTTTTAAACAGGATTTTACCTGTTGGAGCTTTGTTTTTAGGACTTGTTGCTCTTATGCCAACAATTATTCAAGTAATAACAAATATTGCTGTTTTTAGTTTTTTAGTTGGCGGAACCTCAATCCTTATTTTAGTTTCTGTTGCTCTGGAAACAATGAGAGAAATTGAAGCTCAGCTGGAAATGAGAGAATATGAAACATTTTAAAAATTAAAAAAAATGAATAAAAAAGTAATAATTATTTTAGGAGCGCCAGGAGCAGGAAAAGGAACTCAAGCAGAGCTTTTATCTGAAAAGTTTGGTTTTTATCATCTTGAAACCTCCAAGATTATTCGGAAAAAACTGACAAACGTTAAAAAAGGTAGTTTTGAGATTATAGAAGGGGAAAAGTATTCTCTTTTAGAAGAAGAGAATAGGTTTAATTCTGGAATTTTAATGAGCCCTCCTTTAATAACTTTTTGGATAAAGGAAGAGGTTAAAAATCTGATTAAAGAAGAAGAGGGGATAATTATGAATGGTTCTCCTCGAACATTATATGAAGGAGAAGGGTTGATTCCATTTTTAAAAGATCTTTGCGGAGCTGATAATTTACAGGTTGTTTTAATTGATTTAAGCGAAAAAGAATCTCTTTTTAGAAATTCTCATAGAAGAGCTTGCGAGCTTGCTCGTCATACTGTGATTTACAACAAGGAGACGGAAAAGCTTACTAAATGCCCTTTTGACGGTTCAAAGTTAATTATTAGAAAAGATGATGATCCGAAAGTAATTAAAGTGAGATTAAAGCAATACGAAGACAGGACCAGTCCTTTAATTGAATTTTTCAAAAAAGAAGAATTAAAAATTATTAAAATTGATGGCTCTCCAGAACCAGCCGTTGTTTTTGAAAGTATTTTAAAAGCTTTAAAATGATTCCAATAAAAAGTGATTTAGAAATTAAAATAATGAGAGAAAATGGCAAGATTCTGGCTTCCATAATAAATAAATTAAAAGATAAAGTAGAGCCAGGAATTACTACTCTAGAATTAGAGAGGCTTGCTCAGAGCCTTATTTTAAAATATGAAGGCAAGCCGTCATTTAAAAACTATGAGGGGTTTCCAGCAACGCTTTGCACTTCAGTTAATGAGCAAATTGTTCATGGTGTTCCATCTGAAAGGGTTTTGAAAGAAAAAGATGTTTTGTCATTGGATCTGGGATTTTTTAAAAATGGATTCCATTCTGATATGGCAATTACAATTAGTATTGGAGAAGTTGATCCTGAAGCAAGCCGGCTTATTAAAGCAGCAAAAAAAGCTCTTAAAAGGGGAATTAAAAAATCTAAAGTTGGAAACACTTTTGGGGATATTTCAAATACAATTGAAAGGCATATTAAAAGCCAGGGATTTGTTGTGGTAAAAGATTTATGTGGCCATGGGATTGGCAGGGATTTACATGAAGAACCCCAGATTTTAAATTATGGGAAAAGAAAGGCTGGACTAGAGATAAAAAAAGGCATGGTTTTTTGCCTGGAGCCGATGCTCGCAATGTCAGGGAATGGAAAGATTATCAAGTCTAGCGATGGTTTTGGGTTTGAGACAGAAAACGGCTCATTATCAACCCACTTTGAGCATACTATTGCTATTACTGAAAAAGGAGCTGAGATATTGACTGCTTTGGAATAAAGCAGTGCAAGTTTTTTGGATTTAATGAGTGCTTCAGGCGCTCATTTTTTGTTTCTTTTTTAGATTATGGTAAAATATTAAAACATGCCAGAACCATATCTTTCAGTTATTATTCCCGCTTATAACGAGGAAAAGAAACTGCCAAAAACATTGCCAGAGATTCATCAGTATTTGAAAAAACAATCCTATGATTGGGAGATTTTAGTTATTAGCGATGGTTCAAAAGATAATACTGCTGGTGTGGTTAAAGATTTAAGCTCTCAGATTGAAAACCTAAAGATTATTGACAATAAAGAGAATCATGGCAAGGGTTATGTTGTTAAGCAGGGAATGCTGGCAGCTAATGGAAAATATCGTCTTTTTACTGATGCTGATAATTCAACCTCAATTGACCAGATTGAAAAAATGTGGCCAGAGTTTGAAAAAGGACATGAAATAATAATTGGCTCACGTGACATTGAGGGCGCTAAGTTAGCTGTTCCTCAGCCTTTTTGGAGAACAATGATAGGCAATACTTTTAATTTGCTTGTTCAGATTATGGCCGGGCTCTGGGGTATTCCAGATACCCAGTGCGGATTTAAGGGTTTTACAAAGAAAGCTGCAGAAGATGTATTTTCAAAAACCAGGATTTCGCGTTTTGCTTTTGACGCTGAAATGCTGGTTATTGCTAAAAAGCTGGGATATAAAATAAAGGAAATTCCGGTTTACTGGGTCAATGACAAAAGAAGCTCAGTGAAGTTTAAAAGCATGGTTAAAATGGCAATTGATTTGTTTAAAATAAGATTGAACATGATTCAGGGTATTTATGAAAGGTGAGAAGAAAACGAAATTTCCTTCAGAATTAAGATTTGATCTGGTTTCTAAAGACTGGGTGATAATTGCTACAGGCAGGGCAAGAAAGCCAGGTTTCTATAAAAAAAGAAAAAGAGTAAAATCCAAAATCTCTAAAAAAGAATGTCCTTTTTATGATCTTAAACTTCAGAAAAGGCCGGTTTTAGCTTATTTTAAAGGCAAAGAAGTTTTATTTAAAATAGGAGAAATTCCTGAAAAATGGACAACTATTGTTATTCCTAACAAGTACCCAGCTCTTCTTCCTTATTCAAATCTGGAAGAAAGAAAAGAAGGCAAGTTTTATAAAGCTATGAATGCTGTTGGTTTTGCTGAATTGGTTTTAACAAAAGACCATAAAAAACACTTTCCCCATTTTGAAACCTCTCAGATAAAAGAAGTTTTTGAGGTTTATCAAAAGAGATATTTGGATTTAATGAAAAAGAAATTTGTAAATTATATTTCAATTTTTCACAACCACGGCATTGAAGCTGGCGCTTCTCAGCCTCATCCTCATTCTCAAATTATTACCACTCCTTTAATTGATCTTGATTTAAGAAAAGCACTGATAAATTCAAGTAATTATTTTAAAGAAAATAAAAAATGTATTTATTGCGAAATGAACTTGTGGGAGAAAAAAGTTAAGAAAAGAATTGTTTTTGAAAATGACTTATTCTTGGCAATTTGTCCTTTTGCCTCCAAAGCAGCTTTTCAGGTCATTATTTCTCCTAAAAAACATTTGGCATATTTTGAAAAAATTAATGGGGATGAAAAAGAGCAGTTAGCAGAAGCTTTTGGAGCAGTTATGAGAGCACTGTATAAAGGATTGAGAGATCCGGCTTATAACTTTTATTTGCATACTGCTCCTTGTGATGGCAAAGATTACTCATATTACCACTGGCACTGGACAGTGCTTCCTAAGACAGCTACTCCAGCTGGCTTTGAAATAGGAACTAGAATGGAGATTTCAACAATTGAGCCGGAAAAAGCAGCATGGTATTTAAGAGCTCAGCTTAAAAAGTGATTATGAAAAAACTTGTTGTAGCAAACTGGAAATGCAATCCAATAACCTTAAATCAGGCAAAAAACCTTTTTAATTCAATAAAAAAAGGATTGGGAGTTGTTAAAAATACCAAAGTAATAATTTGTCCGCCCTTTGTTTATTTAGGAGTAATAAGCAGATTAAGAAAAGAGTTGAAACTTGGAGCCCAAAATTGTTGCTGGGCAAAAAAAGGAGCTTTTACTGGAGAAGTTTCGCCAGCAATGTTAAAGAATTTAGGATGCGAATACGTTATTTTAGGCCATTCTGAAAGGAGAAAATATCTTTGTGAAACAGATAACTTGATTAATCAGAGACTGAAAGCAGCTTTGAAAAAAGGATTGAAACCGGTTTTATGCATTGGTAATATTTCTCAGATTCAAAAAGGATTAAAAGGAGTTGCAAAACAAAAAGTAATAATAGCTTATGAGCCTGTTTGGGCCATTGGTACTGGTAAAACCCCGAGCTTTAAACAAGCCAAATTATTTAATAATAAGATAAAAAAGATTATGGGCAACAATGCCATTATTTTATATGGAGGCAGTGTTAATCCTCATAACGTCAAAGGTTTTATTATTGAATCAGGGTTTAATGGAGTTTTGGCAGGAGGAGCTTCTTTAAGACCAAAAGAATTTATAAGTATAGTTCAATCTATAGAAGCTTGCTAATAATCGGGTTTTATTGCTATATTTAAAAATACTATAATTTTGTAAAAAAGGGTTAAACCCTTATTTTAATCTGTTTATGGCAAATATCTTACAAGGCCATTTTTATAATCCAACTATTGGAGAATTAGAATTCAATCAAGTTATTGATGAGATTTTTAATTACATAGAGTTAAAACCAGAAAGTTTTTATGACATTATTGTTGGCTGTGATTCTTCTTCTCAGGAAAATCCTCAGTTTCCAGTAGCAATTGTTGTTTTAAGAGTAGGAGAGGGTGGCAGGATTTTCTTAAAGAAAATCAACTATAACAATAGAAGGTTTTATTCTTTGAAAGAAAGAATATTAGAAGAGGTTTTAATATCCTGCGAACTGTCTTTAGAATTAAGAGAAGCTCTTAATCAAAGAATTCAAGGGATAAATAAAAACTATAATTATCAGTTCCGTTACATTCATGCTGATATAGGAGAGAATGGTGATACAAAAAACATGATAAAAGAAGTGGTGGGGCTTATTAAAGGAAATGGTTTTGAAGCTAAAATAAAGCCTGAGGCTTATGTGGCTTCAACAGTAGCAGACAGATACACTTAATATGACCTCAAAAGAAATCAGAGATAAATATCTGGAATTTTTTAAGTCTAAAAGTCACGCTATTATTCCAAGTGCTTCTTTAATTCCAAAAGATGATCCAACCACTCTTTTTATTGGTTCTGGAATGCAGCCCTTGATTTCATATTTATTAGGTGAAAAACATTCTAAAGGTGTTCGTTTAACTAATTCTCAAAAGTGTTTTCGCACTGAAGACATAGAAGAAGTGGGTGATAATTGTCACACCACTTTTTTTGAAATGCTTGGTAATTGGTCTTTAGGAAATTATTTTAAAAAAGAACAATTGAGCTGGTATTTTGAGTTTCTAACAAAAGAATTAAAGATTGACCCTAAAAGATTATATGTGACAGTATTCCGTGGAATCAAAGAAATAAGCAGGGACAGTGAATCTGTTGAGATTTGGAAAAAATTATTTTCCAGTGCTGGAATTAAAGCAAAAGATATTGATTTTTCTGAAAAAAATGGAATGAAGGATGGAAGAATCTTTTACTATGATGAAACTAAAAACTGGTGGTCTAGGTCAGGCCTGCCTCAAAATATGCCAGTAAGCGAACCAGGAGGACCAGACAGCGAGGTTTTTTATGATTTAGGAGAAGATTTAAAGCGTCATGAACAATCTGTTTGGAAAAACCAACTCTGTCATCTTAATTGTGATTGCGGAAGATTCATTGAGATTGGCAACAGCGTTTTTATGGAATATGTAAAAACAGAGAAGGGATTTAAAAAACTGTCACAAAAAAATGTTGATTTTGGCGGGGGATTAGAAAGAACGGTTGCGGTTGTTCAAAAAAAAGATAATATTTTTGAAACAGATTTGTTTATTAATGTGATAAATGAAATTAAAAATCTTTCGGGCGGGAAAGAGTATAGAGACAATATAAAATCATTTGAAATTATTGCTGACCATATTAGAGGCACTGTTTTTTTGGCTTCTGAAGGTCTTATTCCTTCTAATACAGAAAGAGGATATATTTTAAGGCGGCTTATAAGAAGAGCAATCAGGTTTGGAAAATTGATTGATATGCCTGAGAATTTTTTAATTCCTTTGGCTAAGAAAGTAATTGAAACTTACAAGGATATTTATTCTGAAGTAAAGTCCCAGGAGAATAATATTTTAACAATTATTAGAAATGAAGAAGAAAGGTTTGAAACTACTCTTCAGGAAGGATTAAAGCAATTTGGAAGAGTTGCGGCTAAAGGTAATATTTCAGGTATTGACGCGTTTCACTTGTATGATACTTATGGTTTTCCCTTGGAGTTAACAAAAGAGCTGGCTGATGAAAAAGGATTAACTGTTGATGAAAAAGGATTTAAAAAGGCCTTTAAAATACACCAGCAAATATCACGGGCTGGAGCGGAAAAGAAGTTTGGAGGAGTTGGCAAAGAGGCAACTTATCAAGCCATAAAACTTCACACCGCAACACACTTGCTTCATCAGGCGCTGAGAGCTGTTTTAGGTGATCATGTTAAACAGATGGGCTCTGATATTACTCATGAAAGATTGCGTTTTGATTTTTCCCATCCAGAAAAAATGACAACCAATGAAATTAAAAAAGTTGAAGATTTGGTTAATCAGAAAATTAAACAGGATTTAGAAGTTAAAAAACAGGAAATGAGTTATTCTGATGCAGTTAAGTCCGGTGCCTTAGCGTTTTTTAAGGAAAAATATCCTGACAAAGTAACAGTTTATTCTATTAATAAGTTTTCAAAAGAAATTTGCGTAGGTCCTCATGTTAAAAAAACCAGTGAATTAGGTAGTTTTAAAATTATTAAAGAAGAATCAGTTGGAGCTGGGATAAGGAGGATAAGGGCAGTTGTTGAATGAGCTGTTTAAAGTTTGACGATGTTGACACAGGTATAGCTATCGTATATACTTTAGATATATGAAAGAGGTAATTAATATTAAAACAGATAAAAGAATAAAAAATAATGCTCAAAAACTCGCCAAAGAGCTGGGTCTTTCTTTAAGTGATGTTATCAATGCTTCTCTTAGAAATTTTATTAGAACTAGAGAAGTATATTTTTCGGCTATTCCTAGAATGATTCCTGAATTCGAACTTTTTATTGGTAAGGTTGAGAAAGATATTGAGGAGGGAAAAAATCTTTCCCCAGCGTTTTCTTCTGGCGATGAAGCTAATGATTATCTCGACAGCTTATGAATATCAGATTTCATAAGAATTTTGAAAAACAATACAAAAAATTACAGAAAAGAGAGAGAAATAAATTTAAAGAAAAAATACAGATTTTCTTTAAAGATGAATTTGACCCAATTCTTAATAATCATCCTTTAAAAGGAAAGTATAAAGGATATAGAAGCATTAACGTGACAGGGGATTTAAGGGCAGTATATAAACGGCTGGTCAGAGATAGAGCCGTTTTTATTGCTATTGATAGCCATAGTAATTTATACAAATAAGTTTTCAAAGGATTTTGTTTCGATTGTAGGAAAATCAGGGCAGTCGTTGAACAGGTTTGGGGTTGACAAATTTTATAAATAGTGTATAATTATAATCATGACAGGTATCGGAAAAGAGAGGGAGAAAATCGTAGATTCTCTCCCTGAAGAGTTTTTCAAAAAAGTAGAAAAGTTCTCTAAAGAGCTTTCTCTCTTGGATGAAAAAATGAGGAATTCTTCGTTTTTATTGAGGAAGAAATTCCTCATTAAAAAAATAGAGAAAGTTACTGCGAAAATGCAGAAACTTTATCAAGATTAATTATGGAGAGAATTTTCTTTTTCTCTCCTCTCTTTTTTTTAAGTCCACAATTTGATTGTGGTTTTGAAAAAGGCAAAAACTACCTCTTTTGAGGCAGTTTTTGTTTTCCTAATATCGTTTGTTCCTCGGAGTTAGGGCAGACTTTTTGTTGTTATTGACAGCTATAACATAAACAAGGCGTTTAGATAACGAGGTTTTTTTATTTCATCTTTTCAAACACAAAAGATTTCTATATAATAATCTAATGACTAAAAAGATATTTGATATTATACCTCCAGAAAAGATAGAGAAGGATAAAAAGCCAACTGTTACAACCTTTAAGGAAAAGATTTTTGAGAAAGAAGCTATTGAAAAGATAAAGAAAAAAGCTCAAGCCATAGCTGCTGGTGAAGAGATTAAAAAGAAGGGCTTTAGGGTGGGCTGGGTTATTATTCCTGTTCTTTTAGCTTCGTTTGTTTTTGTTGCTTTTCAGATATCAAAAGCTGAAATTGTAATCTGGCCTAAAACAGAATTACTTAGTTTTGAAACTGAACTGACAATTGATACAAAAGCTGATGAAGTTGATTTAACTTATAGGGTTATTCCTGCCTCTGTGTTTGAAACCCAGAAAGTTCTTTATGAGGAATTTGATTCAACAGGAACAACCTTAAAAAAAGCAGAAGGAACAATACGTCTTTATAATGAATATTCTACTAAATCTGAAACCTGGCTTAAAGGAACCAGGTTTGTGTCATCAGAAGGCAAATTATTTAAGTCAAAGGATAAGATAATTGTGCCAGGAGCTGAGCTTAAAAATGGAAAGCTTATTGCTAGATATGTTGATGTTGATGTAATTGCTGCTGAGTCAGGAGAAGATTATAATATAGAACCAACTCATTTCTCAATATATGTTTTCAGGGGCACGCCAAGATACACTAAGTTTTATGGAGAATCTTTAAAACCAATGACAGGAGGAGGGGATTCTTTACAGGTTACGGAGCAAGATTTAGAGTTGGCAGAGGAATCTTTAATTAAAAAGACCAAGAGTGCTTCTGAGAATGACTTGAGAAGTAAAATTCCAGACAACCAAATCTTTTTAGATGATATTCTAGAAACAGAAGTTCTGGAAAAATTTTCTTTAACTAAAGCAGGTGATGAAGCAGAAACCTTTAGTTTCAAAGTAAAAGCCAAGTCCAAAACCTTCTTATTTGAGAAAAAAGATATTGAAGAGTATGTAAGACAGCTTGTTTCTTTTCAGGATATTGATAACAAAACACTTTATAAAGAGAGCTTGAAGATAGATTACACACCTCAGACCATTAATTTTGATACTGAAAAAGCAGTAGTTATTTTAAAGATATCAGTTGAAGTTTATTCTGATATTAACTTAAAGCTTCTTAAAAGAGAGCTAATGGGAAAGTCTCTGGCTGGAACAACTGTATTTTTAGAGAACCAGCCAGAAATTGAAAAGGCAAAAGTTGAATTCTGGCCTTTTTGGGTTAAAAATGCGCCTAAAGATATTGAAAAAATCAATATTAATTACAGTTTCATAGATAACTCGATCTAAAAAAATAGGGTTGACCAAAGTGCAGGTTTTTGGTAAAGTAATCAATTACTCGTGGAAAAAAAGAAAGCAAAAAAAATCAAAAAATTTGGAACAGTTTTAGAGGCCTTGCCCAGCGCTAACTTCCGGGTTGAATTAGAAGATGGCAAAGAAGCTTTGTGCCATTTAGCTGGGAAAATGAGAATGTATCGGATTAAGATTCTGCCTGGAGACAAGGTAACTGTGGAATTGAGTCCTTATGACGAAAAGAGAGGGAGGATTGTTTACAGGAACCGCTGAGAAGTAAAACATTTAAGGAAACTAATAAGCTTCTCGAATTTTTATTCGAGAATGTTTGTCATTTAGATAAAATCCATTAATTTAAAGTTAAATGAAAGTCAAGTCATCAGTAAAAAAATTTTGTAAGCACTGCAAGGTTGTTAGAAGAAAAGGCCGGGTTTATATTATCTGCAAGAAAAACCCAAAACATAAACAGCGACAAGGTTGACTAATTAATATCTTATAAGATGCCAAGAATTGCTGGTGTTAGTATACCAGAACAAAAAAGAATAGTAATTGCCTTAACCTATATTTTCGGAATAGGTCTTTCTTTGAGTAAAAAAATCCTAGAAAAAACAGGCATTAATCCTTCAGCCAAAGCAAAGGATCTTAGTTCAGATGAGATCAATCTTTTAAAACAAGCAATTGAAAAAAATTACAAAGTTGAAGGAGAAAAGAGAAGAGAAATAATGATAAGTGTTAAAAGATTAAAAGATATTGGATGCTGGCGGGGATTAAGACATATTAGGGGTTTGCCTGTCAGGGGCCAGAGAACAAGGACAAATACAAGAACAGTAAGAGGAAATGTTAGAAAAACAGTTGGTTCTGGCAGAAAGGCGCCTCCAACACCTAAATAATATTTATTTTAGTATAAAATGGGAAAGAAACGTGTTGTTGTAAAAAGTAAAGAGGAGCTGCTAAAAGAGAGAGATAAGGTAGAAGCAGCAGTTAGAAAAGATGTTCAAGTTAAAACCACTCAAAAGATAAGAGAAGGTAGGCTTTGTGTTTTTTCTTCGTATAACAACACTATTTTAACTTTGACTGATCCTTTGGGTCAGGTGCTTTACTGGACTTCTGCAGGTAGGCTGGGTTTTAAAGGAACAAAAAAAGGAACTCCTTTTGCTGCTTCCAAGGTGGCAGAGGCAATGATTCATGCAATTTATAAGTTGAAAATAAACAAGATAAGGGTTTTTGTAAAAGGCATAGGTTCTGGCAGAGAATCAGCAATCAGGAGCTTAGCTGGCAGGGATTTTGATATTATTTCTTTTAAAGATATTACACCTGTTCCTCATAACGGCTGCAGGCCTAAGAAACCAAGAAGAGTGTAGGTATGGTAAAACAATCAATTTGTAAAATTTGTAGACGGGCAGGAGAGAAACTTTTTTTAAAAGGTGAGCGTTGCTTTTCACCAAAGTGCTCAATGGTAAGAAGGCCTTATCCTCCTGGTCAGAAAGGGAAACGAAGGAAGAGTCGTCCTTCTGAGTATGCCAAAGAGTTAAGGGAAAAACAGAAGCTTAAAAACTGGTATAATTTATCAGAGAAGCAATTTAAGAATTATGTGAAAAAGCTTTTGACAAAAAAAGGGAAGATGGAAGATGCTCCTTTGCTTTTGATTAAAAATTTAGAATCTAGATTAGATAATATAGTTTTTAGATTAGGTTTTACCCTGTCAAGAAGAAAAGCAAGAACTATAGTTTCACATGGATTTTTTAAGGTTAATGGAAAAGCAATAAATATTCCTTCCTGCCAGCTTAAAAAAGGAGATGTTCTTTCTGTGAAAGAGCAGAAATTAAAGAAAAATATTATCAAAGAATTCAAGCAATTAATGAAAAAGCATAAAACTCCCAGTTGGTTAAAATTGAACAAGGATAAATTAGAAGCAGAAATAATTGGTGAGCCCACCCTAGAGGAAGTGGCTCCCCCAGTAGACATATTATCAATATTTGAGTTTTATTCACGTTAATGACAGGGAACAAAAAACATATAACAAAATAAAATCCTGTTATCTGTATCTTGTTTCTTGTTTTAAAAAACTATGATCCCGCTGCCTCTTAAACCAAAAATTATTAAAAAACAAAAGAACAAAGCCATATTTGAAATAGAGGCTCTTTATCCTGGCTATGGAGTAACGATTGGCAATGCTTTACGAAGAGTGCTTCTTTCTTCTTTAGGCGGAGCCGCAGTTACCCAGATGAAGATAAAGAATGTTTCTCATGAGTTTTCAACAATCCCTGGTGTTTTGGAAGACGTTGTCAATATTATGCTTAATTTAAAACAGATGAGGTTCAAGATTTTATCTGACGAGCCCCAGAAAGCTATTTTGAAAGTTAAGGGTGAAAAAGAAATAAAGGGTTCTGATTTCAAGCTGCCCAGTCAGCTGGAGCTAGTTAATAAAGATTGCCATATTGCAACTTTAACAGAAAACAAGGCAAGCTTGGAAATGGAAATTCAAGTTGAAAAAGGACTGGGTTATGTGCCAAGAGAATCAAGAAAAAAGGAAAAGCAGGAAATTGGAGTTATTACCCTAGATGCAATATTTACTCCTATTAAAAGAATTGCTATTAAAACAGAAAATATGAGAGTGGGTGAGAGAACAGATTTCGACAGATTGTTTTTAGAAATAGAAACTGATGGAATAATGTCTCCAGAGGATGCATTTTCCAAGGCCTCAGATATTTTACTAAAGCATTTTGATTTGTTTTTCCAGGGTCTGGTAAAAAAGCCTGTTAAAAAAGAAACAAAGGAAGTAAAAAAGAAAAAGCTTGTTAAAAAAGAAAAAAAGGAAGATGAGAAAAAGAAAAAAAGGAAGAAAACTTAAAAGAAAGAGTAATCAGAGAAAAGCTCTTTTAAGGTCTTTAGCCAGAGAACTTTTTTTAAGAGAAAAGATACAGACCACCTTAGCTAAAGCTAAGGAGGTTTCAGTTTTTGCCCAAAAACAAATTACCAAAGGAAAGATCGGGACAATTAGCGCTAGAAGGATGCTGGCTAGAAATTTCTCAAAAGATGTAGTAAAAAAGATAACTGATGAGATTGCTCCAAGGTACAAAAAAAGAAAAGGCGGTTACACAAGAATTATTAAGCTTGCGCCCAGAAGATCAGATGGAGCAAAAATAGCAATAATAGAATTAGTTAAATAATTATGGAGCGTAAAACCCATACAATTGATGCAGAAAACAAGGTCTTGGGAAGATTGGCAACCAGGGTTGCTTTGCTTTTGCGAGGGAAACATAAACCAGATTTTGTTCCTTATAAGGATATGGGTGATGTTGTGGTTATTAAAAATGTTTCAAAGATAAAAATTACTGGCAAAAAAATGGAGCAGAAGAAATATTACAGGCATTCAGGATATATGGGCGGATTAAAAATAACTCCTTTGAAAAAGCTTTTTAAAGAGAAACCTGATGAGGTTTTAAAAAAAGCTGTTTCAGGAATGCTGCCTAAAAATAAATTAAGGTCTGAACAATTGAAAAGATTAAAGTTTGAAAAGATTAGTAAATAGTTATGCCTAAAGCCAAAACAACAAAAACTAAAAAGAAAACAAAAGCTGTTAAAAAAACCAAGGAAAAGAAGAAGAAGATAGAAAAGCCAGAAAAAGCAGCCAAAGAAGTTAAGAAAGAGAAGGCAGTTGAATCAGATAGATATATTGAAGCAGTTGGAAGGAGAAAAAGAGCGGTAGCCAGAATTAGAATTTTCACAAAAGGAGAAAATGGTTTTTCAATTAATAAAAAACCTTTTAAAAAATATTTTCCAACTTTTGAACTTCAGAAAACTGCTTTAGCATCTTTGGAAAAAATGAAGTGTCTTGATAAGTTTAATATTTCTGTTGTTATCAGGGGAGGGGGATTGAATGCCCAGGCTGAGGCAGTTCGTCATGGCACAGCTAGAGCCCTGCTTCTCTTTAATCCAGATTTTAGAAAAAGATTAAAAAAGGCTGGATTTTTGAAACGTGATTCAAGAATGAGAGAAAGAAAGAAGCCTGGTTTAAAACGTGCCAGAAGAGCGCCGCAGTGGAAGAAGAGATAATCTCTATTAAGCATTTAAGGAAAAAGATTTGGAACATTTCAAGTCTTTTTTAATAATATTGTGTTTTTCATTTAGAAAATATAGAATATTAAGTACTATCATGCTCAGAGATTTAATTAATCAATTTTATTTAGAGAGGCACAAAGACAGGGAAAAAACCAGATTCTATATCACTGATGCTGGTAAATGTTCCAGATCAGTGTTTTTTAAGTTTAAAAATGCTCCTAAAAAAGAAATAGAAGCAAGGATTTTACGTTTATTTGACCATGGAGATTATATTCACATGCTTATTATGAAATCCCTGTTTAGCGCCAGAGGCATTCATGTTGTTGCTTCTGAAGTTGATATTCCTCCCAGAACAATAATTGGAGGAAGAGCTGATGCAATAATTAGCGATGGCAAGGAATTATATATTGTTGATATTAAAAGCATGAATAGTTTGATTTTTAGGAAGCTTGAATCAGCAAAACCGGAGAATATTGACCAGCTTCAGCTTTATCTTCATTTTTTCAAGATTAAAAAGGGGATTCTTCTTTATGTGAGCAAAGACACTCAGGAATTAAAGGAATTTATATTAAATTATGATTCAAACCGGGCTAAAAGACTGCTTCAAGAATTATCTGAACTTAAAGTAAAGATTGATGCTGATACAATTCCATCAAGGCTTGCTGATTGGCCTCAAAACTGGCAGTGCAGGTACTGTCAGTACCGGGAAATTTGCCATACAGCAGGAGGAGAACCTATTAAGTGGGAGCAGTTTAAAAAAAGAATTCAAACTAAAAAAGCTTAAATAATTATTTTTTCAGAAACAAAAAAATTTCCTCTATCCAATAGATAGAATTTTTTTGTTTTGCGGTTTAAAAAGATTTCAGGGTTTTTGACTGTTACTATCTCAATAATGTTCACCCTGTCTCTGTTATCAATTTCAATAATCTTTAATACGTTGTTGGTTATGAGGATTAAATAATCAGAATTCAGCCAAAAAATATCGTTTATTGGTTCAGATAAGCGTATTAAAAACATATTTTCTCCCTTGCTGAATCTTGGCTGAAAGTTTTGTTCTTCTAAAAACAGTATTTTTATTTCTGAATCAGAAAAATATACCACCTTTCGTTTGTCAGGAGAAATCTTTAGAGATTTAATATTTTCAGAAAACTGTTCAAATATTTTCTTTTCCTGGTTTAAAAGATGGATTGTTTTTCCTTCTTGGATAAAAACAGCTTTTTCAAATATGTATAGCTTGTATTCGGTTTCCTGGCTTATATTGAAAGCTTGGCTGGTTATTTTTTCATTGCTTGTCAAAGAAGCATTAGTTTTGTAAAGGTCTCCTAAAGAATCAAGGTAATAAATAGCTCCATTTAATGACTCATAAGCCAGGGCATCTTCAATAAGGGGCTGGGGTGCTTTTGCTTTTGTTAGAAGCGGAGGAATACTGTCAATTTCAAGCTCAAAATAACTTACTTGTTCTTTGCTTCCAACCTGAAGCATAAGATTATCATTATTAGTGAAATGCAAATCAATTAAATCAGCCCCAGTTTTATAAATATCGGTTTCTTTTATTAGCTGGCTTCTTACGTTTTTTTCCAGATTATATAATTTAAGAGTCCAGATATTGTTATCAGTTTCTTTTATTATTGCTTTGGTTTTATCTTCTGAAAACCAGATATTTTCAACTTCAGTTGCTAAAAGTTCAAACTCTGGATCTTTTGGCAGAAGAACAATACTTCTGGCCTCAACAACCTGTTTTTCTTTTACTTCTAGATTCTTTTCCCAAGCATAATAATCTTGTTTTTGAACCTTAATGTTATATGTTTTAGGTAAAAGATTCTCAATTAAAGCAGAGCTAAAAAAGAAATCTGTTTTTCTGATTAATTCTTCATCTAAATAAATCTCTGCTTGTTTTGGAGCTGTTGTTTTAATAAAAAGACCGCCTGTTTGGGTTAATTTTTTGTTTTCAAAATCAAACCTGTATCCCTGCACATAAAGGATTAATATCGGCGCAACTATAATAAAAATCAAAAAAAATATGACAAACAAAACTCTTCTGACCCTTTTTTCCATTGTTAGTATTATATATTTAGTTCTTGAGACAATGCAAGCTTTTTACTTACTTTATACTGTTATTTAATAAGCTTTTGTTATTATATTATTATGAGAAAGTTTGCAAAATAAAAGAGTTTAACTTATACTAAAACTGAAAGTTAAGACAACTATGCTTTTTAATTATGAAAATTGGTATTGATTTAGGAACCTGCAATTCGGTTGTGTTTCTGCCGAATAAAGGAGTAGTTTTACAAGAACCATCAGTGGTGGCAGTGGCTTTGGTTGAGAATGAAATCATGGCTGTGGGTAGACGCGCTAAAGAAATGATGGGCAGAACTCCTGACAATATTAGAATTTACAGGCCCTTAAAAGATGGAGTGATTGCTGATTTTCGGGTAACTCAAGCAATGCTCAAGTATTTCATTGATAAGGCAATAGGTCGCTTCAGGTTTTTTAGGCCTGAGTTAATGGTTGGTATTCCAGTAGGCATTACTTCTACTGAGAAAAGAGCAGTAATTGAAGCGGGTTTGAATGCTGGGGCAAGGGAGGTTTATTTGGCTAAAGAGCCGATATTGGCGGCTATTGGTGCTGGAGTGCCTATTAATAGTTGCTCTGGAAATATGGTTGTTGATATTGGGGGCGGGACAACTGAAGCAGCAGTGATTTCTTTGGGTGGCGTTGTTAATTTCCATTCAATAAGAGTGGCAGGCGATAAGATGGATTTTGCTATTACTGATTTTATTAAGAAAAAATACAATCTGGCGATTGGAGAGCAGACTGCAGAAGAAATAAAGATTAAGATTGGAACTGCTCTTTTTGACAAGGAAAAATCTGAAGAAAAGATGGAAATTAGAGGCAGAGACATAGTTATGGGTCTGCCTAAGAATATTATTATTTCCTCAAATGATGTTTGTGAGGCAATTTCTGACATTCTTGCAGAAATTATACAGGCAATTAAATCAGTGCTTCGTGATACGCCTCCAGAGCTTTCAGCTGATATAATTAATAAAGGTATGATTTTAACTGGAGGAGGAGCGCTGCTCAGAAACATGCCTCAAATGATTGAAAAATTAGTTGGAGTGCCAGCTGTTTGTGCTGATGAATCTTTGCTTTGTGTAGCCAAAGGAGCTGGTTCTATGCTGTCGAATCTTGATATGTATAAAAAGAGCATAATGAGTAAAAAGTAGCCAATCCTTTATTATGATAATTGGTCATAAAAAACAACAGGAATTTTTTAAAAAAATAGTTGAGACAGAGGATATTCCTCATGCATTGCTATTTACCGGCAGCGAGAAGCTTGGAAAAAAGAAAATAGCTTTTGAACTTATTTCTTCAATTTTTAAGGAAAATATCTTTCATCATCCAGACTTTTCTTTAATTGTTCCAGAGGGGCGTCAGATCCAAATTAATCAGATAAGAGATATCAATTGGAGATTATCTTTAAAACCAGTGAAAGCACCGCTTCTGTCAGTTGTTATTGACCAGGCTCATTCAATGACAAGACAGGCTCAGAATTGTTTTTTAAAAACTTTAGAAGAACCCAAAAATAAATCCTTGCTCATTTTAATTACAGAGCGCCCGAAATTTCTTTTGCCAACTATTATATCAAGATGCCAGACAATTAAATTTTATCCAGTAGCAATAAGCGAGATAAGTGATTATTTGAAGGTTAAAAAACTCAAGCAAGAGCAAATTAAAGAAATAACTCAGATTTGTTTGGGGAGGCCTGGTGTTGCAGTTGATTTTTTAAAAAATCCAGAAGAGCTGCAAAAAAGACAAAAGAAAATAAGTGAGCTGGTTAATGTTATTAAATCACCAATATATTTACGTTTTCAGTACGCAAAAGAGCTTTCAGAAAATGATGATTTAAAAGAAACATTATCTGTTTGGCTGTCTTATTTCAGGAAAAAGCTGATAGCTTGCTCTAATTCATCTTTAATGTCTAAAACAAGGAAGATTCTTAATAATTTAGAAAGAACAATGTTTCTTCTTTCCACCACAAATATTAATACAAGATTAGCCCTGGAAGTGCTGATGATGGAATTCTAATCACTAATTTAATTTTAAGCTTATGGCAGATGATAAAGTTTCTTATAAAGATATTATTGATAAAATAAATCCTAAACTGGAGAAATCCATTGGTTTTTTAGAGAAAGAACTGCAGAAGATAAGAACAGAAAGGGCAAGTCCTTCTTTAGTTGAAAATATTGAGGTAGATTGTTTTGGCCAGAGATTCCCTTTAAAACAGTTAGCAACAATAAGCATTCCTAAATCAAGAGAGATTGTGATTCAGCCCTGGGATAAATCATATATTGAAGAGATTGTTAAGGCCCTGGAGAAAAATACCAGCATTGGTGCGTCTCCAGTTGTTGATAAAAATATAATTAGAATTCATTTGCCTTCTTTAAGCGAGGAGTTCAGAAAAGATTTGATTCATTTTACTTCTGAAAAACAAGAAATAGTTAAAAGAACAATCAGAAAATGGAGAGATGAGGCCTGGAGAGAAATTCAGGATGCAGAAAAAGACGGGAAGATAAGCGAAGATGACAAATTCAAAGGCAAGGACAAGCTCCAGGAGTTAATAGATGAGCATAATGAAAAGGTTGAAAAAATGATAGAGAATAAAAAAAAGGAAATAGAAATTTAATTTATTTATGATTGCAACAATAATCATTGCTTTTTTTAGTCTTATGGGATTGATAGTTCTTCATGAATTTGGTCATTTTTTGTTTGCAAAAAAGTTTGGGGTTAAGGTGGAGGAGTTTGGCATAGGTTATCCTCCAAGGATATTTGGAAAGAAAATAGGGGAGACCGTTTATTCCTTAAATCTTTTGCCATTCGGGGCCTTTGTGAGGCTGCCAGGCGAGATTGAAAAAAAAGATAGTGCAGATAGTTTTTCTAATCAACCAGTTTCAAAAAGAATTTTAATTGTTTTAGGCGGAGTATTATCTTTTTGGGTAATTGCTGCAGTAATTTTTAGTGTTGTTTTTGCTCTTGGAGCGCCGGTAGCAATTGATGACGAAACTGCTGGTAATTTAATTGATCCTAAAGTTCAGATTGTTGGACTGGCCAAGGACTCACCAGCTGAAATTGCAGGGTTAAGGGTTGGTGACACAATTAAAGAGCTGTCTTTTTTAGATGATAAGGTTGTTCCAGAGAAAACAAAACAAATACAGGATTTTACAAATAATTATTTGGGTCAAGAAATTAGTTTAACAATTGAAAGAGGAAAAGAGATTCTTTATTTTTCACTGACACCCAGAGTATCTCCACCTTCTGGAGAAGGGGCAATGGGAATTGCTCTGACTAGAACTGCAATTAAAAAGTCTCCTTTGTATTTGGCTGTTTGGGAGGGGATTGTGACTACAGGTGATTTAACTATAGGTATTATTGGCGGCTACGCTAAAGCTATAAAAAACGTTATTGTTGGTGATCCTTCTGGAGTTCAGATGACAGGACCGATTGGGGTTTTTCAGATGCTGGCCCAAGCCCAGGAATTAGGAGTCGTTTATTATTTGAATTTCTTAGCCATGATTTCAATTTATTTAGCTGTTTTTAATTTAATGCCGATTCCAGCTGTTGACGGGGGGAGATTGATGTTTTTAACCATTGAAGCAGTAAGGAAAAAACCTATTCCCGAAAAGATAGAACAGAATATCACAGCAGTTTTTTTTATGCTGCTGATAATTCTAATGATTTTTGTAACAATCAATGATATTTCTCGTATATTTTAAAAATCATGAAACAATCAAAACTTTTAGCTAAAACTAAAAAAACAATATCAAAAGGTATTTCAACTATAAGCCATAAATATTTAATTAAAGGCGATTTTATTGAACAATCAATCAGTGGTGTTTATAGATTTTTACCTTTAGGTTTTCTAATTCTTAAAAAGATTGAAAATATTATTAGAGAGGAAATGAATGATTTAGGGGCGCAGGAAATACTTTTACCAGCTTTGCAGGATAAAAGGCTTTGGGAGGAGACTGATCGCTGGGATAATATTGATCCTCCTTTGTTTAAGTTAAAAGATAGGCACAATAAGCAGATTGCGCTTGGTCCTACTCATGAAGAAGAAATGGTTGATATTGCCAGAAAAAGAGTTAAATCCTATCATGATTTACCTTTCGCTCTTTTTCAGATTCAGAACAAATTCAGAAATGAAATGAGGGCAACAGGAGGCCTGCTAAGAACAAGAGAGTTTTTAATGAAGGACTTGTATGATTTTCAGCTTAATAAACATGATTCAGGTGTTTTTTATGAGAAGGTTAAAAAAGCATATTTCAAGATTTTTAAAAGATGCGGGCTGAAGGTAGTTTGCGTTGAGGCAAGTACTGGAACTATTGGCGGCAAGCTTTCTCATGAATTTATGGTTTTATCTAAAGTTGGTGAAGATAAGATTTTGGTTTGTAAAAAATGCAGCTATGCAGTGAACACTGAACTGGTTAAAAGCGCAAAAAAGTGTCCTCATTGCGGAGGACTACTGGAGATTAAAGAATCAATTGAGCTTGGTCATGTTTTCTATCTAGGAACAAAATACAGCAAAGCAATGAACCTTTATTATCAGGATAAAGATGGTAAAAGCAAGCTCGTTTCAATGGGCTGTTATGGAATTGGTCTTGGCAGATTAATAGCAGGTATTGCTGAGGTTCATAATGATGAGAATGGGATTGTCTGGCCCAAAGAAGTTGCCCCCTTTGATATTCATCTGATTTCTGTTGAAAATACCGCAAATGTGGTAAAAGTGTCAAAGAAATTGTATAAAGATTTACAGGAGGCAGGAATCGAGGTGCTGTATGACGATAGAAAGAATAAATCAGCTGGAGAAAAGTTTGTGGATTGTGATTTAATTGGGACTCCATTAAGAATTGTTGTTTCTAAAAAAACTTTAAAAAATAATTCTGTTGAAATAAAGAAAAGAAAAGAGAAAAAGGTAAGCTTGGTAAAAGTTAATAAATTAATAAAATATTTACTAAGTTGAATTTAATGTTTAAGAAATTTTTTCAGCAATTCTCAGAAGACATTGCAATTGATTTAGGAACTGCTAATTCTGTGGTTTATGTTCATGGAAGGGGAATTGTAATTCAAGAGCCCTCTGTAGTGGCAATTAATAAAAAAACAGGACAGATTTTAGCGATAGGATTAGAGGCTAAAAAAATGGTAGGAAGAACTCCGTCTCATATTGTTGCTACCAGGCCTTTGAGAGCAGGAGTGATTTCTGATTTTGAAGTTACTGAACAGATGCTTCGGTATTTCTTAGAAAAATCACGGGAGAAAAAACTAATCAGGCCCAGAACAATTATTGGTATTCCTTCTGGAGTTACAGAAGTAGAGAAAAAAGCAGTTATTGATGCTACTAAATCAGCTGGAGCAAGAGAGGTGTTTTTGATCGAAGAAGCAATGGCAAGTGCAATTGGCGCGCGTTTGCCTGTTCAGGAAGCAGGGGGTAATTTTCTTGTTGATATTGGAGGCGGGACAACTGAAGTGGCAGTAATTTCATTAGGTGGAATAGTGCTCTCAAAAAGCTTAAGAGTAGCAGGAGATAGATTAAATGAAGACATAATCCGTTTTGCTCAGGAGGAGTACAAGCTTTTGATAGGTGAAAGAACAGCAGAAACGATTAAAATTGCTATTGGTTCTGCTTATCCTACAAAAGAAAAGAAAGAAATGCCAATGAGAGGAAGAAATATTGTTACTGGTTTGCCTGAAGAGGTTATAGTTTCAAATAAAGACATTAAAAGAGCAATAGAAAAATCTGTCAGGGTGATTGTTGATGAAATAAAAACAGCTATTGAAGAAACTCCTCCAGAATTAATAGCTGACATAATGGTTAATGGTATTTATATGGCAGGCGGTGGTTCTCTTTTAGATGGGCTAGATCTTTTAATTCAGAAAGAAACAAGGATTCTAACAAAGATTATTGAAGACCCAATAACAGCAGTTGTTCGTGGCGCTGGTATGGTCTTGGAGAATTTAGATGATTTAGATGAAGTATTGGTGGAAACATGGGAGCTTGAGCCACCAAGGTAAAGTTTAAAAATCATGATTTCTAAAAAAGAAGTTAAACATATTGCTAAATTGGCAAGAATTAAACTAACTAAAGATGAGATTGTAAAGTTCCAGAAAGAACTTTCTTTAATTTTGGATTATATTGAACAGCTCAAAGAAGTTGATATCTCAAAAGTTGATTTGAAAAAAGGACTGATAAAATTATATGGCACGACAAGAGAGGATAAGTGTTTTAAAAAATCAATTGAAGAAACCTCTTTACTGATAGATTTAATGCCTGAGAAAAAAGATAATTATTTAAGAACAAAAAAGATTCTTTAAACCATGGATTTAACCGAGCTTACAATTAAACAGGTTCATCAGGGTTTGCTCGATAAAAACTTTTCTGTTTTAGAATTAACAAAAGCTCATTTAGAAAAGATTAAAAAAGAGGATAAAGACATTAATGCTTTTTTAACTCTTTCTGAGGACAAAGCCTTGGAAGAGGCAAAAGAAACAGATAAAATAATTGCTTCAAAAAAGCAGATTCCTTTACTTGCTGGAGTTCTGGCAGCAGTAAAAGACAATATTTTAGTTAAAGGGACAAGAGCTACTGCTGGATCTAACATACTTGAAAACTACATTGCCCCTTATAACGCTACCTGTATTAAAAGATTAAAAAAACAGGGTGTTATAGTTCTGGGAAAAACAAACCTTGATGAATTTGCAATGGGCGCTTCTACTGAAAACTCTGCTTTTGGGCCAACAAAAAACCCAAAAGATTTAACCAGGGTTCCAGGCGGTTCTTCCGGCGGTTCAGCTGCTGCTGTAGCTAAAAATTTTTGCCATTTTGCTTTGGGCTCTGATACAGGAGGATCAGTCAGGCAGCCAGCTTCGTTTTGCGGGGCAGTAGGACTTAGTCCAACATATGGAGCAGTGTCCCGTTATGGATTGATTGCGCTGGCATCTTCCTTAGACCAAATAGGACCAATAACAAAAACAGTTGAAGATTGTAAGATTGTTTTTGATATTATCAGGGGAAAAGATGAACTGGATTCAACAAGCGTAAATAATAAACTGCTTATTGATTCAGATATTGAAACAATTAAGGGTTTGGTTATTGGAATTCCCAAAGAATATTTTATTGAGGGCATTGATAAAGGAGTGTTGGAATTAGTAAAACAAGCAATAAATAAATACGAGAGATTAGGTGCAAAGATTAAAGAAATTAATCTGCCGCTGACAAAATATGCAGTAGCTTGTTATTATATTATTAATCCCTCTGAGGCAAGTGCAAATTTAGCCAGATATGATGGCATAAAGTATGGCTTATCTTTGTCTGATAATAAGGAATTATTGGATGTTTATCTGGACAGCAGGGGGGCTGGTTTCGGAAATGAAGTAAAAAGAAGAATTATGATAGGAACTTTTGCCTTGTCTTCCGGTTATTATGAAGCATATTATTTAAGGGCGCAGAAAGTAAGGCAGTTAATAAAAAAGGATTTTGAAAAAGCTTTCAGCCAGGTTGATGTTATTTTTACACCCACTACTCCAACTCCTGCTTTTAAGTTAGAAGAAAAAACAGAGAATCCTTTAGAGATGTATCTGGCTGATATTTTTACTGCTCCAGTTAAATTAGCAGGACTGCCAGCAATCTCAGTGCCTTGCGGGGAAACCGATAATCTTCCTGTAGGTCTTCAGGTTATTGGAAAATCTTTTGAAGATGATAAGATTATTAAAGTAGCTGAATTTTTAGAAAAATAACTTATATGGCCTTAGAAACTATTATTCAATTTATTTTAAATCCTGCTTTAAGCGGTAATCTTTTAATACTGAAATTAGTTTTCATAATCTTTAGTTTGTTATTTATATTATTTATTATTTTTGCCTTGATAAAAACTGATTGGCTTCATCAGTTAATGATTTGGGACTGGATGGAGTTTCTTACTTATAAATATCATGGCTTGGCGACTGTAAAAAAAAGATGGGTTAAAGTCAGGGAAAAGTCCCGTATTAGTGAAGCTGAAACAAGGTTAGCTATTGTTGAGGCAGATAATTTATTAAATGAGATACTGATAAGAATGGGGTTTAAGGGTCAGAGTTTAAAAGAGCGTCTTGATCCCATGGCTCCTGATATTCTTGAAAATATTGAGCAGGTCAAAAAAGCTCATCAGGTTCGTTTGAATATGGTTGCTAATCCAGATTACCACTTAGACCCAGTAGAAGCTCGCAAGATTTTACAGGTTTATGAGGAGGCTCTGGAGAATTTACAGGTGCTTTAGCGTTGACTTTAAGGGTGAAAAAATATAGAATGTGTTTACTTGACGCGGTGTAGAGGAGTAGTACCTCGCCAGTCCCATAAGCTGGAGACCCCCGTGCAATTCGGGGCACCGCAACATTCTTTGGTAGAGCCGGTGTAGCTCAACAGTTAGAGCAGGAGCATCATAAGCTCAAGGTTACGGGTGCAACTCCTGTCACCGGCACAAAATCACTATTTGTGATTTTTGAATAAGGGGACGTAGCTCAATTGGTTAGAGCTCTGGATTGTCGATCCAGAGGTTGCGGGTTCGAGTCCCGTCGTCCCCGCAAAATTGTATGTAATTGGATGTAATTGTATATTAAGAAAAATCGCCAAACAGGCGGTTTTTTGATAAAATCAAAATATGAATAAAAGAATTCTAATACTTCATGGATGGGAAAGTAATTCAAAAGAACATTGGTTTTTAGAAGAAAAGGAGAGATTAGAAAAGTTAGGTCATAAAGTTTTTGTTCCTGATATGCCTAATACTTTCCATCCTAAAAAAGAACAATGGATAAAGGTGATTGAAGATTTTGACCCTGACAGCAGGTCAGTTCTTGTTGGTCATAGCTTAGGTGGAACTGTTATATTGAATTACTTAGAAAAAATAGATGAAAAAATAAAGAGATGTGTTTTAATTGCAACACCAATCGAGAAGTTGAGTTTTAAACCAACAAATAATTTTTTTGAACCAAATTTTGATTGGCAGAAAATTAAACAGAACTGTGAAGAATTTTTTATTTTAAATCAAACGAAAGACCCTTGGGTGCCATTGGAACATGGAGAGAGTTTAGCTACCTATGTTAATGGTAAATTGATTAAAGTTGATGGGGATGATCACTTTGACGCTATTGATTTTCCTATGCTTGAGAAATGTATTTTAAAATAAATTACCTACCAAAAAGGTTCTAACAAAGTCCGTTCCTCAAGAAACTAAAAAGATTTTACTGTTTTTAGGGTCGAAAACCTAGACCAGTAGCCAGTTCTAACTATGTCCAACCATCCCCGCATTATATAAAATTGTATAGAATCGGATGTAATTGTATAGAGTAAGCATTAAGACCCGAGTTGGTAGCTCGGGTTTTGTGATTGACAAAATAAGAAAATGCGTGGTATAATAAAAAAGGTAGAAAGGATACTGGGCTGTTGAATTTTGAATCCTAACATCATGATATTAGATTTCGCCTGCGAGACTTATATCGCTTTATCACTTTTTAAAATTTTGGATTCAAATATTTAACAGTAACTTCAGTATCCCTACAATCATGCAGGAGTTAGAGATTTTAAGGTCAATACATAACCTTATTCCTCCACAGCTCCTGCTTTTTCTTTTTTAGATATGTATTTTGCTAATTTTAACATATAAGGTATGGAAATATAAAAATATTTTTTCATATATTCTTCTATTGACGACTCTTGTTTAATTGTTTAATCTTGGACAACAGGAGTTTATTCAGCTCTTTAAAATTTATTAGGTAATTAAAAATGGAAGAAGAAATTATAAGGATTTTTGAAGAAACAAGAGCAATATTAAAAGGGCATTTTATATATACTTCTGGTAAGCACGGTGAAGTATATGTAAACAAGGACTCTCTTTACATGTTTCCCTTAAAGGTAAAATTGCTTTGCGAAAGAATAGCCGAACACTTTAAAGACAAAAACATAGAAATTGTTGCTGGTCCAGCTATAGGTGGTGTAGTTTTAACCCAATGGACAGCTTTTACTCTAACGCAGTTCTCTGGCAAGGACATCTTGGCAATTTATTCTGAAGATGGACCAAACAACACAAAGATTTTCAAACGTGGCTATGATAAGTGCGTTAAAGGAAAAAGAATCTTAGTTGTTGAGGATATAACAACTACTGGAGGTTCAGTTCAAAAAACAGTAGATGCTGTAAAGGCTTTGGATGGAATAGTAGTAGGTGTAGGCTTTCTTTGGAATCGTGGCGCAATCACAAGTCAAGACTTAGGGGTGCCAGAAGTGTTTTCCTTGGTTAATATAACCTTTGAAGCTTTTGACGAAGAAGAATGTCCTTTATGTGCTCAAAAAGTTCAGATTAATACAGATGTTGGAAAAGGCCGACAATATCTTGCCCAAAAGGCTCAGTAAATGTTTTTTTGCTCCCACTAAAAGTGGGCCTTTTTTTTATTCACAGTTTAGCTTGATTTTGGCTTAATTTTAAGCTAAAATGAACATAAGAAATATGGCTAAAATTATGCTCAAAACCATTGAAAAAAGAGCTAAAAATGAGATTAAAAACAGCAAAAATCTCAAGGATTTAAATAATGTTTATAAGAAGTATTTGGATAAACAGGGTGAATTATCCAAGGTTTTGCGTTCTTTAAAGAAAATGCCAAAAACCAAAAGAGTTAAATTAGGTAAAGATGCAAATGAGCTGAAACAGATTTTAAAAAAAGCAATTGAGGAAAAAACACAAAAAATCAAAGAAAAGGCACTGAAAATATCTAATGAAAAAGAATGGATTGATATTACTGTTCCTGGAAAGAAACCTGCCCTAGGGCACCTTCATCCTTTAACTCAGACTAAAAGAGAAGCAGAAGAGATTTTTCAATTAATGGGTTTTTCAGTGATTGAAGGACCTGAGGTTGAAACTGTTTGGTATAATTTTGATGCTTTAAATATTCCCAAAGATCATCCAGCAAGGGATCTGTGGGATACATTTTATTTAAAAAATGGAATGCTGCTGAGAACTCATACTTCACCAGTTCAGATACGCTACATGGAGAAGAACAACCCTCCGCTTAGAATTATTGTTCCAGGAAGGATATTCCGTCATGAAGCAACTGATGCTTATCATGAGTTTAATTTCTACCAGCTTGAAGGATTAATGATTGATAAGGAAATATCAGCTGCCAATTTTAAGACAATTATTCAAGAGTTTTACAGAAGATTTTTTAAGAAACCAGTAAAGATTCGAATGAGACCAAGCTATTTTCCTTTTACTGAACCATCTTTTGAAGTTGATATGAGCTGTACAGTTTGCCTGGGTAAAGGATGTGCCGCTTGCGGCAGAACCGGCTGGCAGGAAATGATGGGCGCTGGTATGGTTCATCCTAATGTTTTGAAAAACTCTGGGCTTAATCCTAAAAACTGGCAGGGTTTTGCTTTTGGTATGGGCCTGGATAGATTAGCAATGATGAAATGCAAGATAAATGACATCAGGTTGTTTTACAAAGGAGATTTAAGATTTTTAAAACAATTTTAAAAGTTATGTTGTTTTCATATAACTGGTTACAATCATTTTTCAAAAAGAAATTACCAAAACCAGAAAAACTGGCAGAGATTTTATCAATGCATTTTTTTGAAGTTGAGGAAGTTGAAAAACAAGGCAATGATTTTACACTTGATATTGATGTTTTACCCAATAGGGGAGCAGATTGTTTTTCCCATTTAGGAATAGCAAGAGAAATTTCAGCTATTTTAAGTTACGGACTTGAATTTCCAAAACAAATCGTTAAAGAAACTAAAAACAAGGCAAAAGATTTTTTAAAAGTACAGGTTAAAAGCAGAAAAGATTGCCACAGATATACAGCTGGCGTAATTACTGATGTTAAGGTCGGTCCTTCACCTAGCTGGATTAAAGAAAGATTAAAGGTTTTAGGATTGAAACCAATTAATAATATAGTTGATATTGCAAATTATGTGATGCTTGAAACAGGCCAGCCCCTTCATGCTTTTGATCTAGACAAGATTGCTGAGAGAAAATTAATTATCAGGCGCGCTCAAAAGAGCGACAGAATTACAACTTTAGATGATGAAAGGTATGGATTGGATAAAAATATTTTAGTTATTGCTGATATAAAGAAACCTTTAGCAATTGCAGGAATTAAAGGAGGAAAAAAAGCTGAGATAGATAAAAAGACCAGGAATATTGTTTTAGAATCAGCTAATTTTAATGCTAAAACCATTCGTAAGGGTTCTAAAGCAATAGATTTGAAAACAGATGCTTCTTGGAGATTTGAGCATGGAATTGATTTAAATTTAACTGAAGTTGCAATTAAAAGAGCCAGTTATTTAATAGAAGAATTGGCTCAGGGTAAGGTTTGTAAAGGATTAATTGATTTTTATCCTAAAAAACCAGTGGTTAAAAAAATCAAACTGGATTTGAATTATGTACAAAGCTTGTTAGGGGTGAAAATTCCAGCTTCAAAAGTTAAAAGTATTTTAAAAAGTTTAGGTTTTGATATTGCAAAAAAATCAACCAGTAAACAGCTTTTAATTATAGTTCCAACCTTTAGATTAGATGTTTTAATAGAGGAGGATTTAATTGAGGAAATTGGAAGAATCTATGGCTATGAAAACATTTCCTTAGCTTTTCCTAGAGGCGCCCTAATTCCGCCTCCAAGAAACTTTAATATTTTCTGGGAGAACATGGTAAAAGACATATTAAAAGAAGCTGGATTTTCTGAAACATATAATTATTCTTTTGTCAGTAAAAATCAGGGTAAGATATTTGGCTATAATATTTCAGATATGCTGGAGCTTGAGAACCCCTTAAGCGCTGAGTATCAATATTTAAGGCCAAGCTTGATTCCTAATATGTTAAAGGTTTTGCATGAAAACCAGAAGCATTTTAAGGACATTAGAATGTTTGAAATTGGCAAAGCTTTTAAAAAATCAAAGATAAGTGAAAAAAGAATGTTAACAGGTGTTATTAGCGGAGATGCTTTTTATGAAACAAAAGGAGTTGTTGATGTGCTTTTAAATAAATTAGGAATAAGTGATATCTGGTATGATGAGTACAAAGCCACTCCAGAAGAGTCAAAGACCTCTATCTGGCATCCTAAAAGATGCGCTGAAATTAAAGTTGGACAAGAAGAGATTGGATTTTTAGGTGAGATTTCTTCTGAAATTACTGAGAAATTAAAACTAAAGTCAAAGGCAATACTATTTGATTTTGATTTTGAAAAATTACAGAAATTGTGTTCAGAAGAAGCTGAGTTTCAGCCAATATCACCATATCCATCTGCAGTAAGAGATATTGCAGTTTTAGTGCCAAGAGATGTTTTAGTTGAGCAGGTTTTAAATAAAATTAATGCAGTTGGCGGGAGTTTAATAAGAGATATTGATTTATTTGATATTTATGAAGGAGAAGAAATTACTGAAGGGAAAAAGAATCTGGCCTTTCACATTGTTTACCAGGCAGAGGATAAAACTTTATCTTCAAAAGAAATAGATAATATTCAGAATAAAATCATTAAAGTTTTAGAACAAGAACCAGACTGGGAGGTAAGAAAATAACAGTATTAGTTCTGGTTAAGAATTGTTTTTTATTTTAATTCAGTTAAAAATTATGGCTAAAAAAACTAAAAAGAAAGTAAAAGCTAGAGCAAAAAGAGTTAAAAAAACTAAATCAACTTACACTGCTAAGGATATTTTTGTATTGAAGGGATTGGAGCCAGTCAGAAAAAGACCAGCAATGTATATTGGTTCAACAGGTCCTGATGGTTTGCATCATTTAATAAAAGAAATTGTTGGAAATAGTATTGATGAGGCGATAATGGGTTATTGTGATGATATTAAAGTTTGGCTTTTGCCCAATAACAGAGTTAAGGTTGAAGATAATGGAAGAGGAATTCCTGTTGACAGACATGCCTTAACAAAAAAATCAGCTTTGGAAACAATAATGACAACCCTTCATGCTGGAGGTAAGTTTGGAGGAAAAGCTTATGTTACCAGCGGGGGACTTCATGGTGTTGGTATCTCAGTTGTTTGTGCTTTATCTAAATACATGAAAGTAGAAGTTTGCAGGGATGGTTACAGATATTCTCAGGAATATGCCCGGGGCAAGAAAAAAACAGCGGTCAGAAAAGTGGGTAAATCTAGAACCACTGGAACAATTATTACCTTTGAACCTGATGAGCAGATTTTTAACACATTAAAATTCAATGAAAAGAAAATACTTAATTACCTTCGTCAGCAAGCTTATTTAACAAAAGGAGTAAGGATTACTTTTTTTGACCAAAGAGTTAAGCCTCATAAAACTTATGCTGTTTATTTTGAAGGAGGAATAATTTCTTATATTAAATACCTAATCAGAACATCTCCACCTGTTAACCAAACCATCTTTTATTGTTCGGGAGAAAAGAATGGAATCTTGGTTGAGTCAGCTTTTCGCTATACTGATGATCTTGAATGTGTTGAAAAAACTTTTGCTAATAATGTTCATACTCAGGAAGGCGGCACTCACTTAACTGGGTTCAGGTCTGCCCTAACAAGAACCTTTAATGACTACGCAAAAAAGAATGGATTCTTAAAAGAAACTGATAGCAACTTTACTGGAGAAGATACAAGAGAAGGTTTAACAGCAGTAATCTCAATTAAGGTAAAAGATCCTCAGTTTGAAGGCCAGACAAAATCAAAACTGGGTAATTCTGAAGCCAAGCCAATAGTTGAGCAAGTTGTAAGCGTTGCTTTAGCTGATTTTTTGGAAAGAAATCCAAATGATGCCAGGGCAATTATTCTGAAATTTGCTTTAGCTCAGAAAGCAAGAAAAGCCGCTAAAGCTGCTAAAGATACTATTTTAAGAAAAAAGATATTAGATGGTTTGGCGCTGCCTGGTAAACTTGCAGATTGTACTTCCAGAAATCCAGAAGAATCAGAGATATTTATTGTCGAAGGAGAATCAGCCGGAGGTTCAAGTCGTCAGGCCAGGGATCGTCATTTTCAGGCTATATTACCTTTGCGTGGTAAGATTTTGAATGTTGAAAGAGCTCGTCTTGATAAGATATTAAATTCTAAAGAAATTAAGTCATTGATTATTGCATTAGGAACTGCAGTTTCTGATGACTTTGATATTGAAAAAGCCAGATATCACAGGATTGTTATAATGTGTGATGCTGATAGTGTAACTGGTGATACTCCAATTCTTATTTATAATAAAGAAAAACAGGAGTTTTTCTTAACTGAAGTTGGGGAATTTATTGAAAATTGTGATGATGCTTTAAAATATCAGGTTTTAACATATAACTCCAAGAATAAGAAATCAGATTTAAAAGATATATATCAGACTATTCGTCATCCTCGTCGTACTCCTTTATATGAAATCAAGACTTATTGTGGTTATCCTATTAAAATAACTTCTTGCCATAGTATTTATGTTTTTGAAAATGGAAAGGTTGTTACTAAAAAAGGAGATAAAGTTAAAAAAGGAGATATTTTAGTTTTTCCTAAAAAGCTTCCTCATCAAGAAAAAGAATATGTTATGGATTTGGAAGACGCTATTTTAAATTCTGGTCTCGAGAATATTTCTGTCAAAGTTCCTCAGAATCGTATAGAACAAGTGCCAGCAATGGCTTGGTGTGATTTAAATTCTGGTTCTTGGAATCAACTTCAGAAAAAAAGAGAGTTGACTGGAATATCCAGACGAGTGATGGGAGAATTGATTAAAGTTTATGATAGAGTTGTTCAGCAGTGGGAACAGAAGATCGATAATGTAATGCCTAGATTTCATCAGTTTAAGCAGTATTTAAGCCAAATAGAAATAAATTCCAAGGGTTTGGATTATAATCTTTATATTCCAATAAAGAGCTGGAAAGGAAAGAGCGCTGAAGAAGTTCAATTCTATTACAGAAATCATTCTAGGCTTATTAAAACTAAGTTTAAACTGGGTAAAGATTTGAGTTATTTAATCGGGTTTTATTTAGGTGATGGTTATGCTGCTTTTCAGAAAAAAAATCCAAACAGATTTTCAATTTCTTTAAATAAGGAAAATTCAGAACAGTATATTAAAAAGCTTTCTCAAATTATTGAAAAGAAATTTGGAGCCAAAGCTATTTTAGATTATGCTAAAAATACTAATAGCATTGACCTGCATTTTCATTCTCTTGAATTTAAGTTGCTTTTAACTCAGTTAGGTCTTTTGAAAAAGAAATGTAATGAAAAGTTTATTCCTAATACCTTTTTTAATGTAGAAAAGTCAGTTCAAGAATCTTTAATTGAAGGTTTGCTTCATAGTGATGGTTTTATTACAGTTTGGCCAAAAGACAAGCCAAGAAAAGCTATTTATGGCTGGAGACTGTCTTCTGAAAAACTTATTCAGGGTATAATGACTATTTTTAGGCAGTGGGGAATATTTCCAGCATATAGTGTGTCTCGATCTAAAAATCATTTTAGGAAAGATGGAAAACTTATCCGTTCTAACTTTAAGTCTTATGATTTGTCAGTGTCTACTGTTGAATATTTGGTTGAGACTAAAAATGTCTGGTTGAATCATAAGGATAGTTTGAAGTTAAAAGAGTACCTTAAAAAAGTAAATTACAAAAAACTAATTGGTAAATATTTACAGCCAATCTCTCAAGATTTTATTGGTCTTAAGGTCAGAAATATTGAGAAAGTTAAAAATCCTGATAATTTTGTTTATGATTTTTCAGTCTGCGGAGACCAAAACTTTGTAGCTGGTCTTGGCGGAACTTTATTGCATAATTCAGATGGTAATCATATTAAAACACTGCTCTTGACTTTGTTCTACCGTTACTTTAAACCTTTAATTGAAAGAGGATACTTATATCTTGCCCAGCCGCCTTTATATAAAATCCAGGCTGGTAAAAAAATAGATTATGCTTATACTGAAAGTCAGAGCAAGGAGATAATAAAGTCCTTTGGGAAAAACACAAATATTTCTATTCAAAGGTATAAAGGTTTAGGAGAAATGAATGCTGGAGAGCTTTGGGATACTACCATGGATCCAGAAAATAGAACCTTGCTTCAGGTTAATATTGATGATGAAAGAGAAGCAGACAGGATATTTGATATTTTAATGGGCAAAGAGGTTCTGCCAAGAAAGAAATTCATTCAGTCTTATGCTAAACAGGTAAAGAATCTTGATGTTTAATCGTTAATCACAAAGTAAATAGAATTATGCCAAATATAGGTGCCATATTCAGTAAAGTAGATAACTTTTTTAAAGAAGTTAGGGTTGAGATTAAAAAGGTCAACTGGCCAACAACAAAACAAACCATAAGATATACTTTGATTGTTATTGGTATTTCAGTAGCAACAGCAATATTTTTAGGAGGAATAGATTTTCTGTTTACCAATTTTTTAAATAAGTTTGTCATTTAGATATTATGCCAAAACAAAGACTATCACAAAAAAGAAACTGGTATGTTCTTCATACTTATTCAGGATATGAAGAATCAGTTGCCAAGAATCTTAAACAGCGTATTGAATCTTTAGGAATGGAAGACAAGATTTTTAATGTTATTGTTCCTAAGGAAAAGAAAATAAAGATTAAAGACGGCAAAAGAAAAACAATTGAGGAAAAGATATATCCTGGATATGTTTTAGTTGAGATGATTGTTACTGATGATTCCTGGTATGTTGTAAGAAACACCCCAAATGTTACTGGCTTTATTGGCGCTGGAACCACCCCTATTCCGGTTTCTAAAAAAGAGATTGATTCTTTAATGGAGAGAATGGAGGACAAAGAACCAAAGTATAAAATTGAGGTTAAGCGTGGTGATTTAGTAAAGATTACAGATGGTCCTTTTAAGGATTTTGATGGAAGGATTTCAGAAATTGACCAGGAGAAAGGAAAAGTAAAGGTTTTAGTAAATATGTTTGGAAGAGACACGCCAGTTGAACTGGACTCTTTACAGATTAAAAAAATGTAAACTATGGCTAAAAAAGTAATAGCAAAAATTAAATTACAGATTCCAGCAGGCAAAGCCACTCCAGCTCCTCCAGTAGGTCCAGCTTTAGCTCAGCATGGATTAAATATTCCTGGTTTTTGTAAGAAATTCAATGATATGACAGCTGATCAGCAGGGTTTTATTATTCCTGTTGTGATTAGTGTTTTTGGAGATAGAACCTATAAGTTTAAAGTGAAGAAACCCATTGTTTCTGAACTGCTTAAAAAAGCAGCTGGTATTGAAAAAGGTTCTGGCCAGCCAAACAAAGTGAAGGTTGGTAAAATCACTAAAGCCCAGCTTAAGAGGATAGCTGAAGAGAAAATGCCTGATTTTAATACTGAAGATATTGAGGCAGCGATGAGGATAGTGGAGGGCACTGCCAAGAATATGGGAATTGAAATTGAATAATATTTAATATGTTATTTTCTAAGATTAATTCAAAAACAAGCGCAATTATTTTAACAATTTTTTTACTGGGAAGCTTGTTTTTTATTAGAAATGGTTTTTTGGGAGTTGACGGGGAAATTGATACTTTGATTTTAAACCAGATAGTTATTGGCAACGCTCAGTTAAGGGGACCTTTGCCAAAAGTAAATTATATTATTAATTTTAGTCAGGGCAGTGTTGTTGAGGAGCAGTTGTTTCTTTTAAAAGATTCAACTGTTTTTTCATTACTTGAAGATTTGGCTCTGAAAAATCACTTTCAAATAGAGACTACTTATTATGATAAAATGGGTGTTTTAGTAAATAGTATTGATAAAATAAACAATGGAATTGATAATAAGTACTGGCAGTATTGGGTAAATGAAGAACTGCCAATGATTGCAGCTGATAAGATGATGCCTAATGGTGGTGACAGTATTGAATGGAAATTTGCACCTATTTCTTTTTAATTTTATGGCTATTATTTCAAAAGATTATCTAAAGATACCTTTAGCAGCTCTAGTTATTTTTTTTGGAGTTGTTTTTCGTATTTTTTTAAATGAACAGTTTCATATTCCAAACTTTGAAGCTGTAACAGCCCTTTCTTTATTATCAGGAGTGTTTTTTAGAGGATTTTACAGTATTTTAATTCCTTTAAATATTATGTTTTTTTCTGATTTTTATTTTGGAAACAGTGTCATTTATTTATTTACCTGGTCAGCTTTTGCTTTGATTGGGATTTTTGGTAATATACTAAAAAGAAATTCAAAGCACCTGCATCTTAAAAGCACGGGTTTAGGAATTTTATCGGTTTTATTTTTTTACATTTGGACTAATTTCGGCTGGTGGTTAACCTCAAATATGTATTCAATGGATTTAGGTGGCTTGATTGAGTGTTATCTGATGGCAATTCCTTTTTTGAAAAATCAATTACTTTCAGTTCTGCTTTTTGTTCCTGGCTTTTCTTTAATTTTTTCACGAGCGTTTATTTTTTTAAAAAAATATGGAAAAGAGTTAAAGACTAAAATATCTTCAATCTAAATATGAAAAACAAAACAAACAAGATTATTTTAGATTACAAAAAATTGTCTAAGATAATTAAAGCTCACAAAACACTTAATCAAAGAATAGTCTGCACTATTGGTTCCTGGGATATGCTCCATATTGGTCATGTTCGTTATTTGAGTTCAGCAAAAGACCATGGTGATATTTTAATAGTGGGGGTTGACAGCGACAGGGCTATCAAACTCTATAAAAAGAATCCTTTGAGGCCAATTATTCCTCAGGGAGAAAGAATGGAAATGTTAAGCTACCAGAGTTTTGTTGATTATATTTCCTTGATAGATGATGTTGATAAGAGCGGGCACTGGCAAATGAATTTAATAAAGGCAATAAAGCCCGATGTTTTTGTAACTAGCTTAGGGGAGGCTTATCCAACAGAGCAAAGAAAGCAAATTGCTAAATTCTGTAACCATCTCAAAGTTTTAAAGCGTCAGGCAAAGAAAACCTCAACCACTAAAATAATAGAGAAAACAGTTAAGCAGCGCTTGGAATACCTTTTAAAAAACATTAAACCATGAAAAAAAAGTTTGTTAATCTAGAGTTTGCCAAGTCAAAGGAGTATAAAGATATTTTAAAAACAATCAAAAAAACAGGAAAGTGTCCTTTCTGCAAAGAAAACTTTAAATATCATAAAAAGCCAATACTACTTAAAAGAAAGAATTGGTTTATTACTGAAAGCAGCTGGCCCTATGAAAATACTCAGTATCATTTTTTAATAATATCAGAGAAACACAAAGAAGATTTTACTCAATTAAGTGCTTCTGATTTTTCTGAGGTTTTTCAGTTAATCAAATGGGCAACAGAGAAGTATAAGATAAAAGGCGGGGGTCTTGCTCTAAGATTTGGTGAGGCAATTTATACTGGCTCTACGGTTAATCATCTTCATTTTCATTTGATAGTGCCTAAGATTGGTAAAACCACTAAAAAAACTGACACAGTGCATTTTACTATTGGTTAATTTTGGATTATGGAAAAAATTCAATGGCCCACTCATAATGTGATAATGGTTTCTATTGCTTTTTGTTTTAATGAGAACAAAGAGCTTTTGCTGGTCATGCAAAAAGACAGGGATTTTTGGTCTCCACCAAGCGGTGAAGTAGAGAAGTACGAGGATCCTCTTCAGGCTGCTATAAGAGAGACCAAGGAGGAAGTAAATTTAGATGTAAGGGCTGTAAAAGCCTTAACACCGATTATAAAATGGGAGAGTGAGTATCAAGATGCTGTGCTTGTTTTGTTTCATTTTCTTTGTGAAATAAGGGGAGGGAAAGTTGAGCACATGAAAACTTCTGAGCCCTTATATGATGTTATTGACCACAAATGGATAAGATTGGATGATATTTTGAAAAACAAGATTAAAATTGCTCCAAATGTCCTCCATTTAATTGATGAGCTAAAAGATAATTTAAAATACTTTGAAAATGGTAAAATCATTGAACACTAAGAATATTTTAATTATTGGTGAGTTTCCGGTTATTCATAAAGGATATATTGATTTTTTCAATAAGGTTCTTAAAGAATTTAAAGCCCATTTTTATCTGGGCTTTTTAGATAGTAAAACCATTAAACAAATGACAAAACTGGAGCCAGATATTAGAAAAATACCTGGCAAAGAAGCAAAAAAAATCATTAATGCCTATCTTCCAATAAAGAAATTTGTTTCGTTAAATAAGGATAATTTTATTGAGTTGATAAAAAATACAAGCTTTCAAAAGATAATTATCTTAAAGGGTGAGAAGAGTGAGGATTTTGCAAAACACTATTTAATTGATAATAAATACAAAAAGCATATTAAATATTACGATATCAGGCTGAAGTGGCATGATGATAAAGTAGTTAATTTTAAAAGAAGCAGCTCCAAGGTTTCTAAAGCTGAATTAATAAAATATAAGAAATTCATAAAACAAGCATTGGACCAGGCCCAGAATTCAAAATGTTGGTGGCGTCAGGTAGGAGCAGTTTTGGTTAAAAAAAATAGTGTTATTCTAAAAGCATTTAATGAGATGATGCCAGCTAATGACGAATGTTATAAAATAGGGTGTGTTAGAGATGATATTGCTCCAGGTAAATTATCAGAGATTTGCAGTGTTTCTCATGCTGAGGCCTCTATTATTGCTAAGGCAGCTTGCAAGGGTGTATCTCTTAAGAATGCTGTTATTTATGTAACTCATTTTCCCTGTCCGGCCTGTGCTAAATTAATTGCTTTGTCTGGAATTAAAAAAATAGTTTATTCTCAGGGTTCAGCTGTGTTTGATGGGGCCAGGGTTTTAAAAAGCAGGAAAGTGGAAATAATCAAAATCTAGTCTTTTATGGAAAACAAGAATTGGCCAATTTATTCAAAAGATAACTTGATTTTAGGTAATCCTAAAAGCGAAGTTGCTATTGTAACTTTATGGACGCCGACAAAACAAATTACTGAGAAGTTAGATAAAAACCTTTTTTGTGTGGCTGGCCAGCTCTATTCTAAAAGCGGCATTAACTATATTGTCAGGAATATTTTAGCTAATCCATCCATACATTATTTAATAGTTTGCGGTCAGGATATTTCAAGTTCAGGGCAAGCTTTAATTAACTTTTTTCAAAAAGGCATTGATAAAAACTACAATATTGTTGATACTGATTTTGCTTTAATCCATAAAGAAATACCAGAAGAAGCAATAGAGCTTATAAGGAGAAATGTTAAGATTAAAAACCTGATAGGCATAAGAGATGCAGATAAAATAGCTAAAGAACTAAAAAGCTGTTTACTGAAGGGTAAACCATTTGCTGATTCTCAAACATTTACTGAGCATAAAGAAAAAAAATCCACTTCTTTTCCTACTGACCAGTCAGTTTTTAAGGTAAGGGAAAAGTATATTGGGTCTGCCTGGCTTAGAATTTTAAAGCTTATCTTAAAGTTTGGAGCGGTTAATAAGAGCTGGTATGGGAATGAAGTAAGAGAAATTTTTAATATTGCCAGTGTTATTAGCGATGAGGATCCTTTTAGGCCTGAAATATTTCCTTTTTTACAGGTTAGCAAACAGGACATAGAAAAGTATCAGTCAAGCATTATGAAGGGCGATAGGGGAGATGAAATCTATAGTTATGGTGAGCGGCTCTGGAACTATAAAGGAATAAATCAAGTAGAGGATGTAATGATACCTTATTTAAAAAAACATCCTAATGATAGGGCTGCATTAGCCGTGACATTTGATATGACCGTTGACCATAAAGCTTCTAGGTCTCCTTGTATGTGTTTAGTTCAGGCAACAACATTAAAAGATAAGCTAAATTTAACTGCATATTTTAGAAGCCATGCCATATTTTCTGGCTGGGTTTTGAATGCATTTGGTCTGCGTCGTGTTCAGTATTATTTAGCTGAACAATTATCTAAGAAACCAGGGCTTTTAACTATTTTTTCTAATTGCGCTCATATCTATGACAATGAATTACCAGCAGCAAAAAAAATAATTCAAGAGCATGGTTTTAAGAAACTAGATTATTGTCTTGACCCGCGTGGCTATTTCATTATTAGTATTAAAGGAAAAGATATTATTTTAAGGCATTATTCTCCTGACAATCAATTTTTACAGGAATTTCAACAAAATGGATTAGAAGAGAAAGCTGCTATTAAAATATATAATAAGTTAATTCTAGCTGAAACTGTTTCTGAGCTTTCTCATGCTTTTGATTTGGGAACTGAGCTTCAAAAAGCTGAAATTGCTATAAAGAATGGTCTGGATTATATTCAGGATAAAGAACTATCATTATAATTAGATAGCTTGTGAGATTTTTGAAGGTTTTTAATGCTTTGACAAATTAAGCTTATTTGGATATGTTTAATTATAGTTATTTATATAAGAGGTGAAGAATTGTCTGAAGAAAAACACGGAAGAACAATTCTTTTTTTTGACAAGCCAAATATGGATTTTATTGAAAAGGAAAATCTTCGCAGAAAGATAAATCACAATAAATTCTTTGCATTTTTTAAGAAAGAAAAAGAGGAATTATATGTTCGGTTTTACTGGCAATCAAACGAGGTTGAATCGCCCTATAGAAAACATTTAAATCTGTTGAGAGTTTATTTACGGGCTGTTTATGGAATACGTTTAATTTCCATTGAGACAAATAAAGATGTAGATATAGCAATATTAAATGATATGCTTACTATATTGTTTGATGTTGATGATAATTCTCAAAGACCTAAAAAAATTATACTCTGTTCTGGTGATAAAGATTTCGGTGCAGTTCTTGGGCTGATAAAAAGAAGACTTAATAATGTTCAAATAACAGTGATAAGCGGGAAAAAACACTGTTCAGAAGTTCTAGAAAAGATATCAGACGAAACTATTTTCGTTGAAGATATGGTAAAGGATAATGAAAACTTACTTTTAGGATTTTCTGATCCTATTGAATAAAGGGTTAATACCCTATTTTTTTTCTTTTCCAATAAGCTGTGCTAAAATTAAACCATGTTCAAGAATTCTTATTCAGGTAAATTTGTTGTTTTTGAAGGTATCGACGGCTCAGGAAAATCAACTCAAGCTAAATTATTAATCAATCGCCTTAAAAAAGAGAAATATAGAACTGCTTTTATAGATTTTCCTCAATATGGTAAAAAATCAGCAGGTTTAGTTGAAGAATACTTAAACGGCAAATATGGAAGCGCAAAAAAGGTTGGTCCTTATCGGGCTTCTATATTTTATGCTTGTGATCGTTATGATGCCAGCTTTCAAATCAGGAATTGGTTAAAAAAAGGAAGAATTTTAGTTGCAGACAGATATGTTGGATCAAATATAGGTCATCAAGGAGGGAAGATTAGAGACAAAAAACAAAGAAAAAAATTTTTAAAATGGTTATATCAATTAGAATACGAACTTTTTAATATTCCTAAACCAGATTTCTCATTTATTTTAAAAGTTCCGCCTTCAGTGTCTCGTGTTTTGTCTAGCAAAATTACTGATAAAGGAGAAAAAGCTAAAAAAAAGATTTATTTAGGCCGAAAAAAAAGAGATGTTCATGAAAAAGATCCAATTCATCTTACTGCTACAGCAGGTTCATATTTAGAAGTTGCTAAAGAATTTCCAAAAGATTTTAAAATTATTGAATGTTTTAAAGGGGGTAAATTATTGTCACCTCAAGTAATTCACGAGCAAATTTGGAAAATAATTAGAAAAAAATTATGAGTAAAAAAATTGCAAAAATCATTGACCATACAAATGTTAGCGCTAAAGCAACAAAAAAAGACATTAAAAAGCTTTGTGATGAGGTTAGAAAGTATGGTTTTGGTGGAATTTGTGTTAGGCCTGAATGGGTGAGTTTTGTGAAAAAAGAAATGAAAGGATTTGATGTTAAAATTGTGGTTTTAGTTGATGAGCCAATAGGGGATAGTTCTCATAAAAAAAGACTGGCAGTTTGTAAAAAGATTAAAAAAGACGGGGGTAATCACATTGATATTGTTAATTCAATTCCTGATGTAAAGCACGGGCGCTGGGATAAGGTCCTAAAGGATTTAAAGCCGATTTGTGGGATTTTACCCACTAAAGTGATTATTGGTTCTGGTTATTTGACTGATGATGAAATTGTTAGAGCTTGTGGGGTTGCTAAAAAAGCAGGAGCAATTTGCGTTAAAACTGCTACCAGCAAAGATCCATTAGAACATCGTGAATTAAAAGAAAAGTTTTATCATCTTAGATTAATGAAAAAATCAGCTTCTGGTCTATTGGTAAAGGCATCGGGGAGAATAAAAAACTTAAAGGATTTAAAAGGTGCGGTTGAGTCAGGCGCTGATATTATTGGAACTAGTTCTGGTGTTAAGATAATGAGAGAACTTAATAAATAACTTATGGAATCTAAATTTCAACCAGTAATAGGTCTGGAAGTACATGCGGAATTAGGCACTAATTCTAAAATGTTTTGCTCATGTAAGAATGATGCTGATGAGAGGCATCCTAATATTAACATCTGTCCGATATGTCTTGGACACCCTGGAACACTTCCGGTTATCAATAAACAAGCTGTTAGAAAGGTTATTAAAACTGGCCTGGCTTTAAGTTCAGAGATTTCAATGGTTTCAAAGTTTGACAGGAAGAATTATTTTTATCCTGACCTGCCAAAAGGTTATCAGATTTCCCAGTATGACATGCCTATTGCTCAAAAAGGGGAATTAAAGTTTAAAATCAAAGGAAAAGAGTTAAAAACTGTAAGGATTACCCGAGTTCATTTAGAAGAAGATACTGGCAGTTCAGTTCATAGTAAAGGAGCAGATTATAGCTTGGTTAGTTTTAACAGGGCTGGTATTCCGTTAATGGAACTGGTGACTGAGCCTGATATGAACTCAGCTCTGGAGGCCAGGAAATTCAGCCAGGAACTGCATTTGCTTCTTCGCTATCTCCAGGTTTCTGAAGCTAATATGGAAAAAGGTCAATTAAGAATAGAAGCGAATATATCAGTTAAGCCAAAAGGTTCAAAGAAATTAGGCACAAAAGTAGAAATTAAAAACCTTAATTCTTTTAGGGTTGTTGAAAAAGCAATTGATTATGAGATTAAAAGACAGGAAGAGTTGTTAAAAAAAGGGAAAAAAGTTGCTCAGGAAACAAGAGGCTGGGACGAGAAAAAATTAATAACAGTTTCTCAGCGTGAAAAGGAAGAAGCCCATGATTACCGTTATCTCCCAGAACCTGATTTACTGCCTTTAGTGTTTAGCAAAGATGAGATTAATGAAATTAGAGCTGAAATCCCTGAGCTTCCTTTCAATAAAAGAACAAGACTGTCTAGTGAGTATAAGCTGGACGAGGACAGTGTTGAATTTTTTGTTTATAACAAGGACTTGGGGGAGTATTTTGAAAAGGTGGTTTCTGAGTTTGAGCCTAATCTTGCTAAAGATAAGCTTCATGGTCTGATAACCCTAGCAGCAAATTATATGATTACTGACCTTCAGTCCTTATTAAAAGAAAGAGGTGTTGAAGGTGAAGATTTTTTTATTACTCCAGAGAATTTCGCTGAATTCATTAGTTTAATTGAGAACAAAACAATAATGAGTAAAGTTGCTAAAACAATTCTTTTGGAAATGTTTCAAACTGGCGCTGATCCTTCAAATATTATTGAAGAGAAAGGATTAACTCAAATGACTGATAAAAATGAAATTATTGGTATTGTTAGAAACATAATTTCAACCAACCAAAAAGCAGCAGCAGATTTTAAAAAAGGAAAAGGAAATGCAATCCAGTTCTTAATAGGTCAAGTAATGGCTAAAACAAAAGGCAGAGTAGATCCTAAAACAGCAGAAAGAATCTTAAAAGAAAACCTATAGTTTTTTATTAAGGAAGCTTTTGATTAGAGATTTAGCTTGGGAATAGTTTTTAATCCAAAGTATTTTTTTGTCTTTTTTAAACCAGGTCATCTGGCGCTTGGCAAATTGAAGAGTATGAAGTTTAATAGCTTCTTTTATTTTTTCCTTATCCGTATACTGAAACCATTCAGCATAGCCAATGGTTTGAAGCAAGGGTGATTTTACATATTTTTTCTTTAATTTTTTCAGTTCTTTTTCAAGTCCAAGTTTAAACATTTTATCAGTTCTTTTTGAGATTCTCTTTTTTAATTCTTTTTTTGGTAGTTTTATTCCGATTTGCAAAACTTCAAAAAGAGGGATTTGTTTTTTTCTTTGATCCCAGAATGGTTTTCCTGTTAATTTTGAGACCTCAATTGCTCTTACCAATCTTCTTTTATTGTTTTTATCAATTAATTTAGCGCCTTGAGGATCTAGTTTTTTATAGATTTTGAATAATTCTCCAGTGCTCTTTTTTTCCAACTGCTCCCTTAATTTTTTATTAGGTTTTACTTTTGGAAAGTCAATATTATCAACAATTGCTTTAATATATAGTCCTGTTCCGCCCACCAGGAACGGAACCTTTCCTTTTTTATATATTTTTTCAATAACTTTTAACGCTTTGTTTTTATATATTGCAACATTAAAATCTTTACTCAGAGAAACAAAATCAATAAGGTGGTGGGGGACAGCTTTTGTTTCTTTTTTCGTTGGCTTGGCAGTACCAATAGCCATTTCTTTGTAGATTTGTCTTGAGTCAGCTGAAATAATTTCACCATTGAATTGTCTTGCTAATTTGACAGCTAAACCTGTTTTACCAGCTGCAGTAGGTCCTAAAATCACAATTAGTTTTGGTTTAATTAAAACTCCTTTCAGTCCCCAGCTTAAAGCATCAGTGATTTTTACATTCGTAATTTTTCCAACTAAATTTTTATCAACTGCTGGAATTTTCACTGTTTTATAGGTTCTAGTTTTTCCAAACAAGAATCCTTTCTTATATTCATCTATCAATACTTTAACCTCTTTCCCAATATATTTTTTATTGTTTTCTAAAGCAGTTTTTTCAAGAATTTTTGTTAAAGCAATCCATCTGTTTTTCTTTTCTTTTTTAGAAATATTATCTTTTAAGTTGCTGGCTTTTGTGTGGGGGCGGGGAGAATACTTAGCAATATATGCCATATCAAACTTCATTTCTTTAAATAATTTAGCTGTATTTTGGAATTGCTTTTTTGTTTCAGTTGGAAAACCAACAATAACATCAGTTGATAAACTAATGCCTGGGATTCCTTTCCTTATTTTCTCAACTAAATTTTTGTAATTTTTAATTGTATAAGTCCGATTCATTTTTTTTAAAATTTTATTATCCCCAGACTGAACTGGCAGGTTAAGGTATTCTGTGACTTTTTCTAATTTGGTTATTGTGTTAATTAATTTATCTGAGAAATCTTTTGGATTTGGAGATGTAAATCTTATCCAAAAATCACCATCAATATTATTAACCATTTTTAAAAGCTTTGCGAAATTTACTTTAGAATTAATAGGGGATTTATAATCATTAACGTTTTGTCCTAAAAGCCATATTTCTTTTGCACTATTTTTAACTGCTTTTTTAACCTCTTTTATTATTTCTTTATGACTTCTGCAAATTAAAGGCCCGCGAGTAAAAGGAACAATACAATAAGCGCAGGAGTTATTACAGCCAATAGATATTGGGATTAGAGCTGAAAACTTGCTTGTGTGTTTGGGCTGTACATTGAAATATTCACTGGTTTGACGGAGTAAAGTGGGCCATAGTTTTGACGAAAACCCAGCTTCAAGATATTTCGGCCATTGGTTTAAGCTTTTAATATTTAAAACCAGATCGAATATTTTAATAAGTTTTTTATGGTCTTTTTTAGAAATGCAACCTGTTAAAATTGTTTTTAGTTTCTTGTTTTTTTTCTTTAGTTTTTGGAATTTTATACCAGCTCCATAAATTCTATCTACAGCAGATTGTCTTACTGAACACATGTTAACCACTATTAAATCAGCTTTATTTTTAATCAAAGCCGGTTGATAGCCGAGATTCTCTAAAAGAGAGGCGATTCTTTCAGAATCAGAAATATTCATCTGGCAGCCATAGGTAAGAATAAAATATTTCATATGTAATATTTATAACTCGTAGCGATATATCAGGCAAGAGCTGATATAACAGAAAAACAGCCTGATTTAAGCTGTTCTTCTATTGTAAAACTTACAAACCTGTATCTTATTGACTAATTTTTAATTGAGTTTGACTTTTTAGTAGTTGCGGGATTTTACAAGCTGCAGTTCTCTCCCATCCTGCTGGAACATCGCATGGAGTGGGGAAGTTTCTGCATTCACCTGTTTTAGAATTTCTAGCTGGAGTAATAACCTGGATACATATTTCTGGTTTATAACAAACAGGGAGTATGCATTTACCTTCAACACATTTTGATGCTGTGGCTGTTGTTGTTAGACAGCGAGGGAGAGGGCAGTCACTATCAACTTTACATTCAAAAGAGGCGCCAGGCTGCTTGCAAATACTATAAGTTCTGCTGACCCTGATTTCTTCTAATCCTTCGCAACACCTTCTTTCAGCTGGACCAAGAAGAGGGTTTCTGTTTATTTGTTCACCTTCCTGAGCGCAAACTAAATTGGTTTTACATTCTCCTCTATAGACAATCTCTGCTTCAGCTTTTTTTGCCTCACAAATATTCTTATAAGTTCTTCCATCCTTAGCACAGACAGGGGAAACAATATCAGCGCAAATTAGTAATCCTCGGTTAGTTTCATCTTCTTTAAACCCAGCCCTTATTTCCATAATCCTTATAGCGTTTTTTGAAAGGGATGAAGAAGAGATTGCCAGGCTATAAGCTCTGCCATAATTTTTTTGGTCAAATTCTGTTTTAGCTGCTTCTAATTTTTCTTCAGCTTCTTCAATTAATCTGAAGATCTCTGGTATTTCTTCAGCTGTAGTGTTTTTTTCTACAATTAAGCTTTTTACTTTTGCTAATAAATCTGTAGCTTGGGTTATTGTGAGCTCTACTTTTTCTTTTGTTACTATGTTTTGGTATTGGCTTTCTATTCTTTGGACACTGATTTCTTTTACTCTTTTAATTACAGTATTTAATTTGTCTGAGAGCTCTGTTCCTTCTAAGGCGTTTAAAATATCAAGCTGTTTAATTTTATCTCCACTGATTTTTTCAATATATTCTTCTAAGATGTCACGGCGTTCTTCTGGAAGGTTTTCCAACTTTTCTCGTAAGTTGTTTAAAATGCTATCTTTTCGTTCTTCAATTCTATTTCTAATATCTTCAGGAAACTTTTCTTTTAAGTCATCGAGAATTTCTAAGTTTTTAAAATCTTTAAAGTCGCTTCCTTTTATTGCTTCTAGGTTTTTTTCTAATCTCTCAGGGATTTTATTTTTGTCTTCAAGTTTAATCATTATATCGTTGAATCTATCCAAGTGATTGTTTCTGACCTGCTGTATTTTTTCAAAAACTTCATCGGGCACTTGAGTTTCTAATTTTTGAAGTACTCTTTGATGAAGAATATTATGCTGAATGTATTTGTCTAAGAAATTTTCCACTTGTTCGTTTTCCTGTGCAGTAGTTCTTATTCTTTCTGCAAATGTTTTCAGTCCTTGTAGTTCCTCCTGATAGTTTTGAGCAGCATTTCTGATTGCATTTGCATTTTTATTCTCTTCAACCATTCTTTTAAGCTCCATTAACTTTTCACCTGTGAACTGTTCTTTTAATTCTGCTTTTTTAACTGGGTCAAAGGTGAAAAAGGTTCTTACTGCTCTTCCCATGTTTTTGAAGAAGTAAAATGGGCTGTCAGGTAATATTGTGGGTTGGTTAATCTCCAGATCAGCTGGCTGAATGTTTTCGTCTAAATCCACTTCTTGCTGGGCCTCAGCAGAAACTATTGTTTCTTCTGGATTTTCAGCTCCATCTGATAGTGAACAGATAATTTGAACAGGATAGCTTTCAGCTTCAAAACATTGAGTGTCTTCAGGACACTCATAATAACTACAAGGATTAGATTGGGCGCATCTCAAACCTATTTCTGGAAAACTGAAACATTCTAATCCCTCGGCACATGGTTCTTCAAGGCTACAGCTAATGTCGCTGATTTCTGGTGAGAGGTCTGTTTCTTGAGCATTAATAGCATTTCCTAAGATTAGTCCTAAAATTGCTAAAGTAAAAAACAATTTAATTTTATTTATCATATTTTATAAATAATAATTATATTAATTTAATTATCTTTTTTTATCTATTTTAATTTTCGCTTTCTCAATAAACCTTGTCAATTTAATTTTCCCCAAATCTTTTCCTTTTTCTCTAACTCTTACTGACTTTTCTTTTTTTTCTTCATCTCCAACAACTAATAAGTAGGGGATTTTCTGAATCTCACCTTTCCTTATCTTTTTGGAAACACTTTCATTTTCTTCTTTCAACTGACACCTGAAATCATTTTCAGCAAGTTCTTTTATAATATCTTTTGCATATTTAATATGCTGTTTGCCAACCGGGATTACCCACATTTGTTCAGGAGCCAGCCATAAAGGGAAGGCGCCTTTGTAATGTTCAATCAAAAGTCCAATAAATCTTTCAAAAGAACCAAAGAGCGCCCGATGAAGCATATATGGTTGTTCTTTTTTTCCGTTTTTATTGATAAAAGTCATTTTAAATCTTTCAGGCAGGTTAAAATCAAATTGCAGAGTTGAGCATTGCCATAATCTTCCAACAGAGTCTTTAATTTTAAAATCAAACTTTGGTCCATAAAAAGCTGCCTCACCTTCTTCTTTTTCATAATCCAACCCTTTTTCTTTTATGGTTTCTTCCAGTACTTTTTGTGTAAACTTCCATCCTTGATCATCACCAATATAGTTTTTTTTGTCTTTTGCTCCTCTTAAAGATAGATAAACGTGAATATTTTCTTTTTTGAATCCAAAGGCTTTAAATATATAGATTATGAAGTCAATGACTTTTTTAAGTTCATCTTTAACCTGGTCTTTAGTGCAGATAATATGAGCATCATCAATCGTAAAGCCGCGAACTCTTGTAAGCCCGGATAATTCTCCTGATTTCTCATAGCGATAAACAGTGCCGCATTCAGCCCAGCGTATTGGCAGTTCTTTATAGCTTCTGATTTTTGAGTTATAGATTAGAACATGAAAAGGGCAGTTCATTGGTTTTAACAGATATTCTTCTTTTGTTTTTGACTTCTTTCCTTTTTTTGCTTCGGTTAAACTTTTGTCAACTTCAAGAGGTGGGTACATGCTGTCAGAATAAAAATCCCAATGGCCTGATGTTTCCCATAATTTGCGATTGCCAATATGCGGAGCCCTAACCAATTCATATCCTGATTTAAGATGTTCTTTGTGCCAGAAATCTTCTATTATTTTCCATAATAATGCTCCCTTAGGTTGCCACATTACAAGGCCTAGTCCTGCCATTGGATCAATTAAAAACAGCTCAGTTTCTTTTCCTATTTTTCTATGGTCTCTTTTTTTAGCTTCTTCTAGATTTGTAAGGTATTTAGCCAACCCCTTTTTTGTCTTAAAAGCAGTGCCGTAAATTCTGGTTAACATTTTATTTTTTTCATCTCCTCTCCAATAAGCGCCAGCAATAGATAAAAGCTTAAGGGTGCCAATCTTGCCAGTAGATTTAACATGAGGGCCGCTGCATAGATCAACAAACTCATCTCCAGTCCTGTAGATTACTGCCTTTTCTTTCTTTTTTTCTATTTCATCCAACCATTCTTGTTTGTAAGGGTTGCCTCTGAAAAGTTTTCTGGCTTCTTTTACCGTTAAAACTTCTTTTTTAAAAGGTAGATCCTTTTTAATGATTTTTTGCATTTCCTTCTCAATCTTTGGAAAATCTTTTTCATTGATTTGTTTGTCATAATCAAAGTCAAAATAAAAACCAGATTCAATAGCGGGACCCATTGCCATTTTAAGCCCTGGATAGAGTTTTATCATTGCTTGGGTTAAAACATGCTCAGCGCTGTGACGTATTGCCTCTAGTTCTTTATCTATTTCTTTCTTTTTAGCCATAATTATTAGTATTTAATTAATTATTTAATTATATATTTTTTCGACTAATAAAACAAAAACCTCTTTATTAAGAGGCTAGTTCTTGAATTAATTAAAAAATTTAAGGCCTAGCCCTTTAGAAAAGAGGTTGTAGTTGTAGTGTTAAGTTGTTTTAAATTCCTTAACATATTTTTAATTTAAGATTTTCAAAAACTTTTGTCAATACTTAAGCTTCAATAATCTCTTCAATATCTTCACAGATTAGTTTTGGAGTGGTGCTCCTGTTGCTGATTTTCCCTGAAACAAATACTATCTTATTTTCTTTAAAGAGAGTTGGCTTTTTTTCAATAATTGATGGAAATACCACAACCTCAATTTTATCTGATAAATCTTCTAAACTCATAAAGAGCATTGGCCTGCCTTTTTTAGTAATAATTTTTTTAATTTTTGAAATTATACCTCCAATTCTAATGGTTCTTCTGGTAGGGAATTTGGCTAGTTGAGCAATTTTTGTTGTCTTTTTTTCTAAAATATTCCTGTAATCATCTAGAGGATGAGCGCTGACAAAAAGCCCTAAAAGTTCTTTTTCCCAGCTCAATTTTTCACTTTTAGTTGCTGCCTCTGTTGTCTCAAGTTTTATTTCAGTTGAAGTCTGGATTCCATCAAAAAGCCCAATCTGGCCATTTGATTTCATTCTCTGTGTTTCTCTGCTATAGCTCAACAATCTTTCTAAATTAAAAAGAAGCTGATTTCTTTCTTCAAACTTATCAAAAGCTCCTGCTTTAATTAAGCTTTCCAAAGATTTTTTATTTAAACCCTTTGAGTTTATTCTTAAGATGAAATCATTAATTGATTGAAATGGGCCTCTTTCTTTTCTTTCATCAATAATTGTATTAACAATACCTTCACCTACGTTTTTAATTGCAAACAAACCAAAGCGCATCTGTTTTTTATGAGGAATAACGCTGAAGTTTCTCCAGCTTTCATTAATATTAGGAGCAAGCACTTCAATCCCCATTTTTTTACACTCATCAATTAAAAACCCAATTCTTTCTACGTCTGATTTTTCTGCGGTTAAAAGAGCAGACATAAATTCAACTGGATAATGTGTTTTTAAATATGCTGTTTGGTAGGCAATAGTAGCATAGGCAGTTGAGTGAGCGCGATTAAAACCATAGCGAGCAAAAGGCAGAATCCATTCCCATATTTTTCTAGCAACACTTTCTTTTATTCCATTTTCCTTTATTCCTGTAATAAGCTTTTGTTTCTGTTCCAGTAATAGTTTTTTAATCTTTTTCCCAATAGCTTTTCTTAAAACATCTGCTTCAGACATGGAAAATCCAGCTAGTTTTTGGGCAATAAACATTAAATCTTCCTGATAAACCGGCAAACCATAAGTTTTTTTAAGGATATCTTTTAATTTTGGATGAATATATTCAATTTTGCTTTTTCCTTGTTTTCTAGCAATGTATTCAGGAATTAAAGATATTGGTCCAGGCCTGTAAAGCGCTACCATGGCAATAATGTCTTCAAACTCATCAGGTTTTAATTGTTTTAAATATCTTTGAAACCCTGCTGATTCTAACTGAAAAACACCAATAGTTTGTCCTTTTTGAAGCAGCTTATAAGTTCGTCTGTCATTTAACGGAAGGTTTTCAATATCAATTTTTTTCTTGTGTATTGCATAAATCCTGGAAAGTGTATCTTCAATAATTGTTAAATTCTTTAATCCTAAAAAGTCCATTTTCAACAATCCTAAATCTTCAATAGCATGCATTTCATACTGAGTAACAATTTCACTATGATTCTGGGTAGGGTATTGCAAGGGAACAATATTATCCAAGGGTTTATCTGAAATAACTATTCCACAGGCATGGGTTGATGCATGGCGGGCAACTCCTTCTAGTTTCTTGGCTAAATTAATTAAAATTTCAGCTTTTGAATCTGTTTCATATAATTGACGGAATTCAGGGATTTTTGCCAGAGTATCATCTAGGCTGTGTCCGAAAGGAATCATTTTTGCAATCCGATCACAATAATCATAAGGATAACTAAGAGCTCTTCCAACATCTCTTATCACTGCCCGGGATGCCATTGTTCCAAAAGTGATGATCTGGGCAACTTTGTCTTTGCCATATTTCTCGGTGACATAACTAATAACCTCGTTTCTTCTTCTGTCAGCAAAGTCCAGATCAATATCTGGCATTGAAATTCTTGCAGGGTTTAAGAAACGCTCAAAAAGAAGATCATACTTTAAAGGATCAATACTTGTAATGCTTAACAGATATGCTACTAAAGAGCCGCCAACAGAACCTCTGCCAGGACCAACAACAATTCTCTTTTCTTTTGCCCAGTTTACAAAATCAGCAACAATTAAAAAGTATGATGAGAAACCCATTCTTTCTATCATATCCAGCTCATAATTTAATCTATCCGTAACCTCTTTTTTAACTAAATGACCATATTTTTTCTTTAATCCTTCTTTGCAAAGTTCTTTTAAATATTGAGGAGGGGTTTCATTATTTGGTGTTTGAAATTTGGGAAGTTTAATTTCACCAAGTTTAAATTCAAAATTGCACTGCTCTGCTATTTTCAAGGTATTTTCAATAGCTTCTGGAACATCTTTAAAGTCTTTTATCATTTGTTCTGGTTTTTTCAGTGAAAAATCATCAGCCTTTATAGTTAAGCGCTCAGGGTCATTGGGGTCAGCGCCGGTATTGATAAGCATTAAAGTGTCCTGGGCTTCGGCGTCTTCTGGTCTTAGATAGTGAGTATCATTTGTTGCTACTAAAGGAATTTTTAATTCTTTTGAAAAAGAGATTAAAACCTCATTTACTTTTTTTTGCTTTTCTATATTCGGATGATGTTGAAGTTCCAAATAAAAGTTGTTATTGCCAAATATTTTCTTGTATTTTAGGGCTGTTTCTTTTGCTTCTTTAATTTTATTTTCTAAAACCAGCTGAGGAATTTTTCCTTTTAAGCAGGCTGAGAGACCAATTAATCCTTCAGAGTATTGGGCCAGCAATTCATCATCAATTCTTGGTTTGTAATAAAATCCTTCTAAGTGTGCTTTTGTCAATAATTTCACCAGATTTTTATAACCAATCTCATTTTTAACTAAAAGAACTAAATGATATATTCTATTATCAATATGAGCTCTTTTCTGGTGCATGCCTTTAAAGGCAACATATGCTTCACATCCAATTATTGGTTTAACTTCATATTTTTTTGCTTTTTTGAAGAATTCAACAGCACCATAAAGCACGCCATGATCAGTTATGGCAACAGAATCCATGCCTAGTTTTTTTGTATAATCCAAAAGATCATCAATTTTAGGCAAACCATCTAAAAGAGAGTAGTGACTATGGACATGTAGATGAGTGAATTTGGACATAATTAGATTATTTTACTTGTTATGAACATCAAGGTCAAATTTCTTTATTTTGCTATAATAAATACATGAAATATCCAAGCTTTTCAGAAGAAAAAAGATTGTGGAAAAAGGGATATAAGATTGTAGCTGGGATAGATGAAGTAGGTCGTGGTTGCGAAAGGTCTGATGCAGAGGTATTAACCAGTAATGGTTGGAAGTTCTACACTGATATTAATCTAAAGAAAGACCAAGTTTTATCTTTTACTAATGATGGTTATATAAGGTGGCAAAAAATAGAGAAAATTATAGAAAAAGACTTTGAGGGAAATCTTTTAGAATTAAAAAATAGGGGAATAAATATAGTTGTTACCCCTGACCATTATTTCGTTGTTCTTAGAAGGGTTTTCATGAGAGATAAAAAAGACAATAATAGATTGAAATTGATTGGATATAAAGCAAGAGAAGAAAGAAAAATAGTAAGTGACTTGTCTGGTAATGATTTTATACCTCGAGGAGGAAAATGGAGAGGAATAGATACAAAATTTTTTAGATTACCTACGGTGGATAAAAATGAGGAAAAACTTATAGATATTAAATTATGGGTTGCTTTTTTGGGTATATTTTTATCAGAAGGTTCTGTTTACCACGACAAGAAGAAGGGTTCGTACAGGGTAACCATTTCTCAAGACGAAAATGCGTCTCAGGATAGCTATAAAAAAATTTATTCTTTGCTCAAAAAATTCCCTTTTAGATTTAGTAAATTTGCAACAGGATTTAAATGTTATAATAAGCAGCTTTATACATACTTAAAGCAACTTGGAAACTGCTATACTAAATTTGTACCTCGAGATATTAAAGAATTGTCTCCGCGATTACTTAATATTCTTATAAAATGGTTAATATTGGGAGATGGGGCTTGTTATACTGGGAAAAATAGAAAAGAGGTTTGTGTATATTATACTGTATCTAAGAAATTAAAAGATGATTTTGAAGAAGTTTTATTAAAAAGAGGTTGGACATATCATACAAGCGTGAGAATGCCAAGAGGAGGGTGTATAGAGGGTAGAATAATCAAAAAAGAAAATCAAGCTCCCTGTTTTGAAATTCGGTTACGGAGAAATAATAAAGCTCAAATAAAATCCTTGCACAAGAAAAATATATTTTATAAAGGAAAAGTTTTTTGTCTGCAACTTCCTAAATATCATAATTTTTATGTGAGACGAAATGGCACGGGCTATTTCACGGGCAACAGTCTGTCCGGTCCAGTATTTGCTGCTGCAGTAATTGTCAGACTCAATAACAATTCAACTATTAAGCTATTTAATCATTTAGGTGTTCGGGATTCCAAGAAACTTACACCAAAAAAAAGAGAAAAGTTATATAAAGTTCTGACAAATCATTCTGGTATAAAGTGGGGGATTGGAAAAGCTTCAGAGAAAGTTGTAGATAGAATTAATGTTTTAGAAGCCACAAAATTAGCTATGAAACGCGCAGTTAAAAATTTAGAAAAAAAGTTTGATCAGAAAATTGACTTTTTAATTTTAGACGGAAGAATAAAACTCAATTTAGACACTCATCAAAAATCAATCATTAAGGGTGATAATAAGGTTTTTTCCTGCGCTTCCGCATCAATAATTGCAAAGGTGAGTCGGGACAGATTAATGAGAAGAGAACATAAGAAATACCCTCAATATGGGTTTAGAAGTCATAAGGGCTATTGCACAAAAAAACACATATCTGCTTTAGCAGAATTAGGGCCCTGCAAGATTCACAGGAAAAGTTTCAAACCAGTGATAAAATATAGTTAAACTGTTCATTTCTACTTGCAATTTCCATAAATTTAGTTTAAAGTTATAAAATTAGCCATTTATTAGTGTGGCCATTGAGCCATTTTTTATTATGGCCGTACCAAAGAAAAGAGGAACAAAATCAAAAAGAGACAAGAGAAGACTGCATATTTTTTTAAAAGAACCCAATTTAAACAAATGTCCAAAGTGCGGAGCTTTTCGATTATCCCATAGTCTTTGTTCTTCCTGCGGTTATTACAAAGGAAGAGAGATTATTGATGTTTTTGCTAAGTTAGATAAAAAAGAAAGGAAAAGAAGAGAAAAAGAAATCCAGTCAAAAGAAGAGGCTGAAAAAGCACCTGAGAAAAAACCTCTGGACTGGAAGTCCTTGTCCAGAAAATAATTATTAACAATTCAATTACTTAACAATTTAATTCATGGCCAGCCGTCATCTTTCGCGTTCAATAGCAATGCAGTCTCTTTATGAGTGGGATTTTTCTAATAAAGAACTGGATTTGAACGCTATTATTGAAAGAAATCTTGAGGAGTTTGGTCCAGGACTGGAAGATAAAACTTTTGTCTGGGAACTGGTAACAGAAGTGATTAAACACTTAAAAGAAATTGATAATATTATTAAAACAGCTGCTCCTCAGTGGCCTATTGACCAGATTTCAATAGTTGATAGAAATATTTTAAGACTTGGTATTTATGAATTGCTTTACGTAGATAAGAAAGCAGTTCCACCAAAAGTAGCCATTAATGAAGCAATTGAACTGGCAAAGTCTTTTGGCGGAGAGAATTCAGGAAAATTCATCAATGGAGTGTTGGGAACAGTTTACAAGAATCTTCCCTGCTACGAAGAAGATGAAAAAAAGCCAGAAGATAAGAAGCAGATTAAAGAAAAAAATAAATAATATAAAATACTTGATGGTTTGTAGTTGATAGTTAAATCGAGCTGTCAGTTACTAACTGCCAATTATAGTTTTTGTGAAAGACATTTCAATTCTTGAGAAAAAATTAAATCTTGATTTTAAAGATAAAAATCTTTTAACCCAGGCATTTGTTCACCGTTCATATTTAAATGAAAACCTTGATTTTCATCTGCATCACAATGAGCGGTTGGAGTTTTTAGGAGATGCTGTGCTGGAGTTGGTTGTTACTGAAGATCTTTATCAGAACTATCCTAAGAAGCCAGAAGGGGAGTTAACAAACTGGAGAGCAGCTTTAGTTAATTCAAAAATGCTTTCTAAAATTGCCCAGGAGCTTAAGTTTGGTGATTTTGTACTGCTCTCCAAGGGCCAGTCAAAAGAATTTGGTAAAGCCAGAAAATATATTTTAGCCAATGTTTTTGAAGCAATAATTGGGGCAATTTATCTTGATATTGGATATGATGCTGCTAAAGAGTTTATTAAAAAGAATTTAATAAAAGAATTGCCTGAGATTATTGAAAAGGGGCTTTATAAGGATGCTAAGTCACGCTTTCAGGAAAAGGCTCAGGAAAAAACAGGCATTACTCCTTTATATAAGGTATTAAAGGAGTGGGGTCCTGACCATGTTAAGCACTTTGTTATTGGTGTGTTCTTAGAGAAAAAATTAATAGCTAAAGGTGATGGTTCTTCAAAACAGGAAGCCGAAGAAGAAGCAGCCCGAAACGCTTTAGAAAAAGAATAAAAAATATGTTAGTTATTAGATTATTTAGAATAGGTAAAAAAAATCAGCCAGCATTTAAAATTGTTGTAACTGATAAGAAAAACCCTCCCAAGAGCGGTCGCTTTGTAGAAGAGGTTGGTTTTTGGAATCCATTAATCAAGCAAAAGGGTTTAAAAAAAGAAAGAATTAAATATTGGCTTTCAGTCGGCGCTCAGCCATCAGAAACCGTTCATAATTTACTGGTTTCAGAAAAGATTATTGAAGGAGAAAAAATATCAAAGCATAAAAAGTCAAAGAAAAAAGAAGAGAAAAAAGAAGAAGTTCCAGTTTCAGCTGAAGCTAAAAAAGATGAAGGGAAGCCAGAAGAAATAAAGGAAGAAAAAGCTGAAGAACCAAAAAAAGAAAAGGTTGAAGAGGGAAAAAAGGAACCTGAACCTAAAGTAGAAAAGCCAGGAAAGGAAGCTCCAGAGCAAAAAGAAGAAGTGAAAGAGAAAGAAGTTGAGGAAGAGAAAGCAGAAGAAAAAATTGAGGAGAAGAAAGAAGAGTCTGAAAAAGAATCAAAACCCGAAGAAATAGAAGAGAAAAAAGAATAATTTTTTTACAAATAGCTCATGCATAAAACTCGTTTTTATAACGAGCTTTTATGTTTTCAATAGCCATTGACAAAATCCTTAAAATCATTAAAATTTTAAATAAGTAGCAAATATATCTGTTTGGCCGATGCTCCGAATGATTGATGGAGAAGTAGGCTGAAAGGTCGGGCTACTGAAAGAAAAATTTTTACTGATTGATAATATGGCAAAATCAAGCGATCAAGAATTTCTTGAGTTTATTGTTAAGGCCTTAGTTGATAACCCAGATGATGTTAAAGTTGACCGTAAGGTTGATGAAATGGGAGTTTTACTTTCTTTGAAAGTAAACCCTGAAGACATGGGTCAGATTATTGGTAAGGCTGGATCTACTGCTCGAGCTATTAGAAACCTGGTTAGAATTGTTGGTCTTAAGAATCACGCTAGAGTGAACTTAAAGATTGAAGAACCAGAAGGGTCTCGTGCTCGAGAGAGAAAAGCTCCATCAGCCGGAGAAGAACTCAGTGATTTGAAATTGTAAATCTAAAGATTTACTACTAACAAAAGCAGTGCTATTATTAGTGTGATAGTGCTGTTTTTGTTTAAAAATATGATTAAATTTAATATAATTACAATTTTCCCTGATATATTTAACTCTTATTTATCAGATAGTTTAATTGACAGGGCTTTGAAAAAGAAGCTTATCAAAATTAAGGTTCATAATTTAAGGAAATGGACCACTGATAAACATCAAACAGTTGACGACAGGCCTTATGGCGGGGGACTGGGCATGGTTTTTAAAGTTGAGCCAATTTTTAAAGCTGTAGAGGAAATTTTAAAAAAATCAAAAGCTAAGAAAAAAAAGATTATTCTTTTTACGCCTCGGGGAAAAAAGCTTGATCAGAAATTAGCCTATAATTTATCCAAGCTTGATGAGATTATTATGATTTGCGGGCGTTATGAGGGTGTTGATGAAAGAGTGGCTAAACATATTGCTGATATGGAATTATCTATAGGGGATTATGATTTAATGGGAGGAGAGCTGCCAGCAATGGTTGTTATTGAATCTGTTTCAAGATTGATTCCCGGAGTTTTAGGAAAAAAAGAGCTTTTAAAAGAAAGAATCACAAAAGAAAAAGGATTTATTGAATATCCTCAATATACAAGACCTGAGGTTTTTAAACCAAAAGCCAGCATTAAAGTAAAAAGCCCTAAAAAATGGAAAATTCCAAAAGTTTTAATCTCAGGAAATCACAAAGAAATTGAAAAGTGGAGAGATAAATATAAAAAAGCAATAGGTAGTCAGCAATAAGGTTAGGACAGGCTTAACCTGTCCTAAAACTTGATTCCTCGCCTTATTTGAATCAAGTTTTTATTTTGAAAAAAGCATTAATTTCAACCTTGTCGCGATATTGACAAGGTTTTTGATTTCTTGCATAGTACAATATTGGCTCATTTAAAAAATAACTTGAGCTTGATCTTTTAAAAAATAAAAAGGAGTTGATAATTTTGAAAAAACTAATAAGAAAGATAAGAGGAAAAAACATTGGTGAAATAGCGCTTCTATGGACTATGATAATGCTTTTTCTGTTGATACCTATTGGTTATCCGATAGGGAACATTGTTGAAAGTTCTACAGACGTATCTAGATTTACGATTACTAAGATTCCTTCTATGAGCACGATTACTAATACTGGAATTTATGTGGATGGCAATTGGTCTGAGACGTGTGCAACATACGATTGGTGTACTGGTTCAGGCACCTACAACGATCCGTATATTATCCAAGATTTGGTTATTAACGCCAGCAGTGAATACGGTATTTTCATCAATAATACTATGGAATACTTCCGAATTGAGAACTGTACAGTTTTTAATTATGGAGGTGCAGGAATTGGATTGCATTATGTAGGAAACGGGACAATAATCAACAACACCTGCAAAAATAAAGATAATGGTTATTACGGCATCCTTCTATACTACTCCAACTGTAACATTATAGTTAACAACACATGTGTAAACAATTATGCAAACAATTATGGTTCCGGCATCTATCTTTACTACTCCGACAATAACACTGTAGTTAACAATATCTGCGCATACAATGATCATCGCGGCATCTATCTCTACTGCTCCAACAATAATACTATAATCAACAACACCTGCACAAATAATTATCGTTACGGCATCCTTCTTGAATACTCTAACTGCAACACTATAATTAACAACACCTGCGCAGACAATTATTTCGGCATCTATCTTCACTACTCTGGCTACAACAATGTAACAGACAACATCTGCACAGATAATGGTTATGGTATTTATCTCTACTATTATTCTAACCACAATATCTTGACTGAAAATACCTGTGCAAGGAACTCTGACAGCGGCATATATCTTAAAGAATCTAACCATAATATCCTAAGAAGCAATCACTGCACGGGCAATCGTGGTATTCACTATGAAGCTGGTATCTATGGCAAGAGTTCAAGTTATAACATTGTTATTGGAAACAATTGTACAGGGAATTCTGGTGCTGGTATTCATTTCTATTGGGATTCTGACTATAATAATATAACTGGCAACACCTGTTCAATGAACTCTAATGATGGTGTCCTTCTTGAGATGTCTAGTCACAATACTGTTATGGGGAATAACTGCACGGATAATGGCGAGGGTATTTATGATAGCGGTATCTCTGTAGGGGGTTATAATAACACGGTAAGGAAAAATAACTGCATGAACAATAGTGACAGCGGTATTTTCTTAGGAAACCAGGGTTACCACACTGTCACTGGAAACAATTGTACAGGGAATTCTAATAATGGTATTTATTTCCACTTTTCCAACTACAATATCGTAACAGGGAATAATTGTACAGGCAACGATAATGATGGCATGCATCTTTGGGCTTCCGACTACAACATCATAACTGAAAATATCTGCGCAAGGAACTTTGGTTACGGTATCTATCTTAGTTCTTCCGATTACAACGAGATTTTTAGTAATTCTTTGATAAAAAACAGTGATGGGTGTCTAAAGGACTTCGGAGAAAACAACAATATATACAATAATACTTGTATTCTGATTTTGATAGCATCCTTTAGCGTCAATGCTACAGATATTGCAGCGGGTGAGAGTGTCGAATTCAATGATACAACTACTGGTGGAAAGATGCCATTAGTTTACCAATGGAACTTTGGAGATAGTTTAGCAAATTCGACTGTTCAGAGCCCAGTGCATCAGTTTACTGTTCCTGGAAAATACACAGTGATCCTAACCGTAACTGATATTGATGGAGATGTGTCGGTTTCTGTTCCTGTAGTAATTGTTGTGAGAGATACTATTCCTCCGGTTCTGGACAGCCCTGATGACATCACTTATAAACAAGGAACAACAAATCACAACATAACTTGGTTCGTTACCGATGACAATCCTCACACCTATACTATCTACAGAAATGACATAGAAATTACTTCTGGTGTTTGGACTTCTGGCATTCCAATAACAATTAATGTCGATGGATTACTTTCTGGTTCATATGATTATACAATTGTTGTTCGGGATTTACTTGGTAATTCTGCTACAGATACGGTGATTGTGACCGTAAACAACAATGATAATTCTGGGAATCCAGCTTCTATAGGTGTAGCGTTTCCACTTTTTGCGCCGATTATTGCAATTATTGCAATGGTTGTAATCGTGGTTTTGAAAAGAAAACACTAATGGTGGGGCTTAGGCCTTATTTCCTCCCTCTCTTTCAAAAAAGGACTTAATAGTCCTATTTTTTTTATGAAAATCAATGATAAAATATTAATATTTTAAGGATGGAAAAAAGAATTAATTTGTGTTAAAATGATTCTGAAATAGGGTGGTTGGCGGAGCAGCTATCGCATCAGACTGTAAATCTGACGTCTTCGGACTTCGGGGGTGCAAGTCCCTCACCACCCACTTATGATGCCGAGATAGCTCAGTTGGTAGAGCATTTCTATGGTAAAGAAAAGGTCACGAGTTCGATCCTCGTTCTCGGCTCATAATTAATTCAAATATTATAAGTATGGCAAAAAAGAAAAAACAATTAGTAAAAATGAAGTGTCAAGAATGTAAAAGGATTAATTATTACACACAAAAATCCAAGAAAATGATTGGAGAAAAATTAGAGTTGAAAAAATATTGTAAGTGGTGTAGAAAACACACAGTCCATAAAGAATCAAAAAAATAATTCATATGAATTTAAAAGAATACCAGAAGCTTTGTAAAACAACTGGACAAAAATTCAAGAACAAAGAAAAAGAAATACTAACCTGGGGTTTGGGCATTGCGGGTGAAGCAGGAGATCTTGCTGGCTGTATTAAGAAAACCTTTTCCCATAACAACGACCAGACAGACGGTATAAAAGAAAATCTTGGAGATACGATGTGGTATGTTGCAATGATTTGTAATTTTTTTGACTGGGACTTAGAAGAAGTTTTAGAAGAAAATATTAAAAAGCTTAAAAAAAGATATCCTCAAGGATTTGATTTTAAAAATGCCCGAAGAGGCGGAACAAGAATAGACTGGAATGAAGAGGAAAAATAGGATAATATTTTGACTAATAAGGGGGCGTCGGTTAACTGGCAAACCACTTCTCTCCAAAAGAAGCATACTGGGGGTTCAAGTCCCTCCGCCCCTGCAATTTCAGGAAATCGCTCTTTGAGCGGTTTTTTGGTAAAGTATAATTATGAAAAAGATAATTAATCTGAAAAAAAGTTTTTCAATTATATTAAATCCTGTTTCTCCATATAATTTTAATGCAACCGTACATAAGCCATCTCATTTTCCCTCATCAGATAATGATTGGTCTAAGGGAAAATATTGGATAACAATGTTATGGAAAGGGGAGTACTTAGGATTAAAATTTGAGAATAAAGGAATAGTGAATAGTCCAAAGATAAAGCTTAATGTGTATTCTAAAGAAGCTTTATCAGAAAAATATAAAAAAAGCTTAATTGAAGAAGTAGAATGGAGGTTTAATTTGAAATCAGATATTTCTGAATTCTCAAAGAAATTTAAAAATGATAAATTCTTGAGTCCTTTAATTAAAAAATGGAAAGGAATGAAGCCAGCGGCTGCTAATTCTTTTTATGAAACTCTTATTATATACGTTGTTTTACAAAATGCTATTGTTAGGCGTTCTGTTCAAATGCTTGAGAATTTATTTGATAGATTTGGTAAAAAAGTAAAGTTTAATAACAAAACGCTTTCTACTTTTTGGGAACCAAAAGCAATAGATAAAGTTTTAGAACAAGTTTTAAGAGATTTGAAATTGGGTTATAGGGCTAAGTTTTTAAAAAGTATGAGTTCACAATTTAAAAAACACGCAATTAATGAATTTAAAATGAGAACAATGGATAGGGAGGAATTAAAAAAACAAGCCTTAAAACTTTATGGAATTGGGCCAGCTTCTGTAGAATATTTGTTGTTCGAAGATTTTTATCATTATGATGCTTTAGAAACTATTCCTCCTTGGGAGCAGAAAATAATGTCTAAATTGTTATTTAACAAGAAATTAGTTTCTGCTAAAAGGATTCTTAATTTTTTTAAAAAAAGATACGCTGGTTGGGAAAAATTAGCTTTTCATTATATTTGGGAAGATGTTTTCTGGAAAAGAAAAACCCAGCACATTGAATGGTTAGAGAAAGAAATTAGATTGTAGTTTATATTAAAATAGTTTCGACATCCTCTACGAGCCCCTGTGCCGGAATTTGATAATTTATTCCAATTATTGTAAAATTAATTCATGAAAAAATTTAAACTAAAATTACCCAAATTCTTATTAGGAGTTCCTGTAGCTTTATTATCTTTGAAGATTTTTTTTGGAGGAGTTTTTGGTTATTTGCTGGCCCGCTTTTTATCTGGAAAGATTGGCTCTGTAGTTTTTGGTATTGGGAGTTTTAAGTTTCATTTTCATCATTGGTTAATGGGCGCCTTAGCTTTAGGACTAATTTTTCTATACGAGGTTTCTCCTTTGATGGATCAGTTATTCTATGGGTTTATAGGAGGTATAATCTTTCAGGGAATTTTTAATTATGCTGATTGGCACAGGATTCTTTTTAAAAAAAGAAAGATTTAGATTTCCTTAAGAGAACAAAAAACACCGCGATCCAGGCGGTGTTTTTTATTATTCGCTCCCGATTATTTTCTCAAGTACGAGGGCAATTTTAATCCTAATCTAGATAGATTATTTAAAATTGAGCCAGTTAAGGCCAAGATTACAAGAATATATGCAGCTTGAGTTATCATGGCTAGTGAAGGTATTGCGCTAGGGACCAAAAGCAAGATTCCAAAACCAAGAACATATGCTAAAACAGGTTTAAACATGAAATTAGCAATTTTTCCTAAACGAAAATCCTTTCTCATAAGAGAAGCAACAATTCCTAGTAAAACATCAACTGCAATCAGAGTAATAATCCACTTCATCTGGGAGACTTTGAGTAAGGTGGCTATGTCTACCATATTAAAATAAAATAATGATTATATTTCTTAAAGCAAAGACAATTGCATTCGACCTTTAAGGTATTAGTATATTGTAAAGCATAATTGGAAATTTGGTAAATCAATTTTCCACAGGTCTCAAATATGTTAAAATAATTGATATGAAGATGCAAAGAAAAAAAATAATTGCAATCGTAATCATTGTTTTATTTTTAGTAATTATTCTTAGCAGAACTATTTTTAAAAAGAAACAAGATGACCTTGAATTTGCCAAAGCTGAAATTGCTACTGTAATTGAAGATGTTTCAGAAACAGGCCAGATTAAAAAAGGAGAGCAGATTGAGCTTGGTTTTAAAACTTTGGGCATACTTGAAAAGATTTACATCAGCGTGGGTGAACAGGTTGAAGAAAAAGATGTTTTAGCAAAGCTGGAAAATACTCAGTTAAGTATTCAATTAAGTGAAGCCCAGGCAAGCCTGCAACTCTATCAAGCTCAGCTTGATAAACTGATTGCTGGTGCAACTTCCCAGGAAATTCAGGTCAATCAAACTGCTGTTGATAATGCCCAGATTGCTCTTGATACTGCCAATCAAACCCTGGAAGATATCAAAGCACAGGGAGAAGAGAGTTTAAATGCAGCTTATGAAGATGCTTTAAATATTTTAGATGATTCATATTTAAAAATAACAAACAGTTTAAATGCTGTAGATTTAATCCAGAGAACCTATTTTTATGCTAATGACCAAGAATCAATCAGAGTAAGGGAAAATGAGGACAAGATAAGAGATGCTTTAGATGAAGTTGAGCCATTCGTAAACACAGTTAAAGACACTGAGGCGAGTGAAGATATTGATATTGCCTTGTCTCTTATGAAACAAGCACTAAGTGATGTTTTTGATGCATTAAAGCTTATAAGGGACAATTGCGAGACAGCTAATTACCAGGCCATAGTTTCTTCTGCTGATAAATCAATACTGGATACACAGAGAGGATATATTAATACAGCCCTCACAAACATTGTTAATTCCCAGCAAACTATTTCTTCAACAAAACTAAACAATACTGTTAATATTAATACCTATCAAGCCAAAATAAACACTGCTCAAGGAAGCTTAAAAGCAGCTCAAGATGATTTAGCAAAGCTAACTGCTTCTCCAAGACAAGAAGACATTAATTTATATCAGGCCCAGGTTAAACGGGCTCAGGCTCAGGTCTGGCTTTTACAAAATCAGATTGAAGACACAATATTAAAAGCGCCTGTTAACGGACAAATTATTAAAATTGAAAAAAGAGTAGGGGAATTGGTGCAATCAGTATTAAAAGATGCTGTGATAACAATTCTTCCTGCTGATCCCTTTAGTATAGAGGTAGATATCTATGAAGAAGATGTAGCTAAGATGGATGTTGGCAATACAGTAGATATTTCTTTGGTTGCTTTTCCTGAAGAGAGATTAAAGGGAAAAGTTATTTCCATTGACCCGGCTGAGAAAATGATTGATGGAGTAGTTTATTATGAAGTTTCTATTTCTTTAGAACAAGCGCCAAGCGGAATAAAACCAGGGATGACTGCTGATTTAATGATTACAATTGATGTGAGGGAAAATGTTTTAGCTATCCCGGAAAAATCATTGAGAAAGAAAAATGGAAAAATAACAGTTCAAGTTTTAGAACAGAATCAGATTACAGAACGTGAAATAGAGATTGGTCTTAAAGGAACTAATAATCTTGTAGAAGTTATTTCTGGGCTTGAGCAGGGTGAGCAAGTTATTTTACCTTAAATGTCAGAAAAAGTTATTAAACTAAATAATGTCTGGAAGGTCTATCAGTTAGGAAAAGTAGAATTAACAGCTTTAAAAGGAGTAAGCCTCGATATTACTCGAGGCGATTTTGTAAGTATTATGGGGCCATCAGGTTCTGGCAAATCAACCCTTTTAAATATGATAGGTTGCTTGGATATTCCAACCAAAGGCAAAGTTGTTTTAAAGGGAAAAGATGTTTCAAAGCTAACAGAAGATCAGCTATCTCAGCTCAGAGGGGAAACTATTGGTTTTGTATTTCAGGAATTTAATTTACTGGCCCACTTAACAGCTATTGAGAATGTAATGCTGCCAATGATTTTTCAGGGAAAAACACTGGAACAAAGGAAAAAAAGAGCAAAAGAGCTTTTAACATCTGTTGGTCTGGAGAAAAGAATCAATCATCAGCCAGCTGAGCTTTCAGGCGGTGAAAAACAAAGAGTTGCCATAGCCAGAGCTTTTGCCAATGATCCAGAGCTTGTTATTGCTGATGAGCCAACTGGTAATTTGGATTCAGTGACTGGTAAAAAAATCATGGAACTTTTAAAAACATTTCATAAAAAAGAGAAAAAAACAATTATTGTTGTAACCCATGACCCTAATATTGCTGATTATAGTAAAACGATATTAAACATTAAAGATGGTAAGATTATGGTTAATCATCAAAAAGCATCCAAGTTTTTATGGAAGAAATGAAAGAATATTTCTATATTGCCATAAGAAACCTTAGAACTAGGTCCTTAAGAAGCTGGCTTACTATTTTTGGTATTGTGATAGGAGTATTTTTAATTATTAGTTTGTTGTCTTTATCAGAAGGTATTAAAGCCAGTATTACACAGCAATTAAAATCCTTAGGAGGAGAAATGATTTTTGTAATACCTGGTGATATTTCTAATCCTTTGATAGCTATGATGGGAGGTGAGAAGTTGGAAAAAGAGGATATTGATGCTATTAAAAAAACAGAAGGAGTAGAAGAAGTTCTTACAATGTCTTATACAAGCAGTGTTATGAGATATCAAGAGCAAGGCAAGCAGGTTCTTTTAACAGGCATTCCCTGGGAGCAAGGTTTAGAACTTTTAAAGAATTATCAGGGCTGGAGTCTGGCTGAAGGAAGATGGCCAGTTATTGGCAAACGAGAAATTATAATTGGACAGCAAGTAGCTTATGAAATATTTGAAAAAGAGGTTGAAATTGATTCAGAGGCAGTAATTAAAGGCAGGACTTTTGAAATAGTAGGAATATTAAATTCTTTGGGAAGCAGGACTGATGACAGTGCGGTTTATATAGACATGCCTATTTATCAGGGTTTAACTGGAGAAAAAAGAGGAAGCGCTCAGATGGCTATGGTAAAGATTGAAGAAGGCGTTTCTTTAGATGAAACAGCTGAGAATATTAAAGAGAGTCTTCAAAAAACAAGAAAAAGAAGGGTTGGCACTGATGAGGCAGATTTCAGTGTTATTACTTCTGATGCTATTGGTGATATTGCAGGTAATATATTATCTGTTATTCAATTAGCCATAATAGCTTTTGCCGGTATTGCTATTATTGTTGGGGGTATTGGGATAACAAATACAATGTTTACTTCAGTAAGAGAAAGAACTAGAGAGATAGGAATTATGAAAGCTGTTGGCGCTAAGAATGCAGCTGTGTTATCTATCTTCCTATTCGAAGCTGCAATTATTGGTTTTGGCGGGGGAGTGGGGGGAACATTATTAGGTATTGGTTTTGCCAGAATGATTGAAATGTATGGACAGGTTCATCCTATATTCTATTTTAAAGCATCTATAAGCACTGGTTTGATTGTTTTTGGCTTAGTCTTTTCTTTTTTAGTTGGTTGTTTGGCAGGATTTTTTCCAGCCAGACAGGCTGCAAAATTAAAACCAGTGGAAGCATTAAGAAGGTTAGAATAATTAATTAATCTTATAATAATATATGAGCTATTTAATTTTATCATCAGGTTTCTTAGGAGGAGCAGTGAGGGGATTGATGGGTTTTACAAAACACCAGTACTCTTAACGGAAGGTTCCTATGAATATATTCCATTTAATATCAATATAAAAGTCAGATTAAAGTTTTTTTGAGTAGTTCGTATTTGGTATGCTGTATACTGTATCTTGTATTTGGTATAAAATAAAAAGAGATTAATTTAATTTTAAAACTATGACTTATTTAATTTTAGGTGCAGGGTTTATAGGTGGAGCAGTTAGGGGACTAATGGGATTTGTAAAACACCAGTTTTCATATAAAAACGTGCCCTTTAAAGTAGAGTACTTTTTAGGCACAGTAATAATTTCCGGAATAATTGGATTTTTATCAACTTATGCAGTTAAAAATATTGGTTTTACTTTGGAGGGTATGTTTACTCCAGCTTTAAGCTTTATTATTGGTTATGCTGGAGGTGATTTTATTGAGAATATTTATAAAATAATTATTAAGAAATCTTCACTTTATTCTAATTAACTTTATTTTTCCTCTATCCACTCCTTAGCTTTTTCAATAGTAGGAAATAGTTTTATTTTAAGGGCTGGCTTGTTTATTTTCAAAAAAAATGAACCAATTACTCTTGCCACAGGATTATTATAAACTAATGCAACCTTCCCTTTAATCTTTTTCACGAGATATGATTCTTCAGCCATGAGCGTTCTTACCGATGAATCCGATTTTGTCATTCTTGAAATATCTACAATTATTCCAAACTCATTTAAATTTTTCCTTATCTCATCTCCTGCTTCATCTATTCGTTTTACATCTTCTTTACCTAGTTTTCCCCATACCTTTATTATTATTATTTTATTTTCAACCCAGACCTCGCTATTTTTTGTTTTGAATATCTTTTTTTTCATACTTCTTTTTTTTAACATTTTTAAATATTTACAAGCAAGCAATTTTAATTTCATTCTGAAAACTAAAGCTAATTTTTCAAGAACTCTAATGAACTATAATCAGATTTGCAAGTATGGGCTTGTTATAATATTATGAGTAAAAGGTTTTAATCAATAAATAATTCAATTACAAAGATATGAAGAAAATAATTACTTTTTTATTAGTTTTTATTCTCATTACTTCAGTGGCTCTAATTGTTGGTGCTCAGTCCTCTCACGAACAAGAAGCGGGTAATGGAAATTCTGAATCAGGACAAGAGGGTCAAGATACTGACCAAGGCCAGCAAATACAAACAGAACAAGAAACACAGGATCAGGAAGAGGAGGAGAATATAATGGTTCAACAAAAAGAACAATTAAAAGCTGGTACTGCGCTTGAATTAAAAAATATGATACAGGAAAAACAGCAGGAGATGAATCAGGAAATACAGCAGTTAAAAAAGCAGCAGCAAGAAGTTTATCAAAACCAAAATCAGGTAAAATTAGCAGTCCATTCTTTGCTTGCCATGGAAGATTTAGTGGGTGGAATTGGTCCGAAGCTATCCCAAATTGCCAGAGAGTTTGACAACTCTGTTCAGGCAACAATAGAAAAAGAAGAAAAAATCCAAACTAAAAATAGCATCATAAAATTCTTTATAGGAGGAGATAAAGAGTCTGCAGAATTTATAGAGCAGGAAGTAGAGCAAAATTTAGAAAGAATCCAAGAACTCAAATTATTGAAAGAATCTTGTGATTGTGAAGCAGAAGTAGAAACCCTTTTACAAGAACAAATAGATAATATAGAGTCAGAGCAAAATAGATTAAAAGGATTAGCGCAAGCTGAAAAACAGATTAAAGGAATATTTGAACGGTTATTTAGCTGGTTCCGAAGATAAGGAATATTGTGTAAAAAATACTACTCACCTCGACGAGGTGGGTAGTTTTTTGATAAAATAATCCATATAATTACATGGCTTTAATTACTAACTTAATTAAACAGGGATGGCTTAAAACTCCGGAAATCATTAAGGCTTTTAAAAAAATTAAAAGAATTGATTTCTTGCCTGAAGATTCAAAAAATCTGGCTGAATTAAATGGAGCTTTACCCATAGGATATGGCCAGACAATATCCCAGCCACTGGTTGTTGCTTTTATGTTAGAGCATCTTCAGCCCGAAAAGAATAATAAGATATTAGATGTTGGTTCTGGTTCTGGCTGGACAACAGCATTGCTTTCTGAAATAGTGGGTGAGAAGGGTAAGATTATTGCCATTGAGCTTGTGAAGGAATTAAGGGATTTTGGCGAGAAGAATGCCTCTAAATATAGTTTTGTTAAAAAAGGAATTGCAGAATTTATCTGTACTGATGGCTCAAAAGGTTATAAGAAGGAAGCGCCTTTTGATAGAATTTTAGCTTCAGCTTCAGCTCAAAAGATTCCTTTGGCCTGGAAAAAACAACTTAAAGTGAAAGGGAGAATTGTTACTCCGATTAAGAATTCAATCTGGGTTTTCGAGAAATTATCTGAAAATGAATTTGAGGAAAATGAATATCCAGGCTTTGCTTTTGTGCCTTTAATAACTGACAATAATGATTACTAAAAAAAGAACAATAACATTAGTAATAATTGTTTTTTTATTTGTTATTTTTCAGGCATTATTTATGCCCAAAGATTTATCTGACAAACAGGATAAATTATTTTTAGTTGAAAAAGGAGAGAATCTTTTTCAGATAGCAAATAAGCTAGAAGATGAGGGCATTATAAAGAGCAGATTATTTTTTGATTTTTATGTTCTATTGAAAATGAGCCAGACCAAGCTCCAAGCAGGAGAATATTTTTTCAACAATTCAATGAATATTGTTAAGGTAGCAGATAAGATAATTAAAGGAGATACTGCAAAAATCACAATAACAATCCCTGAGGGCTGGAACTTAAGAGATATTGCCTGGTATTTTGAAAACCAGGGCATGTTTCAGGCAGAAGAATTGTTTGAATTAGTTGGTAATTATTCAGTAACTACTGACTTGCCAAAACCAAAAAATTTTAGTGTTGATTATGAATTTTTAAAAGATAAACCTAAGAATATTAGCTTAGAGGGTTATCTTTTTCCAGATACTTATGAAACAGTTCCAGGTATAGAGCTAGAAGAGATTATTAGAAGAATGCTTGATAATTTTAACAAGAAATTAACAGAAGATTTAAGAAGAGAGATTCAAGAACAAGACAAGTCAATGTTTGAAATTATAACAATGGCATCTTTGATTGAAAAAGAAGTTAAAACTTTAGAGGATAAAAAAATAGTTTCTGGTATTTTATGGAAAAGATTGGAAAATAGCATTGGCTTGCATGTTGACGCTACAATAGTATATATTACTGGTAAAAAAACAGTCAAAATATCAAAAGAAGAAACTGAGATTGATTCTTTATACAACACCTATAAATACAGGGGGCTGCCACTGGGCCCTATATCTAATCCAGGAATTGAAAGTATTTTAGCGGCAATTTATCCTGAGGCCAGTGATTACTGGTATTATCTTTCTGCTCTAGATGGTAAAACCATATTCAGCAGAACCCTAGAGGAGCATAATATTGCTAAAGCCATATATTTAAAATAAAGATTGACAGGTTTTTTAAAAGAATATATACTATAATCATCCACAGACAGCAGGCGATCTGTAAGACCTGCCAAGGATAAGGCAAATTTTGCATACTTTTTAGTCTGTGGTTAAACACGGATTTTTTATTTTAATAAAGTAAGAAAATGGCAAAAACAAAAGAAGAAAAGAAAAAAATACTAGAAAGTTTAATAGAAAAAATTAAAAAACAGAAAACAATAATTTTTATTGATTTTACTGGTTTAAAAGTAGAGGATATGTTTGAGTTAAGAAAGAGTCTTAAAAAAACAGGTAATCAGTTAAAGGTTGCAAAAAAGACATTAATTACCTTGGCTCTAAAGGATTCAGGACTGAAGTCAGAGATTGATAAACTAAAGGGTGAAATTGGTATGGTTTTTGGTTATAAAGACGAGCTTTCTGCTGCTAAGCTTGTTTATCAGTTCAGTAAAAAGAATCCTAATTTAAAGATTTTAGGCGGATTTTTTGAAAATCAATTCAAGTCAGCTCAGGATTTTATATCTTTAGCTGAGATTCCTTCAAGACAAGAGCTTTTAGCAAGATTAACTGGAAGCATATTAGCTCCAGTATCAAATTTTGTTAGAGTTTTAGAAGGCAACTTAAAAGGTCTAGTTTATGTATTAAGCGCAATTAAAAAATAATTAATATGACTGAAGAAAAAAAACAAGAAGAAAAGAAAGAGGAAGAGAAAGTTAAGGTTCCTGCTAAATTCAAGAGCTTAGTGGGGGAGATTGAAAAAATGAGTGTTTTAGAATTAGCTGACTTGGTAAAGATTCTTGAGAAGAAGTTCGGCGTTTCAGCTGTTCCTCAAATGATAGCTGCTGCTCCAGTTGCTGGAGCTCAAGATGCTTCACCTGTTGAAGAAAAATCAGTATTTAATATTGTTTTAACTGGTGTGGGTGAGAAAAAGATTGATGTTATTAAAGTAGTGAGGGATGTTACTCAGAAAGGGCTTAAGGACTCCAAAGACATAGTTGATGCTGCAGCTTCAGGGGAACAGGTTGTTAAAGAAAACGTTAAAAAAGAAGAAGCAGAAGAGATTAAAAAGAAATTTGCAGCAGCTGGTGCTAAGGTAGAATTAAAATAAAGCTTTATTCGGCCTTATCTGGGAACTGAGGGTAAAAACCCTGTTTGTCCCAGTAGCGGTCCGCCTTTATAAATGTTTCATTGCAGAACAGATAATAAAGGTGGGCTGCTTTCTTTTCTTTTTTAGGAATTATCTCAATTTTATTGCATTTTATGCAATACTTGATTTTGCATTCTTTGTGGCAGCGAGTACAAATAAAGGATTCTATAAAATGAGAACATACTGTTCTTAGCTCCTTTCTTTCTCTTCTTCTGTCTGTATGCCTTTCACTTTTTTTAGTCAATGCTTTCTGGAGCTCTTCAAAAGAAGTTTCTGGTCTTAATTGAAACTCTTGACCACTGTACTTTTTAAACGATTGCTTCTGTTCTTTTTTATACTGGTTGAAGTCTTTTGAATCAGTGAGTTTGAAGAGATTAAGGATTTTTATGAGTTTTGATTGGAGCTTTGAAGCATTAACATATCTTTCGGCTAAAAGAAGACCATAGCTTCCAAGCTTAGGCCTGCCTGTTTTTTTAGCTTCTTGATTGTTTCTTTCTATCCACCAGTTTGGCAGATAAATATTCTTGACCTTGTCTTCAATTAAAAACCTGGTTAATCTGATTATTCCATAAGGACTTGCTACGAGTCTGCCATAGTCATAGCGTATTGTAGAGGGATTGTTGATTGTGAGCATTGCAACTGAATTTATAAGGTCTCTATGTGCTTTATCGGTATAATAAAGAAGCCAGCTCCTTTCTTCTGGCACTAGCGCCACTTCATTAATAGTTATGTCTCTGGTTTCTAAAATCTTTCTGATTATTTTTTCGTTTTTAAAACTGCCTTTTATTAGCTCTATGTCACGGTTGTTTAATTCAAATCCTGTTTTTTTCAGTTTTTCTATTAATCCTATAATCTTTCTGTTTAAAAGTGGCAGGTTTTTTCTTTTTGTTCCAATAAAAGAAAGAATTAGATCAATATCAGAAGGTTTTTCCCAGGCATTATCTAGGGCCCGGTTTTTTTCAATCTTTTCTTCATTTTTAAGAATTTGACTTAATACTGCTCTAGCAAGCCCTCCTTTAATAAGTATATTTTTTGTTTGAGCTAAAATCCCAAAAACCTTTGCAATGTTTTCTGGCATTAATCTTGCCATTTCTTTTTCATTGATTTCGATTTTAGAGATTTTCCGATTTAATGGTACGACATACATAGTTTCTTCTCTTTTTGTTGTTATATCATAGTGGTGAGATTTATCAAAGAAGAATCATTTGATTACTTTTAAAATATCTGTTAAGAAGAAAGTAGCTTCTTACATCATTACGAAGTGAAGGATTATGGAATTTATGAAAGAGCAAAACCAAGAGGAAATTTTGCAAATTGTAGCATCAATGTCAGAATTGATTGATATGGCTAAGGTTGGCATAGAAATTATTAAGGAGTCGCAACAAGAGGTGTATAAATTAATAGCCGCCATTCTAGATGTGCGTAAAGCTGGAAAAAAAGTGGTGGGTATTGCTGAGGGTCGTTCAGCTCTTCAGGCTCTTTGGCCCTTTCTTATGCGATTAGTCCACATAGACATTACTGCTTATGCTAGTGGGCAAGTTGGGTTTACTACTCCTGCAATCTCTGAAGGAGATTTAATACTAGTGGTTTCTGGATCTGGAACCACTGATACAAATGTAGCTCGTTGCGAGACTTTAAAAAAAGAAAAAATACCTAATGTTAAAGTTATTTTAATTACCTATGACGCAACATCAATTTTAGCAAAAGAATACGCTGACATAGTTATATGTTTACCGGAAAAGAATGCAGTTATAGAAAAACGTAAACAACAGACTCAAAGTTATCTTACAACTCAATTAATAAAACAATCTGAAGCATTTCCACTAGGGACTTTCTTTGAAATTATTACTGCAACATTTTTAAATGCAGTAATAGCAAGATTGATGAAAATCATAGGGGTTACAGAAGAAATGATGAGAAATGCTCACATAAAGGACAAAGCATAAGAGGAGAAAATGACTCCTTCTTTTTTTATCTATATAGAAACAATTAATTATAATTCTATTTTGTACACTAATAATCCGTTTAAAATATATAAAATGTTTTTATTTTCAGAAATCGTAAAATCAAGCAAGTTATTAAATTTTTCACTCTGAAATTGTTTTATTATTTGGCCGTTTTTATTAAGAACAACAATTCTTTTTTGAACAGGCTCTAAAAGATATAAATAAGGGAGATTAGATGAGGTGTAAATTTTAGTGAAATCTTTTGGTTCTGGAAAAATACTAATTTCAATCTCCTTTTGAAGCTTGCCTTTGTAATATTTATATATAGAGTTATCTTTTAAAATCCAGATAGAAGAATCAATTGCCATTGAATCAGATTCAATGGTTTTATCTTCTTTTTGATTTAACCAAGAAATAGGTCTATTCCAATTAAGGTTGTTTAGAAATTCATACTTAATTATTTTACCTGTTTTTTTATCTAAAAAATACAGGTTATTGTAAAAAGAAACTAAATTATTGAATTCAAAATCTGGATAGGGGATTTGAATTTCTGATCTTAAAATCTCGTTGTTTTTTAAAATTATTAACTTGTCTGGTTTTGAGAAAAATAAGATTGAATCATTAAGCTTGGTAGCTGAGCTAATAATCTCGTTAATTTCAATAATTCTTTTTTCATTAAAATCATATATGTTTTTTGAATAAGGGTTGAAAAAATAAATATTGCTATTGTTTGAGAAAAGGCTGTGGGGTACAAAATCAAATCTATTAAATTCAAACACAAATTCAGGGTTTTCAATCTGCTCTAATTTATTCAGCTTTAAAAGCTTATCTGAGATTTCATTTTTTAATTCAAGAATTTGATTTGTAAAATCTTTTGGCAGCAGAGACAAATCTTTTGTTATGGGCAGTATTTTATTCCAACTTTCTTCTAAAAGAAGGTTTGCTTTCTGAAAGGCTTCTGGACTTATATCTTTTAAAATGAGAAAGCTTTCTGAGAGCTGTAATTTTCTTTGAATTTCTTCTAATTGTTCACTATAGATTTTCATTTTTCTATTTTGCTCAAACTTTGAATAAGCAAAACCAAAAATTAAAAGAATTATTAATCCCAATATTAAAACTAAGTTCTGGTTTAATAAACTCTTTTTCCTTTTTGTTTTTTTTAGTTTTAATAAAGAAAAAGCTTTTTTAAAAATCTTAATATTGAACTCTGGCGCTCTGAATTTGATTCTAGGAATTTTTATACCTTTCAACCCTTTTTTTATTTTTTTAGTTTTGATTTTAATTTTAATATTAAATGGTCTTTTGGGTAGTTTTTGAAAAATCTTTAAAACAGGAGCAAATATCTTTTTAAAAGAAAACTTTTCTAAGTCCTTTTGGGATATTGTTTGTTTTTTCCCGGTGAAATTTTCTTTTATAAATTGTATCAATAAGAAAATACCACTGATTTCATTTAAGTTATTCTTTTGACCATTTAAAATATCTTTGAATTGCTTGTCGTTAAAATATTCTAATTTAGCTATTTTGATTAATGTTTTCTCTTGTTTGAATAATTCAAAGACATCTTGAGTTAAAACAATAACAAGGTCTTTTTCAGCTAACTTGCCAGAAACAATATTTGAGAACACCTTTAAAGGATATGGCTCTATATCTTCAATTTGAACTTTTTCATCAATATTTGTAATCTGTTTTGCTCTTATCAAAATAGGTTTAATATCTCCAACCTTGGCAAAATTAAGCTTTGAATCCTTGATTGAGAGAATGAAAAAATCCAGATTTCCCAACCAGCTCACATCTCCTGACTTGGATATATTATTCAAAAACTTATTAGCTTCTTTTAAGCTTGATTTTAAAGCCCTTTCAGCGCTGCCAGTTCTTGAGCTGTAATATTTTTCTTTTATAACTTCTGCTAATCTTTTTAATAAGCGTTTGTTTTTTGGCAGCGTGTTTTTTAAAAGCCCCACTATATATAAGCTTCCCAGTTTTTTCTCATAAGAGCTTTCCGGTTCATAGCAAAAACTATCAAGAACTAAATCCTCTTTTAATTTAGGATTAAAGTGAAACTCAAAAACCTTCATATTATACCTATTTTAACAAACTTTACTCATCTTATGAAATTTATTAATATTTATAGATTGGGCGCATGGCTTAGTGGTAGAGCGCTATCTTCACACGATAGAGGTCTCTGGTTCAATTCCAGATGCGCCCACATACATATTTTAGTCTTTAGCAATGCGTGATTCAGGTTTACAAAACAGTGCGGAAATGTAATGATTAAAATAGAATAACCATCAGAAAAGAATGAAAAAGAAAATTTCTTTTGATGAAGAGCTCTATACTAAGATTGCAATTAATGATTTGATTATTTTTGCAATACACTCAATAAAAGGTAAATATCAAGAGTGTGGTTTTGAAGATTTAGTAAGTGAATGCTTCAGATTATTTCCAAAAACCTTTGCTTTTCTAAAGTATCCCAGATGGCCTGACAGCAGAAAATTAGATAGGCCCTTAAGAGATTTAAGAAAAAAAGGTTTAGTTAAAGGAGGGCCTCAGATAGCTTTTGCCCTGACAAATAAAGGAAAAAAGAAATCACTGGAAATTGTTAAAGCGTTCAGGCAAATAAAATTATTATAATTTAATAAAATTAAAATATGTTAGATATAATTGTTAATATTCTTGACCTGGCAGTATTTAATTTTTTGATAGTTTTACTTATTATAGTGTTTATTGGTGCAATTTTTTATATAATAATGAAAATCTTGCGTGGTTTTTAGTGTATGGAAGAAAAGATAAGGGCTCATATTATTGTTTCAGGCAGGGTACAGGGAGTATATTTCAGACAAGACACTGCCAAACAAGCTGGAAAGTTTGGAGTTTCAGGATGGGTTAGAAACCTAAATAATGGTAAAGTTGAAGCTGTTTTTGAAGGAGAAAAGGACACAGTAGAGAAAATAGTTAATTGGATTAAGAAAGGACCACTTCTTGCCAAGGTTTCAGATTTTAAGGTTGATTGGCAGGAATACAGGGGAGAATTTAATAGTTTTGAAATAAAACATTAACAAATTTTACAGTGCTAAAAAATGCAGAATTAATTTATGCTTGTTAGGGTAAAGGTTTTTCCCAGTTCCAAAAAAGAGAAAATAACAAAAACTGCTGATAATAGTTTTGAGATAAAGATAAAAGAAAAACCAGAAAAAGGAAAGGCAAACAAGAAATTAATTTTAGTTTTATCTTCGTATTTTAAAATTCCTCAGTCAAAAATAAGGTTGATTAAGGGATTCAAACAAAGAAACAAGATTTTTAAAGTTGATAAATAATGGATTTTTCTTGTGTAAAAAAAGTTTTGAAATCTCAGCCAAGCTACCGCTTAAAACAAGCAAAAAGACTTGTTTTTTTTAATTTGATAGAAAACTGGAATCAAGCCACATCATTTCCGCCACTTTTAAGAGAAAAGCTAGATAAAAAATGTTCTTTAGAGATTAAAGTCAAGACTTTTGTTTCTAAGAATAAAAAGACCATTAAAGCTTTAATTAAATTAAGCGATGGTTTAAAAATCGAATCAGTGCTCATGAAACATGTTGACAAAAGAAATACAGTTTGTGTTTCTTCTCAGGTTGGCTGTGCTCTGGGTTGTGTATTCTGCGCCACAGGAAAAATGGGGTTTAAGAGAAATTTAAAAGATTATGAAATTGTAAATCAGGTATTATTTTTTGCCAGACATTTAAAAAAGAAGAGACAGAAGATAAGCAATATAGTTTTTATGGGAATGGGTGAGCCCTTTTTAAATTACGATAATGTTATTAGTTCAATTAGGACTTTAAATGACAAAGATGGATTTAATTTAGGAGCAAGAAGTTTTTCAATCTCAACTGCTGGAATTGTTGAAGGAATTCAGAAATTAAGCAAAGAAAATCTTAGAATAAATTTAGCCATATCTTTACATGCGCCAAATGATAAGCTGCGCGTTAAGATTATGCCAGTTAATAAAAATTATTCAATTTCAAAAGTTTTAAAAGCAGTTGATGATTATGTAATTAAAACTAGGCGTAAGGTAATGTTTGAATATATGATGATAAAGGATATTAATGACAAGGACGAGCATGCCAGGCAATTAATAAAGATAATGAAAAAACCACTTTACTTGGTTAATTTGATCAGTTATAATCCAACAGGAGATTTTAAAGCATCCAGTCCTTCAAGAATTAAAAAATTTAAAGAGATTTTAGAAAAAGCAAAAGTTAAAGTGAGCCAAAGATATAGTTTTGGCCAGGATATTAAAGCTGCTTGCGGTCAATTAGCAGGTGAATAGAAGATTATTTTTTAAAAAAGTCGTCAGATTAGTCAATCTGGCGGTTTTTTGATAAAATCTTAAATATGAGTCCTAAACTTTTTCAAAAAAACAATGGATATGAAATTGATGGATTGTGGTATCCAAGAGTGACCTCAATTTGCAATATTATTGCAAAGCCTGGGCTTGAAATATGGCTGGCTAATCAGCCGAGCTTTATTGCAATGCAAAGAAAAAGAAAGAAAATTACTGGTTGGGGAATTCTTATTCATGAAACAATTGAGAAAATACTTTTAAAAAAGAATCCCGAGATTAAACCAAATATCCGGCCCTCAATACAGGCTTTTTTAGATTGGCTTAGTATTAACAAAGTTAAACCTTTAAGTATTGAGAAAAGGGTTTTCAGCAAGCAGAATACTTATGCTGGAACATTTGATGTTCTGGCTGAGATTAATGGCAAGCTTGGAATTGTGGACTTGAAGACTTCGAGAGATATCTGGGATGATCATTTTATTCAAACTGCTGCATACTTTAATGCATATAATGAAAAGACAAAGAAAAAAGCCAAAACTCATTGGATTTTAAAAATTGATCAGTATCAAAAATGCAAGATTTGCGGTGCAGAAAAAAGAAATAAGCTGGGCGATATTAGTATTAAAAGAGGAAAAAGATTCTGCAGACATGATTTTAATTCTTTTATAGGAAGTTGCCAGTTAAAAAAAGTAGACAATCACAGGTCTTTTTTAAATATGTTTTTAGCAGCCAAGAGATTATGGGAGCTTTCCAATAGGCAGCAGCTCTCACAGATCAAAAACTATCCTAATATGACTAAAACTCATTTAACTCTTTTTTAATATTTAAATGGAAGAAAAAATTACAAAAAAAATAGCTGATGAATTGATGAAAATCAAAGGAGAGGTGAGGGGGATTGCTCCTAAAAGTCATGTTCAGTTTGTTGTTGAGGAAAAAGGAGAAGAGGTTTTTAAGAAAGTAGAAGATAAGATGGCAGAGCTTGGTCAGATAGTAAAGTATAAGAGTATGAAGCCAATGAGTTTTTATCCAATAGGACTGGAAGCTGTAACGCTTTTAGTTGTAAGAGAGCTTTTTAATCTTAGTGATGAAAAGTTAAGAGAAATAGGTGAGTATCAGTCAAAGATTTCTTTGATTGTTAAGCTTTTTATGAAATATTTTGTTTCTATGCAGGTAATAGCTCAGAAAGCGCCAATTATGTGGAGAAAGTATTACAATATAGGATATTTTAAAGTTACAGAGCTAAACGAAGAAGAAAAATATGTTGTTTTAGAGATTAAAAATTTTAAGATTCATTCACCTCATTGCCGGATGCTTGAAGGATATTTTGCCAATGTGGTTAAAATGGTTGTTAATAAAGATACTGACTGTAAAGAAACCAAGTGTCCTTTTAAAGGTGATAATTATCATCAGTTTTTAATAAAATGGTAGAAGATATTATTACAAAAAAAATAGCTGATGAGTTAATGAAAATGAAAGGAGAAACAAGAGGAATTTCAATTAAAGGTGATATTGATTATGTAATTGATAAAAAAGGCAAAGAAGCTCTAAAGAAAATTGAAGATGAAATGAGAAACCTTGGTTATCCAATAAATTATGAAAAAATGAGAAACATGGAGTTTTATCCAGTGGGTCTAGAGGTAATTCTTTTTTTAGTGATTAAAAAACTGTTTAATTTTACTGATAGGGAGTTTGAAGAATTAGGAGAGTTTAATTCAAAACTTTCTTTAATTTTAAGACTTTTCATGAAGTATTTTGTTTCCATTGAATCAGCTGCCAAGGCAGCCCCAAAGATATGGAGAAAACTTTATTCTATTGGAGATCTGGAAATGGTTGAATTAAATAAGGAGGAAAAATATGCTGTTCTAAGAATCAAGAATTTTAAACTTCACCCTTATCACTGCTTGAGTATGAAAGGATATATCTATAGTGTGATGAGAATGGTCCTAAGAGGCGAGATAACTTGTGAAGAAACCAAGTGTCCTTTTAAAGGTGATAACTATCATGAATTTTTAATAAAATGGTAGAAGATATTTTAACAAAAGAAAAAGTCCAGGAGCTTGGTGAAAATGATAGTTAGAAGCCCAGTGATCTGTATTGAAACAGAGTGTGTTTTTAAGGGCGGCAAGCATCATGATTTTAAGCTGACCTGGTAGTTTGTTATTTTAAAGAAGTGATATAATATAAATCCATAAATAAAAAAGTCGTTTTGTTTAATTAAATAATTGTCAATAATATGAACACAGATTATATAAAGCATCCTGAAATAAAGGACAAGAAAAAACTATTGAATATTTTTTTAATAGTTTTAATTTTATTTGTGGGAATGCTTACTATCAATGAATTTAAAAAAGGAAAATATATTGGACAGGATGTTCAAAGCACAATCAGTGTTTCAGCAATAGGCGAAGTATATGCTAAACCTGATTTAGCTTTAATTAGCTTTTCAGTAGTTTCTGAAGAGAAAGCTGCTGCTGATGCTTTGACCAAAAATAGTGAAAGCATGAACAAGATTATTGAGTTTTTAAAAAACTCTGGAGTTGAAGATAAAGATTTAAAAACAACCACTTTTAGAATAAGCCCTCGTTATGAGTGGCGCAATGGTTCTGAATTTTCTTATCCTCCTGTTGGCCAGCGTGTTTTGGTTGGTTATGAAGTAACCCAATCCTTAGAGGTTAAAATAAGGGATATGTTAAAAATAGGCACTTTGATTGAAGGAGCCACTGATGCTGGTGCTACTGGAGTAGGTAGCTTAGAGTTTACATTTGATGATGAAGATGAATTAAAAAAACAAGCTAGAGAGATTGCAATCGACAAAGCTAAATTAAAAGCTAAAGAATTAACGCAACAATTAGGAGTAGGGCTGGGAAGAATTACTAATTTTAGTGAAAGCGCAGTTTCTCCAATTTTCTATGGTCTTAAAGAGGCCTATGGTCTTGGCGGGGCGGCTCCTGAAATTGAGACTGGAGAGAATTTAATTCAGAGCACTGTCATAATAACCTACGAGATACATTAATATGGATGAATTAACTTTATTTTTACTTGCTAACCCATGGATAATTTTCTTGATTACTCTTTGGACGCTTCCTTGGAAAGTAGTTGCTTTATGGAGAGCGGTAAAAAACAATCATAGAAAATGGTTTGTGGTCTTAATTGTACTTAATACCCTGGCTGTATTAGAAATTCTTTATATTTTTGTTTTTAGTAAAAGAAAGAGACCAGAGCGAACCAATGAAAATTAAACATCTTGTAGTGGGCGAACTGAAAGCTAATTGTTATTTATTGGTTTCAGAGAATGAATTAGCTATTATTGATCCTGGAGATGAGGCAGAAAGGATTTTGAATGAAATCAAGCAGTTAAAAGCAAGCCCAAAACAAATCATAATTACACATTGTCACCCTGATCATATTTTAGCTGTGCCAGAGGTTAAAAAACAAACAAATGCTAAAATTTTAATTCATGAAAAAGAAAAACAATTTAATAATTGCCAGGCAGATGAATTTTTAAAAGAAAAAGATAAGATAAAGATTGGCAATGTTCTTTTAGAGGTTATACATACGCCTGGACATACTCCTGGAGGCATTTGTTTGCTGGGTAATAATTTTATTTTTACTGGTGATACGCTTTTTGAAAATGGTTATGGAAGAACTGATTTACCTGGCGGTTCAGATGAGCAAATGCAGAATTCATTAAAAAGATTATCAGCATTATTAAAACCAAATATGATGATTTATCCTGGTCATGGCGAGCCTTTTAAAGTTAAAGAATAAATAATTTATGGTTAAAAAATTAAAAACTTCTTTAAGGGCAATTAATGCACCTTTATCACCAATAAGAAAGTTTGTTCCTTTGCTTCAGCTTGCTAAAAAAAGAGGATTAGATGTTTTTGAGCTTCATATTGGCCAGCCTGACTTAAAAACACCTTCTCAGATATTAAACAAGATTAAGAATTTTAATGAAAAGATAATACGATACACTCCTTCTAATGGAATTCCTGAGGTGAAATCTGCCTGGAGAAAGTATTTTAAAGAATTTGGCATTAATTTTGATGAATCTGAAATCATTGTTACAATTGCTGGAAGTGAAGCAATTTTCTTTGCTTTAGCTGCAGTCTGTGATCCAGGTGATGAAGTGATTGTGTTTGAGCCATTTTATCAATTATAATGGTTTTGGGGCTATGGCAGGGGTAAAATTAGCGCCTGTCAGAACCTTAGTCAGTACTGGATTTCATTTGCCAAAAAGAGCTGTTATTGAAAAGAAAATAAGCAGAAAGACAAAAGCTATTTTAATTTGTAATCCTTCTAATCCGACTGGCACTGTTTATTCCAGGAAAGAGCTTCAAATGATTATTGATATTGCTATAAAACATAATCTATTTATTTTAGCTGATGAGGTCTATCGTGAATTTGTTTATGATGGAGAAAAACATTACTCAGTAATGGATTTTCCAAAAGCCCGTTCAAGAACAGTTATACTTGACAGTATTTCCAAAAGATTTAGCGCTTGTGGCGTGAGAATAGGATGTTTAGCTTCAAAGAATAAAGATGTTATTGCTGGAGTAACTAAATTTGCTCAGGCCCGGTTATCCTCGCCAATGATTGAACAATTAGCAACAGTACCGCTTTTATTAAACTCAAAAGCTTACACCAGAAAGATTGTTAAAGAGTATAAAAAAAGAAGAGATGCTGTTTTTGAAGGGCTTCAAAAGATTCCTGGAGCCCAGTGTTCAAAACCAAAAGGAGCTTTTTATATTACAGTTAAGCTTCCTGTTAAAAGTGCTGAGAATTTTACCAAGTGGCTTTTAACCAAGTTTTCATACAAAGGTAAAACAGTGATGCTGGCTCCTGCTGCTGGTTTTTATGCCAGCAAGGGATTAGGCAAAGACGAGGTAAGGATTGCTTTTGTTCTGTCAGCGCCAAAAATGAAAGAGGCAATGAATGTGTTAAAAATTGCTTTAGAAAAATACAAAGGTTAATGGATAATTTTAAAAAAAAGTGGTGTATTTTACACCATAATGAAAGGATCTAATATTTTAATAAGAGGCTCATTTTTTTTTAGGAAATTTCTTACTGTACAATCATCATCAATAAAACATTTAATGTTTTCTTTGCGAATAACTTGTAGTTTTTTCTGACTTCTGTGAATGAAACCCACACATCTTATTTTACAATAAGGAACTTTGTAATGCCTTAACCATAGCTCTGAAAATTTTATGAAAAACCTGGGCCTTGATGAAATAATAACGATCTCACCACCAGACTCTCTAAATTCTCTAAGCATATTAAGTATTAATCTATTTGGCGGTAATAACATTAAAAATGGCATTAGAGGCGTAAAGCACCACCAAGGTAATTTTCCGCGTATTCTGAAAGTTAGGGTATTGTCCAGATCGAGCCCAAGAACATCTATTTTTGTACTTATTTTCAATTTTTATTCCTCTCTAGAACTAATGTTCTAATTGATTTTACAATAAGTTAAATACAAAGTAAAATGTCTTAAAGAGCATGAGAGTTTTTGTTATAAGCCGGAAAAAGCTTATGAGAAAAAACTGGGAAACTTATATATAGTAGGGTTTGCTAAAAAAAGCAGCAAAAACAAGATGAATAATTCTACTAATAAAATCTTTATTGGACTTCTCGTTGGATTAATGATTTTTTTAATAATAACTAATAACGAAGTTTTGTTTTTATTTATTAACCAGAACTTGGCTAGTCCGGTTCTGGACTTCATTGTCTTATATATCTTTATTCCTTTATTCCTTTTAATGGGAATAATTCCTGGAATATTATTTGTTTTTAAAAAAGATATTTCAGGATTTTTTACTTTATTTTCAGGAGGTTTTTGTTATATTATTGGCAATTTAGTAAAACTTATTTTTAAAATGCCAAGGCCATACATGATACTCCCTGACGTAAGAATTGTTGGGCCCTGGCACATGAGCCAGTATTCTTTTCCTTCTACTACCACAATGCTTGCTTTTGGTCTGGCCCTGGCTTTTTTTATTGAAAAAAAAGACAAACTAAGCTGGTTTTTCTTGGTTCTGGCATTTTTAGTTGGATTTACAGTAATTTATACTGGCTTTCATTTTCCTAAAGATGTTGTTTTTGGAGCATTCTTATCAATGCTTTTTGTTTGTATTTTAAAAAAAATTAAAGATAAACTCGTTAATGAAAAAAATTTACGTAGTTAATGCAAGAAGAGAGAAAGAACTTTTCTCTTTTGATAAAGTATATCGTTCTTCAAAAAGAGCAGGAGCTTCAGATAAGTTGGCAAAAAGAATTGCTCATGATATTGAAAAAAAGATTTACCCTGAAATTAAAACCTCTGAGATATATAGGCTCGTCAAAAAGCTTTTAAAAGAATCTCCAGCTGCGTCAATGAAGTTTTCTTTAAAACAGGCCATGAGAAGGCTTGGTCCCAGTGGTTTTGATTTTGAAAAATACATTGCTGAGATTTTTTCAAGAAATGGTTTTAAAGTAAAAACCAATCAAATTATAGCTGGTAAATGTATATCATCATATGAAATAGATTTCTTGGCTCAAAAAGACAAGCTGTTTCACCTTGGTGAATGCAAATATCATACTTCTGCTGGAGCAAGAGTTGATTTAAAGGTGGCACTATATAATTACGCAAGGTTTTTAGATATTTCAAATAATCCTAAATTTAAGAACTCAAAAACAATAATAGTAACAAATGCTAAATTTACCAGTGAGGCAATTAATTATTGTGAGTGTTACGGTGTTGGTCTTTTGGGCTGGAAATATCCAAGAGGCAAAGGGCTTGAGTATATGATAGAAGAATACAATCTTTATCCTATTACCATTCTTCCTTCTTTTAAGCCCCACTTTAAGAATATTTTTGCAGAGAAGAAAATGATGCTTGTTTTAAACCTTTTAGATCTTTCTTTAAACCAGCTTGTTAAAAAACTGAATCTATCGTCAAAGGAACTAGATAAACTGGTTAAAGAGGCAGAGCTTTTATTGGAATAGTTGAATCTTATAATTATGAAACTTATTTCTCAACAAGAGAGATTTTATTGGACAAGGCATGTTAGAGATAAAATGAGATATTATCGCTTATCTGAAAACCGATTGAAAAGAGTGCTGCGTAACCCAGACAGAAAAGAGCTTGGAATTGCCCCAAAAACTGTGGCAGTAATGGAGAAAACTGGAACAAAGAAACATCCTACTGAAATCTGGTTAATGTATCAGAAGTATAAGAGAATAACAAAAATTATTACTGCCTGGCGTTATCCTGGAATAAGTCCAAAAAGACAGCCGCCTCCAATACCAGAAGATATTTTATGGGAATTAAAGCATGATTTCAAAGCTGATATTCCTGAAGAATATACTAAAGGAAGGGTAAAATTCTTAAATTGTGAGATTGATTTATCAAAAAAAGTTTTTATCCCAAGGATTGAAACAGAGTTTTGGGTTAAAAAAGCAATCAAGGAAATTAAACAAACAAAAGATTTAAAGGTTTTAGACATGTTTGCCGGTTCTGGATGTATTGGTGTTGCTGTTTTAAAGAAGATTAAAACAAGCAGTGTAGATTTTTCTGATATTGATAAAAAAGCTCTTGAGCAGATCAGAATAAATTTGAAACTAAATAAAGTTCTTTCTCAAAGATATGAGATATATCAGTCAGATTTGTTCAAAGGATTAAAGAATAAAAAATATGCCTATATTTTTGCTAATCCTCCTTATGTGGCTAAGCAAAGAACAGATGAAGTAGGGGATTCAGTTTTAGAGTATGAACCTCAGAAAGCTCTTTTTTCAGGTCAAAAAGGGCTAAACCATATTAGAAAGTTTTTAGGCCTTGCCAGGATATTTTTAAAAAAGCAAGGTGTTATTTATCTTGAGTTTGACCCGCAGCAGAAGAGTGCTATTGAAAAAATACTAAGAGAAGAGGGTTACTCGAGATTTAGATTTTTTAAAGATCAGTTTAAAAAGTATCGTTTTGCAAGAGTTAAAAAATAACAGTAAAATATATTAATAATAAATAATATATTAAAAGCATGGATACAACTAAGATAATTGGCTGGTTAATATTTATAATTGGCATTTCAATAATAGTTTTGACAATTTATCACACATATAATATCTTTACCGGGAAAGCATCAGCACCAGAGATTATTAGTTTAAATATTGAAAAACCTAAAACCTCTGGACAAGGAGGTCTTCCCACAAATCCTGATCAGTTTGGAGAAATGATATCCCAGCAGCTGGCTAATATGTTGCCGCTTGAAAGCTTGCCCCAGTTTTTAAATTTAATTGTCTGGACAATAGGAGCAGGTGTTTTAATGCTTGGTGGAAGTAAAGTTGCTGGTTTAGGAGTTAACTTAATTAAAAAATGATAAAAATTATAAAGCAAAATACTGTTTTAAAATATATTTGGTGGCATTTTATTGAAGCTCCAAAAAGTATTTTAAAAGGATGGGGTAATTATCTTAGATTTGGATTAAATTATTTTTCTGTTGGCTTGCTTTTAAAAACACTTTTTTCTCCCTGGAGAAATTATAGATGGTTTTATCCAAAATCATTTGATTTGGGAAAATATGCTGAGGTTGCTTTTTCTAATTTAATTTCTAGAGTGCTTGGGTTTATTCCCAGAAGCGTTTTAATAATAATTGGCATTATCTCAGAAATTTTCATTTTGGTTTTTGGTGTTTTTGTTTTAGCGGCTTGGCTGGTTTTACCTGTTTTTTTAATCTTAGGAATTTATCATGGCATTAGACTTTCAATTTAATTTAAAAGAAAGTGAAATTTATGAGGCAGTAGCTTTAGAAAGAAGCATTCTTTTTAGGTATAGAAGCATATTTAGAAAGTTGTTCATGGTTTTATTTATTGCTTCGTTTTTAGCTTTAATCAATTCCTTTTTACCTGGAAGCGCTTCATGGGTTTTTGCCAGAAGATTAGTTGGTTTTTCAATCTTATTCTTAACACTCAGTATAATTTCAAACATTAAAAGCTCATTTTTAGAGTTTCTTAAAAAACCAAAGCTAAAAGCAACTATTAAGCAAGTAGCTTTGAATCCTGGGAAATATAATTTAGCAGAGTTTTTAGGATTTGAAGCATCTAGGGCAGTTTCTGAATCTGTTAAATTTGCCAGATCAAAAAAGATTTCTGAAGTTAATTCATCTATTTTGCTTTATCAATTATTAAAGAATAATCTTGGTTTAAACTTTATTTTTTCAAGAGCTCTTTTTGATATTAAGGAAATTCGAGAAATGCTGCTGAAAACAATTAAAACAATTGATAAGAGCGCTTTTAAAGAAAGCTATAGTCAAGATTTTAAAGTATCAATTTTAGAGGCCTTGGAAATTGCTCAAAAAAGAAACCATCAAAGAATTGAGCTTGGTGATATAATCTTTTCTTTGTCAAAAAACAATCTGGTTTTTAAAGAAATTTTAATTAATAACAATTTAAAAGCAAAAGATATTGATAATTTAGTTAATTGGCTGGAGAGAATCGAACAAAATATATCTCAGAAAAAAAGGTTCTGGGAGTGGAAAAATCTGCTTAAGCTTGGTTCTTTGGGCAAGGAATGGACAGTTGGTTATACTGTTGATTTAGATAAGTTCTCTGTTGATTTATCAGAAATAGCAAGAGGAGGATTTGCCAAAATAATTGGTCATGAGACAGAAATGAAAGCAGTAGAAAGGATTTTGGCAAAAGAAAAGCAAAACAATATATTGCTTGTTGGCAAGCCTGGAAGCGGAAGAAAAAGTATAGTTGAGGCCTTTGCTAAAAGAAGTGTTTTTGGAGAAATATCAAAAGAATTAAATCATAAAAGATTAATAGAGATTGATTTGCCGTCCTTGTTAACTCAAGCCCAGAGCGCTCAAGCTGCTGGAGATATTTTAAACTTAATGTTTAATGAAGCTGTCTCAGCTGGCAATGTGATTTTAGTTATTAATGATTTTCATAATTTTGTTGGCGGAGTAAAACGGCCAGGAGCGCTTGATATAACAAGCGTGATAAGCTCATTCTTAAACCTATCTCAATTTCAAGTCATAGCTATTACTAGCTTTGCTGGTCTTCATAAATATATTGAAGAGAATCCTTCAATTTTGTCTTTTTTTGAAAAGGTTGAAGTAAAGGAAATCACAAAACAAGAATCTTTAATTGTTTTAGAGAATTTAGTTCCTTTAAAAGAGGTAAAGTATAAGCAGTTTATTTCTTATCCAGCAATGCGGGATATTATTAATTTTTCTGATAAGTATTTTGCTGATGCTCCTTTTCCTGAAAAAGCAATTGACCTGTTAGATGACGTGGTTTCTTATGTTTCTCAAATAAAAGAAAAGACAGTTTTACCGAAACATGTTGCTAAAATTGTGTCTGAGAGAACTGAAATTCCTGTGGGCGAGGTTGAATCAAAAGAAAAAGAAAAACTTCTTAATTTAGAGGAATTGATTCATAAAAGAATCATTAACCAGGAAACTGCAGTTAGAGAGGTGGCAGAGGCGTTAAGAAGGGCCAGAACAGAGGTTACTATCAGAAAAGGACCAATGGGAGCATTTCTGTTTTTAGGACCAACAGGAGTAGGGAAAACTGAAACAGCTAAATCCTTGACTGAAATTTATTTTGGTAAAGAAGAGAAAATGATTAGATTAGATATGTCAGAGTTCCAAGAAATCTCAGATATATCGCGACTGATTGGTTCTACTGGCCGGGAAGGACTATTAACAACTAAAGTGGTAGAAAATCCATTTTCTTTGGTCTTATTAGATGAAATAGAAAAAGCTCATCCCAATATTTTGAATCTGTTTTTGCAGGTTTTAGATGAAGGGTATATTACTGATGGCTTGGGAAGAAAGGTTAATTTTAAAAACACGATTATTATTGCCACTTCTAATGCTGGATATTTAATAATTTTAGATGCATTAAAAGAGAATAAAAAAATGGAAGATATTAGAGAGGACCTTATAAACTATCTATTTAAAAAAAGGATATTCAGACCAGAGTTTATTAATCGTTTTGATGCTGTTGTTTTATTTAAAGCTTTAAGCAAGGAAAATCTTTTAGATATTTCAGAGTTATTGCTTAATAAGTTAAAGAAAAATTTAGCCAAAAAAGATATTGAGTTTATTATAACAGATGAACTTAAACGAAAAATAGTTGATTTAAGCTATGATACAAGATTTGGAGCAAGGCAAATGAATAGAGTTATTCAGGATAAAATTGGTAATGTGTTTGCTAAAGCCCTGCTCTCTAATGAAATTAAAAGAGGGGATAGAGTGGAATTAGAACCAAAAGATTTTAAATTAATAGTTAATCCTTAATATTGTTATTGGTTCGAGTCCTGTCGCTGGAGCAGGTTAGTGCTCGGTTCGAGAGACCGAGATGCATTATTAACCCGATATTTCGGGTTTTTAATTTTGTCTTGCACTTTCTCAAAAAAGAGGTTATTTTGAAAGTAGATAAATTATCTCTATAAAAAAAATAAAATAATCTATTTTAAAGAAGAAGAAATGAAAAAAGAGAATAAAAAATATTATTTAATTTCTTTTGCAGTGATTTTGGGTCTGCTCGTTGATTATTTATTTTATGGAAAACCAGTGGGGTGTTGCATTTTTTGTTTTTATTTTAATTCTAATTATTTTTTCTTTAATTTTAACTAAAAAGTTTCAACAGAAATTATTTAAAACTCAGTATCTTCTTTTAATTCCAGTCGTATTGTTTTCAGCAATGATTTTTTGTCGCTCCAGTTCATTTTTGACTTTTTTTATGAAACGTGCTGCCATGGCTTGAATTAGTTAAGAATGCTAATAAAGTGAAATTTACGAATCTTATTGATGCTCATAAAAAAGGATTTGATAACTGCGCTCATTGTCTCGGCGGTTCGAGAAGGTAGTGTTAAATTGCTTTCTGAATAAAATTAAATGCAACTTTTTAGGATTTTCTGCGTTATACTGAAATAAAGGCGGAAAATCCTTTTTATTTTAGATATGAATTTAGAAAAAGAGAGAGAATTAGTCAAAAAAGCCCAAAAAGACCCGAAGGCTTTTGCTAAGCTTTATAATGAGCATTATTCCAGGATTTTTGGTTATGCCTTAAAAAGAACAGCCAATTTAGAGATTGCTCAGGACATAACCTCAGAAACATTTTTTAAGGCCTTAAAGAAACTCTGGCAATTCCGTTGGAAAAACATTTCTTTTTCGGCCTGGCTTTATAAAATTGTGAATAATGAAATTGCTAATTACTTTAGGAAAAATAAATATAAAGTTTCTTTAGAGAAAATTCCAGAACCAGTTGCGCTTTCAAATCCCTTTACTGAAATTATTGAAGCTGAGCAAGAATTAAAAAAACATCAGGACTTTTTAATGCTTCAAGAAAAAATTTCTAAGCTTCCTATTAAGTATCAGGAAGTAATTGTATTAAGATTTCTTGAAAAAAAGAAAATTAAAGAAATTGGTGAAATTTTAGGAAAAAAAGAGGGGACAATAAAATCTTTATTACACCGTGGTTTAGAAAAATTAAGAAAATTAATAAATTAACGCAACCTTTTTTGACTTAATGCGTTATGTTTATAGAGTATTGTAAAATGCTCATAAAGGTCAAAAAAAGGTAAAAATAATTATTAAATATCTAGAGTTTATGAAAAAGAAAGATTTAATTAAAAAACTAGAGAAAGTTAAAACTCCAAATATTGAAATTCAAAGCCATCAACATCGGTTAAATATGGACTTGCTTAACTCTGGGTATTTTAAGAAGAAAACTATTATGTTTTATACAAAAAGATTAATTCCTGCTGGCGTTGCTTTAGCTTTAATTTTAGTTGTAGGCTTTACAATAATCCAGCCAAAACTGCAGATAGCCAGAGCTATGGAAATCGCTAAAAATGATCCTCAGATTCAACAATTAATAGAAGATTACGGAGTGGAGATTAAAGAAGTAAAACTACAGGATGGTAAAGCTTATGTTCTGCTTACTCTTCCTGAGGAGAAATTGCCCCCTGTTTTTGGCTTAGAAGAAAAAGCTCTCTCTATAGAAGAGGCAACTGACTCAAGCGCTTTAGGTATACGCGGACCCGGACAATTTTACATCGTCTATCAAGATCCTAAAACAGGCGAAATAATAGAATCTTCTGGTTCGGTTGCTGAAATAGACCTTAAAGCAAAGAAAGTAGAAAAACTTGAATTGATTGAAGAAATGCAGATTAATATCTCTCCCTTAACTGCAGAGGAAGAAGCCAGAGCAATTGAGATTGCCAAAACCGAGCCAAAGATTCAGGAGATGATTTCTGATTTAGAAGAGAGAGAAATAATCGTCAAGCCAGTGCCTCCTCTTAAACTTAAACTTCGGCTGAATGAAGATCTTGTTGACGGAGGAATGGAAGTTACTTCCGCGGACCTGAAAGAAGATAAAAGAGCCAATGTGATTTTCAAGTCCAATGAATATCAGGATATAATCACGGTTAATCTTACTACAGGTAAAGTGGAAGGAGCAGTATCATTTTCAACAGGAGGTAGAATTGAAAAACCCGAATTAGAATATCCTTATCCTATTAAGCCCAAGTTTTATCTTGAGCCGGATGGAACTAAGACATCCCTACCTGATGAAGGAATAATAATAAGCGAGGGTCAATCAAGCGGACCTGGAAGTGGTACTGAAAAAGAAATGTTTGCGGCAATGCTAAAGGATATTGGCGAGAAAGATGAGAGAATTAAAGATTTATTAAAGGATAATGATTATGAGATTCTTGAAATTATCAGGTCAAAACCAATTATCACTAAAACTGAGACAATGACAGAAATAAGAATAGAGACCGTTACTGTAGTTTTAGAAAAAGAAAGCACAGGAGAAAATTACTGGATTACCATAGATTTGGGAAGCAATATTGTAACATCAATAGAAAAAGAATAATTTTGCTTTTGTTTCTAATAAAAACCGTTGGCAAAACAGTGTATAACAAACCCGCAAAAATGCGGGTTTGTTTTGATAATGATTTTTTGTTAAAATAAAATAAGATAAATCTATGGAATTAAAAGAGTATCAAAACGAGGCAATAGAAGGGTTAATAGACAACGAAGAAGCGTTGAGTGAATTGTATAAAATATACAGTGAAAAGTTTCCTGATGATAAAGAATTTTGGTTGGGCTTGTCACAAGACGAAACAGTTCACGCTAATTGGATACGTAATCTTCGGGACAGGACTAAAAAAGGCTCAGCTTTTTTTAATGAGGATAGATTCAGACTGGAAGCAATAAAGACATTTTTAGGTGAAGTAAACAAACAAATATCAGAAGCCAAATTCAAAAAGCTATTGCCGATCAACGCTTTATCTACAGCTTATTATTTAGAGAGCTCCTTAATAGAGAGAAAATGTCTTGAAGTCTTTGAGGGAGATTCAGTAGAATTAAAACACCTTTTGAAAAATTTAGCTGAAGCTACAAAAAAACACAGTGAAAAGGTTTCTGAACAATTAAATAAATTACGAAATAAAGAGTAAAATCAGTCGTTAAAGTTAAAAATCGTCTTAAAGGCGGTTTTTTATATAGATTTTTAAATAGAGCATCTAATAACTGTGGATTTCCTGTGGAAAAACCACAGTTTTTATATTCATTTTAACATAAACTAATTTTTGCTTGACCTATATATATTTTTAAAGATAAAATATACACAGGTGGGGAATTGTGGATAAGTATGTTAATAAGTACCCATCTCTGTGGATAACTATGTTTATTGGTGAATATTCATACACAATAGATCACAAGAAAAGATTAGCCATACCATCTAAGTTTAGAAACAGTTTAGGAAGAAAAGCGATTGTTACAAAAGGCATCGATACTTGTTTAGTTGTTTATCCAACCACAGAATGGAGCAAACTAGCTAAGAAACTTGAAAATTTACCAACCAGTAAAATTGATGCTAGGGGATTTGTAAGAATTATGTTAGCTGGAGCAGTAGATATAAATCTTGATAAGTTAGGAAGAATATTAATTCCTGATTATTTGAAAAAATATGCAGGACTTAAAAAAGAAGTGGTTATCTTGGGATTATCTAACAGAATTGAGGTTTGGGATAAAACAAAGTGGAATACCTATAAGCAGAAAACTGAAAAAGATGTAGGAGATATGGCATCTAAATTAGAAGAACTAGGAATATAAATGCACAAAAGTGTTCTTAAAAAAGAAGTTATAGAATATTTAGACCCGAAAACAAATGAGAATTTTATTGACAGTACAATAGGGCAGGCAGGGCACAGTTTAGAAGTTTTAAAAAAGAATAAACCCAATGGAAAAGTCTTAGGAATAGAGCTGGATAATGAAATATATGAGGGGCTGATTATAAGAAAGATAAAAAGATTAGTTTTAGTAAATGATTCCTTTAAAAATTTAAAAGAAATTGTTAAGAATAATAATTTTAAACCTGTTTCTGGAATTTTGTTTGACCTGGGATTTTTAAGCTGGCACATAGAAGATTCTGGCAGGGGATTCAGCTTTAAAAAAAATGAGCTGCTTGATATGAGATACAGTACTGATTCAGAACTTACAGCCCAAGAGATTGTAAATAAATGGAAAGAAAAAGAAATTGAAGAAATATTAAAAAAGTATGGAGAAGAAAGGTTCAGCAGAAGAATAAGCAATCAGATTGTAAATCAAAGAAGAATAAAGCCAATTAAAACAACATTTGATTTGATTGAAATAATTAAAAGAGCTGTTCCTTCTTACTACAGATATAAAAGAATCCATTTTGCAACAAAAACATTCCAGGCATTAAGAATTGCTGTAAATGATGAGCTTAATAACTTAAAAGAAGCATTACCTCAAGCATTAGAGGTTTTAGAAAAACAAGGAAGAATAGTGGTAATTTCATTTCATTCTTTAGAGGACAGAATTGTTAAGAATTTTTTTAAAAAACATTCTAAAGAAAAACTTGAAATTTTGACAAAGAAACCAATAACAGCGAGTAAATCGGAAATAATTAATAATCCTCGTTCAAGAAGCGCTAAGCTTCGAGCGGCAGTAAAAATTTAAAAAATATATGACTAAAACAATTGCTTTAAAAAACCCTTTGATTCTCAGTCTTGTTTTAATATTATCATTAATGGTTATTTATGTTATTCAGGTAGGAGTTCTGGCCAGAGATAAATATTTAGTCAGGGTTTATAAAAAAGAACTGGTTTCTCTTTCAAAAAACAATAAGTTTTTGGACATAGATTTTTCAAAAATGAACTCTTTGTCGCACATTGACCAGGTGCTGGCAAAAAACAGTGGTTTTGTAAAGACAAATAATGTAAAATATATAAAGATAATAGAAAGCTCAATCGCAAGACCATAATTTTAATGCCTAAATGAAGAACTGGAGAGTCAATCTAATTTTTATACTTTTTTTCTTAGTTTCAGCGGCTGTTATTAGCCGCTTGGTTTTTCTTCAGATTTTGGAAGGTGATTTAAACAAGGCCTTGTCCCAGGGGCTTTTTGCCTCTTTTAATGAGTTTCGCGGTGAAAGAGGAGAGGTTTTTCTTAAAGGAGACGAACCTTTAGCTATTAATATTGATCTGCCTTTTGTTTTTATTAATCCTAAAAAAATTGAAAATACTGAACAAGCTGCAGAAAGTTTAAGTCAAACTCTTGGTCTGGATTATGATTTTATTCTAGAGAAAATAAATCTCAATACTTCTTACTCTTTAATTAAAAGAAAGCTGGACCCAGAACAAGGTGAAGCAGTGAGGAATCTAAATCTAGAAGGAGTTTTTGTTAGCGAGCAAAAAGAAAGATACTATCCTCAGGAAGAACTGGCTTCTCAATTAATTGGTTTTTTGGGCGCAGAAGGAACAGGTCAGTATGGTTTGGAGCAGTTCTATCACCAGAGTTTAATGGGAGAAGAGGGCTTTGAGGATAAAATAAAAGGAACTAGTTTGCTTTTAACAATTGATTACAATATCCAGTATCAGGCAGAAAAGATTCTGGAAAAAGCAAAGCATGATTTAGATATTGAAGGAGGCCAGATTATTGTAATAGAGCCAAGCTCTGGAAAAATCTTAGCCATGGCAGATATGGATGGTTTTGACCCCAATTATTATGAAGAGTATGCCAGGGCTGGTAATTTAGAGGTTTTTAAAAATAGGGCAACTCAGGGGTTATTTGAGCCAGGTTCAGTATTTAAACCAATCACAATGGCTGCAGCTCTGGAAGAAGAAAAAGTAACGCCTAAAACAACTTATACTGATACAGGTTCAATAACAATTGGTAGTGATACTATTCATAACTACGACAAGAGGGTTTATGATGAGTATGATCCTACCATGACTGAGGTGCTTGAAAAATCAATTAATACTGGCGCTATTTTTGTTCAAAGAGAGCTTGGCCCTAATTTGTTTTTAAAATATATTGATAAGTTTGGCTTCTTTGAGTCCACAGGCATTGATATTCAGGAGGTTTATTCGCAAAACAGAGAATTAAGAACAGCAAGAGATATTAACCTAGCAACAGCGTCTTTTGGCCAGGGAATTGAGATGACACCAATTCAGCTGGTAATATCATATTGCGCTATTGCTAATGGTGGAAAACTAATAACTCCGCATCTGGTTGAAAAGCTTGTGTTTTCTGATGGGAGAATTGAGGAAGTAAAACCAGACAAGTTAGAAGAGGCAGTTATTTCTTCGAAAACTGCATCTCAGTTAACTGCAATGCTTGTTAGTGTGGTTGAAAATGGTTTTGCTAAAGCCACAAGAATCCCAGGATACTTTATTGCTGGAAAAACAGGAACAGCCCAGGTTTCTTATTCAGCTCTAGGAATTAAAAAAGAAGGGTATTCTGATAAAACAGTTCAGACTTTTGCTGGTTTTGTTCCTGCTTTTAATCCTCAGTTTCTGGCTTTGATAAAGCTTGATAATCCTAAAACTAGAACTGCAGAATACTCTACTGTTCCTGCTTTCAGGAATTTAGCTGAATATATTATTAATTATTATCAAATTCCACCTGATTATGAACAGTAATATTATTTCTAAAATTAAGTTTTCTTTTCAAAAACAAAAAGTTGTTATTATAACGGGTAAAACAAGAAAAAGTGTTTTCAATGCGCTAAAACAAATACTGGCTTTACGTTTTAAAATTGGAAAAGATATTTTAATGTTTGAAGTAGAGGATAAAAAAATATCTGATTATGAATTTTTCTTGAGAAATTCTGAAAATGCTATTCTAGTGGTAAGCAATATTGGTGATATACCTTATGAGATTGATTTTTTCTCTGGAGAAAGGGAATTAATTAAAAACACAAAAGAATTAGTAAAGGATTTACCAGAAAATGTTAATTTAGTTTTAAATTTTGATGATGAAACTGTAAGAGAGATAGGGGATTCTAAAAAAATCAACACCTTGACTTTTGGATTGCAGAAAGAGGCTGGCTTCAAAGCCAGTGATATTAAAGTAAATAGAGGAACTAATTTTAAGATAAATTACAAAGGAAAAATTGTCCCTGTCTGGCTGAAGAAAACATTTGGTAAAGAGCAGATTTATTCTTCTTTGGCTGCTGGTTGTGCTGCTACTATTTTTGATTTGAATTTAATAGAAATATCAGAAGCGCTTAAAAATTATCAGCCGCTTGCTGGCAGAATGAGTTTGATTAAGGGCATTAAAAACTCATGGATTTTAGATGACAGTAAGTCAGCCAGTGTTTTTTCAATGGTTGAAGCAATTGAAACCCTGGGAAAAGTTCAGGACTATAAGCAAAAGATTGCAGTGCTGGGTGATGTTATGGGAATAGGAAAGTATACAATTGAAGCTCATGAAGCAATAGGCGAAAGGGTTGTCAAAAATGCTGATTTATTGTTTGTGTTTGGCCAGCGCGCTAAGTTCATTGCAAAAGGTGCGTTTGAAAAAGGAATGAAAGCTGAAAAGATATTTGAATTTGACACAATTAAAGAGGGGAAGTTAGAGCTTCAAAACCAAATCAAAGAAGGGGATATTGTCCTGGTTGATGGCTCAGGTGAAATGAAAATGAAAGAAATTATTAAAGAAATCAGGCTATAACTGGTGTAAATTTTGTTTTCAAATTAAAAAACTTATGATAGGATAATTCATGAAAATGGCCCCATCGTCTAGCGGCCAGGACGCCTGATTCTCAATCAAGTAACAGGGGTTCGATTCCCCTTGGGGCCACAAAATCTAGACATTGATTAAAAAGTCTTTAGGCACGGACTTTTTTTTGTTTGGCTTTTAAGTTAAAATATCTCAATGGCTAATTTTTTTTGGCACAATTTAAAAATAAAAGAAATAGAAAAAACTTTAAGAACTAGTATTGCCAAGGGTTTGGATGAAAAAGATGTAAAGCTTCGCCAGTTAGAATTCGGAGAAAACAAGCTTCCAGAAGAAAAACCGTTTTCAAGATTTAAGATATTTTTAGAGCAATTCAAAAGCCCTCTTACATATATTTTAGTAATCGCAGGATTTGTTGTTTTAATGCTAGGTGAGTTCACTGATGCCATAGTTATTTTTGGCGCTGTTTTTTTAAATACAATTATTGGTTATTTTCAGGAAAACAAAGCTTCTCAGGCTTTAACAAAATTAAAAAAAATAGTAGAACATCATGCAGAAGTTTTAAGAAAAGGTAATTTAAAAATTGTGAATTTAGAAAATCTGGTGCCAGGAGATATAGTTATTTTAAATCCAGGAGATATAGTTCCAGCTGATGGAAGAATAATAACTTGCAATGATTTAAAGATTAATGAAATGGCTTTAACTGGTGAATGGCTTTCAGCAGAAAAAAAAGAGGAAGTGTTTTCTAAAGAAACTCCTTTGGCTGACAGGGATAATATGGTCTATATGGGAACAATTGTTGAAAACGGAAAAGCAAAAGTATTAATTGTTGAAACAGGGACTCAAACTGAAATTGGAAAAATAGCTACAATGATTAAAGAAACAAAAGAAGAAAAGACACCTTATCAAAAGAAATTGACAGGCTTTTCAAGAATTGTTGGCATAATAATTGCGCTGATTTGTACCTTTATTTTTATTGAAGGAATCATAAAGGGAATTGGTTTTGCTGAAATGTTTATTACTGCTGTGGCAGTTGCTGTAGCAGCTATTCCAGAAGGATTGCCAGTAGCAATGACTGTTATTCTGGCATTAGGCATGCAAAGGATTTTAAAAAAAGGAGGATTGGTTAGAAAATTATCTTCAGCTGAGACATTGGGGAGCACTTCAATTATTTGTACAGACAAAACAGCAACCTTAACTGAAGGGAAGATGGCGGTTGACAGGGTAATAACGAACAGTGAAATTTTAGAAGGAAAACAGAATAAAAGAACAGCGTTTTTGCCCTTAAAAATTGCTGCTTTTACCTCTGAAGCATTTATTGAAAATCCCAAAGACCTGAGAGAAGAATGGATTTTTAGGGGAAGGCCTACTGATAAGGCTCTTCTTAGGGCTGGCATTGAGAGAGGGATCAGGGCATATGGTCCAAGGTTTGCTAAAAGCAAAATAGCTGAAATTCCTTTTAATCCAATTAATAAATTTGTTGGGGCAGTAATCCAGAAAACAGACGGAAAATTTCTGTATGTCTCTGGTGCGCCAGAAAAAGTTTTAGAGCGCTCTAAATTTATTGAATTAAAAGGTAAAAAACTGAGATTAACTGAAAAAAGGTTTAAAACCATTAATGAGCATCTTAAAAAGTTAACTGGCGCAGGTCTGAGAATAGTAGCATCAAGTTATAAAAGAATTAAGAGCACTAATTTAACAGCTAAAAATCTAGAAAAAGAAATTCACAACCTTGTTTTTGTTGGCTTTATTTCCATAAAAGACCCTTTAAGAAGAGACGTGAAAAAAGCAATAAGAACTTGCCGTCAAGCAGGAATAAGGACAATTATTGTTACAGGCGACCACAAGTTGACTGCTAAAGCAGTAGCTCGTGAATTAGGCTTTCAAATAAAAGAAGAGAATATTTTAGAAGGGAAGGACTTAGATAATCTTTCAAATAAGCAATTTAAAAAAATTCTAACAAAAATTAGAATTTATGCCCGTGTTGAGCCAAAACACAAAACAAGAATTGTTGAAGCCTGGCAGGAGAAAGGAGAAGTTGTAGCAATGACAGGAGATGGTATTAATGACGCTCCAGCTTTAAAAAAAGCAGACATTGGAATTGCGCTTGGTTCTGGAACTGAAGTTGCAAAAGAAACATCTGATCTAGTTCTTTTAAATGACAGTTTTTCAATAATTATAAAAGCGGTTGAGGAAGGAAGATTGGTTTTAGATAATATTAGAAAAGTAATTACTTATCTTTTAAGTGATAGTTTTACAGAAGTGGTTTTAATTGTATTTAGTATTTTATTAGATTTTCCTTTGCCTATTACAGCTGTTCAGATTTTATGGGTTAATTTAATTGAAGATGGTCTGCCAGATATTGCTCTGGCTTTTGAACCAGAAGAAGATGATTTGATGAAAATGAAGCCCAAAGGCCATAAAGCGCCTCTTCTGACTCGTGAAATGAAAACAATAATCTTTATTATCGGTCTGGTTACTGATTTTTTGCTTTTAGGAATATTTCTTTTACTTTTTCGAACAGGATACAATATTGAGCATATTAGAACAATAATTTTTGCTGCTCTAACGGTTGACTCGTTGTTCTATGTCTTTTCCTGTAAGAGCCTGAGGAAAAACTTGTGGCACATTAATTTATTTTCAAATAAGCTCTTGCTCATTGCTTTGCTGGTTGGGATTATTGCGCTTGTTGGAGCAGTTTATAGCCCCTTGCTTCAAGGCTTTTTAAAAACTGTTCCTTTAAGCATTAATGACTGGGCAATTATATTGGCATTAGGTTTTGTTGAATTATTTTTAATTGAAAGTGCAAAATGGTATTTTATAACAAGAAAAGAATATGATTAATTCATTTAAAAAGATTATTTATCCAGTAGCTACAATATCAGGCACCATTATAGGGGTTGGTTTATTCTCTTTGCCCTATATAGCTTCAAAAACAGGTTATCTAGTGATTCTTGGTTATTTCTTAGTTCTAGGAGCTATTGTGATGCTAATTCATTTAATTTTTGGAGAACTGTCATTAGCCACGCCTGACTTCAAACGTTTGCCTGGATTTGCAAAGGTGCATTTGGGGGAATGGGCAAAAAAAATAACCATGCTTTCCACGGTTTTTGGAATATCTGGAGCAATCTTGGCTTATCTTATTGTGGGCGGAGAGTTTTTAAACAGCCTGCTTTTTCCAGTTTTTGGAGGCAGTGCTTCTTTTTACAGCTATCTTTATTTTCTCTTAGGAGCAGTTTTAATTTTCTTTGGCATTAAAGCAGTGGCTAAAATAGAGCTTTGGTCATTAATTTTATTCTTTTTGATTTTGTTTGCAATCTTTCTTCGCGGCAATCATTTTATTAACGTAAGTAATTTTACAGCTTTCCCTCTTAATTTCAAAACAGATTTTAAATTCTCAGCATTATTTTTGCCTTATGGGCCGATCCTTTTTTCTTTATGGGGAGCTGCTTTAATCCCTGAAGCCGAAGAAATACTGGGAGAAAATAAAAGACTGCTTAAAAAAGTAATTGTTATTTCTACAATAATTCCAATAATAATATCTCTCTTTTTTATTTATTTAATTTGGGGCATTACAGGTCCCTTAACAACAGAGTCAGCATTAACAGGATTAAGAGACTATTTGGGTAATGGAATAGTAAGCATGGCTTTGTTTTTAGGATTTTTAACAACTTTCACTTCTTTTATTGCTCTGGGTCTAACTCTTAAAAAAATTCTCTGGTATGATTTTAAAATGGAAAAAAATTTAGCCTGGTTTTTAACCTGCTTTGTTCCTTTAGGGCTTTTTATTTTGGGATTTCAGAGCTTTATTCGTGTCATAGGTTTGGTTGGAGCAATAGCTCTTGGAATCGATGGAACTTTGATTTTGTTAATGTATAGAAAGCTTTTGTTGAAAAAAGGAGAAATAAAAAAGTCCTTGTTAGTTTTCCCTTTAATTTTTGTCTTTGCTTTTGGTATAATATATGAATTAATATACTTTTTACGATAATGTCCTGGATATATATTCTTATATTTATTGTTTCTTCTTATATTTTAGTTCGCTCTGGGATGTGGGTGGTTAAAGCTCTTATTAGAATTGCCCAGTTTCTAAAATTAAGAGAATTTATAGTAGCTTCTTTTTTAATGGCTTTTGCAACTTCTTTGCCTGAGCTTTTTGTCGGAATCACATCAGCTATTTCTGGAAAACCCGAACTTCCTTTCGGAGTTATTATTGGTTCTAATATTGTTGCTCTTACTGTGATGGTGGCGCTTGGTGCCCTGCTTGGTAAAAATTTATATATCAAGGGAAAGATTTTACAAAAATCTGCTTTATATGCTGCGCTTTCCAGTCTTTTGCCTTTATTATTAATACTTGACGGTATGTTTTCCAAAAAAGACGGCATGATCTTATTGGCGGCTTTGGTTTTTTATTTTGTTCAACTGATAGCTAAAGAAGAAAGATTCAGAAAAGTGTTTAACAATCGGTTTAAAGGATGGCATCATTTTAAAATATTTGTAAAAGATATGTTTATTTTTTTAGCTGCCGCCGCTATGCTTTTACTAAGCGCTGAAGGAATTGTTTTTTCAGCTTCAAAATTAGCTGAGACTTTTAACTTATCATTAATGGTTATCGGAGTATCTTTGGTAGCTCTGGGAACCTCTCTTCCCGAGATAGCTTTTGAAATAAAGGCAATTAGAATGGGCCACAAAACAATGATTCTTGGAGATATAATGGGCTCAATTGTTATTAATGCTACCTTGGTTTTGGGTCTTGTTGGAATGATTTCACCATTTACAATTACTGATTTTTCACCTTATTTGATAGGAGCTGTCTTTACTTTAATTGCCTGCTTGTTCTTTATAAAGTTTGTAAGAAGTGAACGAAAAGTCACTGCAATAGAAGCTTTGTTTTTGCTTGGGATTTATGTGCTTTTTATTATTGCTGAGCTTTATTTCAGATAAAAACATTTTCAGTTTCTTATTGACTTAAGGCTTTCAATGGGTTAAATTATACATATAATGATTGACCCTTTTTTAATTTTCGCGATTTTTTTAGCTTTCATTGGCTGGGCAGGAGCTATTTTTCTTTATATTAAAAAATCAAATGTTGACGAGGGTCAAAACAGTGCGATTAGAGATTTAGAGATCCGCTTGACTAGTTTAGTGACAAACCAGATGAAAGAAATTAGACAGAGCCAGAGTGGAGCTTCTCAAAATCTTCATAATCAAATAAGGATGTTTACAAAAGAAACCACTCATCTTCAAGAGGATTTAAAACAAATTCATCAAAAAATAGAAAATATTTCTTCTTTTCAGGATATTTTTAAATCACCAAAGCTAAGAGGTCAATGGGGAGAAGCTTCCTTAAACTATATTTTAACCCAGCACTATCCTGCTGAATTGTGGGAAAGCCAGCATTCTTTTTCTTCTGGAGAGCAGGTTGATGCAGTGTTAAAACTTCCTAATAATAAATTGCTGCCAATAGATTCAAAGTTTTCTTCAGACAATTTTGAGAGAATGGTTTATACTAATTCAGAAGATGAGAAAAAGCGCTATCAACAGACCTTTTTAAAAGATTTAAAATTAAGGATTGATGAAATCAGCTCTAAATATATTTTACCATCTGAAGGAACAGTTGATTTTGCTCTGATGTATATTCCAGCAGAGGCAATTTATTACGAAATAATGTTCAATCTAGGGGAGCAGGGGATTGCTAATTATGCATGGAAGAAGAAAATAGTTTTAACTTCTCCAAATACGATTTATCTGACTTTAAGAGCGTTTGAACAGTGGTTTAAAGACACCCAGATTTCAAAACAAACCCAGGAGATTTTAAAAAGATTAAACAGGATCAATCAGGACGCTGTTAAGCTGATGAATGATTTCAGGAAACTCGGTAGTCATTTGAAAAACGCAACTTCTTCTTATGATAATTCTGAAAAAAGATTAAACTTATTTTCAGACAGAGTTGAAAAATTATTAGAAATAAAAGAAACTAAACAATTAGAAGATTAATATGTTAGCAGTAATAAAAACAGGAGGTAAACAATATATTGTTTCGCCAGGAGACAAAATAAAGATTGAGAAAATTGATAAAAAAGAGGGGAGTGAAATAACCTTTAAAGAAGTTTTGTTATTGGAAAAGGGGAAAAAGATAGAGATTGGAGAGCCTTTTCTTAAACAAGCAAAAGTTATTGGAAAAATATTAAAACAGGGGAAGAATAAAAAAGTTATTATTTTTAAATATAGAGCAAGCAAGCGCTATAAGGTGAAAAAAGGGCACAGACAGCCCTTTACTGAGGTAGAGATACTTTAAGATAGAAATATAGCTATTTCCTTTCCTCTAAAGCGCTTTTAAGAGTTTCCTCGTCAGCATATTCTAATTCACTTCCAACAGGTAATCCTCGAGCCAAACGAGTGATTTTTTTATTAAACTCTTTTAATTCTCTCTCTAAATAAAGGGCCGTTGCTTCTCCTTCAGAAGTTGAGTTTGTGGCAAGTATAATTTCTTTAATTTCAGGATTTTGTTTTATTGTTTTTTTGAGTTCTTTGATTCTTAATTCTTTATTCTTTTGCTTTTTTAAAGGTGAAATTTCTCCTCCCAAATTGAAATATCTTCCTTTGTATTTTTTAATCTTTTCCAAAGTTTTTAAATCAGTTTCTTTTTCAACAATGCAGAGCTGGTTTTTATCTCTTGAAGCATCAGAGCAGATTTCACAGAGCTCTTTTGAGTTTGATTCAAAAGAATTAAAGCATGAAGAACAGGTCTTAATGTTTCTTTTTAAATTAGAAATAGAAAATATTAATTCATCAACTGCTTTTTTATCAGATTTCAAAAGATAAAAAACAAAACGGGCAGCTGTCTTTGGCCCGACTGTAGGGAATTTAGAAAACAAATCAATTAATTTTTGAATGCTTGGCGGATAGTTCATAATTTACTCTTCAAAGGTTTTTTCCAGGCTTCTAAAGCTCACTCTTCCTTCATCAAAATATAATTCAACTCTTCCAACAGGACCATTACGGTGCTTAGCAATAATTAAATCAGCAATATTTTTTCGTGAGGTTTCAGGCCTGTACCTATCTTCTTTGTAAATAAACATAACTACGTCCGCATCCTGTTCAATTGAATTTTCGACAATGATTCCGTTAGCAACAAAATTGTGCAGCCCTGCCACTGTAGCGTCATAAACTTTTTGCACACATAAGGGTTTTATGGAAACAATTTCGTCCCAAAAAATATTAGCTTGCGCCATATTGACAATAAGTGATGATTGCAAATATTGAGCAATTTTTTGCATCCGTTCCATTCCAATTCCATGTTTTAAAAGAGCAGTTCCGTAATAAGTGGTATTAATACCAGCGCTGAAATCGCGCCAAGATATGCCTTGCTCTTTCCTTAGTGGATTGATAATAAATTGCCAAGTTTCTTTGGGCCAAACATCAAGAATGGTGTTTGATTTTGTTTTATTTAATTTTTCAATTAATTGCGGTATAATTCTGCCTCTTTTGCCAAAACATCCAATTTTTTCAAAAAAGTTTAGCTGATGCTCTTTTCCATAAATAGAGACGGTATAACAAATTCGATAATTTTCTTTTCTTTTTTCGGAAATTTTACTTCTAATACCAAATCTTAACAATAAATGTTTGACCCCCACAGCCAGCTGATGGCTTGTGCTTGAATAGTAGATACTGCATTGGGTTTTTTTGTTTCGTAATGGTTTTAAGGTGATACTTCCATCAGTTGCCCAAAGATGCTTCAGAAATAAGGCTAAATGCTCGTTGTCCAAAGAGAATACTTTTTGAGGAATCTTTTTCTCCCAAGAGCGAACCCTTTTGATTTCTAATGATTTATACCATTCAGTGATGGGATGATATTTCCCATGAGTTAAACGACGAGGACTGGTTAAATAAACATGCCACCAGTTTTTTTGTTTTACAATTTTAGGTTTAATACCAAACAGCTTAGCAGCGGTTTCAGCCACAACTTTAATATTTTCTTGGTCGGTATTGGTGTAGTGATAGGGTTGACGCGGCAAGATGCAACCATCACCCAAAAGGTGAGCTAAAAGGATAATTTCCTCTCTTAATAGTTCATTTTTGGCAGCACTGATTTTTAATTCTTTAGGTGTGGCAATGCAGTCGCCAACTTTAAGCTCGTCAAGTCGTGTCCAACCGCTCGTTTTCCAAAACGGATGGTTGGCAGAAGCCTTTATTTTTCTGCCACTTCTTGTTTTTAACTCGTATACCATTTTTTTGCCAGAATAAAATACTTTTGTCATTTTTCTAATATGTAATTTGTAATCGTGTCCTAATGCAAATATTGGAATATCGCTTTTGCCCACTAATTCTTTTATGGGAATTTGTTCCCCGCTATCTGCTCTTGAAATCAGAGTATCTCCGGTTAAACATCCTGATTGTCTTAAATCAGCTAATCTTGGAATTTGAGGAGAGCGCTGTTCAACCGCTCGAGATAATTGTGATACAACTAAAACAGGAATATTTAACTCTCGGGCTAATGATTTTAGAGCACGTGAGTTCTCAGATACCTGTTGAACTGGATTGGCCTTTATATCCATTGGTTCCATAAGTTGCAAGTAGTCAATTATAATTAAGCCCAGCCCTTTTTTAGATTGAAGTCGTCTGGACATTGCTTTCATCTGCAAAACATTAGAGCATAATGAGTCGTGAATATAGATTGGAGCATCTGATAAAACTGCCAGTGATTGCTGGATTCTCGTAAAGTCATTGTCTTCACCTTCGCTTGATAATCTGCCAGTTCTTAGTCGCCATAAGTCCACCCCAGAAATGCTTGAAATCAACCTGTCAATTACCTGGTCTTTTGACATTTCTAAAGAAAATATACCAACTGGAATTTTCTGGTTAACTGCAATATTGTATGCAAAGTTTAGAGCTAACGCCGATTTTCCCAAACTGGGTCTGGCAGCTAAAATTAATAAATCGGATTTTTGAAAACCAGCTAAAATATTGTCTAAATCAGGAAGCCCGCTGGCAAGACCCCTTAATCCTCCTTTGTGCTTTGATAATTGGTCAATTCTTTCAAACGCTTCTTCTAAGTCATCTTTAACTAGTATAAAATCCTGGGATAAACTTTTTTGGGCAATGCTGAATATTTTCCTTTCAGCTCTATCCAAAAGAGTATCTGTCTCTTCTTCTTCTTCATATCCTAGCTGGCCTATTTCATAAGAGGCATCAATTAAATCCCTTAAAACCCTTTTCTTGGAAACTATTTTGGCGTAGTTAAAAGCATTGACTGGAGTAGGAACAGTATTTATCAGCTCAGTAAGATATGCGTTTCCGCCAATTTCTTCAAAAACACCTTTTTCCTTTAATTTATTTGAGACAGCTAAAAAATCAATTGCTTCATCTTTTTCAAAAAGCTTTAAACAAACCTTGTAGATTTCCTGATGGCTTTTTTTGTAAAAATCTTCTGGTTTTAAAAAATCAGCAATCCTAATAATTGTTGCCTTGTCGATCATTAAGCAGCCCAATACTGATTGCTCAGCTTCAATAGATTGAGGAGGTAATTTGTTTGGTAGTTGATTAACCATATTCACTTAATTTTTAACATGAGAAGAGCTAATTGGCAAGAATCTGGCTTTCTTGATAAAATCTTTTATTAAAACAATTTTAAATTATGAAGATAGGATTAATCACTTTTCATACTTTTTCTCAGCCAGGCGGAGTAAAAAGACATATTCTGGATTTGTCAAAAAATCTTAGGGAAAAAGGGCATAAAATAAAAATCATTGTTCCAAGAAGAAAAAAGTCAGAGAATTACGGCAAGGATGTAATTCTTTTGGGCACTTCTTTTCCAATTGATTTTAGCGGAACCCAGGCTGATCTTGATATTAATTTTAATCCAATATCCATTGAAAGAACTTTAAAAAGAGAAAAGTTTAATGTTTTACACCTTCATAATTTTGGCTTTCCTTCAATCTTGCAGATTTTAATCAGCCCTTCAGCTTCAAATACTTTAAATGTTTTAACCTTTCATTCTAATATGGAAGGCAGCGGTGTTTTAAAAAATTTCCCTGGTTTTTTGTATCTTTTAAATAAAGTCTGTCAGTGGAAAATAGATGGAGTAATAGGTGTTGCTCCTTTGATTATGAATTATTTCAAACCTTACAAAGGACCTAAAAAAGTTATTTCCAATGGCATAGATCTAGATAAGTTTAACATCAATGTTTCAAAAATAAAGAAATATTGCGATGGCAAAATCAATCTTTTATTTGTTGGAAGAATTGAGGAAAGAAAAGGTTTAATTTATCTTTTAAAAGCTTTTAAGATTTTAAATAAGAGGTTTTTAAATTTAAGGTTAATTATAGTGGGTGATGGTCCTTTAGAGTCGGAATGCAAGAAGTATGTTAAAAATAATAAGCTTAAAGAAGTGATTTTTGAAGGCAGGGTAAAAGGAAGTATTGCTCCTTATTATAGAACAGCTGATGTTTTTATCAGCCCTGCACTTTATAGAGAAAGTTTTGGATTAGTGCTTTTAGAAGCAATGGCCTGCGGAGCACCGGTTGTTGCATTTGCTAATCAAGGGTATAGAGAGGTTTTAAAAAATAAGTCTTCAGGAAGATTCTTAACAAAACCAAAGGATTACAAATCACTTGCTAAAAAAATAGAGATTTTAATTAAAAACCCTGGCTTAAGAGAGAAAGTTTCGAGTAAGGGGATTGAAGAAGTAAAACAATATTCCTGGCAAACTATTACAAACCAGATTTTAGATTTTTATAAAGTTTGTCGAAAATACAAATCTCATAAGAAAAATAATGGCTTTTTTTTAGAAAATACTTTTAAGAAATTACTAACCAAAGACATTTTGGAATGGGTGGAAAAAGTGATGGAAGAAAGTTAAAGTTTTTTTAGTTTTGGTCCTTTTTCAGTATCCTCAATCTTATATCCCATATCTTCAATTTGTTTTCTTAATTCATCAGATTTTTTCCAATCATCTTTTTTTCTAAATTCTTCTCTTTTTTTAACTAAATCTTTTACTTTTTGAGGAATTCTTATTTCTTTTACTTTATCTAGTTCTAAGCCAAAAACTTTATCAGAATCAAGTAAAAGCCTGTATTTATCTTTGTTTGATAAATCTTTATCCTTAATTAAGTTCCAAGTTAGGGCTAATGCATTAGGAATATTTAAATCGTCATTTATATATTCCAGGAATTTATTCTTGTACTTATTAAATTTTTTCTTGTTTGATTTTTTACCTTTGTTTTTCTTTAATTCTCTTACTTTTTCATATAAATTCTCCAGCGCATTCTGGGCTGACTCTAAGATTTTCCAGGAAAAAGTAAGTTTTGAACGATAATGGGCATTAAGAGTTAAGTAACGATAGGCAAGGGGGTCAAACCCTTTTTTAATTAACTCATCTAAGATAACAATGTTTCCTTCTGATTTTGCCATTTTGCCTTTTTTTAAAATTAAAAACTCTCCATGAAGCCATATTTTTACTACTGGATGATTGTATGCGCCAATATTCTGAGCTCTTTCATTGGTGTGATGGATAGGAATATGGTCAATTCCTCCGCAGTGAATATCAAATTCTTTTCCTAAATATTTTATACTCATTGCTGAACATTCAATATGCCAGCCTGGAAAACCCTTGCTCCAAGGAGAATCCCAGTTCATAATGTGATTTTTGTGCTCTCCAACAAGCTTCAACCACAAAGCAAAATCTGTTGGATTTTTTTTATTTGTTCTTTTTTCAGCTCTTGCGCCTTCTTTTAATCCTTTTAAATTTAACTTTGCCAATTTTGCGTAATCTTTAAACTTTAAAGTGTCAAAATATACTGCTTCTTCTGTTTCATAAGCATAACCGTTTTTCAAAAGCTTTTTAATCATGTCAATCTGCTCTTTGATGTGTTTTGTTGCCTTGCACCAGATATCTGGTTCTATAATATTCAAGTTTTTTAAATCTTTTTTAAAAGCTTTTGTGTAAAAATCAGCGATTTCAAGTATTGATTTTTCGTTCATTTTTTTTCCTTCTCTTTTTAAAGCTTTTATCATTTTATCCTCCCCTGTATCAGCATCAGAAGTTAAATGACCTACATCAGTAATATTCATTACGTGTTTTACTTTATACTTGTTGTAATTGAGAACTCTTTTTAAAATGTCTTCAAAAAGATAGGTTCTTAAATTTCCAATGTGTGGAAACCAATAAGCTGTGATGCCGCAAGTATAAAGCCCAGCCCTTCCTTTTTTAAAGGGCTTAAAAGCTTCTTTTTTACGAGTTAATGTGTTGTATAATTTTAACATAGATTATATCTGGGTTTATTATAATAAATTTTAACTATTTGACAAAATTAAGAAATTTATTACACTAAGAAACGTTATATGATTTATATATAATACTTTTAAAAAAGAATAAGTGATGCAAATGATTGATTTTACTGAAATATGTCCAGAATGCGAAAATAAAAATCTAATTTTACAGGAAAAAGAAGCCCAAACCGTTTGTCCAAGATGCGGTCTTGTGGTCTCATACAAAGAAATAGATTTAAAGGGAGGTATAAAACAAAAAGGCCATGGTCCAGAATATCCTGTAAGAACCATAACCCACTATGGAAACCTAGGAAGCTATATAGATCGTAAAAACCTTGATTCTTCAGGAAATGAAATTCCTTCCATAACGCGGTCCACAATGGGAAGATTACGAAAGTATAGTGGTTTTAAAGATAATGAAGAAAGGAGACTACAAGCTGCAATAATAGAACTTAATCAAGTTTTACGTCAAATTTCACCCGAATTTAGAATCACAAATGTGTTTAAAAAAGAACTTAAGTTATTTTTTACAAAAGTTCTGAAAAAAGTTGATGCTCGTGGTAAAAGTTTTAGAGTGTTGGGGGCAGCTGCTTTTTGCTTTCTCTATAAAAAAGAAGGAAATCCAAATCCAATAAAAGAGATTTCAAAGCTCACTCAAATCAGACTGAAATCTATTTTTAGAGAGTATGCAAATTTAATTAAAATATTTGAACAAAAGAAGCAGTCTCAAAACTTGGCAAAATACATCTCCACTGTTTCAGAAACTACTGGCATTTCTATAAAAACTCAAAAACTAACCTTAAAGATATTTACTGAGATAAAAGAAGATTTTTCGGGTAAAAGTGTAAAAGGATTAATAGCAGGCCTTTTATATCTCCTCTGCAAAAATAATGGAGAAAAGAAAACCCAGAAAGAGATAGCCAAAGCTAATGGTGTAACTGAAGTGACATTACGAACTCGGGCTAAAGAATTAGAGAAATTTAACTTACTATATACGTATTAAAGAGCAAATAATCCAGCTCTTTTTTTTATTTAAAAAATATAAATTTTTAATCTTTTGTTAATGTTTTTTGCTTTGATTTTTCTTAAATTTATGATAATATGGCTTAATGAAAAAAGCAGATATTTTAGCTTCTCTAATCATTGGTTTAGTATGTGGACTTATCTTGCCCAATGTTGCCCTTTTTACAGGAATTCTTCCTGAGCAAGTATTAAAATATTTTCCAGTATTTCTACCTGTTTTGTCTTTACTGGGCGTCTGGGTTTTAGAAACTGTTTTTAAAAGAACTCGCACTCTTATACAATTTGGAAAATCGTTTTTGGTTGGAATATTAAATAGTTCCATTGATATGGGAGTATTTGATTGCTTAATATGGTTTTTTTCCATTACTTCTGGCTGGCTGCCTGTTTTGTTTAAAACTGTATCTTTCAGTTGTGGAGCAGTAAATTCATACTTTTGGAATAAATTCTGGACTTTTCAAAAAAAGGATACTGAGAATAAAACCAAAGAGGCAGCGCAGTTTTTCCTTATAACGATTGGAGGGCTTTTAATCCACACCACGGTTATTTATATTGTGCTAAACATTATTGGCGTAAGATTCGGAGTAAGCGAAAGGATGTGGGCAAGTGCTGCAAATATGACTGCTGTTTTTACTGGTTTTGTCTGGAACTTCCTGGGTTACAAATTCATAGTATTTAAAAAATAGAAAAATGACTCTCGTTTTATATCGTAAATATCGTCCTCAGACCTTTGCTGAAATTATTGGCCAGCAACATGTTGTTAAAACATTAACTAATGCAATTTCTTCTGAAACGGTTTCTCATGCTTATTTGTTTTCCGGGCCAAAAGGAACAGGAAAAACAACAATAGCTCGTTTGTTGGCTAAGGCTGTTAATTGTGAAAACAGAAAGCAAGGACAATTTGAACCCTGCAACAAGTGCTCTTCTTGTAATGAAATTGTGAAAGGACAGGCAATGGATTTAATTGAAATTGATGCAGCATCCCATAGGGGAATTGATGATATAAGGGAGTTAAAAGACGGAATTAGGTTTTCTCCAACAAAATCAAAGTACAAAGTATTTATAATTGATGAATCTCATCAATTAACTAAAGAAGCAGCTAATGCGCTTTTAAAAACACTGGAAGAGCCTCCAGCTCATGCTATTTTTGTTTTAGCTACAACAGAGATTCATAAAATGATTTCAACAATCATTTCAAGATGCCAGAGGTTTGATTTTAGAAAATCCACTTTACCTGAAATTATTAAAAGATTGTTGATTCTTTCAAAAAAAGAAAACATTAAGATTGGAGAACCAGCTCTGGAATTAATTGCTTTAAATTCTTCAGGCGCTATGAGAGATGCTGAAGGTTTGTTAAATCAGGTTGCAATTCTTTATGATGGTTCTAAAAATGAAATTAAAGCTGAAGATATTAAGGATTTATTAGGATTGGTGGAAATTGAAATGGTCAGTAAATTTACTGGTTTTTTGAGTAATAAAAAAACTTTTGAAGCTATTCATTATTTAAATGAAGTTAGTGAGAAGGGTTTGGATTTAGAAGAATTTTCTAAAAGTTTGATTAATTATTTGAGAAAAGGATTGATTTTGAAAATAATGGGGGAGGGGAATCCTGTGAGTTCAGAAGATTATTTGACTGGTTTGACAAAGGAAGAAATAGTTGTGCTTAAAAAGCAAATGTCATTGTTTGAGCAAGAAGATTTAAGAAAAATTTTAAGCACTTTTCTTGAAGCTCAAAATAAGATAAGATATGCTTCAATACCACAGTTGCCTTTGGAATTGGCAGTAGTAGAGGTGGTAGAGTTTTTAAACGTTTAAAACGCATTGCGGGGTCGTCTAATGGTAGGACAAGCGCCTTTGAAGTGCTCGATCTAGGTTCGAATCCTAGCCCCGCAGCATCGTTGAGCGCAGTTCGAGTGACCGAGAGGCACAAAAAATCGCCAATTAGGCGGTTTTTTGGTAGAATAATAGTGATACTAAAAATTATATGGCAAGAAGAAAAAATTCATTAAGCGATATTGTTCTTGATACTTTGTGGAGGTTGGGCATTTTTTATATTATCTATGTACTTCTTCTGTGGTTTACAGATAGGGCTAATTTTTGGCACTGGGTTACATACGGAGCCGCTGTTGTTATAATTATCTTTGTTGGTAGTACTTTTTGGAAAAAAGCAAAATTTAAGAAAGGCAAGCGGTGGCGTTCTGATAGAGAATTATTGCATTGGCTGCAAGGAATGAATTTTGGGGAATTTGAGCAATATATTGCTGATTTATTTTCAAGGCTCGGATACAAAACAAAAGTGACTGGTGCTCACATCAATGGCGGAATTGATGTGATTGCCGAAAAAGACGGCATCAAACATTATATTCAATGTAAGAAATATACTAGCTCAAAGGTTGGCGTAGTGGCACTAAGAGAGTTTTACGGAGCTATTGCTGACCATTTAGCTGATGGTAAAGGATACTTTATAACCACAAACAAATTTACGCTTGAAGCTAAGCAATTTACAGAAGATAAGCCTATTGAACTAATTGATGGTTTTAGACTTATTAAATATATACGCTTAGCAGAGAAAAAACAGTGAGTAGCGGGGTGGGGTAAAGTCTATTTATTTGGTTAGTTAACAAACAAAGCAAATTACATAAACGAGAATTTGAGGAATTAAGCCGATTAAGAAAGAAAATAAAGAAATTCTTAAGAAAATAACATTATGCCTTGGCCAACAAAAAAATTAGTGAGGTTTGATGAAAATTCAAAAATCAAAATGCAAAATGCAAAATTACAATTCAAAATTCCGAAATGGATAGATATAATTTTAGTTCTTATTATTGTTGTAGAAATTGGGTGTATTATTTATTTGAAAATAGATTTTTTAAATAAAAATTCAGGTGCAATTCAGGCAATATCAACGATAGTTTTAATTTTTATTACTACATACTATGCTTACCGAAATTATAAATTTGAAAAAATTCAATTAAGTAGACCACACAGCGAGAGATTAGGAGAAAATTTTTCTAAGTGGCTGACAAAAGTTTCGGGATTAATTCTCGATCCACGAAATTTACCAGATCAAGAAGAGCGGGCGTATTGGGATATCTATCGAATAGAAAATCCTCCTCTTTATATTAACCAACACCTTAAAAGTGGCTACCCACATTTATATAGTGAATATCAAAAGTGGAAAGATTCCGTAAATAAATATAATGACAAACTTAAAACTTTTATTAAAGAACTCAACGAAGGAGCTAAAAAAGAAATAAAACTTCCTTCTTGTTCCCCTTCTTATAATCCGCCGTGCGCTTATTATCAACGGATGATTACTTTTACTTTAAGGAAAATTTTAACTGACTTTCCAAGCGGAGAAGCAACTGTGTCTATTGTCCGTAAATCAAGTTCAGAATTAGGAGGGCTAGGAGGAAGCGGAGAATTCTTTGAACTCTCTTGGGGTGGTGCAGGATTAGTGATACAAGGGAACATGATATCCGAAGCTGTAGCAAAGGATTTTATTAAAAAATTACGAGATTCTCCTAAAATAATAGAAAAAATAAGGAAATTTTATGAAGAAACTGAAACCCTTGCAAAACAAAGTGAGGAATTAAACGAGAAAATAAGAACTAAAATCATAGATAAAGCAAGGTATAAAGGAATTATTGAAGGAAAATGTAATGCGTGTGTCTTATAAACCATCTTAAAGTTATGAAGTCAATTTACCCAACAAAAAAATTAGGAGAAAATTTATAAAGTATGCACATACCAAAGAAAAAATTAAAGACTTTTACTGTAAACGATTTGGACAATCTTCAAAAGGAATTTTATCGGATGTATGATCCGGACTATTGGCTATACAGGATAATGCTTTTAAAAAACTCTCATGATGATTTTGATCAGCTTAAATCAAGTTTGATAAAAAATACGGAAGAAACAATAGATGGGGATTTCAAGCGTACTATTCGAACTGAATTGCATTTTTTGTATTTTCAAATGATAGAAACGCTCTTTGAAATTATTTTCGCTATATCAAAGCATGATAATAGAGATTTGTGGGTAGCTCTTACTTTCTCGAATGACAGAAATACACCCTTTTATTCTGAAACTTACAAAAGAATAGAAAAGATAACTAATTCTTCAGAGATTTTTACGGAGAAAATAAAAACCGAGATAGAAGGTAAGAAAATAGAAATTCCGTTATTAAGATGGATTTTTTACTTTATCTATTCAACAAGACTAAATGATGGGGAGTGGAAGAAAAATCTGGAGAACATTAAAAAGCTTCTTTTAATATTTGCGCACGATTTTACAGATAGAGGAGAATATAACGCTTACAAGCATTCGTTGCGATTCTATAACGCTCCTTTTGCCATAGCTATAGGTTTAACTGGTAGTAAGAAAATGCACTCACTTGGTTCTTCTGAGGATTGCATTACTTTCCTTGAAGAACAAAAGAAGAAGAATGGAGAAGGAAAAATGGTACCAACGGGTCGGATTTTAAGAGCCCAAAAACCTTTTGACTTTCAAAGAGATTACGAGGAGTGTATTCTAGTATATGTAATGATAAAGACGATCATTGACACAAGAAGGCATACGCTTTTAGAAGAAAAGATTGGCGAAAAGTTTTCTTTGGGCAACTTTCTTAATGTAGATTTTTCCAAGCTATATACTCCCAGTGTAAGGAGGGCGAGTTTTACTGTATAAATTTATGAAATCTAATTGGCCAACAAAAAAATAGGAGAGCAAGTAATTTTAGATAAAGCATTTAGTTGAAACCTAAATAATTTTTTTAATAAAAAATCTTTTAGATGTTAAGGCAACTGACCATCGGAAGATTCAAGAGGAAATTAAAAGAAATCTTGAGAGGTTAGGATATAGGGTGAAACTAGAGAAGAAAATTTGGGCAGGTCGAGAAGGTAAAATTGATGTGTTTGTCAGAAAAGGCAATTATTCAATAGAAAAATGGTATCAACTTTCTTTTTATACTGCTTCATTTGTTTTATAAAAATAAAATTAAAATATGAAAAAAATCAGCGAATTAGCACAACTTTTTGCTAAATATAAAATATATCCCAAAAGTTGTTACAATGATTGTTCACCTGTAAAGGTTTTTCAAAGAATGTTTCCCAAGAATCACTACAGTAAAGATTTAGAAATATTTCTTTCGTATCAAGACTATAAACCCACACAAAGAGGTGTGGATTTACTATGGTGGGGTAAAAAGTTTTTCACTGACGAATTGGGTTTTCGTATTTTAATAGTGGGTCAAGATTCTTTATAGAAGATGCGGGAAGTATAATTCTTTTAACCCACCTCATGCCTGTTATTAATAATAAGGATAAATATAAAGAATATACTGATCAATTAGATATAGAAAAGCCATTTTCGTTTAATAGCTGGAACAAAATAAGAAATCAATTAGCCGAATGGGGGATAGACTTTGGTCTTTTATATATGACAGACGCATCAAAGGTTTATAAAGAAGGCTCTTGGAAAAATAGGAATTTTGACAGGCAAAAGAGTAAGGAGTTGATAGAAGCCGAAATAGAATTTTGCAATCCAGACTTGATTATTCTTCTAGGAAGACAACCATTATATCTTTTAAATCAAAATAAAGATTATGCTTCCGTCGTTGAAAGCGGAAGACCCCTTTTAATTAAAGGTAAAAAATGTATAGTTTCTCCATGTTTTTACGGGCAAGGTCGTACACAGAAAAATTTTAAAGGACGATTAGAAATAGCAACTAATTTAATTAAAAAATAGAACTCATAAATTAGAACCGCAGAATATCTTTAAAGAATTATACAAAAGAGGGGTTTCTGACGAGGAAATGTATAAGACATTTAATTGTGGCATAGGTTTTATCTTGTCGGTTTCTTCCAAAGATGCTGATAATGTTGTTACTGAGTTAGATACAGATATTATTGGAAAGGTAGTTTCTGGAACAGGTAAAATAAAGATAGAGTCTATGTTTAGCGATAAAGTAATAGAGCTATAAGGCAGCCAAACAGGTTCGAACATCGTCCCACCAGGGGAGCCAAGTTGTGAGGCTTTCGAGAGACCGAGAGGCATAAAAATCGCCAAAAAGGCGGTTTTTTTGTTACCTTTCTCTCTCTCAATCGTAATATTAAGTAGAAAGGTCATTAAGATGTATATAATTAATTATTAAAAAAACATGTTAAAGTTAATCATTACTGTCTTTATTTCATTGCTTATTGTTGTCGGTGTAAGCTACGGAGCAAACCATTATATCGTTGCTCCAGCAACAGAAAGCACAAGAGACGCCGGCATTCAAATAATAGAAAAGGAGGTTGGCGAGGACTTTGAAATAGTTTTGGAGGCCAATCTTACTACTGGCTATCAGTGGACAATAGAGTTTGATCAAAACTATCTTCAACTGATTGAAAAAAATTATGTCCCTGATTTTCAGGAAAATACAAGAATGTCAATGTCTTTGGAAAAGGGGAGAATTCAATCGCCTGGCGCTTCGGATGGAGCAAGAGACATTATTGACAGCAATCAGGCTCAAGAACAATTGGTGCAGAATCAAATCGATGAAGGAGTTGTAGGAATTGAAGGCTCAGAAGAGTCAGAGATAGAAGTTCCCTTTGGCGTCGGAGGGCAAGAATTTTTCAAATTCCTTACTCTGAAAAAAGGAGATGTAGAAATAAGGTTTTCTTACGAGAGATCTTGGGTGGGAGAACCGATTAAAATCCTGACCTACAAAGTGATAATCAAGTAGGATTACAAAAAGCAGGGCTCTTATCCCTGCTTTTTGCTTCAAGATAGTGTAGGATACAGTAATGGAGCAAGAAATTGTTGAGCAATGCAAAAAAGGAAATTTGGAGGAGTTTGAAAAACTCTACAACAGTGTTACCTTTTTCTCTTTCAATCGTTATATTAAGTAGAGGAGTCGAAAAATATATAAAAACTTAATTTTTAAAAATAATATGTCTAAAACAATCATTGCAATCATTCTTATAATAATTGGAATTGTAGCAGGATTAGGTTATTGGTTTTATCAATCAATGTCCGAAGAGCTAACAGAAATAGAACAAGCCTGTGTAGACTCTGGAGGAACAATCTCCACATCATTGTGTTGTAAAGCAACTGGTGATTTTCCTAACCTGTGCCTTATTGGTCCTTGTGGTTGTTCACCAGATAATAGTCATCAGGTAAAGATTTGCGATTGCGGACCTGATAAATGTTTTGATGGAAGTGAATGCGTATCTTTGGATGAAATTTCAAATCTTCTTGAAGACCTTAAACAAGAAACTGGGATAGATTTTTCAGAAGAACAACCAGTTGATTTTAAATGGGTAGTTAAAGTAGATCCAAAAATAGAAGAAGTGGATATAGAAGGAAATGGTTTTGAGGCCAATAGAATATCAAGCGAGCAGTATGACAGCGTTGAGTCTTTTTTGTTAGATAGAGGTTTTGAAAAGGACCTTTACAATATGGCTGATGGCACTTTTGTTGGATTGAAAGGATATAAAAAAGACCAGATTGTTTGTACTGTTTCCGGGGGGTCTACTCCGCAAGAACCTGATATCAATGATGTAACATTGAAATGCGGGAAGTTAGAAATAACCATTGATGTGGAAGAACTCTCTCAGTGTGCAAAAGATGGAGAGACATTCTCAAGAGTATCTGATAAATACCTTGTGGGAACCATAATCAGGCGCTAAAAGAGCCTCCGCCAGAAAAATTGATGGAAACTTTAAGATTAGGGGAAAAAATTTTACAGCGACTAAAGATGTAAAATTACCCTGTTAAATATAACTAGGGTATTTTTTTTACTGTTTCATTTATCTCATCCCAATAGAAAAAGCCAAGTTATGAGGCTTTTGAGAAATCTGATTTGAAAAATTATAACTTTTTTAGAATTCTAGAATATATCTTTTCATATTCACTAGTCATTTTTTCTAAACTAAAATTTTTCTCAACATGTTTACGGCAATTATACCGCATTTTTTTGTATTCAGTCTCTGGCATTTGATAAATCTTTTTTATTGCTTTTACAAATCCTTCTATATTTGGCTTAGCTTTTTTATTAAAAGGGGCAACTATAAAACCAGTTTCTCCGTCTTTAATTATTTCTGGCACTGAACCACGATTAAAAGCAATTACAGGCGTTCCACATGCCATAGCTTCAATAAAGAAAAGCCCAAAAGGTTCTCTCCATTGAATAGGGCATAGAAGAGCTTTTGCATTTTTCAGAAGCTCCACTTTTCTTTTATGGCTTACTTCTCCCAGAAAATCAATTTGTTTGCGGTCAATTAAAGGACTGACTTTTGTTTTAAAAAAATCTTTGTCAACAACATCAACTTTCGCCGCTATTTTTAATTTAAAGCCACTTTTCTTTGCTGATTTTATTGCTTCAACAGGGCCTTTTTCTGGAGACATTCTGCCTAAAAATGCTAAATAATCTTTTGCTTTTTCTGAAAATTGGAATTTTTTTAAATCAATTCCATTATAAACAGTACCAACATAATTAAGACTTGGAAATGGTTCTTTTTGATTTTTGGAAATTGAGATATATTTAGCTTTCTTGAATTTACCGTAAACTAATTTTTGATAGTCAATATGAAGTGGACCATGAAGAGTAGTGACAATCGGTACTTTTATAATAGGAGAAAAAGGAAGTAATCGCCAGCCTAAATGATTATGAATAATATCAGCATCAATATCTTTTAGATGTTCAAGTATTTTACCAACGCCAATAAATTTTAGAGAATCTCTTGTTTTCATATCCTGAGCTTCAGTGTAAGTTCGGAGAGCTTTTGGGAATACCGGCAATAATTTTGCTTTTGTTTGAGAGTCACCAGAAGCTATAAGATAAACCTGATGGCCTTTTTTAACTAATTCTTGGACGATATTATATATCACTAATTCAACTCCACCATATTTCTTTGGAGGAACACTTTCTTCAAATGGCGCTATTTGAACTATTTTCATATTAATTCTTGGTATAATTTTGCTACATCTGAAGAAACTTTTGTCCAGCTATAGTTTTCTTTCACCATTTCTTCAGCCTTTTTAGTTAATTTATTTCTTAGCCTTTTATTTTCAAAAAGCAGGATGATTTTTCTTGCAAGAATTTTATGATTTCCTGGTGGGAAAAAGATTCCTGTTCGTCTGTTTTTGATGATATAGGAAAGTCCACCTACATTTGAAGCAATTACAGGCAGGCCGCAACGCATTGCCTCTAATACTGTCATACCAAATGGTTCATAATAAGGAGGGGTTACAAAGATATCACCAGCTGAATAATAATAACGGAGTCTTTTCTGGTCTCTTCTGCCTAAAAATAAGACTCTTTTTTCAATATTTAATTCTTTAGCTATATTTTTTAATCGGCTAATTTCTTTTTTATCAGATACATTACCCCTTTTGCCGATTTTTCCACCTACAACCATAACATTTAAATTTAATTTAGGCAGTCTTTTTAAAACTAAGGGAAAAGCTTTAATCAGTGTTTCAATTCCTTTGCGCCAATCTATTCGTCCAATGTATAAGATGATTTTATCTTCTTTGGAAAAATGATTAATATAATCTCTAGCATTTTCAAAGTTTATTTTTCTAAAACGTTTAAGATTAACACCGCAAGGAATAATTTTTATTTTATCCTCTAACTTGAAGTCATAATAATGCATAATATCTCTTTTCTCTGGGGGACTGGTGGCAATTATAGCATTAGCTGCCTCCATTATTTCTTTTTCAGCTATTAGTCGTTCTTTAAAGTTTTCAATATTAATATCCTCTTTTTCAAATTTTTCTAAAGTACGATGACGAACATGACCTAATGAATGAAAGGTTTCTATCATTGGAACGCGAAGTATTCTTTTGATTTGGGCAGCTGTCCAGCCACCTAAATAATAATTTCCATGAATTATCCTATAATTAATCTTGTTTTCTTCTTTATAAATAAGAAAATTACCAACAAATTCTGGTAATTTTTCTAGCACTTTATCTTTAGATATAAAATAGCGAGGACCTGCTTTTATATATATAATATTTACATTCTTTCCATAAGTTTTAATCATTTTTGTTCTTTTTCTAGTTAATCTGGTAAAAATGTCAACTGACCAGCCCATTCGTCCCAAAGCTTTGCTTAATTCAGAAACATAAACATTTTGTCCTCCTGCTTCATGCCCACCCAGCTTAGCCGAAGGATCGGAATGAACACTAATCATTGCTATACTTTTTTTGCGATTGTTTTTATTATTGCTATTACTCATTGTTTTAAAACCCCGGTTTCTCCGAGATTTTGTTTTTTGAAATTTTGTTATACTATACATCAATTTTAATTCCAACAACAAAGGTTGTCAAAGGTAAAATAGTGTCAACTCTGATTTTTTCTGCATTATCTATCGCATCTAACATCAAATTGACAAATTTTTTTAAAAATGTTATATTCTACAATTATTATATAAAATTAAAGATTGAGGTGGTCAGCACGATTGAAAAAATCGTATTTTTAATTATTTTCTGGGTGATGATTGCTTGGATTATAATTATGATTTCTCTTTGTTTATACGAAGAGAATAAATGGAATTGGACAATATCTATAAAAATAAAAGAGTTCTTTAAAAAATATAAATATAAAGAAAGTTCAGAAGAGGAAGAAAAAAGAGAGTTATTAATAGAAAGACTAAATAATTCAGAAATTCAAGGGAGGATAAATAAGATATACGAAGATTCAGAGAAAGGAATATTAGAAGGACAAGGGGATATTATTCTTAAAGATATACGTGAATTCCATAGCAAATTTTTCGGAAAAAGTGAGTTTGAGCCAAAAGATGAACCTAAAAAAACTATTTTCCAAGTGCTTACGCCGTTAAAAGTAGAAGATTGGAAAAAACAACCTGAGACTTATAGAAATTTTTTAGAACAGGCAAACATTAGGCAGATGAATTACACCCTAAGAATAACAGACGAAAAAAGAGAGGCGAGCTTTTTTAGAACACTTAAGAAATTAGAGACATATTTTTCACGTTATAGTCCGGAAAATAAAGAGAAAGCATCTGTTTCATTATTGCAAATTTTGAAAAGACCAGATATCAAAGAAAGACAAGACATCAAAGAGAGAATTAAAGTTCTGATAAAGGACGTTAAACGCTAAACAAAGCAAATAAGCTCTGTTATTTTTTAAACAGGCTATTTTTTTTACTTAAGTTTTCAATTTTTCGCATAATAAAATATAAAAAGAACCCTTTTTGTATAAAAAAAATGAGTTCACAATTTAAAAAACACGAAATTGATGAATTCAAAATGAGAGAAATGGATAGGGAAGGGTTAAAAGAACAAGCTTTAAAGCTTTATGGTATTGGACCAGCTTCTGTAGAGTATTTGTTATTTGAAGATTTTTATCATTATGATGCCTTAGAAACTATTCCTCCCTGGGAGCAGAAGATAATGTCTAAATTGTTGTTTAATAAAAAACTGGTTTCTGCTAAAAAATCCTTAGGTTTTTTAAAAAAAGATACGCTGGCTGGGAAAAACTAGCTTTTCACTATATCTGGGAAGATGTTTTCTGGAAAAGAAAAACCCAGCATATTGAGTGGCTTGAAAAAGAAATTAGACTTTAGAAAATCGCTCTATGAGTGATTTTTTAGTATGGCGATGAAACCTTAGGCAATACTTTTAATTATTTTCGCATAATTGACAAATTATAATCTTATTATATAATCTTTATAGTTCTTAAATAAAAAAATAGAGGTGGAACAACAGAAATGAATAAAAAGAAAGAAGTAATATTATTGTTTTCCGGCGGAAGAGATTCTTTTCTCTCAGCTTGTTATTTGGTCGAAGAAGGATTTAAAGTTTATATGGTTACTTTCGAAAATGGCATCGGTCTTCAAGTACATAATGCCGAGCATGGTGCTAAAAGAATTATAGAACGTTATGGGAAAGAAATGGTAGAATTTCTAGGACCACATTGCGTAGCTGGGGTTTGGAGAGAATTTTTTTTGCCCTATTTCAATATGAAACCAAGCGAGATTTTAAGTGAGTATGGTGAATTGACTATTTCTCAGTTTCATTGTTTAACTTGTAGGTCAGCGATGTATGTATGGACTATTATTAAAGCCAATCAGATGGGAATTAAATATATTGCTGATGGAGCTCGTAAAGATCAAGGCTTCGTGATAGAATTGCCCATAATGATAAAAAAATTCAAAGATTTTCTCGCAGAATATTCTATAGAATTATTACTACCAGTGTTGAATTTAGATTCTAATTGGGAGAGAAAGAATCTGTTATTATTAAGAGGTTTTACTCCTAAAACTTTAGAGCCGCAGTGTTTAATAGGTGCTCCTTTGCCAAAAATGCCGAGTAAAGAAATTCAGACTGCTGTAGTAAACTATTTTGATAAAGTTGTATTACCAAGAGCACGAGAAATAATTAAAACTCAATCAAAAGTGATTTTAAAAAAAGAAGGTAGGGTTTTATGAATATTCCAAAGATAAAAATGCCAGACCAAAGAAGTAAGAGGTTTATATTTATTCCTTTTTGTCTCATTTGTCAAGCTTTTCAAGCGCAGGGTATTGTTAGGTATGGTTATTCAGCTACGATAAAACCAATAGTGGAAGAGATATTAAGGTATAATATTAATATTATACAAATGCCATGTCCTGAGAGCCAATTTGGTGGATATACGACCGGCTTAAAGAGAGAACCTAAGGGAATAGATAGATACGACGTACCGGAATTTAGAGAGATATGTAAAAACTCAGCCTCTGAAGTCGTTAGTATAATAAGAGGAGTTCTAGCGAATGATTACAAAGTTGTAGCAATCTTAGGGATAGAATACTCTCCTTCTTGTGCTATTAGACTTCAATACTCCCGAAGAGGCACGTTTCATCAGCCAGGACTCTTTATAGAAAGCTTACAAAACCAATTAGACGAGGAAAAAATCGAGATACCATTTATTGGGATTAATCGAAGAGGAATAAATAAGTCTTTAAGTGAATTAAGGGATTTATTGATTAAACAGAAAGATCTATTGGACTTTTAATTTTGTTTGATTCATTGAAAATGAGCAAGCATGGGAGGAAAAAATAGGAAAATCTTAATAATACTTTTATTTTTCTATCTCCTTTCTTTTTTTGAGCCCTTTAAAACATTAGAAAATTCAAAAAAAGAAAACATTCTAAAGGAAATAGAAGAAACAAAAACTGACTATTAATAGCCGGTTTTTGTTTTTCGTTTGTTTACAAGAAAGGTTTTAAAATTACGACATAGAAATAACTAGTGGTTAATTTTTAAAGAGTTTATAATATGGTATACTTTTAATATATGAAACTATGTAGTGCTTGCTTAATAGGAATAAAATGTGCCTGGGATGGGAAAGATAGATATAAGAGTGAAAAAGTAATAGAAGTTTCTAAAAATGAATCCATTATTCCTGTGTGCCCCGAGCAATTAGGCGGATTAGCGACACCAAGAGTTCCCCAAGAAATTCAAGGTTGTTCAGGAAAAAAAGTTTTAGATGGAGAATGCAAGGTAATGAATAAAGAGGGGAAAGATGTTACAGAACAATTTATTCACGGAGCTTATGAAACATTAAAAATTGCAAAAATGTTTAACGTAAAAGAATTCATTGCTAAACAGAAAAGTCCCTCTTGCGGTTGTGGGAAGACTTACGATGGGACTTTTTTTGGTAGACTAATTAAAGGCGATGGGGTTACAACTGCTTTATTGAAGAGAAATGGAATAAAGGTAATTACTGAAGAAGAGTTGTAGTTTATCCTTTCCTACTGTCTCATTTATCTTGTTTTAGCTTAAAATAGCCATGAACGAGAGGTCTATCCCATAAGGGCGACGAAAGGCGTATAAATTTTTAGAATCTAAAAAAATAGGACTTACCTTTAGTGGTAAGTCTTATTGCATATTATAAAACAATAATAATCCTTATTCCTTAAACTCTTCAGCCATGTCCTTAAGGTCCTTTATAGTGCTGTCTATAGCTTCAGCCATATTTATTATAATATCAGAAGGTTTTTCAAAAATTGCACGTTTAGCTGGCTTGAATTTGGAAGAATCTTCATCAATTACATTAATTGCGAATTTTTTAATATAGTCTATTGCATTACTCTTCCCTTCCACTACCGACCATTCATCATCTTTTTTAATCCAGAATTTACCTTTAGGATGTTCTTTCAAAAAATCTTTACTCTCGCTCTCAAGAGTTTTCCCTAAGTCTTGTTCACCTTCTATCACAAATTGAGCCATTCTCCATCCGAGATTTAAGGTGCAGAAGATACCTCCTTCCTGACATTCTTTGAGGTTTGAACAAAGTATTCTACCTTTCTTTTTTGCGTCTGAGATAGTCTGGATTGATTTATCATTGTAGTTAGTGTCACAAGGACTGGCACTTTTAATTAATTCTATTTCTCTCATCTTTTTTCATTCACTCCATTTTCTTTTTTAAATTAAGTTAAAGCTAACAAAACATTATCATTTACTCCTGCAATGTCAAGTTTTCTTGACTTTTAAAGGTTATTTTGATAAAAAATAATTACTAAACACAGGGAGGAATGCTGTACTTTGAAAATAAGAAGAAGGTTAAAAAATATAAAGTGGGAAGTAAAAGAAATAATCAGGAGAAGGATAAAGGGGCAATACAGGGCAGGAGAGATTCTTAATCTAACTTTTAAGAAAATCAAGAAAAGATATGGCGAACAAGAAATAATTCTTCCTCATTATGCCTTGTCTTTAATCGCAGATGATTCAGATTATCATAGAACTCGCCAGGGATTTATGAGGTATGACTCTGTTGTACTAATTAGCTTAGGAGATAAGTTTTGGGCTTTAGGCAAGGGAAGATCTTGGGGAAGTTATCCAGCTCGTCCTTATGATAATGATATTTTAGTTTTAGGATTAGATAATTCCCAAAAAGATGAGTCAACTCAAAAAATTGCTGAAAAAATGATTGACTGGATTAGATGGAGTCATGGTTTTTCTAACTCAATAATAGCTGCGAAGAATTCTGGTTCTTTATTCGTAGGTAGCAACTGGGCAGAGATTATGACTGCGCTTCTAGAATCTAAACTCCCAGATTTCATTAAGAAAGGACTTAAAACATACGAAGGTTATGTTACGCTGGAGGTTGATGGGATAATGCCTGCGATTAAATCTTCAGTCAAGTATAAAAAGAAGCTTGCTAAATTTTTAAGTCAAACTATTATACAAGTCCTTAGTGATCCTTCTAAATATAAATAATTTTTAATTTCTTGAGAGGTAATTTTTTCCTCTCTTTTTTATATTGATTTTTTCTGCATTATTTACCGCATGTTGTGATATCATAGGGTTCTTTTTTAAAAAATCGATAGAATCTTCTACTAAAATATCAAATTGACAAATTTTTAAAAAAATGTTATATTCTAGGATTATTATATAGAATTAAAGATTGAGGTGGTCAGCACGATCGTATTTTTAATTATTTTCTGGGCGATAATTGCCTGGTTTATAATTATAACTTCTCTTTCTTTGTACGAAGAGAATAAATGGAAGAATTGGGAGATAGGAAGAATCAAACAGTTCTTTAAAAAATATAAATATAAAGAAAATTCAGAAGAGATAGAAAGAGTAAATAATTCAGAAATTCAAGAGAGGATAAATAAGACATACAAGGATTCAGAGAAAGGAATATTAGAAGGACAAGGGGATGTTGCTATGAAAGATATACGTGAATTTCATAGCAAATTTTTCGGAAAAAGTGAGTTTGAGCTAAAAGATGAACCTAAAAAAACTATTTTCCAGGCACTTACACCGTTAAAAGTAGAAGATTGGAAGAAAATACCTAAGACTTATAGAAATTTTTTAGAACAAGAAAATATTAGACAGATGAATTACAGCCTAAGAATAACAGACGAAAAAAGAGAGGCGAGCTTTTTTAGAACACTTAAGAAGTTAGAAACATATTTTTCACGTTATAGTCAGGGGAATAAAGAGAAAGCATCTGTTTCATTATTGCAAATTTTGAAAAGATCAGATATTCAAAAAAGACCAGATATCCAGGAAAGAATTAAAGCCCTAATAAAGGACGCTTAAGCTCTGTTATTTTTTAAACAGGCTATTTTTTTTACTTAAATTTTTAATTTTTCAAATAAAAAAAAGTGGATATGTAGCTAACCACTCACTTGTTTAGATAATTTAGTAAAAGACACCAATTTTTTGAGATCCTCCTCCCATATTTTCTTTACTTGTTCTACATTATCTATCGTATCTTGTGGTGCCCTGGGGTGATTTTTTAAGAAATCGATAAAATCTTCTGCTAATCTGACTTTATAGATAGTTTCTTCTAGATTCTTATCAATCTTTTCTATGTTATTCTGATCTTGTTCTGACATTTTACTCATCTTCTTTTTTTAAAATACCATATCTATATTAAAGACCTTATCGAAAATTATGTCAATCTTAGTCAACACCCGGAATTAAACAGGCATAAAATTGAAAAAAGAAGCTTATATCTAGAGAAAATGGTATCAACTCTATTTTTCAGCAACAAAAAAATCGCCCCGATGGCGTTTTTTTGGTAGAATAAAAGAATATGGAAGATAAAAAAACTTTAAAAGTTATTGAGCCGAATCCCAAACCTATTCGTTTGTTTTTTTTCGGAATGGGTATAATCGCTACTATTGCATATAGAATAATTATTGTACTAAATTTGTACAGTCCTTTGTGGGTAAAGATTGCTTGGTATATTGGCACTACTGGCTTTATCCTTTATTTTGGTCATCGTTTTGATATTGCCAAAAAAAGAGCAAACTTAGTCAAGGATTATCAATTAATTGAAGCCGTAGATAAAGCTGATTGTATTGAGTCTCAAAAGAAATTAGCTCTTCATTACTTAGTTAAAACCAGTTTAACTTCAAAATCACAATGGAATTCAGGGCTGATCTTTATTCTTTCTTTATTGGCTTTGCTGATAGGCATTTTTATAGACATTTGTGGTGTTTGAATAAACAGTCTTCTAGCTATATCATATCAGAGGAGTCTGAGTTTATAATCGCTGACAAAGCGATTTTTTATTGCTAAATAATGGAAAGAGGGGTAAATTGATAGTAAAATGGATTCATTATCATTCAATAATTTAAATCAACAGCAAAAACAAGCGGTTACTCACGATAAAGGACCGCTTTTAATTGTGGCAGGAGCTGGTACAGGTAAAACTACAGTTATCACAAAAAGAATCGCTTACCTGATTGAGCAAAAAAAAGCTAAACCAGAAGAAGTTTTAGCAGTTACTTTTACTGATAAAGCAGCTGGTGAAATGGAAGAAAGAGTGGATAGGCTGCTGCCTTATGGATATGTGGATTTATGGATATCAACTTTCCATTCTTTTTGCGAGAGGGTTTTAAGAGACCATGCTTTAGATATTGGACTGCCAACTGATTTTAAGTTAATGGATCCTGTAGCAGCATGGATGCTGATTAGACAAAATTTAGAAAAGCTTGACCTTAATTATTATCGTCCTTTGGGAAATCAAACCAAGTTTGTCTATGCCTTAATAAGTCATTTTTCTCGCTGTAAAGATCAGGGTGTTTATCCTCAAGACTATTTAAAATATGCAGATAGTTTAAAAACTAATCTTACTGATTTAAAAGAATCTCAGGAAACAGAAAGATTAAAAGAAGTGGCTGCAGCTTATCACGTTTACCAGAGACTTCTTTTGGAAAACAATTCTTTGGATTTCGGCGACTTAATCAATTACTGCTTAAAGCTGTTCCAAGACAGACCGCTTATTCTGGATAAATTCAGAAAAAAGTTTAAATATATTTTAGTTGATGAATTTCAGGATACTAACTGGGCTCAGTATGAACTGATTAAATTATTAGCTTTGCCTGACAATAATATAACTGTTTGTGCTGATGATGACCAAAGTATCTATCGGTTTAGAGGGGCCTCATATAATAACATCATTCAATTTAAAAAGAATTTTCCAAAAACCAAAGAAATCTTTTTGATTGAAAATTATCGCTCAGTTCAAAGTATATTAGATTTGTCATACAAATTTATTAAAGCCAATGATCCAAATCGTTTGGAATATGTCAGTAAAATAGACAAGAAACTAAAAGCTGCTAAAACAGGCAAGGGGATTATAGAGCATTTGCATTTTAAAGACTTATACGAAGAAACACAGGGCGTGATTAATAAAATAGCTGAAATAGCTAAAGAAAATAAGGATGTTTCTTTTAGTGATTTTGTAATTTTAGTCAGGGCTAATGACCATGCTAATGCTTTTACCAGGGCTTTAGAAAGAGCCAACTTTCCTTATCAGTTTTTAGCTTCCAGAGGACTGTATTCTAAACCAGTTATCTTAGACATAATTTCTTATTTTAAGCTTTTAGATAATTATCATGAGAGTTCTGCTTTATACAGAATTCTAAATCTTCCTTTTTTCAATATTCCAGCTCAAGATATTGCAAAGATTAATCAGTATGCCAGACGTAAAACAAAATCTTTATACGAAGCTTTAAATGAGCTTCCTGTCATATTTGGTATTTCTCCCTCAGCTGGCCAGGCAATGAGTTTAGTTTTGAATTTGATTCAAAAACATACTGAACTAGCTAAGAACAAAAATGTCTCAGAGGTTTTAGTTTTATTTTTAAAAGATTCAGGTTATCTGAAATATTTATCAAATAAGGAAAGCAAACAAGAATTAGATTTAATTAATCAATTTTATCAAAAGATAAAAAACTTTGAAGAAGCTAATATAAACGCCTCTCTTAAAAACTTTATGGAAAGTTTAAATATGGAGCTTGAATCAGGAGAGCAGGGCAAGCTTAATTTTGATCCAGAACAAGGTCCGGACATGGTTCGGGTTATGACCATTCATTCAGCCAAAGGATTGGAGTTCAAGTATGTGTTTTTAGTTAATTTGGTTGACAGAAGATTTCCCACTTCAGAACGGAGAGAGCCAATTGAAATACCAGCAAATTTAATTAAAGATATTATCCCAAAAGGTGATATTCATTTAGAAGAAGAAAGACGGCTTTGTTATGTAGCAATGACCAGGGCTAAAGAAAGATTATTTTTAACTTCTGCTGATAATTATGGCGGAGTTAGAAAGAAAAAGCCTTCAAGATTTTTAATGGAAATGGGTTTTATTAAAAAAGGCGATGAATTGGCTGCAAGGGCTGTAAACACAGTTGCTCTAAGAAAACAGAGGAGAAAAACAATTGCTCCTTTGAATTTACCTTCTCATCTTTCATTTTCCCAGTTAGCAGCTTTTAGCAATTGTCCTTTGCAGTATAAATTTGCTCATGTGTTAAGAGTGCCTGTAAGGGGTAGGGCAGTGTTTTCTTTTGGCAAGACAATGCACAATACTTTATATAATTTTGTAAAACTCATAGATAGAGGAAAGAATGCTGTTCAATCTGATTTATTTGGGTCAGATAAGCAAGCAAAGCAAAAAACAGCAAAAAAAGTTTTAAATCTACCTGCTTTAATTAAGTTGTATGAAAAAAACTGGATTGATGATTGGTATGAATCAAAAAACCAGAAGCAAGAATATTACAAATTAGGCCAAAAAATAATTAAAGATTTTTATGAGAAATTTATTCAAGAAGAGCCTAAAATTCTCAGGATCAATGAAAACCCGGCCTTAGAAGTGTCATTCAGGTTTAAAGTGTCTGGCAACACTTTAATTGGTAAAATAGACAGAATAGATGAGACTAAAGACGGAATTGAAATAATAGATTATAAAACAGGGAAATATAAAGAAAAATTATCTCTAGAAAACAAACAACAGCTATTAATCTATCAAATAGCAGCTGAACAATCTCTGGGATTGAAGCCTGTGAAGCTTAGTTATTATTATCTGCAGGAAGGCAAGAAAACTTCATTTTTAGGAAGCGAGCAGGATAAAGAAAGACAAAAACAAGAAATAATAGCTATGGCTGAAAAAATAAAGAGCAGCAGCTTTGACGCAAATCCAGGCTGGAATTGTAAATTTTGCGATTTCAAAGATATTTGTAATTATGCTCAGAAATAACCCTTCAGTTAATTTAGGATAGCAATAAAATTGTCAAAGTATCAAAACTAAAACCCCGTAATTTCTTACGGGGCTTTAAGTTCATTCTAGCTTATCGTCTGAAGTCCCTTCTTGGAGGTCTTCTTTTGGCATGACATTCTCTGCAGTAAATTGGTCTGTCTTCTGATGGCTCAAAAGGAAGTTCTGTTATTTCCTTTGAACAATCTGCACATTTCCAATTTCCTTTAAACATTTGTCTTTCACCAAAACTTCTTCTTGGACGATCTTTAAAATCATTAAACATGTATATTAAGATCACGATTTAAGCTTAAACTAAAGCTTATTCGAAACGTCTAAAATTTATAATGGAACGACCTTTTGATTCTTAAGTCGCTCTATCTAAATTCTAAATATTTCGACCTATAATCTAATGTTTAAATAGTAGCATATTGTCTTTAAAAAGTCAATGATTCGACAGTCCGCCGGTTGGTATATGGAACCAATAATTTCAAAAGAAGAATTGGATGAATTGACAAATATTCTGAATAAGGGTATTATTAAATCAGTTCAAAAGCTTCTTATTATGAGGAGTTTTTTATTTTTTCAAAAAATAAAAGTGGTTGAAAGTGAAAGAAAATAATAATACAACTTTAGAAATTAAGGAGAAGATTCTTGACTTCTTTTTTGGAGTCAAGGAAATATCTGAGCTTAATAATGAAGAAGTAGAATACGGATCGAAAGATAAACCTAATTAGTTCTTTAAGGCATTTATGCCTTCTTTTTTTTATTCCAAAACCTCCACAAAACAGGTTCTAATATCGTCCAGTCCCTGGAGCAAAACTAAACCCGAGATTGTTTCTCGGATTTTTGTTATAATAAACAATATGGAACAAATAATTTTAAAAGAGGAATTTGATGAGTTATTGAAACTTAAGGGGGAAGTAAAAGGAACGGGAATTAAAACCCATGGAGAGTTTATTCTTAAAGAAGAGGGTGAGGAGGGATTGAAGAAATTGGAAGATGTAATGTTAACACTTGGGCATCCAATAAAATTCAGAGAAATAAAAGCAACAACTTCTTATCCTTTTGGAGTAGAAGCTGTTATTCTGCTAGCTATTAAAAGACTTTTTAATTACGATGACAAAAAGTTTCAGGAAATAGGAAGGTTTCACTCCAAAAGTTCTTTGATTATCAGGCTTTTTATGAAGCATTTCGTTTCTCTTGAAAGAGTGGCCAAAGAGAGTTCACAGATGTGGAGAAGATATTTTACGGTTGGAGATATTGAAGTAGTGGAAATTGACAAGGAAAAAAGACGTATAATTTTTAAAGTGAAAAATTTCAAATTCCATCCACTTCACTGTCAAATTCTCAATGGTTCTATTGCTACCATAATCCAAATGATAATTGGACACAAGGTAACTGCAGAAGAAACAAAATGTATTCATAGAGGTGACGAGTATCACGAATTTTTATTGAAATGGTAATTTAAGTATTAATTATTTCTAATATTGTCCACGATTTATAAAAATCGCTCTTTAAGCGATTTTTTGATAGAATAATACTGATTATGAATGGTGAAAACAAACACAAACCACTTGCTGACAGAATGAGGCCAGAGTCTTTGGCCGGTTTCTTTGGCCAGGAAGAGATTGTTGGTAAAGGCAAGCTGTTAAGACGGGCTATTAATTCTGATAAATTGCCTTCAATGATTTTTTGGGGTCCGCCAGGAAGCGGTAAAACCACTTTGGCATTTATTATTGCAAAGCAAACTAAATCAGAGTTTAAACAAATAAGTGCGGTTTCAAGCGGGTTAAAAGATTTACGCGCTATTATACAGCAGGCAGATTATAATCAAAGCTTGGGTAAAAAAACAATACTTTTTATAGATGAAATTCATCGCTGGAATAAAACACAGCAAGATGCGCTTCTTCCTTGTGTAGAAAAAGGAATAATTACGCTTATTGGAGCAACAACAGAGAATCCTAGTTTTGAGGTTAGGGGAGCGTTGCTGTCACGTTGCAGAGTTTTTGTTTTAAAACAATTAACTAAAGATGAAATCTTAAAAATAATCAATAAAGCTTTAAAGGACAAAAAAAAGGGTCTTGGCCGGCTGAATTTAAAAATTAATAAGAAAATAACTAATATCATAGCACAGATGAGCAATGGTGATGCCAGAATAGCTCTTAATGTGATTGAATATGCAGTATCTGTATCAGGTAAAAAACAAATTACTTTAGATATTATAAAAGAAGCTTTTCAAAAATCACATTTGTTTTATGACAAGGATGGTGAAGAGCATTACAATATAATCTCAGCTTTGCATAAATCAATGAGAGGTTCTGATGTTAATGCTTCTTTGTATTGGTTAGCAAGAATGTTGGAAGCAGGAGAAAATCCTTTATATATTGCCAGAAGAATTGTTCGTTTTGCTTCAGAGGACATTGGACTGGCTAACTCACGCGCATTAGAACAGGCAGTAGCTGCTTATAAAGCATGTCATTTTATTGGTATGCCCGAATGTAATGTTAATTTAGCTCAGGCAGTGGTTTATATGGCAAAATGCAAGAAATCCAATGCTTTGTATAAAGCATATAATAATGCTTCAAAAGACGTTAAAAAGCATGGTAATTTGGCAGTGCCTTTGCACATCCGTAATGCTCCAACTCAATTAATGAAAGATTTAGAATATGGGAAAGGATATAAATACAGTCCTGACCATGATTATAAAGAAAAACAGGACTATTTACCTGAAAAGTTAAAAAAAAGAAGATACTTAGATATTTAAATCTTGTAAGGCCGGACAGATTGGAAAATCGCCTTTTAGATGTTTTTTTGTTAGAATGGAAAAATGAAAAAGATTCAGCAAAGAGTAAAAGAGTTTTGTAAGAAATATGATTTAGAATATTCTCCGGAATATCATTTATTAGATACTATGTCTGAGTTGGGAGAAGTTACCAAAGAAGTTCTTAAAATGACTGATTATGGCAAAAAACCATTGAAATTTAAAGAAGAAATAAAATCTGAATTAGGAGACGTGATTTATTCCTTAGTTACAGTTGCAAATTCTTTTAATGTTGACTTAGAACAAGCTCTGGAAATGGTTTTAGAAAAATATGAGAAAAGATTGAAAAAAGGAGGCGCTGGTTCTGAAAATGATTAATAGGTGATAATTTAATAAAAATGGTAAAAAGGCCGATCTTTCAATCTAAAATTATATAATCTATGGATTTTAAAAGCTTTATTATTTTAATAATCATAATTGCTGGAGCTATTGGTGTTTGGATAGGACTTACTATTAGCAATCAATTAAACCAGCCAGTTGAGAGTAAAGCAACTTTTAATCCTTTAAACACTGCTTATATAATTGAAGGTGAATCATTTGAATTAACTGAAGGCAAATCAGAAAAAGAAATTGCTCCTGGTTCAGCAACAAAGATTAAAACAAGTGTTCTGGGAAAAGCTGCTATAGGTGATTTAAATAGTGATGGTGCTGATGATGCTGCTTTGGTTTTAGTTCATGACCCAGAAGGCAGTGGTACGTTTTTTTATGTGGCAGCTGCCTTGCAGAACAGAGAAAACGGGCAAGCTGTTGGCACAAATGCAGTTCTTTTAGGAGACAGAATAATTCCGCAAAACATTTCAATTTACAAAGGAGCTGTTGAAATTAACTATGCTGATAGAAAACAAGATGAACCAATGAGCACACGGCCCTCTGTTGCAATGACCAAATATCTGATAATTGATGGGACAACTTTAATAGAAATAAGTACTCCTTAATAAATAATGCTTAGATTAAAGCAATCAGTTAAAACAGGATTGAGTTTTGGCTTAACTTCTGGGATTATCACCACTTTAGGATTAATGGTTGGGCTTAATTCAGGAACTCATTCACAAATTATTGTTATGACCGGTATTTTAGTTATTGCAATAGCTGATGCTTTTTCTGATGCTCTGGGAATACATATCTCAGAGGAATCAGATAACAATATTAGTACAAAAGAGGTTTGGGAATCAACTGTTTCTACCTTTTTATCAAAATTCATTGTGGCACTGACGTTTATTGTGCCAGTTTTGCTCTTTGAATTGTTTTTAGCAATCATTATTAGTGTGATTTGGGGGTTACTATTGATTGCAATTCTTAGCTTCTATATTGCCAAACAGCAGAACCAAAAACCATGTCTTGTTATATTAGAGCACCTCTTTATTACTATTTTGGTCATTATTGCCACTTATTATATTGGCAATTGGATTAATACTATAAATTAACATATTTTTAACTTGACAATATTGAGATAGTTAAGATAATATTCATATATGCAGATAGGCTAAATGGGGTTAGTCTCCCATTGCCAGCTTTGAAAGGAATAGTAATGTTATTTCCTTTTACCTTAAAGACTAAATTAAAAAAAAGACTATGTTTCTAATGCAAGAAGAAGAAAAAACTCAAGCTCCTGAACAAGAAGCAGGAACTGAAGGACAAACAGAGACAACCCCAGAGACAGGAACTGAAGAAGGAGGATCCGAAAAAGCGGAAGAGAAAGCTGAAGGAGGAACTGAATAATTGTAATATTAGAAGAGCGCCAGATCGGCGCTTTTTCTAGTTTTCCATAATTTCTTGTTTTTTTTATCATCATCAAGGCACTTGACAAACTCTAGATGGTATGCTATACTATCAATATAATGAATGATATTGAAAAAATGAAAGAGTCGGGAAAAATGAAAGAACGAAGAGCAATAAAGCAAACAAGGGAGTAAGTCATTTAAAATGAAAACTTACTCCCATATTTTTTTTCAAGCTTATAAATCTATTTATAGTTTTGAAAAAGCCAAAAACTGCCTCGAATACGGGCAGTTTTTAGTATGTTTATAATGTTATAAAGAACAATTCTGTTGAAGTTGCTTCATTATTAGATTCATCACATAACAATTGACAAATCTAATATAATTTGTATAATTTAGTTGGTAATTTAAAATGGGGCAAAAAAATAAGAAGAAGAGAAAGATTTTTGTGTGTCCGCATTGCGCTCACATAGTAGAGGGCAATGAACCGACAATAGTCCTTTGCCGGCATTGTGGTGTAAAGGACATGTCTCAAGAATATAAATATTAAGATAAAATCAAACTTTTTTTTATTTTTTCAGCTCATAATTAAATTGTGATTTGAAAGAATTCAAAAACCACCCAATTGGGTGGTTTTTGGTAAAGAACAAATATTGTTTATAGTGTTATAAATGACAATTCTGTTGAGGTTGCTTCATTATTAAACTCATCAGTTGAACTAAGAATAAAATAATAAGTTGTGCTGGCATTAAGATCCGATAAAGAAATATTGTGGTCTATAACTAAAGTACTTGAGCTAACATATAAGGTATCGCCTGAAATAATTACTGATGTTGTGGTATTGTACCAAACTACTGAATCTGATGATTCATCTGTATCCCAAGTTATATCTGCTGTGTTAGTAGAAACGCTTGAGTTAATATTTGAAATAACTGGTGCCGTAATGTCTGGTGTTGAAGTGGTATTATCATCATCGTCATTATCCTGATATCCTCCTTGATATTCATGATTACAAGACCTAAGATAATCACCATGAGCTAAATGAGCTTGCAGGGCTGGTTCTGCTATTTCTATTGTATGTGCATTATCAGGATTATCTGAAGGAATGTGACAGATTACAACCTTTTCTTTATTGTCTAAGTGATTTAGTTTAAATTTGATTTTTATTTTTTCACGAAAAGCTTTGATTTGTTGCTTTCTTCCATTATCATCATTTATTTCTATTTCCAGCTCATCAAGATCAGAAACATGATCTTGAGCTAGATTTGTTAGCTTTTCTATAATCTCATTTACACGTTCTACAGCTTTTTCATTACCTTTTTGTTCAAGAAGTTCTTTTGTTTTCTCTAATTTTTCAAGAGCAGATGGTAGGGTTTTATCAGCTTTTTGGATTCTTTTAAAATTATTTTCGGTTGATGTTGAAATAGTTATATTTTCTAAATCATTATTGTTTTGAAAGGCTAAAGCTTTTTGAGCTTCTTTAAGTCTTTCCTGGGCAAATTTTAAACGTAAATTATCTTTATTGTTTTCTCTTGAAAGTGCAAGTTCAATTCTTTCAATGGCAATATCAATAGGATAAAGTAAATCTCCTGGACCAGCATCATTTGAAGCTCCTACTGCTACAGCAGAGGCTGTTATAAGTACAAAGCTCATAAACGAAGCGAAAACAAACTTTGGTTTTAACCCAAAAATTCTTAATATTTGATGCTGACTAATCTTACTCTCAATCTTTGTCCAAAGTATGTTTTTTTCAGTTTTAGTAAGAGGGTTTATTCTTGCTGCTTCTTTGAGTTTTTTTTCAATATTATGTAACATAGTTGCTTTTGGTTAAATTAATTTTTAATTTTTTTAAGGCCCTATGATGTCGTACTTTGGCAGTATTCTCTGTAATATTTAGCACAGCTGCAATTTCCTTAAATGTCATTTGAGACCAATAGCGAAGTGTTATAACATCCTGATATTTTGAAACAAGAGCATTGACATGATTTACTACATATTCACTGCTTTCTTGATTTGTTGCTGTTTGTACCAACTGACCCTCGCTAAGTTTATCAAGAGAAATGATTTTTTGTTTTTTCCTGTAATAATGATAAAGCTTGCGCTTGGCTATTTTAAATACAAATCCATAAAATGATTGCTCTGATCTGTACTTAAATCTTTTTAAAGAATTCCAAAGATCAATAAATGTTTCCTGAATAATATCTAAGGAATCATCTCTATTTGATGTACGAGAAAAAATATAGGCAAAAAACCTGTCACTCAAACGATCGAATATCTCTTTAAAGGCATCTTTATTGCCATTCTGAGCTTGTTCGACTAATATTTTCAATTCTTCACTGTTTTGCTCCATTATTTTGCTTTACACTAATAATATGTAACTTTAACTAAAAAAGGTTACATTGTGCAACCTTATATATTGTGCGACGTTTATTTAGGACACAAAAACACTAGGGTAGAGAATTAGTGTTTTTTATCCTTTTAATCTCTTGCCACTATGGAACTTACGATGAATTTCTCTTAAACGTTTACTTGTCACATGAGTGTAGATTTGAGTAGAGGTAATACTTCTATGGCCTAAAAATTCTTGAATAGTCCTTAAGTCAACTCCTTGGTTTAATAGATCAGTTGCCATTGAGTGCCTAAGTGTGTGCGGGGTAGTGAAAACTGGAATTCCAGATAAAATTGCATACTTCTTAACTAATCTTTGAATGGAACGAGAGGTAAGTCGACTATCTGAACCTTTCTTAGCTCTATAATGAATGAATAAAGCTTTTTCTTTATCTTTACGTGAATCTAAATATTTTTTAACCCAATCTAATGCTCTTTCTGAAAAATATACTGTTCTAGCAGATCCACCTTTGCCAATAACTGAAAGCTCTAAATCTTTCTTTTTTTGGACATTAGAGAATTGCTCTTTATTTAAAGCAACAAGCTCTGCAATTCTAAGACCTGTTGAAAATAATGACTCTAAAATAACCTTATCTCTTAAGCCAATTCTAGTGTTATGACTAGGGGACTTTAAAAACTTTTCAATTTGCTCTAAATTAAGGAATTTAATAGCTTTATCCCTTTTAGCGTCTTTGGGAAGCTTTATCTTATCTGCAGGAAGTGATTGTATGTCTTTTGATGAAAAATAGCCTAAAAAGGCCCTGAGAGCGATAAGATAGTAGTTTTGGGTGATTTTCTTAAGTGGCTTACCTTTATATGTATTAAAACGAGATAGAAATAGGCGATACTTCCAAATATGATCAGCTGTTAATTGATGGGGCAGTAGTTTTTCATTTTTTGCCTTTTCTAACCAAAAAACAAATTTATTTAAATATCTTTTATAATTTTCTTGGGTTTTATCAGATAAACCCTTTTCAACTTCACAATAATCTAAGAAATCAGAAATATGGCTTATTATTGGGGTCTTTGATTTTTTCATTTTTTTAGGGCTTTTAGGGAAGTGGTCTAATTTATATATATTATATGTCGCTTTACCATCATTGTGCGACATTATATCTATATATATTGTACCGTGCCAAAACACGGTGTCAAGCACTCCCCTCGCTAAAAAGAACCGTTAGTTATATTAGCTAACGGTTTTATATTTTAGGATGCAGTGGAGTTATTTTTTTCGTTTTCTGTATTCTTCTGGAGATATACTCCGGAAGCTCATTAAGAAAATCACAATTAAGACATTTAAAAAAAATCTTTTCATCTTTTTCAACTCCTTCCTCAGGTTTTTTATTTCTCACCTCAACCCACTTCCCTTTTATATTTTTTTTAACCACAACCAATTCTGCAAACCTTTTTCCTCCTTTAAATTTTAGGAGTTGATTGCTGCATCCTTTACAAAATAATATAGACATGACTCTTTAGCAGTCACCTCCTTTATGTTTTTTTGTTTTTTAAAAGACCTAAATAAATCTTTACTTTAAAATAAAAAAACCCAGAAGGTTTGTCAATAGTGGATTATCCTTCAAAAACAAAAAAGTTATAGTTCCCTACCCTAACGATTTTCTCTCGCCTATTAAATGTCGCACAATATTAAGATTATTTTTTACCAGTGAAGTCACAGAAAAATAATCAAGAATTAGCGCTTGCAAAATTCTAAGATTGCCTTTCTATAAATCTCAAAAACTTTAGGGATAGTGCTAATGTCTATCCATTCATTTGAAGCGTGAACATTATTATTTTTACACCCAAAAGAATTTATTATTGGGATATCAAGCTTATTTATAACACTTCCTACGCTTCCTGCTCCACTGCTAACTAAAGGAATTTTTCTTTTAAGTTCTTTTTGTGCGGTTCTCTGTAATAATTTTACAAATTTATCCTTAGGATTGGTTAAGAAAGAGGGCTCGCATCGCAAAAATTCTATCTCATAATGAATATTAGGGTTTTTCTTCCTTAATTCTTTTAATGTTTTGGATATTTTATCTAGAATCTCTTGTTTGGTCTGTGAAGGCAAAAATCTTATATCAATCTTTATCTCACATTCGTCGGGAACAATGTTTATCGCAATACCGCCCTTAACGAGTGACACATTAAAAGCAGAGCCGTAATTAAAAAATGGTTCTTTTTTACCTTCAAGATCTAATTTCCTTAAAGCGGTAATAACCTCTACCATTTGATGAATAGCGTTATTGCCTTTTTTACTTCTACTTCCCGTATGAGTCGATTTTCCTTTAGTAATAATTTTTAACCTTAACCAACCTCTCATTCCAATAGAAATTTCATCTATGCCTTGATACCCTAAAATACAGACATCAGCTTTTGGTTTCTGTGTTTTTACAATATCTCGTATACCACTATATTCTCCACTCTGCTCATTAGCATCAAAACCAAGAATAATATTACCTTTAAAGCTCGAGTCACCGTAAAGTTCTTTAGCTAAATAACAAAAAATAGCAATTCCCACTTTAGAATCAGCCACTCCTCTCCCATACATCTTTGAGCCCTTGATAGTAGCTTTTAATGGAGGATATTTCCATTTTGAAACATTCCCTACTGAAACAGTATCAAGACAAGATTCTAACCAGATGGTTTTGCTTTTTGGATTCTTAGTAATTTTACAAAACACAGAAGCATGCTTTTTACTCCCTATGATTTTTGGAGAAAACCCAAAAGAAGATAGTTTCTTAAAAACTATATCAGCCATTTTCTTTTCGGAATCAATTCCGTTTTGAGACGGCGTCTCTACTAATTGCTTCGTGAATTTAAGAATATCTAAATATATCTTCTTCATAATCTAACTTTTTTACTTCTTTTTTTTCTTTTGATTATATTGTATGTCAGAATTGCAAGAAAGCCTCCAATTACAATACTAATTTTAGTATAATAAAGTTACCTTTCCATTATTCTATCGTATTAAATTAAAGAACGCTAATTTTAGTAAAATGTTAGACGAAAAAGTAAATAGAGATAATTTCGGCCAGCTTTATGATAAATACATAAAGAAGATTTTTAATTTTATTTATTACAAAACCCATCATAAAGAAACAGCAGAAGATTTAACCAGTGACACTTTTATTAAAGCATTAAATAAGCTTGATAGATTTGATGAAAGCAAGGGATCTTTTTCAACCTGGATATATCAGATTGCTAGAAACACTGTTATTGATTTTTACAGAACTAAAAAAAACAGCATTAATATTGATGATATATGGGATTTATCTACAGATGAAGATATATTACGTGATTTAGATACAGCAAAGAGATTAGAAGATGTTAAAGAATATCTAAAAACATTGAAAAGCGAGCAGCGTGAAATTGTTATTCTGCGTGTTTGGGAAGGGATGTCATACAAAGAGATTTCTGAAGCAATGGGTAAAAGTGAAGCTAGTTGTAAAATGGCATTTTCAAGAACAATTAAAATATTAAAAGAACAAATGCCATTATCAGTATTTGTAGCTATGTTACTTTTTTAAAAACATATCGTATTAAATAATAGAAGCTAAAATTTAACAAATATGGACAAACAAATAAAACAAATTTTAAGAGACGTATATTTAATTGATCAAAGTCTTAAAATGCATGAAAAAACATTAATTAAAATCATTCAAGAACTTTTACGCTCAAAACCGGAAAGTAAAATTGATGAACAATTTGTTCGGGAGCTCCGCGTAAAAATAATTGAAAGAGCAAAATTATTAAGTAGCATAAAACCCCACACAAACATGTTCAACACATTATTCAACAAAAAATTTACCTACGCTTTAGTAGGAATAGCCATCATAGTTTGTGCAATTATAATCACAAACTTACCGCAAGAAAATGGCAAATTAGCAATAAACGATCTTGGTGAAAATGCTTTTGGAGATCTTTCTTTCTCGCAGGAAGTTCAAAGTCCTGACACTTCAGGAAGAGGCGGAGGCGGGAACGGAGAAATAATGGGAGTAGTATCACCAGAAATGGTAAATTACAACTTTATATATGCTGGAGATGATTTCACTCTTGATAGCGGTCAAATCACTGTCTATAAAATGTTGAAAGGAGATTTCTTAAACAAAGCACTTTCAAACGTTGCAAATAATCTTGATTTAAACGTTCTAAATCTTAATAAGTTTCAGAATGTTAAAATCGGCAACATAGAAATTTCAGAAAATCGTGACTTTGGATACTCTATTTACATTTACCCAAGGCAAAATTCATTGTCTATTAATGCAAATTGGGAAAAATGGCCAAGAGAAGAGTTTGATACACCAGCAGAAATGTTAACAGATGAAGAATTGCTTTCTATTTCAGATAAATTCCTTGCTGAATACGGCATTAATACAGATTTGTATGAAAAAGGAGAAGTTACAAAGCATGCAGGAATAGGAGGAGTTATTCCTGAAAACATTCCAATTGTTTATCCGCTCAAGATTGATGACCAAATCATTTATGATCAAGGAGGACAGAAATATGGTATGAATGTAAGTGTAAGCTTGAGACATAAAAAAGTAGTAAATGTATATAGTATTGTTACAAATACTTTTGAAAGCTCAAAATACGCTAAAGAAACGAATAAGGATAAAATTATATCCTTTGCTGAAGACGGAGGATTGTTTAAAAACTATACTTATCCTAATGCTGTAAAAACCTTAGATTTAGAACTTGGAACCCCTGAAGTAAGTTTAGTAAGAATGTGGCAAAGGTCAGAAAACAAAATGGATACAGCTGAAATATTAGTCCCCTCTCTTGTATTCCCTGTTATTACCGAAATGTCATCAGAACAAACATACTTTTATAGAACGAATGTAATAGTGCCATTAGTGGGAGAAATCTTAGACCAATATAACAAGCCCATTCCTGATATAAGAACATTTGAATAAAAGCAATTAGAAACTAAAAGAATTATCTTTTGTACCATCTGTAAAGGATGGTTTTTTCGTCGTGTAATATACCTTGTGCGACTTTTTTATAAAGATTGATTTGAAGTCTTCTAATTAAGGTATTTTTTTAGTTTTTTTATTGCTGATTTGGGATTTTTTTTAATCTGATGTTCCCAGAAACGGAGCACTAGCCAGTTTGCTTTTTTTATCTCTTTCGACACGGCAACATCCCTTTTCTTATTGATTGATATCTTTTCTGCCCAAAACCTCTTGTTTGTTACTGGCTCTAGCTTGCATTTCGGACAACCATGCCAGAAACATCCATCAATAAAAATGGCAATTTTTTTGCCAACAAAAACAAAATCTGGCTTACCTCTGAGAAATCTATAATGTCGTAGCCAGCCCGTAATTTTATTCTTTTTAAGCAATCGTAAAAAAGCGATTTCTGTGCTTTGATTTCCTTTTCCTTTAATTGCTGACATGTTTCGAGATCTTTGTGTTGTTGTATGTACATCAGTCATATGTCTATCGACAAACTTTTTATATTTCCCTTGCAATCGCTGCGGCTAATAAGGGAGGTACAGCATTTCCAATTTGCTCATATCTCTTTCTTTTATTGCCAAGAAAAGTATAATTTTGGGGAAAGCCTTGAATCTTAGAGCATTCCTCTTCTGTAAGCATCCTTATAGATCCATCTTTATATTTAACCAACGCATTTGAACCATCTTTCCAGTACCTCGCTGGAATAGTATATGAAGGAGATTTAGGTTTTAAAAATTGCCACCTAAAACCGAGACCCTTTTTTCTATTATCTTTTTCTCTTTTCTGAAATCCTTTAATAAGTTTTTTTGAGTAAAATAAATTTTTGGGAACTAAGTGCTTTTTAGTTAATATCTTCCATGATAAATTTGTTTTATTTCCTTTTTGTGATGGAAATCTAATTTTTTTATTGAGGCGAGTACCTATGAATATGACTCTCCTGCGATTTTGTGGTACTCCAAAATATGCAGCATTTAATATCCTATATTCTGTTTTGTAACCAATTTTTTTTGCCTTCCCAATAAATCTATCTTTAACCAAGATGTCGCTAGGTAATTTTGCTGTTAATATTCCTACCACATTTTCACAGACAAACCATCTGGGACGGATCTCATTAACTATTCTTAAAAACTCCAACGGCAAGTTATTACGTGAATCCTTTACATTTCTCTTTCTGGCGACACTAAATCCTTGACATGGTGGACCGCCGACTATTGCGTAAATTTTTTTCTCTCCCACATATTTTTTTATCGTCGATCCGTTTATATGGCGGATATCATCGCATAAAGTTTCCGCGTTCGGATGATTCACAGCAAAACTAGATAGATAAACGGGGTTTATATCTATCCCCAATAATATTTTAAAACCGGCATTCTTAAAGCCTTCACTTATTCCTCCTGCCCCGCAAAAAAGCTCGATGAGATTCTTCTGCATTTATATACAAGCTATTATTTATTTTTTCGAATTAGTTTAAGTAAAATTTCTACTATATCTGGTATTTTTAGCAATTTAAGCTCTTCTTTATCTTCAAGATAATCAATGATCTGATGAACCTTAAGATTTGCCTCTCTTCTAAATATGTTTATCAACTTTATAAGTTTTTTTACGAGCACTTTTTGCTCTCCATCAAAATATGATGCGTTATCAGAAAGATTTCTTATCAATCTAGCAAAACCCAATGGTCGGTCTCTTTTAATATCCCATCTTAATCCTTTATTGCTAGCAAATTTTTCTTCCATTAGATTGTAAGCCAGATTTTCCACCATTTTTCTGGCAAGCATAAGTGAGGCGTTGGGCAAATTATAGCGGAAAGCATGGTTGATTTCGCTTTCAAGTCTTACGTAAAAGACCTCAGGATATTTCCTGCCGAAATCGAGAAAAGTTTCCTTGGGCCCAAGTATCGTCAGTTTCTGCAGTTCTTTTATTTTTTTCTTACGTTTACCTTTCTTTTTAAATTCCCTTTTTTCCTCAACAACTTTTCTGATAGTGCCGAAAAAATTAACCGCTTCTGTACAAAATTGCTTTAGATCCCGAAAAGCAACATTGTTGATAATTCCTTCTCGGGTTGAGGTATCGATTATTTCTGGATTATCTTTTCGAGTAATCTTCACATAGCCACAAACCTGATCATTGCCTGGCATAACACTCGGATCGTTAATTCTCAACGATTCAAGTCCCAACCAGTCGTTCCCAAAATCTCCATATGGCTTTACTCTCAAGTCATCACGATATAGTTTTATACCTCCCCACTCATCGAGAAATTTCTTTATTTCTTCTATTTTAATTCTCTTTAGATCGATACCAAGAACATCATAATTACCTTTATTTCTAGGCAAAAACCAAAAACTAAATTCTACTGGGCCGCATGAATATCTTGTGGTCTTTTCTGGTCCATATTTCTTATTCGATTTAGGGGTTTTAGCACGATAAGTCAAAAATCCTTTTTTATTGAGCGTTGCTGTAAAGCAGTATGGTGCAATCTTCAAAAATTTATTCTTTAAAGCTTGATCGCTTATATCAGGAAAATCAGGAACATGCACAGAAATTTTAAAATTATCTACTTTCGCAGTGGGCGGGGTAATCATTTCAACTTCTCGGATAAATTTGTTTAGGCGTTCTTTATTCCATTTAAATCGCAAGGTCGATAATTTAATTATAGTGCCATGTTCTGCCTTCTTTTTCCTAAAAGATTTAAAGCTAATGGGAATTTTTTCAAAAGAACCCCCTTCTTGTTCGAATTCACGCCAGTTAATATATAATTGATAACCTTTTAATTTCCCGGCTGGTTTCGTGGTAAGTGTGATTTCTTTGGCTAAAGTAGAAAGCGCGAATCTAGCAATTCCCTTTTCACCGATTTTACGACGTTTATATTTCTTAGTAAAAGGGTCGTGCAACTTATTGTCAGTGGCCGGTTTCATCCAGTACTGCTTGATGTTTTCTTCTGTCATACCATTTCCATCATCAGCGATAATAACTTCATTCTCGTGAAGAGGTTTAGTAAGATTTTTAAAGGTCAAATCAACTTCTTTAGCGTCTGCATCATAAGAATTTTTAATCACTTCAAGCAGGGCTATATTAGGATTAGAAATGGATTCTCTTCCGAGAATAATCACTAATCGTCCACTAGATTCGAAATATAATGGATGTTCTTTTTTAAACTCCATATGTTTTTTATTTTAACATTAATTTTAATTTATCAACAAATTCTCTATCATTAACCGCGAGACCATAAGTTTTTAGTTCAGACATTTCACAAATACGATCCGTTAATACTTCTCCATATTTTTCTATGGCATTGGCTGTTTTTGAGTCTTTCACGATACCTATAAATGTTTTTGCGCCAGATAGTCCTGCACGCACTATGTCGCCAGTTAGTGATTTCCTGCTATCTGTTGTTAATTCAACCTCAACCACAATAAGTGAACTTTTCTTAAGAAGCGTTAGGTCTGGTTGATAATAAAGAGATGGATTCCTGTTAAAAACAAGCCGTCTATTGTCTAAAATGTCATAACCGGCTTTATCGGCAATCTTTTGTATAAGTTTTTGTAGCGTCCTATGAGTGATTTTTTTTACTTGCATTTTAATAATTTCAAAAAGCCTGCTTGTAAAAAATTATTTTTTCTGAAAAATTGATCATATCTATATTTAATAATATTTCTATTTTTTCCCGAAATCAAGTTAACGTCGCACAACATAGATTGAGTGACCCTTTATTATTCTATTAAAAAACCGCTCAAAGAGCGATTTTTATGAGTTTCTCCTTTAAGATTTTTTACGACGTAATCTTAGAATAAAATAGATTAGAATTGCCAAGATTATCAGCCCTACGAAAAGAGCCAGCCAAACATTATTAGTTCCAAGAGATAAGATATTACCGATTGCCGCTAAGAAAGTTGTTTGTCCTATTAATGTTGAAGTTTGTTCATCGCCTTCAGCTTGTGTAGACGTAGAAACAGTTTCTATTATCACCTCTTCTGGTTCTTCTAGTTCTTCTGATATTGGTTCAGGCTCAGGCTCGGATTCTGATGTTGGTGATGTTATTACAATAGATGTTTGAGCTAATACGCCGTTTAGAACATCTTGACTAGTTGCGTCAAGGACAAAAGAATTATCCCCTACTTTAATAACTCCGCTTCCGGTTTTTTTAGCTGAAAATGAAATAATACCAAAGGTTATAGGTTCAGAAACGCCTCCAGGATAACCAGCTGTTTTAATAAGAAGCCCGTTTTCATTATCAATCAAATCATATCCCTGCTCTGAAAGCGCCATCCAGTTATTTGCCAAAGTAAATCTTTTCACCCCTAAAAGGTCGGCTGGATATTGAAGCTCTAATTTAAGCGTATAATTATTAACGCCTTGAGGGTTGATTGCTGTTACCAGACTGAAATTTTGCCCTTGAGCAACATTAATGTTTGTTGGTAAAAGTGAAAGAGCAGTAGATGCCAACACAGGCGCTGCTAAGACTGCTGTTCCTAATACTCCTAATATAACCGTAAATATAGTTTTATTCATAATTTTCATAGATTTACCCAATGAATCATTAATAAATTAAAATCAAAAATATCAACTTTTCCGTCGCTGTCAAAATCAGCTATATTGCCAGCTGTTGTACTGCCCCAGTTAATCATTAATACATTAAAATCCAGAACATCAATTTTATCATCTTTATTGGCATCAACTGCCTGAGCAGCTTCGCTAAGCTTACTAGTAAAGACAGGAGGAGTATAATAACCACTACCACCTATCACTACTGGTGGAGTTATGTATTCTTCTTTATCAGTAGTTCCTTTTAATTCAAGAATGAAAATGTATTCCCCTGGGCAAAGATTTGAAACAGTCTTTATTTTAAGTTCTGATTGAGTTTCATCCTTAGCAATTTCAAAACCTGAAACCGCTGTTGTTCCATTTTCCCAGCCCGAGAAGTCTAACCAACTATTATCTGTAATAGAAAATTGAGCTTCAATTCCTTCTCCATCAAAAAAACCATCTCCACAAATACCCTTATAATCTATATGTAAATATGTTTCTCCGTCAAGAATTTCACCAGTATTATTAGTAAGTTTTAATTCAGCAATACAGCTATTCCCTGTATATTGAATATCACACTCCATAATTACTTCTAAAATAAGTTTATCATTTTGAGCTTGGATAGAAAAAATCCCAAAACTACTTCCAAAAAGAAAAGCTAAAAATAGAACTATTAAACTTTTTGATATTTTATTCATAATCAGAGGTAGATTTACTTCAAAAAAATAAACCTACCTCTGATAGCTATACAAGGAATAACTATCAGGTTTTCTTTATTATCTTACTCTATTAGTATTCTACTACTGGAACTACTCTTGTCTTTACTGTATAGGTTCCTAATGCATTTGACTTGAATGTCACTACCATTTTACTTACATCTGTTTCTCCTGCACCCCATGTTGATTCAGTGCTACCGAACTGTATGGTGTTTACATCTTCTCCCTGAGTACATCCGCCATCACCAGGTGTCCACACAGATTCTTCTCCATATCCAAGACTGCCATAAATACTATCATATCTGCTTGTTATGCTCTCAAAGTCTGCACAAGTTACTCCTAATGGATTTGTTATAATAATTTCCTCATATCCTGTAGTTGTTGCATTTGCCAGATTTGCACTCATTATGTAGAGTGTTAATGGCTCTCCTCCATAAATGTCAGGTATTACAAGTGTTCCTGTATTTGTCCAATCACTTTCACTATGTGATTTTGCTGGATAGCAATCTACCCATCCACCTGGATAGTCATCACAATCCAATGGAATATCAGGAGTCCAATCGGCTGGGGCAGGACATCCAGCAGGTCTGTAACATTTCGCTGTTGCCCAACTTTCAAGACCTAATGAAATTCCTACAGCCATTGGTGATTCTACTGTTATTTTTGCTTTTATGGTATTACTTAAATAATCCACTAAAGCAGCACTAACTACACTAGCTATTACTAAACCAATCACAATCATTGCAATAGGGCTCTTTTTAAGTAAATTTTTTAGTTTTTTCATAATTTCTTTTTGATTTTAATTAATTATTTTTCTCCTAATTAATCTACCTTTATCTTTAGGTCGACCTTTGTTAAAACAAAATAAAAAGCCAATCCCTTCTAATTGACTTTATTTTTGATTTCAAAATTATTTATTTCCCACATTTTCATTGTAGCCTCTCTTGATGGGTCATTAAGAAATATTGAGCCTTTAGGAAACCCTATCATAATGTAAATAAAGCTGTCAAGCATGCTCTTTTTCGGCTTTTATAAGCTCTAGTTTTTCGACTAAATAATATTTTAAATAACATTTATAAAGAATAAAAGATTACGATTAAATTAAAGTTTAAATATTCTTAAATAAGATTTAGTATCTCAGAACTTTTTGTCCTAGATGTTGTCCTATCTGTTTTAAAAAATTCAATTTAAAACAAATTGTCCAGCAATGGGTTTTTTAAATAAAAATGAAAAAATGTCACACAAAATAGATGTACGAATTCATCAAAAAACCACTGACCTCTAGTCAGTGATTTTCACTTCCACAATATTTTAATTTTTTGAAAAATATCTCTAATAAACTTCCAGATTTTATTAAGAAAACCTGGCAGTTCTTTTTTTACTTCCTCTTTTTCCTGCTCAATCTCTTCTTCAACAATCTCTTTTCTTGTTTCTATTTCCTCCTCTACCCTAGGCCCTAAAAAGTTTTTAGCCTTTAACCAGATATTTATATAAGCCCAGTTATACATTTTCTGCCACATTGGCAAAACATTGTTATACCAAGTATCTCTAATAATATCCGGCAATTGTTTTTTGCCAATTTCCAGCGCTTCTTCTCCTAATTGCTGGGCCTCTTCAAATGTTTCTGGTGCCTCAAAATCAAGAGAAGCATTTTCGGCCAAACAAAAACCTGAAAAAATTAAGTTAAATATTACAAAAGATATTAAAATTGTTTTTTTCATTTTATTAAAGCTTTAGCTTGTTCTAATCTTTTTAATGTTTTTTCTTTTTTAAAAATCTCAGCAATCTCAAAGGGACTGGCTGAAGATTTCTTGCCTGTTAATGCAACTCTCAATGGCCAGAGAAGATAACCCCTGTCCCCTTCCCCTTTTATCTTTTTACCAAATTTTTCTGCTTCTGGTAAGAGTATGTCTGTTAATTTAGAAACAATGAAATCTTCTTCTTTTAGACCAGACAATATTTTAATGCTTCTATCAAGAGAAGCAATAAGTTCTTTTTCTGACATTTCATTCCAGCTTAAAAGCTTTTCATCAAAAACAAGCTCTTTTTTAAAAAAGAAATTAACAAACTCAGTAATTTCTGAAAGCTTTTTTAATCTTTCCTGATAAATTGAAACAATTTTAGATAACGCATCAAATGAGATATCTTCTTTTGTCTGAGACACTTTAAAAACCTGAATAATCTCTTTTCCTCCATAAGCTGGCGGAAACTGGCCTTCTTTAAATCCTGGTTCAATTAATCCTGATTGAATTAAATAAGGAATACAAAGCTCTGTTAATTTATTGATTGATTTTTGCCTGATATAGAAACCGTTGAGAAAATCCAATCTTTTAGTATTAAAGACAGCTCCTGACTTCTGAACTTTTTCCAAAGAAAACTCTTTAACCAAAGCATTTAAAGAAAAGATTTCTTTTTCAGTGTCAGGATTCCAGCCCAAAAAAGCCATAAAATTAACTAAAGTTTCAGCAAGATAGCCCTGTTCTTTGTATTCTAAAATTGAAACAGCGCCATGTCTTTTTGAGAGCTTGCTTTTATCAGAACCTAAAATCAAAGGCAGATGAGCATACTTAACTTTTGGAATGTTTAAAGCTTTTTGAAAAAGGATTTGCTTGGGAGTGTTTGAAATGTGCTCTTCCCCTCTTATAACATGAGTTATTTTCATTTCAAAATCATCAACAACACAGGCAAAGTTATATAAAGGAGTATTGTCTTGTTTTGCAATCACCATATCCCCTATTAAAGATGCATCTATTTCTATTTTCCCTCTAATAATATCCTCAAATTCTACTTTTTTTTGAGGAGTTTTAAACCTTATCACATAAGATTTTTTTTCTTTTAAATTCTTCTCAATTTCCTGCTTAGACAACCCAGCGCATTTTCCTGAATAGCGAGGAGCCCTACCTGTTGATAGCTGATATTCCCTTTGAACTTCAAGCTCTTCTTCAGAACAAAAACAAAGATAAGCCTTATTTTCATCTAAAAGCTTTTTAATATATTTAGCATAAATCTCTTTTCTTTCTGACTGACGATATGGCTCATATTTCCCTCCAGCAGCTGGTCCTTCATCCGGCTCAATTCCAAGCCATTTTAAGCTTTCAATAATATTGTCTTCATAAACTGGCTTTGATCTTTCCTTGTCAGTATCTTCAATTCTTAGTATAAAAATACCCTGACTGGCTCTGGCAAAAAGATAATTAAAAAGCGCAGTTCTCGCGCTTCCAACATGGAAAAAACCAGTAGGAGAAGGCGCCATACGAACTCTTACTGCACCAGGCATTTCAAGTTTAAGCTCTTGAGGATTCATTAATTTTATTCTGAACCACCATATTTATTTAGTCAAATAGATTGCAACGTATCCAGCAATGGTTTTTGCTGCCCTTGGCTTTGAGAATTTTTTGGCAGCAATACTCATTTTTTCAAGCTGTTCTGGGCGAGAAAACAGGTTTTTAAGCTTTTCATGGAAAAAACGAGAAGTAAAGTTTTGCTCTTCAAACACTATTGCTGCTCCTTTTTGAGCATAATTATATGCATTTTCAAGTTGATGGTTCTGGGCTGATTCTGGTAATGGTATTAGAATTGATGGTTTTGCCCAGGCTGCTATTTCAAAGATACTTCCTGAACCAGAACGAGAAACCACTAAATCACTGGCAGCATAAGCTTTTTCCAGCTCCTGCTCTTTTAAAAATCCAAATGCATGATAATACTTTGCTAAATACTCAGGCATAACTGTTTTTGCTTCAGCTTTGACCTGTTTAACGTTTTTCTCACCGCACTGATGTATAATTTCAAAATTCTCTACTAAAGCGCCCAGTATCTCTAAAATCTTGTCATTAACGCGCTGAGCGCCCTGGGAACCACCCATAATGAAAATCACTGGTTTCTTGCCTGTTAATTTAAAAAACTCATAAGATTCCTTTTTAGTGGCATTTAAAATCTCTGTTCTTATGGGATTTCCAGCCAGAATCATTCTTTTTTTAAAGTATGGTGTCTTAGGAAAAGAAACAAAAATCTCTGTTGAGAATCTAGCTAAAATCCTGTTAGCCATCCCTGGAATAACATCTGATTCCTGCAGGAAGATGGGAATTCCCAAAAGCCATCCAGATATAACTGTTGGTAGAGATCCAAATCCGCCTTTTGAGAAAATAACATCAGGAGCTAAAACAAATAAATAAATAAAGGCCTGAACTAGACCTATCGGGATTTTAAAAATAATATCAACTAAGTTCTGGGCAATGCTTTTAACGCTTGAATATCTTCTGATTTTACCGGCTAAAATATGTTTGATTTTAATTTCTTCCTGAGAAAGAAATATGTCAGCAAACTCATCTTTTGGCCCAAAATAGAAAAACTCAAATTCTTTGTTTTTCCTCTTTTCAGGAGAAAGTTTTCTCATTTCTCTGGCAACAGCAATAATCGGGAAAATATGTCCCCCGCTGCCGCCGCCAGTAAATAAAACCTTGATTTTTTTATTGTTTTTCATATTTAGCTCCTCTTGAAACATTTAAAAGAATTCCTACTGCAGCCAGCTCTGTTGCCAGGGCTGTACCTCCTTGACTGATAAATGGCAAAGGAATGCCTGTTAAAGGAATAATGCCTATCATAGCGCCAATATTAACCAGCGCTTGAATTAAAATCCAGGAAGTTATGCCCAGTGCCGTTAAAGAAGAAAATCTGTTTTTACTCTGTTTTCCGATTGTAAAACCGCGCCATAAAAAAAGTAGAAACAGAACAATCAGCATTACTGAACCAATAAACCCTGCTTCTTCCGCTAAAACAGCGAAGATTGAATCTGATATTAAATGAGGTAAAAATCCAAATTCCTGCTGAGACATGCCAAATCCCAGTCCAAAAAGCCCTCCTGAACCTATTGCCATTAATGACTGTTTCAACTGATAACCTGACCCCATTGGATCTATGTCAGGATTTAAAAATACTACTATCCTTTGCCAGTGGTAGGATGAAAAGTTAATAAGAATTAGAAATGCTAATCCTATAAGCAACCCTATTGTTATTGTATGTAAAATAGGAGTATCTGCCAAAAAATACATAAACACTCCGATAGCAAGAATCACAGCTAAAGTTCCTAAATCAGATTGAAACCATAAAAGCAGACCAATCAGCCCAAGAATCATTATGAAAGCAAGAAAATTTTCTTTTAAATCTTTTTGGTTTTTTGGCAGAGAAAATTTCTTTTTATTTTTTCCCTCCAGCCAGCTGGCAATATATAGGATAAAAGCAAGCTTTAGTGTCTCAGAGGGCTGAAAAGAAGCTATGCCCAATGAAATCCATCTTGCTCCCTTGCCTATTTTAATGCCTATACCAGGTAAAAAAACAAGTGTCATAAGAACAAGATTCAATAAAAGAGCGACAGGCGCCCATTTCTTCACAATACTAAGCTTGATTCTTGAAAACAGGACTGCTAACAGAATCCCTGGAATCAGGGCAAATATTATCTGATGATTCAGATAATAGTAACTATCGCCAAACTTAATCTGGGAAACAGAGGTTGAAGCGCTGGCTAAAATAATAATCCCAAAGATTATTAAAAGCATTGTAGTGATTATTAGAATGTAATCCAGCTTTCTAGCGCTTGCCATAAAGTTTGACGTATTTTTTAAACAAATTACCTTTCTCCTTATAGTCCTTAAACAAGTTAAAGCTTGGTGAAGCAGTCGATAAAAGGCAGATCTTTCCTCTTTGCGTATACTTAAAAGCCATATCCACTCCGTCTTTCATGTTTTGCACTAAAATTGCTTTGTATTTTTTATTATCATCTAAAGCAACGATCTGCCTATAGATTTTATCACCTGTTGTCTGGAATAAAATTAAAGTTTTGATTTTACTTTTTAAAATCCTTTTAGCTAAACCTTTAAAATCTATTCCTCTATCTAATCCCCCTAAAAATATTGTCTCAACATTATTTCCTAAAGCATCAAGCGCTGCAATTGTTGCTTCTGGAACAGTTGACAAGGCATCATTATAAAACTTAATTCCTTTGTATGTTCCAATATATTCTAATCTGTGCTTTAGGGATTTAAACTTTTTAATGCTTTTTAAGATATCTTTATCCTGGAGATCAAACAACCTTGCCACAGCAATTGCAGCTTTAATATTAAAAACATTAAAATCACCTTTTAATAATGTATCAATCTTTTTAATTTTAACTGAATCAATAGGGATTTTCTTAGCTTTTGATTTCTTTGCTTCTTTGTTTACCAGCTTATTCTTTGAATTAAATATCAAATAATCGCTTTTTTTCTGATAACGCAAGATATTGCTTTTAGCTGATATATACTCTTTAAACCCATCATAGTAATCCAAATGCTCCTTATATATGTTTAAAAAAACAGCAATATGAGGGCTTTTTTTAAGATTTAAGAGCTGATGGCTGGAAAGCTCAAAAACATACACATTCTCTGGCTTGCTAGATTCAAGAAAAGACAATACTGGCTTGCCAATATTGCCTCCCAAATAAGCTTTAATGCCATTTTCTTTTAAAATTGCATAAATCAAAGAGGTGGTGGTGCTTTTTCCCTTTGTCCCTGTGATGCCAATAATTTTGCCTGGGCAGTTATTAAAAAAAATCTCTGTTTGAGAAGTAATAGTTTGTTTTTTAGTTAAAAATGGCTTTAGAGTACTGGGTGAAATTCCGGGAGATTTAATTATTACATCATAGTGTTTTAAAAACTCAAGATAACTTTTTCCTAGATGAAGCCTGAGCTTTTTTCTTTCTTTAATTATTTTTTTAGCTGCAGGATTTAAATCATCAAATTCTAACCTATCACCCACCGCAATGATTTCACCAGGAAAGGTTTTTGTTAAAAACTTTAAGTTATCCATGCCCTCTATGCCTAAACCCAGAATCAGTATTTTTTTATTCTTTAAATTTTTTAATTTCATCTTAATATATTAAAAATAGCACATTTTGTACTTAAAATAAACTCAATAGAAATTTTTTGATTTTTTAACAACAAAAAACACCTGATTAAAGGTATTTTTTGTCTAAAAGTTCTTTTTCAAAAACACAATTTATATTGCGGACTTGAAAAAAAAAGAAAAAATGAAATTTATTATTTCTGTTTTTTTTCGTCTTCAGTTTCAATGGCGGCTTTTAATAGTAAGACACCCTTTTCAAACGGATAGATGCCTTCCCCCTCAGTTCTCGTTAATATAGATAAATATTCCCTTTTCTGCTCTTCAATCTTAATGATATCTGATATTCCTTTAGTATTTTTGTAAAACTGATTTGGATTGTTGAGCATATTATTTATCGATTTGTTGTTTTCAGACATTTTTTTCACTTTTCTATTTGTAAAATTATGTGCTGTTTATGTTATACATAATTCAAATAAATCTGTCAAACCATGTAAAGCGGTAAGTATGTATTCACAACAAGTAAAAAAGAAAAAGACACATAAAGGTGTTTTTGATATAATAAAGAAAATTATGTTGATTTTCAAAGAACGTCATATTGTTAATAAATTACATAGGTTAATTTGGAAAGAGAAGCGTGGTTTAATAAACCAATACAGATACAGGACAAAAGGAGTTTCTTTAAAAGAATTTTCAGACTGGTTATGGCAGAAAGAGTTCTTTCCCACTAAATCCAAATTTAGCCTTCGTATAATCAATTTTAAAATATTAGTTGTGAAGATTTTTGATAAAGACTATTTAAGCAATCTTCGTTATAGAAACGAAGAAATTATTAGACATTGCTTGAGTGATAAATATATTAAAAGAGATACTTCTGAATCATTTCCGCTTACGGACAATACCCTATTAACAATTGAACCAAAGGGAGAAAGATTAAGGGAACTATTGGGATTTATAGAAGCACTTTTAAGAGAAAATTCTAAATTATCTGTTTTTCTTCTTGGTGTTCTCGGTGGTCTATTACTCCAATTATTTCTTAATTATTTTAATATAAAAATATGAGAAAAAACCAAAAGCCCCCTTTCGGGGACTGATAGTTAAAAGCTATTCTCTTTCTTCTTCTTCTTCTTCAACCACTTCCTTTATTACTTTCAAGACTTGCTTAATCCTTTCTACTCCACTATCTTGTGCATTTCCGCCTTTAAAGTAAGCAACGATTATTTCTTTTGTGTATGAATCCATTTTATTGATTATTTTTTAAAGTTATTTATAAATTCTTCGACTTTTATTTTTTCTTATCAGATGTTAAAATAAAACTATGAAGAAACCAACGACCACCAAGCGACGCTTTCATTCTCTTTTAAGCCGTGCTGTGGGCAAAGGCGGACAAGCAAAGTCTCAAACAAAGAGGAATTCTTCAAAGTGCGGTGGTTATACTGGTAGACGAACTCGTCGACGTAAGTCTGCAGGTACTTAGGATTTACAGAATGATAAGTGCCTCTGATTGAGTTTTTAATCTGACTCCAGAACTGTTCAATGCTGTTAGTGTAAACATCTCCTCTAACATATTCATTCTCACTATGCTTCACAATGCTGTGCTTAAAGCCCAGCTTTTCAAGTTTATTTCTATAAAGACGCGAGCCGTCGCTCATTATTTTAGAACCAACTTTAACATTATCCTTTAATAATTTAAAAGCACTTCTTGTATCTGCTTCCTCAACCACTACTGCTTTTGCTTTACCATTACGAGCTACTATTCCGATTACAGGAGTTTTTTTAATATATCTTTTTCTTAAATTTCTATATGGATTACCTCCAACATACATTTCATCAATTTCAACTACTCCCTCTAACATTGAATTATCTTGTTTCATTAGACTCCTTATCTTATGAGCCATTCTTAAAGCAGTCTTATAACTAACTCCTAAATGCCTTTGTAGTTCTTTAGCAGATACTCCATTCTTAGCAGAGCTCATTAAATAAATAGCAAAAAACCAGCTGATTAAACTGGTTGAAGATTTATTAAAAATAGTGTTAACGGCTGGATAAATTTGATAACCACAGGAACAGGCATAAGCCCTTCTCTTACCGACCTTGTAAAAAGAATTTAATTTTTCACATTTTGGACAGGTTGGATTATTCCCAAAACGAGCCTTGAAAATGTATTCTAAACAGGCGTTGTCGCCTGGGAAATCCTTTTGAAATTGTTTATATGTATATCGCATATTGTTGACAGCTTTAGTGATTGTGGTAGTCTTTAGTTATCCACAGTCTAGTATCTTGACAAGGCTTGTGGTAATATTAAAAGACGTACGGAGAGGATGGGATTTGAACCCATAAAACCTAGACGGTTTACTTATTGTTAATAAGAAGGGGTGCCATTTACCTTTATACCTCTCCAATGATTAGACAAAAAATGTTCTTAATTTCAAACTTGGGGGCATTTTTTGTTTTGATTTTAAAGAAAAACTTCTTACCTTGAAAGTGAATATTAGAGGTATAACTTATTAAATCAACAAGCCATACACTATTGAGTATTAGTGGTCTTAACCTCTAACACCCACTTTCGAAATAAGAAGCTTAAACTCTTAAACGGCCTGTGATTTTAATTTTTAATAAGTTATTGTCGACCCACCAATACTCATTAGAAAATTATACCACATTTCAAGAAAACAATACAAGGATCAACTGTGGATAACTCAAAAAGCAACTTCTTTTGGAAGTTGCTTTTTAAACACTTACTTCGTTTTTTTCATTTTTGATATTCTTTGGATATTTCTTAAAATATTTTTCTCTTAGAACTAATCCTCCTGTTCTTAAAATTACTTCTACGTCAATACCATTTTGAAATGCGTAGTCTTTAATGGGATTTATTATTGGTTCATTTTTTAATTCAACTAATGACTCAATTGCTTTTTCTTGAACATCATAATCAGTATAAGGTGTGATGTCTTTTAATTTATCATTCAGAATTTTTAAAAAATATTCTTGCTTTTTTTCCAATAACTCATTTAAACCACTTTCTTTGAGTAATTTCCAACCAAATTCTGTTGGTTTTAATGGACTATCACTTGTCGCTGCTAAGTAATGTTCAAGTGGTATTTTATTGATTTTAAATATGGTTTGAATTTCAACTATTGCAAACTTAATTGGATTTAATAATTTGTTTAATTTCTTTGTAAATAAAAGATAAGCAAGTAAACCAAGAACTAATAATGGCATTATAGCTTCTTTTGTAAAACCCCAATCTGCCAAAAATTGTAAAATCTCTGCTACCATATTTTTAATAATAATTAAAAAAAAGCGATTTCTTAATTATTAAAATCACTTAATTGTTATCGACCTTTTATCACTTTCATTATCTCTTTTAAAACGTTTACTTGTCAAGACTACATACTTACCTGTAAAGCAACAAATTTATTATTAAAGAACTTTAAGTTTTTAAGTATTTTGTAAACCTCTTAGATAAAACATGTTCTTTGTTCCAAGAATTCATTATATTTTCTGATTCTTTTTTTAACCCAGAACGTTTTGCTAATGTATACTTTTCGAAATATTTTAAAAGATAAGGCAGTTTCTTTTCTTCTTTTTTGGCTTTTTTCAAACTTAAGTAGAAAGCCACTAAGCTTTCTTTTTTTGTGCCAACACACTCAAAAGGCTTGAACTTACTCTCCCCTATTAATTCTTTCATTAAACCAACTAATTCTTTACTTTCAAAAAGATTTTTTCCAAAAACTTCAATCAGCTTTTTAGTTTCAATAAATGGATATAAAATTGAAAACACAAACAAGCATTTGGAGCATTTACCACACCACTTTTTAATTGGTCTTCTTTTTCCCGAATATGTCTTATAAGCTTCATTACAGCTTAAAAAAAGATTACCATATTTATTAAAATATTTAGAAAATAACGCTGCAATCTGAATTTCATATAAAGGCCTTAGAAAACTGAAATATTCAATATCTTGAGCTAAATATTTTTTTGAATAATTTCTGAATTTCTTTTCAAAATCAAAGCTTTTTGAATATTGATGATTAATAGTTTTTCCTAAATACTTTACATTTCCCTCATTTGAACTTCTTTCATTTGAAAAAGCAATGTACTTATAATCATAAATCACACCAATTAAAATTGTTAAAAAAGCTAAATAAGCTGAAAACGGAGTATGACCGTTTAAAAAACCTTTTCTGTTTAATTCGAGCAATTTAGGATCAATTTTCCGCTTAACAATAATTGGTTCTTTACAGCCACCTACCTTTAATATTTTTTTAGCATTATCAGTCGGATTTAATGAAAAACAAGTTAAAGGACATTTTGATTTCTTAAGAATTTCCAAGCCCACTATTGAATCTTTGCCTCCTCCTATTGGAATTAAGATTTGATTGCTTAATTTTTGTTTAAAAATCTCAGAATCTTTTACTCTATTATTCTTCGAAATAATTTTCAAAGAATCAACAATTTTAAAACTAAGTTTGTTTTCATAAAAAAACTGGCCCATTCCATTTGTTATTAAATCTTTGAACCACCTAATTTGCTCTTTATTTAAACTACCAGCTCTAATTTCAATCTCTTCTGAACATGTTGCTTTCCAGTAGCTTATCGTTTCAATCAATCCTAAATTAAACACTAGGTTATTTAATACGCTTTTCCCTATTTTCTCAAGATTGTTTTTATTAATGTTTTCAATAGTTATTTTTGGTTTAAAAACAATATCCGGTTCAATTTTAAAATCAAAAAAAATTTCCAAATTATTGTTTGAAATCTTGTATGAGTACCCAACATAAACAAACTTAGGGTATTTTTTTCTCAAGACCACTGGTTTCATATATTTAACCTGCAAAAAGCTTAATTGCTACTCCTAAAAACACAAAAACCAAATTCAAAAGCCAAAACCTCATTGTCACATTATATGACGGCCAGCCTCTTGCTTCAAAATGATGGTGGATTGGAGTGCAAAGCCATATTTTTTTACCCCGAAATTTTTTAGACAAAAGCTGAATTACTATTGAACCAACCTCAATTACAATGATCCCGGCAATAATTGGCAAAACCATTATTGAATCAGTTAAAAAAGCAACCACTGTCATTGTTGAGGTTAAGCCCAAAACACCTGTTTCTCCCATATAGAATTTAGCTGGAGGTATGTTAAACCATAAAAAAGCAAATAAAGTTCCAGAAATTATTGCGCAAAACGTTGCTAAATCAGCTTTTTGTTGAGTAAAAGCAATAACAGCAAAACCAGCAAAGATTGAAGCAAAAATTCCTCCTGCCAGGCCATCTATCCCGTCAATCACACCTCCTGCCCAGGAGGCAAGCATCACCAAAACAAACAAAGGAATATACCACCAACCAATAAGAAAGTTTATTCCTTCTGGAAAATTATATATCAAAGGAATGTGAATTGTGTTTTTGGCAAGCTTAACATAAAACCACCAGCCGCCAATTAATCCTATTAAAATAACAATCATTAATCTTCTTATAAAACTCATTCCTCCGCCAACATATTTACCTTTTCCGAAAACAGTTAAAGCGTCATCAATTAATCCTACAACTGAACCTGCAACTAAGGCAAACAAAGGAAGCCATGTTTCGCTACGAGACAGAAAATTCACTTTTTTCAGCCACCAGGGATCATCAATATATGACAAAGCAAAAAACAATAGTATCATTGCAAGAACTGAAAGCCAGATTAAAAGACCACCGCCTCTTGGCACCTTTGTTTTATTGTCTTTGTGTAAAGAATAAAAAACCTTGGCCTCTTCATTGGTTATTGTTCTAGTTCTAGCTTTTTTCTTCCAGAATTTAATTCTCCTTAAAAGCTTTATTAAAAAAGGCGCCCAAATAAAAGAAATTCCAGCGCTTATTACTGATAATATTAAAAGTCGAATTACATTAAAAGTAAAAAGAGTCATTTATAAGTTTATCCAGTTAATTAGCTTTTGCATTTCTTCAATTCTTTTCTGAGGTGATTCAGTGCCCAGCACTAAGTTAATAAAATAATTTTCATTCTGATCAGAAAAAACAAAAAGCATACACCCGCCTGCTTTTTCAGTATATCCAGTTTTCCCACCTATAATTATCTGGCTGTCTAAAATATGCAAGTCCAATACTCCGTTTTCAATTAAATATGGTCCATTCTCTAAAGAAAGCTCAAATAAAAAAGGATGATTCTTTAAAATATACTTTGAAAGAAGCATTAAATCATAGCTGGTTGAATAGTTGGGCACTGTATCAATATCTTGAGGATCAAGGCCAGTAGGATTGATAAAATGAGTGTTTTCCAAACCTAAATCCTTAGCTTTTTGGTTCATTTTCTCAATAAAATTATTCAAGCCAACAGATTCCGCTAAAGCAAAGGCTGCGTCATTGCTTGAATAATGAAGCATTAAATTCAAAAGATTTTCCAGTGAAACTTTCTGGCCTGTTTTTAAGTTTCCATATATCGGAACATTGTATTTATTTTCTGCATCCCTGGAAATAGTTATTGTTTTGGATAAATCAGGATTGTTTTCAATAACAACTAAAGCTGTCATTAATTTAGTCAAAGAAGCAATTGAAAGCGGTTCATCAATTTTCCTTCGCAAAAGAAACCTTTCTTTTCCTGATTTGTTAATTTTAACCGAGATAACAGATTCTGCTTCAATATCTGGCCTTGGTTTTTCTGGTATGTTTGATAAATCAACTAAAGCAAGATTCTGAAAAGGCTGGGTAATCTGAGCATAAAAGAACCTCTCTACCCTTACTTGAAAAGAGTTTATCCCCAAAAAGAAAAACAGGCTTAAAATAAAAGACGTTAAAAAAAACTTAATATTTTTGTTCATTAAAACAATTGTTATTTACTTTTTTCGATTTATCTTCAATCTTAACTCTTTAAGCTGTTCCTTGCTAACTTCTGATGGGGTGTCCATCATCAAACCGCGATTCTCACCTGTTTTAGGAAAAACAATTACTTCTCTGATACTTGGTTCGTTTAAAACTATGGCTAAAAATCTATCAATTCCTGAAGCAATGCCTCCATGAGGAGGAACCCCATATTTAAAAGCTTCCAGTAAATGACCGAATCTCTCCCTTATTTCTTCTTTATCATGACCCATTATCTCAAAGATTGCTTCAAGCATCTCTGGTTTATGGATTCTTAAACTCCCTCCTCCAACCTCGTGACCATTTAAAACCAAATCATACTGATGAGCTAAGATTTTATCAGGATTCTTTTTTATCTTTTTAATATCCTCTTCCTGAGGACGAGTGAAAGGATGATGTTCCGCATTAAATCTTTTTTCCCTTTCTTTCCATTCAAAAAGCGGGAAATCAATAACAAAACCAAAGCTCAGCTCATTTTTATCTTTCTTATTCTTTCTTAAGTCCGGCTTATCAGTATTGTATTTTTCCATTGCTTGTTTGTAAGTCATCCTGGGAAAAGGAGTTTTAGTGACTTTCTTTTCAGGAAATAATTCTTTAACTAAAGAAATGTAAAGCTCTTCTATTAAACTCATAATATCTTCTTGTTCAATAAAAGACATTTCAATGTCCAGCTGGGTAAATTCAGCCTGCCTGTCACCTCTTGGATCTTCGTCTCTAAAACATCTGGCAATCTGAAAGTATTTTTCAACACCAGAAACCATTAAAATCTGTTTGTACTGCTGCGGGCTTTGAGGAAGAGCATAAAATTTGCCTGGGTAAGTTCTTGAAGGAACTAAAAAATCCCTTGCCCCTTCAGGAGTGGATTTTGTTAAAATTGGAGTTTCAATTTCTAAAAAATCTTTATCAATAAGAAAGTTTCTCATAAACTGGATTACTTTCTGCCTGATTTCCATATTTCCTTTTAACCTCTCTCTTCTTAAATCTAGATAACGATATTTCATCCTTTTCTTCTCGTCTATCTCATAACCATCAGTATCAATTGGAAAAGGCAATGTTTTGGCTTTTGATAAAACATCTAAACTTTCCACTAAAAGCTCAATTTTTCCTGTTTCAATCTTAGGATTTATCATTTCTTTTGGTCTTTCCTTGATATTGCCCTCAACTGAAATCACCCACTCTGGCTTCAGCTCCTGTGATAATTTATAAACATCATTGTTTTGGGGAGTAAAAACTAACTGCAAAAGACCTTTGCTATCTCTTAAATCAGCAAAGATTATCTTGCCATGAGACCTTATACTGTGAATCCAGCCAGAAACTTTAACCTCTTTGTTTAAATATTTAGTTGTTTCGCTTGAAAGTATTCTTTTCATAAGTAATTAAAAAAGCTCTGTTTGATAAAGCTAAAAGACAGTGGAATTAATGTTATTTTAGATAGCGCTTAATCTTTTCAACAAATTGCTTGGGCGTAAAATTTGCCTTAATCAAATAATCCTTAACTCCAAGATCTCTTGCTTTTCTCTGTGTTGCTGAATCATCATAGTTTGTGAAAACTACTATTGAAATAGAGGAAATCGCAGATTCTTCTCTTAATTTTTTCAAAAAAACTATTCCATTTTCACCAGGAAGCAGAATATCTAAAATAATTAAATCTGGTTTTTCTTTTTTAGCTATTACCAAACCCTCGCTTGCTTCAACAGCTGAAATTACTTCAAAACCAGCATTAATAAAGGTGTCATGATACATTTCTGCTAATATTTTCTCATCCTCAATAATTAGGATTTTCTTTTTAGATTTTTTCTTCATATTTTATAGGTAGTTCTATATAAAATGTGGAACCTTTTTTATTACCAGCGCTCTTTACCCATATTTTTCCATTATGCATTTCTGTAAACTGTTTGGCAATATATAGCCCTAAACCTGCTCCTTCTGTCCAGGTTTTTTGGCCAGCAACTCCTCTTGAAAAGGTTTTAAATAACATGGATATCTCTGATTTAGTCATGCCTGCGCCTGTATCTTTTATTTCGATTTTACACAAATCCTTATCCTGACCATAAGTTATTGTTATTCCGCCTGCCTGAGTATATTTTATCCCATTATCAACAATATTTAAAATCACCTGCCTTATCTTAGCTACATCCAAAAAAACTTTATTGCAGGGCTCTTCTTGTTTTTCTAATCTAATATAAAGATTCTTTGCTTTTGCTAGATTTCTTAATTCTTCTAATATATCAGTGATTAACTCTTCTAAAAGGAATTCTTCTGGTTCAACTTTTATTTTTCCAGCCTCAATTCTCGAAATACTTAAAAGGTCATTAACTAATTTTATTAATCTTTCTACAGAAGCATAGATATTAGTCAAAGGCTTTTCCATTTTAGAGGGAAATATTCCGTAGGTTTTATCTGTTATTAAAGAAATATATCCCTTGATTGCTGTTAAAGGAGTTCTTAACTGATGAGATGCAATGGAGATAAATTCTGATTTAGCAATATCAAGTTTTTTCAATTCTCTATATGCCTTCTCTAAATCTTTGCTTATCCTTTCAATCTGCTCCCTTCTTCTTATTTCTTCTATTGTGGCTCTAATTAAGTAATATCCAAAAATACAAAATAGAGTAAAAACACTCCAATTTAAAACCCTTAACCAAGCACTTTCATTTATCCAAGCCTGAATAAACAAAATTAACGCTATTACCACTACGAATAGCTCGACCAGAACTACCTTGATTTCAAAAAGATGATGTTTTGCAATTGCAACAGTAACAAAAATTGAGAATATAATAGTAGCTAATGGGCCATAGTTGGCCATATTAAAAAAGCCAAGATAAGGAAGTATAATATTCGTAATAAAACCAAAAATTAAAGATATAATCAGACCCACTAATACATATCTTATCTGAAGTTTTTCAGTTGTTTTTTCGTACTTCTTTAGTTTTAAGAATAAAATTAATCCAACAAAGAAAGAAACCAAAAAATAGTTGATAATATAAAAACCGTATAATTGTCCGTAAATAGTTTCTCTTTGTCCGAGCCCGGTTATAATTTCCTCCTTAGCCACCAATGGCGTAAAAATTGTTAGAATAAAAAGAATTAGGAATAAAGGGATCAAATATTTAGTTATTTTGTTAAACTTAAAAATAGACTCAGTAGGAAAAACCACTGCAAATTTCAATAAATAATACAAAATTGGAAGAACCATTGCAAAATTAATTCTTCCCAACCACAATACCCATTCCGGGTTTTCAAAGCTGTAATATAAAAAAAGAGATATCAGCCAGGCGTTTGCAGATATTACGCTAAGAAAAAAGGTTTTATTTACTTTTTCCCTTCTACTTTTTAATAATACAAAGCTAGCCAATAAAAAATTACAGAAAATTGATATAAGGTAAATTAAACTTTCTATTAAGGACATTAATTATGTAAAAAATATTTTTTACTTTTATCAACCCACTCTAATATATTCTGCTCAGCTAATTTCCTATTAAAAGCTTTTTGGGCTAATTGAAAATAAGGTATGGCCACTAAAACACAGCCTCTCTCTCCACTTTTAATTTTTTTTGATATAAAATCCACAAAAATCTCACTGTATTTTACTCCTTGATTTTTTCCTATTTCTATAATGCTCTGGATTGTATTTACATAAACTTTCTCTTTAATATCATCTATGTTTTGCTGTTCTGTAATTATTTCTCCTACGTCTTCCATAAATAAACAAGCAGCGTTGTTTCTGTCTTCAGGTATTCCGATAGCCGCTGTTCCATATAAATAAGCAGGTCCTGATTTGTAGTAAAGCTTTACAGCACAAGGAACATGAGTTCCTGGTAAAAATGGGAAGTGACGCTCGTTATTAGTGCCAAAAAGCGCTTCAGTGGCTTCTCTTAAATTTTTCCCATTTTTAATCTTTATTCCTCTAAATTTTTTAAGACCGTTTTTTGATAAAAAAGAAGGTAAACCAGTACCTTCTTTTTTTGCGATATCATAGCCCCAAATTAACCCTTGAGGTCCACAAAATGAAGAAACAACGCTCATATTTATTTGTCCTATATACGCGCTACCAACTTCTGCCTTATCATATGCAACAATAGAATCCAGTTTCTTTGAACCAAGATGACTAAAAGATTCTTTAAAACTTCCTATTTCCATAACCAAAGCAGTTATGTGGGTTCCCTGTCCTGGATATCCAGTACAATATTGATCAAAGGGAGAAATTGCTGATTTTAATATTTTCTTTTTTGAAAAAATAGCTCTCATAAAAAACTTCATTTAATCTTACTTATAAGCTTATTTCGAGAAAATCTCTTTTGTTAATTATATAACATTGATATAAGTAGAGCAATAAAAAAAAGTTCGGAGAAAATCTCCGACTCTTTGTATGGACAATCAAGAATATTAAGAGAATAAAGACATTATTTTCTTTATTTTCTTAGCTGGCATGCTTTGCGCAATCTTTAATACTGACCTAAAATCAGAATTATAAAGGAAGATTACTTTTTTTCCACTGATCATAATTGTGGAAATAGGTCTAAATCCCATAAAGATTGCTAGGGGAACAATTTTAGATTCTGGGGTGCTCCAGAAAATAGTCTGTTTTACTCCGTGTTCAAATGCCATTTCTAGGCCAGGCCTAAAAAGAAACCGAATTTGGTCCACTCCGCCTCGAAACTGAGACAAAATAGCAAATTCATCATAGAAAAGTATTTTATCACTTCTCTTTTTTAAAAAATTCTCTATGCTTTGAACTTTTTGCTCATCTACTGACTCAGCTTTCGTTAATAAGCCTGATTTAATTCTCTCTGCAACACTATCAGTATCGATTAGAGATCCCCAGCTAAATCCAGTAACAGGATTTTCAAAATTGCCGCCCATTATAGTAAGAACAGGTTTTCCTGTAATTTCATTTTCTATCTTCTCTTTTACTAGAATCTCTTCCCAAGTTTCTTCCCAAGGTGGTTCCGAAAACACACTTTGATAAGCTCTAATAAGAGATTTGAGCATATTCTCGGAAATACTCTCGTAAGAAAAGTAGCTATAATACTTTTGGTGACTCTGGGGCTGAATCGGAGATTTACCACGATTAACTATTTTAATTTTTCTTGTCCATAATCTAAGAAATAATCTGATTAACCAATATTTCATTTTCATTTTTTCATTCCTCTTGTATAATTGTATAGTAACTATATCTATTATACAAATTAATTCAATTTTGTCAAGGTGTTTAATTTTAAATAATAATTAAAAAAACAGTAACTCTATCGATTTACTTCTGCTTTTTCAATTCCAAGCTCACATCATCATATATATCCCCTGCTCCCATAATGATTACTATCTCTCCCCCGTTTAAATTCTGATTTAAAAAATCAATTATTTTTTCTTTTTGTATATAAACTATAGAGTTTTTGTTTACAGAATTAACGAGCTTTTCAGAGTTGATTTTTTCTCTGATTTCTTTTTCTTCCCTTCCCGCAACATCATAAATATCAGTAATAATCAACTTATCTACCGGAGCTTGTTTAAACACATCAATAAAATCATCAAGCAAATAATAAGTTCTTTGATATTGATGAGGCTGGAAAACACACCAGATTTGTTTTTTAGGGAATCTCTCACGTGCTGCTTTTAATGTAACTTTAATTTCAGTTGGATGATGACCATAATCATCGATTAGAGTTATCTGTTTCCCATTTAATGCTATCTCGCTTATTTCAAACCTGCGCCAGGAACCCTTATACTCTGACAAAACTTTAAACGAAACTTCATCAGGAATTTTTAAAGCTCTGGCCACATTCAACGCTGCCAAAGCATTTGAAATATTAAAATCACCTGGAACTTGTAAAATTTCTTTGATTCTAACGGCTTCTTTGTCTTTTAATGAATACCAGGTTGCATTTTCAATAATTTTCTTAGTATTTTCATCATCTCTATTTGCAATAATAACGCCATTATCTTCTAAATTATTAACAAACTTCTTGAATCCTTTAAGCACTCCATCCAGATTCTTGTAATAATCCAGATGTTCTGCTTCAATTGTTGTTAAAACAATTATATTGGGATAATAATTCAAAAAAGATTCAAAGTGCTCACAGGCCTCAATAACTAAGTATTTTGACTTCCCCACTCTACAGCTTGAATCTTCAAATTCTTTAAGTTTAGTGCCAACAATTACTGTTGGGTCCAGCCCTGCTTTCATCAGCAAAAGACCTGTCATTGAAGTTGTTGTGCTTTTGCCATGAGTGCCAGTAATAGCTATGGTAAAGTGTTTTTTTGTTAAATCACCTAGGGCCTGAGGATAGCTTTGAGTTTTGACTCCTGAATCTTTAGCAAACTTAAGCTCTGGATTGTCTTCTTCTACAGCTGGGCTATAAACCACTAGATCAATATTATTAGCCACATTTTCAGCCCTATTCTTTCCTATTAGAACTTTTACTCCTTTTTTTTCAAACCAATCTGTGATTTCTGTTCTAACCAAATCAGAACCAGTTATATTATGGCCTTTTTCAAGATAATACTTAGCTAAAGCAGATACTCCAATTCCACCAATACCAATAAAATGAATATTCATGGCTATTTTTTAAGCACTATTGATTGAAGCATCGAATACTCTGCCCCAGTTCTTTTTAATTGACTTTCCATTATCTCAATAGAATTTACCTCAAAACCTAAATTAATAGATTTATCAATCACTGGCCTTTCTTCCTCGTCAATTTGTCTAAATTGCCACTGCCTGATTCTTGATAAAGTTATATGGGGGCTATACGGCCTGGCTTCTTTTTTCAATGAAGCATTAGACAGCGATATTTCTAAGTCCTTTTTTAACTCTCCTAGTTCTTTTGAGACTTCTCCCATTGCCCAAACCATTCTGGGTGTTTTCTTAGGAGGACCATAGCAAACCTTATTCAACTTTATTAAAAAAGCATTGTGTTTCTTTCCCACTTCTTCTGTAATCCTTAATATTTCAGGGATTTCAGGATCTTTAATATAACCTAAAAAAACCAAGGTTATATGTAAATTTTGTTTTTTTGTCCATTTGGCTGGTAGCTCTGTCCATTTGAACTGAAAATCATTTAGCTTTTTTTTAATCTTTTCAGGTAAATTAACAGCAATAAAAAGTCTGTGACGCATAATTCTACTATAACACAAGCTAAAATTTAATAAATACTCAAAAGATTGATGATTTCTTTTAAATAATGTAGAATAATATTACTAAGCTTTAATACAAATGAATCAACTAGTGCCAAAAGTGGGAATAAGCGAAATAGCTGTTTCAATTCCAGAGTGGTTTATTGGTGTGGAAAAAATAGCTAAAAAAAGCAAGCTTCCAATAGAATATGTAAACGGAGGATTAGGGCTAATTCAGGCCAGAATCCCCTATCAAACCTCTCTAGAACAGCTTATAACTCAGGCATTAAAAAAAATAAACTATCAAGGCGTTGATAGATTTTTTATTGCCACTGAGTCAGACTATGATATATCAAAAGCTGAAATAGGAATAAAAACAATTAAAAACCTTAATCTTACAGTAGTGCCTTTTCAGTTAAAATTTGCCTGTCTTTCAGGAGTTCAAGCCCTATTATTAGCTTGTGAATATGCTATAGCCCACGCTAAACCAGCTATTGTTATAGCAGCAGATCGTTCAGTTTATGAAGATAAAAAAGCAGAAGTAACTCAAGGATCTGGTGTGGTAGCTATAAGAATAGAACAAAACCCAAAACTATTAGCATTAGATTTTAAAAACTTTGGACAATATTCAAAAGACATAAATGATTTCAGAGTGCCAATTTATACAGCTCCATTCCCGCAAGTTAATGGCCCTTTAACAAAACCGGCTTTTATTGAATGCATAATTAATGCAACTAACGATTATAAAAGAAAAAACCAAGAGTGCGGTTCAATTGTAAAAACAGCTGACCATATTGTTATGCATACTCCCTTTACTAAAATGATTGTCTGGACTTCAGCAGCTCTTTGGTATTATGAAAAATACAAAAGCGGCTTAGAACTGCTAAAAGAATGTTTGACTAATCCCCAGTCATTTAACAAGTTTAAAAAAATATTAAACAGAACAAGAAAAGCATTAGATTTTCAAGCATTTTTTGAACAAAAAATAAAATCTGGTCTTCAATATAATCCTTACATTGGCAACTGCTACACTGTTTCTGTCTTTATCTCATTAATCTCTACTTTGGAGCAAGCTAAAGCCAATCAAAATATTTGTATTATAGGTTACGGAGGAGGCTCAGGATCTTTAGCTTTAATGGGGCAATCAATTCAAACTGGTTTTCAAAGTGATTTAACTGATCAAATTAAAAACGGTAAAGAATTGACTTCCGAGCAGTATCAAGAATGGCGAGATAGTGTTGTGGAAAAAATAAGAGGAGTGAATTTAACATGAAATTCATTGTTGAGAACACAAAAAGAGACAATATTACAACTCTAAGCAGAAAAATCGGCTACATTTATATAGGTAAAACAGAAAAACAAGAATTAAATATTATAAGGCCCCTGGAAAGAGGCGGTTATCCAAGATTCCATGTTTATTTAACAATAACTGAAAAGGAGTTATCTTTTAATTTACATTTAGATCAAAGAAGGCCAGTTTACAAAGGCGCTCCGGCTCACAGCGCTGATTATGACGGGAAAGTTGTAGAACAAGAAGCAGAAAGAATCAAACAATTATTAAGATAATTATACTTCTCTTTTTCCCACAATAAATTCCTCAACCATTTCTCTTGCTTTTTCATCAACAAATTGTTCTGGAGGATGTTTCATGAAATAAGCTGAAGCTGAAATCAAAGGCCCAGCTATTTTTCTATCCAAGGCCATTTTAGCCAACCGAACAGCGTCAATAATACAGCCAGCTGAATTTGGAGAATCATTAACCTGCAAACGCATTTCAAGCTCTAAAGGCAAATCTCCGAACTGCCTTCCCTCGAGCCTGATAAAGGCTATCTTAGTATCTTTTAACCAAGGAACATAATCAGAAGGCGCAATGTGTAAGTCATCATAGCTTAATTTTTTTGAAAGCTGGGACTGAACACTTTCTGTTTTGGAAATCTTTTTTGACTTTCCCCTATCACGCTCTATTAAATTCATGAAATCAGTGTTTCCGCCAACATTCAACTGATAAGATTTTAAAATATGCACGCCTCTATTTGAAAAAATATTAGCTAAAACCCTGTGAACAATAGTTGCGCCAATCTGGCTTTTTATATCATCCCCTATTAGGGGCAATCCTTTTTTCTTAAATTTATCTGACCACTTTTTATCAGAAGCAATAAAAACAGGAATACAATTAACAAGAGAGCAATTAGCCTTTAAAGCTTCTTCAACGTAAAATCTTATTGCTTTTTCTGAACCAACTGGCAGGAGAGTTACTAAAATTTGGGCTCCTGACTTTTTAAGCTCATCAGCTACATTAACTGGTTTTTCCTTGCTTACAGCAAATGCTTTGTCTTGAGGATATTCTTTAAAATGCTCAGAAACCCCATCTAAAACAGGACCCATTTTTACTTTTACACCTAAATTTGGTATGTTTGTATAAAAGGTCTTTACACAGTTTGGTTTAGCAAATATTGCTTTTGAAACGTCTTTACCCACCTTTCTTTTATCAACTTCAAAAACAGCTACGATTTTAATGTCTTTTGGCCTGTAGTTCCCTACAAAATTATGCATAAGACCTGGAATCAACTCGTCTCTACTTTTAACATCCTTATAATAATAAATTCCTTGAATTAAAGCTGAAGCACAATTACCCAGCCCTGCTATTGCAATTCTTATATCTTTTTTCATAATGTTAAGTTATTGTTGTTTAATTATTTTATCACTACGTACTATTTTACGGCTGTAAAATAGTACGTCAAGTGAATAACTTTTATGCTTCCCTTAGAACGCCTAAAAAAATCAAACACTAAAAAAAATTTATGGATTTACATTCTTTACTTTCTTCAAAAAAAGAGTATTTATGCTTGGGAAATTTTAGATTTAATTGAAAAAAAGTTTAAATTTAAGCCCGGAAGAATTACCCCTTATCGCGTGCTTTACAGATTGGAGAAAAACGGCTTTGTAAAAAGCAAAATGAAAAAAAGAAGAAGAATGTATCAAATTACAAAAAAAGGGAAAGAAGAATTGAAACGAGCTAAAGGATTTTACGAAGAAATTTTGAAAAAATTAAAATGATTAATAAAAAAGTAGCTCAAATATTATACGAGATAGGAGAATTATTAGATATTCAGGGAGTAGCTTATAAACCTAAAGCTTATCGAAAGGCTGCCAAGGCTTTAGAAGACCTGAAAGAAAATATTGCCCAAATTTATAAGAAAGAAGGAGTTAAAGGGATTAAAAAGATTCCGGGTATTGGGGAAAGCATTGCCAAGAAAATCGAAGAATATTTAAAAAATGAAAAAATTAAATATTATGAAGAGCTAAAGGAAAAATCAGCTATTCGACAAATTATTACTCATTATTTTAAAACCAAGGGATTGAGCTTAGCAGAACTTAAAAAAAACGCTAAAAAAAGAAAAATAGTTTACTCCCGCTTCACTAAGCCGGCTAAACAACTTCTATTATTAGCAGGTTCTGTGAAAAAAGCTAAAGCTGCCATTTCTAAAGTGGCTGGATGGGCAAGATCCAGAAACTTAGATTATGCAATTGAAACAGTTTTTAAAAAATGGCTGGAACTGGACAGATTAAAACCAAAAGAAATTGTTAAAAAACCATATTATAGAAACGATCCAATGGTCTGGTCGGAAACAAAAAGAAAGTGGTATGTTATTGATGAAAACGGCAATTGGCTTGAATTTGCTGATAAAGAATCAAAGATTGAGTGGCGTATTGTTAAATAATAATTTCAATTATAGAAACCATGTTAAGTTATTCGGAATTAAAAAGAAAATCAAGAATAATTATAGATAAAGAGCCTTATGAAATAATTGAGGCCAAGTCCACTGTTAAAGCAAGGGGCAGTTCAGTGCTTCAGGCTAAGCTGAGGAACTTAAAAACAGGAAATGTAATTTCCCGTACTTTTCATCCGTCTGATAATTTTGAAAAGCCTGATATTTCAAAATCAGAAGTTAAATTCTTATACTCTCACAAAGACAAGTTTGTTTTTGCTGAAAAAAATAACCCTTCTAAGAGGTTTGAGCTGACTGGCGAGCAAATTAGTGAAAAAGCAGATTTTCTAACACAAAATCAGTTTATAGAGGCCTTAGTTTTCAATAATAAAGTAATTAATATATCTCTGCCTGTAAAAATTAGATTGAGAGTTAAACAAGCTCCTCCAAGCGTAAAAGGAGAATCTCAAGCTGGAAATAAAAGCGTAATTTTGGAAACTGGAACTAATATCACTGTCCCCTCTTTTATTAAAACAGGGGATATAATTGAAATTAACACTGAAAGCAAAGAGTACGTAAGAAGGATTGAATAGTTAATAATTTACTCCAATTCTTTTTCAACGTCTTCAATTTCTTTGTCAATGAATTCTTTGGAAATATCCAGCGCTTCTTGAAGCTTGTCGCGTATTTCTTCTTCTTTTTTAGTCAGCCCTGGTTTTTTATCCAAGTATTATTTTTTTTCTAGATTCAAGTTTGCGCAAGAAAAGTTCAATATCCTCTGGTTTGTAAACTCTGTAGTTATTTATGGGGTGGCGATAGGGTTTTAGTTTTCCTGCTTTATCCCAATTGCGTAAGGTTAAAGTAGTAATTCCTAATAGTTCTGCCACTTCTTTTATTTTAAGATATTTTTTTTGTTTATTTACTGGAATGTGATGAAGAGCCATGTTCTAAATTTTATTAATGTTTTACTTTTATATTTACTATAAAACCTTGATAAAAACTAATCTATTTTTATTTTATTTTTTACAAAACAAATTGTCAATTATGGAAAACCGTGGTTTTTGAAAACTTCATATATTACTTTAAAACCGCCTTCTATAGTGGTCTTTAAACTTGAATATGTATTTTATTATCTACGAGATTTCTTCCCACCAGATTCCAACGCCCTAAGACGAGTCATTGCTGTTCTGGCTGTATTAGCACTGGGGTAGGTCTTTTTCTTAGTCCACTTTCCTCTTTTTTTCACGTATAAAGTTTTTCTAAATCTTTTATATGGCATAGTTATAAATTATATTCATATCTGTAAGATTACCTTATTTTTATAAAATTTCAAGCATAAATATTAAAAAAATTTCTAATTTTTAAGCTAGGAATAGTATGTCTTTCTGCTAACCTTAAAGCAATTTAAAATTATTAATCACCAACCCAAACTTATAACCTAAATGTTTTGCAGCTTTACGGCAATAAATCATTCTATCAGTAAAAATCTCAAAGTATTCCATCACAGGAACAAAATTAGTGTCAATTTTTAAAGTTAAACTAATATTCTTTCTTTTTTTATTAATTCCAAGTTTTGAAAATTCAGTAGCATAATTTACCCTATCATGAATGTCTTTTTTAATGTCATTAACATTATTAGAATTTACTCTTGAGCGACGAACATCTGATTTGTCAGCTAAAATAACAACAGCTGAGACAGAGCTTGGAAGTTCGATATCTTCATGTTGGGGCAAAATATCTTCTTTATCATGAAAAGTAATTGCCTGCATAATCAAAGAAATTTCTTCTGGCAAGAAATCATCTCTGAAAACCTGATAAAAAAGCATAGGACCAAGATAATTGTGATGACTCCTGCTTAAGAAATTACCCATATCATGACAGAACCCAGCAATGGCTGATAATTTCTGCTCTTGATCTGAAAGCCCAATTTCCTTGGCAATAGTTCTTGCCCTATCAGCCACCAAGCTTGAATGTTCTAAGCCATGCTCAGTATATCCTGATTTTTTTAAAACTAATTCAGTTTGCTTAATAAACTCTAAAATGTATGGATTTTTTTTAACTTCAGCTAAGGTAATCATATTCTTTTCAAAATCTCTAAATATTGTTTAGGACTAATACCAAGAACTCTTAAGTTGTTTCGGATAATAAAAATCGGTAGCTCTTTGTCACGAGGAATAACTACCGGCCTTTTTAAATCTTCTCGCCAATATATTCAATGATCTCCTTTTTCTCTTTTGAAATAACAACCTACAAATAAAAGAAATTTCTCAAACTTTTTATAATGAATGGGAGATAAACGAGACATATTATTTCATTGAAATCTGAACGGTTTCAGACTCTTGAGAAATAAGTATTGGCGGAACCCACTCTTTTTGACTTTTTTTCCATCCTAAGTCTTGTAAAACTTCTTTTAGTGTGCCTTTTTTAACAAGCTCTTCAAAGAAAATATTAACGATTTCTATAAATCGCTTTTTCGCTTCTTTATAACTTTTACCAGAGGTGGATAAATCAAGAGTTGGTGTGTAGGCAATAAATCTTTTGCCTTCCCGCAACATAGAAACTGAAAGTTTAAATTGTAAATTAGTTTTCCGCATATTGTTTTTTAATTAATGAAACGGTTGGTTTCTAAAATTAATAAAAGCGCCTCTTTAAGGTTTTCTTTTGTTTCTTTAAGAGTTTTTCCTTGAGTATTTACGCCTGGAATTTCTTCCACCCATCCTAAATACCATTTTCCACTTTTTTTATAAACTGCTGTAAATTCTCTTTTCATAATATTTTATTATATTACTTTCGAAGTTCATGTCAATTTTAAAATCACTATTTTAGCCCTGTTAAATTATTTAAATAAATCTTGGGTTGTCGCTGAAAGAGCTTCTTTGGTATAAAAATTATCTGGGCTCCACAGCATAAAACCTGAAAAATCATCTCCTAGGGCGTCTTTAACAGCTTTAATTTCTAATTTTACCTCTTCTTTCCCATAATCAGCCCCTAAGTCAAAATCCTGAAGCCATGGCCGCAGCTTGGCTTTTGTTGAAGTGGTATTTCTAAAAGCATTAAGTTTAATTAAACCATTTTCCATTGCGTTTTTAATCACTTCATAAGGATACTCAGCAGGATTTTCATAACCCAAATACATTGGCGCATAATGAGAAGGATAAACCATAGGACAAACAAAATCAAAATACTGATAAGCGTGTTCAATTTTCTGACCAATACCTAAATCAGATTTCTCTGTAATAAGCCCGAAAAGATCAGCTGACAAAACAGCATCAGGAAGCTTTTCCCTTAAGTAAGCATAGAAATCACTAATTACTGAAACCCTTGTAGTGCTAGTGCTGTCCCAAAAAGAAAAACTCAAATCGCTCAGATCACCATCAGAAGGAAAACGAATATAGTCAAAATTCAATTCGTCAAAACCTTGATTTAAAATATCTTTAGCAATAGCAATATTATAATCCCATGATTCTTTAGCAGCAGGATCAACCCAAGCTAATCCTGACCTGTCAAGCCATAACAATGACTTATCTGTTTTTCTTCTGACTGCTAAATCAGGTCTTGACCAGGCTAAAACAGGGTCCTGAAAAACAGTGATTCTGGCAATGGTGTAAATCCCCTCTTTGTGAAATCTTTCAACAAGCGCTTTAACGTCTGCTATTAAAAATCTCTCAGCATTATATTCTTGAGCTTCAAGCACCTCAGTATTATAGCTGATATGTCCTGACCAGTCCTTAATATCAATAACTACTGCATTAATCTCTGTGCTCTTAGCTAAGTCAATGGCATAATTTATCCTATAAGAAGTGGCAGCTGACCAGCTTGTTAAATAAATTGCTTTTACTATCTCTGGCGCCTTAAAGGTTGATCTTTTAATTTCACTTTCAGTAGAGGTAGATGTTTTCACAATCGTAGCAGGTAAAAGCTCTTTATCAGCTAAAATCTCTTTATTTTGATCCTTTTTAAATCCATACTCCTCTTCTGTTTTATATTCCTGTTCCAGTAAAGAAATAGATTCTTCCAAAGGAATTAAATAATCTTTTAAAAAAAACAGTATTGCAAAAATAAAAAAAGCTGCAAAATATCTATTCTTAAACAATTTATTAATTTTTCTCATTGTTCAATTCCAAATTCTATTGCTTTTTTAATTTGAGGCATTTCTAAAGGATTAATGTTTTTCAAAGAATTGCCTTTAAAACTCTGGATTATTTTTATTCCTTCAACGTCAATATCTATTCGACTCTCTGAAGCAAGGATTAAGTTTGGCTCAGCTAATTCCCCTGAAGCTGGCCCTTTATTTATAAAGCACTTTCTCCCATCCATAATTATTAGATGAGGGTTAATCAATTTATTCAATTCAGCTATTTTCTCCTGTAGATTCTTCAGGTGTAAACGAACCCTTTCAATCGGCCTCATAAAACCAACTGAGAGTTTTAATGCCCCGGTAAATTGAGCGTATGAATGAGTTTTTAAATTAGGCAAGAGTATTAACTTGTCAGCTCTTTCTAAGAATTCAGTTACTGAAGCTGTTTTAAGAAATTTACCATCTGGAATTTGTTTTTTAACCCATTTTCTTTCATCAAAGTTATAAATCCTAGGAGGTATTTCCATGTTTTCTAAATCAAAAACACCCAATTTCTTCATTACTTTTCTTGTGTTGAGACGAAGTCAAAGGTTGGTATAGGTAGCTTCATTAGTTCCTTAATTTTCTTTGGAGAAGGCTTAGTAATTGGGATATAGCCAACTATTTTCATTGCCTTTGTGTCAGGATTATAATCAATCGTCTTTATAATGCTCCTAAGCAGTTTCTTTATCTGCTTAGGTTTCAATGTGTCAAGCTGATTTTTGGTCAATCTGGCAAATTCTTTTAGACTGCTGATTATATCCTGCTTAATAGTAGTTTGAGCCAATTTTACTTCAATTCCCTTGAGGTCTCTTTCAATTTCTCTTTCAATCAAAGTATAGTTCTCTATCTTTGCCTCAAATTCATCTCTGCCCATAAGGTCTATGTCCCAAAGTCGCCACACCTCATCTTTCTTTCTTCTTGTATTAACTTTATGTTCCAGTAATCCTTGTTTTAATTCTTCTAATGACTGGCTATCCTTGTCTCCTTTTTTTAATTGGAAAATATATTGAAAAAGGATTTTAGGATTCTGTAATGCTTCTTTTATCTTACTCCAAACAAAGCTCTCAATCTCCTGTTTCTTTATTGCTTTGAAATCACACTTAAAGACTTCAGGAAAACTCTTGGGTTTTGAACTACATACATAATAAAAATACTTATTCCGATGGCAAATCCCTACTATTCTTGAGCCACACTTACCACACCTCATCAAGCCACCCAAAAGATAGGTTTGTTTTGTTTCGCCATAGAGTTTAAAATTCCTTTTCCTTAACTCCTGAACCTTATCAAATGTTCCTCTGTCAATTATGGCAGGGACTTTAACCATTAACCAATCTTTCCTGTCGTTCTTTACCTTGCTTGATTTAACTTTTCTGTTAAACTTCATTCTCTTATTCTTTGGCTCGGAGCTTTTAGTCTTGTTATAATACCAATTACCGACATAAGTCTCATTCTTTAGAACTCTGGCAATTCCCTGCGGTCTCCAAATCTTATTATCCCCATAGCGTATTTTCTTTGAATGAAATGCTTTGCTTGTTCCAGTAATGGTCTGGTGTTCAAGATAAAGACTGAAGATAAGTTTTACAATCTTTGCTTCTTCAGGTTCTATCTTTAACTGCCATTCCCCTTTCTTGTCTTTAATAAATCTATAACCATAAGAGGCACAACTCCTGATGATTTTCCCATTCTTTGCTTTGTGTAATTTGCCCCTGCGACTTCTCTCCATAAATTGCTTTTTCTCGTGTTCAGCTAATAAGCTCTCAATATCTGTTAAGAGCTTATTTTCTTCTGTTAATACTCTATTCTTAAAGACTACTTCAATCTTTTCTTTTTCCAATTCTTTTAATACTATGAGCTGGTTAAGATGGTCTCTGCTCAACCTATCAGCAGAGTAAATGTAAAGAGCCTTAAATAAACCTTCTTTAGCGTCATCTCTCATTTTATCCAAAGAGGGTCTTGCTAAAGTTCCACCACTCCAACCATCATCAACATATTCTTTAACTATTTTAAAGTCTTTACAGATTTCCCTCAATGCTGATAATTGGCTCTCAATAGTCCTTTCATCTTTTTGTCTTTGGGTTGATACCCTTACATAGATAGCTACTTTTTTCATAATTCTTTTTTATTATTTTTATTAGACAAAACATCATTTACAAATTGTGCAAATTCTTCTTTATGATTAGAACTCGGTTCAAATTTCACAACTAGTTTAGTCAGCTTCTTTCTTTTCTGTTTTTTTGCCATAATTTTTGTTAAGGGTAGGAGTTGTAAGAATAGTTGCCTAAACTTCCAACCCCTACTCTGCAACTATTATTTAATTATCTTTTATTTACCGACCATTGTTTTTTTCTCAACATAATTAAAAACTGAATGTTTATCTATTCCTAAAAACCGAGCTATCTCGTTCTTATAACAACCTCCCTTGTGTTGTTCTCTGATTTCATCTATTAGAACCTGAGGCAGTTTTTCCCACCTTCTTTTCCTTTTCTTTTTCATTTTCTTTTATAGATTTAATTTGCTTAACAGCAAAATCATAAATCATAAAAATTACCATTAAAAAAACAACATTAATAGCTGTGCTAAAAGTAGCGTCTATCAAGAATGCTAATAAGCTCTTATTTACTGCTGATGGGACATTAGCAAGAATAGTTAATCCAGCAATGATTTTAATGAATGTTTGTCTTTTCATTAAATTTGTTTAATAATCTGTTATAGTTATTTTTCTTTTGCCTTTGCCTTTGTCCCATCTATCAAGAATTTGTTTAATTGAATCAATATAACCCTTAATTTTTAAAAGGCGTTTTTGGTCTCTTTTAAATTGTCTGTATCTTGTCCTATCTATCGTTATTTTAGTTTTTTTATTGCTCATATACTTTCATTATACACTTGTCCATAGAAATATGTCAATAGTTCTGAATATGTAATTTTTTACCATCACTTGACATCTTTCAAACGCCTACTTGACACCCCCAAGAGCTTAATATAGACTAAATTATCTATCAAAAAAGGTCGTCCCAAAACTGAGGGGTTATATCAGTATAAGAAGTAATTGAAAATAGTAAGAAAATATGAACAAAATAAAGAATTTACTTAAAAAGAGCCCTATTGCAATGGTTGTGATTGGTTTAGTAATAACTAGTGTAGTTAGTGCTGCATTAGTGGATTATTTAAGTAATACCGTAAAAGCAGATATAACAGTAGAATCACCAATTGTTGTAGGAATTTCATTGGGTCTTGAAGGTTGGGACGCAGATGCCTACCCAGCAGAATCGCATAATTTAGCTGATTGGACAACGACAGGAACACTTTCAATTGATGGAACTAAGGGTGGAGAAGCAGTAACACTTTATACAATGAGTGCAAATATGGCAGATGCACACATTTGGGGATATGAAGAAGCTATCGTAACAAATCCATTAGGAGTAACTTGTGCTGACTTTGAGAGTGTGACAGTTAGGGTAGATAGTATTTACGGCGACCTCGGATATGGAAAAGAAAATGACGCACTTCCAATCTGTGTTCAAGTTGATGCTAACACAGTGAAATTTGATAGTAAGGGAAATGGTGCAACAAGTGATTGGAATGTAGGAGAAACAGATGTAAGCAAAATAGTAGTGACATTCAAATCAAATGCATTAGGAACCTATGGATTCACAAACTTAGTGGTGCCAGTAGAGTAGAAGGAAAACTGATAGCCATCACAAGAAATGGCTATCAGAGGTAAGTTTATTTCTTTGAAGTAAGTTTACCTCTGATTATGAATAAAATATCAAAAAGTTTAATAGTTCTATTTTTAGCCTTTCTTTTAGGAGGTTGTTTTGGGGTTTATTCTGTCCAAGCTCAAAATGATAAACTTATTTTAGAACTATCTTCTAAAGAATGCGATATTCAATATAGCGGTGATAGTTGCGTTGCTGAGCTGAAACTTACTAATAATACTGGTGAAATTCTTATTGGAACAGCAATTTTAGATATTGATTATCAAGGCATTTGTGGAAATTCTTTTGAGATAGGAGGAATTGACATTTGGTATGATGGTCAAACTTCAAAAATGCAATGGAATGGCGATAAATTCGTATTTATTGGCTTTAGTATTGTTAAGGGCGAGACTCAATCAAATCTTAAAATAAAGACTGCTTCAAATCTTTGTCCAGGAGAATACGCCTTCACTCTTGCATTAAAAGGAACTAGTGATAAAGAAGAATACATAACTCCACCAGTAGTGATAGGTGGAGGCGGTAGCACCTACACTCCTCCTGTCTCTACCAGTAAGCTTAGCGAAGATGCTCAGGCAGTTGATACCAATAACGATGATAAGATTGATGTTCTGGATTTCAATACATTAATGGTCAACTGGGGAAGCACAAGCACAAATAATATTGCTGATTTTAACAGCGACGGAAAGGTTGATATTTTTGATTTTAATTTATTAATGATTCATTGGGTAAATCTATAAAAACTATGAATAAAACTATATTTACGATTATATTAGGAGCATTGGGGACAGTAGTCTTAGCAATGCCTGTGTTGGCATCTACTGCTCTTTTACTTTCACCAGCAAGTATTAATATTACTCAAGGACAAAATTTTAACCAGGTAATAACAATCAATCCTCAAGGCGTTAAGAACTATACAGTGAAAGTAGAACTTCAATATCCAGCCAATCTTTTAGAGGTAAGAACGTTTACCTTGGCAAATAACTGGATAGTGCTTTCACAACAAGGATATGACTTAATTGATAATGAAAACGGGCTTCTTATTAAGACAGCTGGTTATCCTGGCGGTATTTCTGAACCTATAACTTTTGGTATTATTTCATTTTCAGCTGAACAAACTGGAAGCGGAGTTATTAAGGTAGGGGATAATTCTTTTATTCTTGATGCAACCAATCAAGATGTTCTTAATGGCGTGTTAGCTCAAACATCTGTTGTAATAGCATTGCCAATATCAGAGCCAGAGTCTGAGCTTGAACCTGAACCAGAGGAAGAAGTTATCACAGAAGAAGAAGTAATAACAGAAACTGTTTCTACATCTACACAAGCTGAAGAAGAGCCGGGTGATGAACAAACTTCAACATTAATAGGACAAACAACTTTTTTAGCAACAATCGGTAATATTTTATCCTTTGGAACTGATAATATTTGGATAGGTCTTTTCGTAGGGGTAATAACCTTGGCAATTCTAGTCTATTTTATTCTAAGATTGCGTCGTAAAAAACCTTAATAGATTTTGCACTCACATTTAGTAGGTTCTAATCAGTATCAAGGAGTGGAGACTATTTCAGAAAAATCAGACTTAATTGCTTATTAAAGAAGAAATTTCAAAGGAGTAAAATCAAAAACATTCTCAATTAAGGGAGTGTTTTTTGCAATATGAAAAAAGGTATAAAATCTTTAACCAAGTTATTTGACACAGAGTTTTGATTTTTAGATAATTAAAGAGGTATTAGAAATCAACTTTAAAATTTAAAAACTAAATAAAACCAACCAAAAAACTTCAGCTTTAACATCAGTTTTTTTGGTTGGCAAAAACACCTTACAACAGGAATCAAGAAAAGTCAAAAGGTCGGTTCTTGACGCTAAATTATTAAAATAAATCAGCTTACTAAAATGATTAAAAAACTTATAGCGATTACAATTCTTTTGTTGGCTGTTGGAGGCATTGCTTTAGGTCAGCAGAATTCTGCTGTTATCTCTAACACAGCTAATCCTGTTTATATATCTCTTTCAGTTTCCCCTCTTACTTACGACTGGGGAGATGTTGATTTGGCTTCAACTTACAGAACAAGAGATTTAACAGAGCCAATTCCAACTGCTGAAAATACTGGACTAATAACAACGAAAATCAGCGTTATGGGAAGTGATAGTGAAAATTGGGTAATGGATATTGCAGGAGATGAATCCTTTTACATAGGGATTAGTTTAGGAGATGATGGTGCAGTTGCATTGACCACTTCTGCTTACACAATCGTTGATAGTAGTTTTATTGTTGGAGAGATTGGAGCTTTCCAAATGATGTTTCAAACTCCAATAACATCTTCAGCTACTTCAGCTCAAAGTTGGAATATCTTTGTTTTAGCTGAAGCCCTCTAAAAAGAACTATGATTAAAAGATTTGTAATAATAATTATTCTTTTCTCAATAGCACTTTCTTGTTCTGCTGATTTTGGTTTAATGCCGAGCAAGACGAATATAACAGATTTGAAAAGAGGAAAGAAAATAGAATTGGCTTTTACGATTCTGAATAGGTTTGATGAAAGGAAATCTTTTGATGTTGAAATTCTTAATTACACGAAAGAAGAATTGGGAAACGAATACTTAATGCCTGATGTTGATTGGTTTAAGTGCGATAAAAAAATAAAGATAGACGCTTCAGGAATTGTAAAATGTAAATTAAGAGTTCCAAAAAAAGCTATGACAGGAATCTATAAAACAAGGGTAGCGATTGGCTTATTAGAAACTGAATCTTCTAATGGAACTTCATTGTCAGTTAAGGTAGCCAATGTTTTAACCTTTGAAGTAATCGGAACTTGGCATTGGTGGGATTATATCAGGCAATTCTTTTATCAATTCAAATCAAGATTAGGCCTTGCCAGTTTAGGAACTCAGAATTTAGAATTGGTAATTTTGTTTCTGCTTTTAATCATTGGAACTTTTACCTTCCTAACGATTATTGATTGGTGGAAAACTAAAAGAGAAAATTAGTTTAACTTCACATCAAGTTTTGATGATTCTCTTTTTAGCTGAGTTTAGGCTCAGCTTTTTCTTTGGATTGGTATAAAATACTAACTTAGCTATAAAAACCTTGTTATAAGCGTTTAAATAGCTTTTAAAACGATTTTAACCTCTACTTGTCCCAATCAAAGTCTTTATTTTCTTCGGCTTCAGGGGATTTATAAAGCAAGGGTTCGGTTTCTGTTTCAGGTTCTTTTTCTTCTTTCTTAGGTTTTACTTTTCTGTCAATTTCAGGTTTTAAATCGTGTGGCTCAACAGATTCTTCTTCAAAGAAAAACCTCTCAATATATTCTTTGCTTTCTACTTCGGACATCTCCTTAAATATCTTATCAAAATTAAATAAATCTACTGACTTGCCAGTTGTTTTTGCCAGTGCTTTCATTTCTCTATTTCTTTTTACTGCTGATTCCCTTGCCTCTCTCAACTCTTTCTTTTTTCCAATCAACATATTAAAAGATTTATCTAACATCAAATTAGCGTATTCTTCGGGAGTATAATCTAACTTCTCAAATCCTAAAAATTCATTCGGTTTGCTTTCGCCAGTTAAAATTGCTCTTATCATTGAGTTATATTTCCCCTCTATCTCAGTTGTTAAAGCTAATTCTTTTAACTTCTTCTTGTTTTCTTTTTCCCACAACTCCTCTTTTTTCTTCTGTTTCAAATCTTCCTCATCGTCTAAACTTGGCGTTCCTGCTGGTCTGAAATACTTGTCGTATTTTGGCATATTTTTTTTAATTTAGTTTTTAGTTTTGGGGTTGGAAGTTCCAATGGTCAACAAACCTCACAACCCCATTCGGCTTTCTTATTTGCCAATCTCATTAAGCTGTCTTTGAAGACTGGCACTTAGTTTTCTTGAGGATTCCAACGCTTCCTGTAAGCCCTTTCTAAGTTTTCTTCTGGCCTCTGCTTTTTCCTCTTGAAACCTTTTGTCTGTTTTGGGTAAGTCTTTTGAATCAATTTCAACCATAGTTTTTAGGTTTTATTTTAATAATTGGTTCGGCCTTTTTGTTTGGACTTTTAACGTTCCAACCAATCTTAGTTAAATAGTCATTGCGTTCTTTTCTTGACATCGCTTCAAGTTGTTGTGGAGTAATGTCTATAAAAGGGTGTTTGATAAGTTTTTTCATAAGTATTCACAGCGAGTTTTAGCTTTTTTCTTTTTAGGAAATAATCTTTTATCTCGTTCTATCCTGTGCCTTTCAAATTCTAAATTATCCTTTGCCCTGGCAATCATTTGTTTTTGATAATTGGTCAGCTCTTTTTTTTCCTTTTCTTCCTTTTCTTCTGCTAACCTTTCTTTTAATAATTGTTTTATTCTTTGGTCTATGTTCATAAAATTAAGTATATTGTTTCCACCTTTGCCGAGAGATAGCTTTTGCTTCTGCTAATTTATCTCTTTGTTGCCAAATCCTTTTAACCCTTTCAGGACTCATCTTCTTGGCTCTTAAACCCCAACAGCAGAGCATTAAGGCATCAACTAAATCATCTTTTAAACCAACAGGAGAACCATATCTGATATTTCCGAAATCACTAAGTCTGTAAGAGTATGAGGAGAGTTCGTCTAACAAAGCAGTATGGTTTGGAATTGATATTTCTTTTGCCTCAAAGAAGTTCATTGTCTTTTCAACCAACTTTTCTTTAGAACCCCTTTTCTTCCAGTCCTTAGATATTGTGCCGACTGCTGTAAAGTCCTGAACTGATACGCCCTCTCGCCTTAATTCATCACTCATCATACTGCCGATATTCCTTGAATCAATTATAATTCGGCAGGGAGAATAATCTTTGGCAATCTTTAAAATTCTTTGCCTCTGGGCAGGGTAAGGTATTTTTTGCCACCTATCAACAAAAACAATTTCATTAGAAATTTTGTCTCCGATTACGAAAGCTGTAAAATCTTCTTCTTTCGCCAAATCCAGTCCTCCGATATGGGAATGGTTAAACATTTTCTTTCTTGGCAGTCCTCCGCTAATACAATCTCTGACGTTCCTGAAAATAGATGTTATCTCATCTGAGAATACGGCCATAAAATCCCTTTCAAAGATTATTCTTGGCAGTTTTTTTCTGGCTCTCTCTACTTCTTCTAAAACGTTTGGGTTATGGGGGTTGTCCTGTGTCCTGAATTGGAAAGAAGCACTATCAGATTTGGCATTTATCCATAATTCATAAAACCAGTCTTTTTTTAATGGCGTTGATATTAAAACAACTTTTCCTTTTTTTGAAACCAGTCTTGAAAAAATATATTCTTCATAAACAGCTCTTGGGATTCTTGAGGCCTCATCAACTACAACGAGGTCATATTCCTGACCTAAGATTCCTGTTGGGTTCTCTGCTGACTTGCCCTCTAAGAAACTTTTACCTCCTCCCCAGTTAAGAACTATTTTAGGAAAAGGTCGCATTTTAAAACTTGGAGAAGAAGACAATACTTTTGGCAACCATTTTTTAATATATTCCAAAACCCTTTCTGTTAATTCATAAGAGGGGGAGATAACACATAAAGATTTATTGTTGCTTAACAGCTCCCTCAAAAGAAGATAAGCAGAAATCATTGACTTTCCGCTTCTAACCCCTGCTGAAACCACAATCTCTCTTTTTCCTAAATCATAAGCGTCTAAAATCTGCTGTTGGAACTTGTGGGGAGTAAAGCCAATCTTTTTTTGTAATAATGAATCAGATATTATTTTCATTTTGTCATATTTAATAAAATTGGGTAGGTAGATAATAATATATATATACAGGAATCTTACTCGGAAAGCATATCCCCCCTATAAACTTGATTAAGGTCGCACAATGTAGATAAACCGACATTATTTGTTCGTAAAATAGCATACTTGACAAGGTTGTGGGTCTTTTAAGGGGGATTTCTTGATATATCGGTGTGTTATAATATGGATTTTATCTGTCAGGACTGGTAAGTGTGCGTGATGATTGAATACCATTAGAAGCATTAGAACCCTACTCATTAGATACCATTAGAAGTAAATACCATTAGATACCATTAGATAGTATTAGAAGTAATACTCTTATTAGTTAATACTCTCTTTATTACTTTCTTTCTTCTTTAGCGGTTTTTCCTTGTTCTATTACTGGTTCTTTTGTTTCAGGGAGCTTTAATAGGTCTGGTGTTGTTAATATCCTCTCTCTCTCTTTTTCATAATCCCTGTATATTCCAACCTTAGCGTCAGGATAGTGAGATAAGACTTTGTTATATTCTTGGACTGCCTGAAGTTTGGCTCTTGTATCACTGCTGTTAATCAGTTCTTTTAATATATTTGCGACTTCTCTTGGCTTTATTAGTTCCCTTAATATATCTGCGAATTTCTTGCCTTCATCTAACTTAATCAGTTCAACCAAATCCTTTTGTTTCTTCAACTCTTTTTGATATAGTTCGTGTTTGCTTAATTTGAAACCAATCTGATAAGCATTGGCTCTGTCTTTTGCGTCATAACATTGTAAAACAGCGTCATTTCTATCAATGCCTCTGGCTTCTAAATCAAGGACACACTTTTGCTTATTTGTAAGATTTCTTCTTGGCATTGTTTTATTGCTGTTTGGTTTTACACATTAGATTGCGTTCTAACAGGCGTTTTTGATTGAATTGATAAGATAATCCTTAGCACTAAGATAGTTCTGGCCTGTTTCTTTTATAAATTTATTAAATCTCTCTCTCTTTTCCCCTTTTACTTCTGCGATTAAAAGGGCATATTGAATATCTAAATAAGTTTTCTTTAAAGACAGCAACAGGTTTTGTTGAGCCAATCTATAAGTGTGTTTATTACAAATTAGGTTTTTCATATTCTTTTAAATAATTATCTTCAAAAATTAGTCTGAACTTGCCAACTCTCCCTGTTCTCCTATTAGCAATAATTTTTACCTCTGTTTGAATACCAGGTAGTTTTGTTTCCTTTTCTAACAACCTTTTGACCACGAATACAAAGTCGCTGGTCTGACCAATACTGGCACTGCCTTTTATGTCCCCCAATTCAATGCCTCTTCTTGTGCCTTCCTGAGTTGTATGAGCCATTAGAAAAATAGAAACTTCCCAATATCTTGCTGTGTTTTTCAAATCCACCACCACAAATTTAATCAAGTCAGCAAGGTTGCCGTGCCTTTTATAAATCTCTTTATTCAATAAGAAATCTAAATTATCAATGAATACTGCTTGAGTGCCATATTTTGCCTTTGCCTCTCCTATTCTATTATGAATCCAATCTGTTGAAGCAGAAGATAATTTTCTTGGCAGGTAAAAAATTGGGTATGGTTTTGGAAATTTCTCTAATAACTCTCTCTCAGTTTCCTCATAAGAAAAATAAACAGAATTTATATCATTGGCCACAAAGTTTGAACAAAGAGTCCTGGCAAATGTAGATTTACCCGATTTAGTGATTCCAGTAATAGTGATAAGTTCTCCTGGTCTGAACCCTCCTCCGAGTAAAGTATCTAAATTTTTAATCTTGCTTGAGAACTTTGGTAAAGATTCCATTTTCTCTAATCTTTTTCTCATCTCATCAGAAGAAACAATCCTGTCATCTCCCTCATAACCACCTAAAACTTCAAGTTCTTTTAATTTATCTTCCTCTACCAATAAATCAGATTGGTGTTCTTTAATTTTTTTTACTGCCTTATTCATAATTTTCTTCTTCAGCTTTTCTCTCTTTTAACCAGGCGTTAATCACGAATGGTTGAAGGATTGTAGCTAAAGATCTAAATTTATTACCCAAATTTGACTCAAAATAGTAATCAACCAAATCCCTGGCTTTCTTATCAGAGTATTCTTCTAAGAAAGAGAGATATGCTTCCTTATCTCTTTTGTTCAGGGAAGGTTTAATTCCTAACTCTTGGTTTATCTTATTGGTAAAGAAGGTTTTAAAGAGAGAGTATTCTTCTCTCTCTCTCTCTTTCTTGTTATATACCTTCTTGTCTGTTTCAACTTTGCTGTTTTTTCCGTGTTCAACTTTTGGTTGATACTTGTCCCAATTTGAGATTAAAACGAGGGTATATCCGTGTTCAGTTCCGTGTTCAATTCCGTGTTCAATCTTTTTATTATGATAAACAACCTTTTTTATCATCTTTTTTTGCTCTAATTCGGCTAAAAAATAATTGACTTTTCCTACTGACCATTTCCACTCTTTTGCTAATTTTCTTTGTGATGTTATAAAAGAACCTCGTTTTACTTTGATATTCCTATTGTGAATTTCCCATACACTATCCTGAAAATTTGTTCGTAAGAGTAAATCAATCCAGGCCTGTGCTTTGCTAAATCGTTCTTCCCTCCATAATGGATTTTGCTTAATTTTTCTGTAAAGTTTGATATAACCTTCCATAATCCTTGCGACTATGGACTGGCAAGTGGCAAGGATTGAACTACGACACCTGCCAGACCACAATCTCCTAGTTAATTATTCCTCTTCATTTTTTTCAACAATCTCTTCCAAAACTAAATCTAATATGTAAGATAAATTTTCTTTATCTTTTTTGTTGGTTAAGCTCTCTTTTAATTTAGAGAGAGATTTGACCCTTTCTAAAACTTTTTCTTTTGTTTCTTTGTTCATCTATTACATCAACTCTTAATTTTTAACTCATTAGAACCCAACCTAATGCTTTGATTTTTGACCTTTTTTAGTTTTTGACTATATTTATTGATATTTTTTCTAAAATCATCTGCCATTAAATCAAGAGCATTATTTAAGGCCTCTGAATTTGATTCGTAGATATATTTTAATTTCAATTTATTTTTTTTCATTATCTTTTTTAATTTTAAAATCAAAATAACCAACCTCTTTTATTCTTTTGATTACCGCCAACCTCATCTGCTCTTGTAATTCAGGAGAAACAGAAACATAAGGAATCAGCTCACCAGTTTTATATATCTTCCTTGTCGGCATACAGATTGAATAAGTGAGTTTTCTTTTGTGGATTCCTATTGTTCTGATAGTTAAAACCTTATCCAGCTGAACAGACGCAAATCCGATTAAACTGGCTTCTTCAGGGACTAAATTAACAATGACTTCAGTAATTTTCATAATAAAAAAAGACATTTTTAAATGTCATCAAAAAATCTTTATCTATTCCGTATTTAATTAACATTAACGCTTTTGATGACATATAAACATAATTTTGGACATAAAAAAAATTTCTCAACCGACTATGGTTGAGATTTAAAAAAAAGAAGAACCTCTGACCATTATTGGTCTTTGGTTCTCTCTCACCTTTTAACAAGGAGATACCTACTGGTAGAATATCCTTAACTCAAATGAGTTGTAGATTCTTTATTAAATTGTCAATCTTCTTTTACCTTACCCTAGGCCTTAATCTTTGTCAATACTTAGAATTTCTTTTGATTTTTCAAAGTCTTCTTTTTCCATATGCTTATAAATTTCTCCAGTTAGACTATGAAACCCAAAGTTTTTTGGGTCTACTTTAGAAGCCCTTTCTTTAAAGATTCTTAACATTCTTTTTTTCTGTGTCTTAGCTTTTCTTTCTGATGTCTTAGCTTTTCTTTCTGATGTTTTGACTTTTCTTTCTGATGTTTTGGCTCTTGCTAATAATTTATCTTTTTCCATAATTATTTTGAAGCGTTTAAAATTTGATATATCCTGTTTTTAAAACCATATTGCTCTTGGATTTTTACTATCGGCACTTTGTTAAAAAAGTATAATTGACAAATTCTCTGATTCCTTTTTTCCATTTGCTCAGGCGTTAATTCTAATCGGCAATTAAAACCTGACTTTGTTATCTTGGCTCTTACCCTTTCCAAAATTCCTCTTACCCTGCCTTTTGTTGTTTTCTTTGCTTCAGCAATTTCTTTAATTTTATATCCCAGACTTCTAAGATATAAGATTTCAAGATATTCTATTTTTATATTTGCTAAAACTAAAGCTCGTTTGAAGTCTATCTCACAGATTAAATCTTTTAACCAACGATTCTCATCTCCTAAGTTTTCATAATAATTATCTCCACCCTCGCTATCACCTCCCTTTGCTTTTGATTTAGCTCTCTCAAACTGGCTATCTAATGTATCTCTGCGTCTTCCCAGTCCGTCATTATGATATAAAATTTCTCTTTTATCTTTATGTGCTATTTCCCAAAATAAACATCTTATCAGAACCTTACCCCACATTGAGAAACTACCACGCCACTTTGTTAAAAAATATGGGTATCTTCGCCATAATTTAATACGTATCATTTGAGCCACGTCTTCGGCTTGGTTATACAAAGGTGTTTTGAATTTGGCCATTCTGCTTCTAAACCTGATATAACTATCAAAATCTTTTAGATGTTTTGTAAATAATAATTCTTGTAGCTCTGCCATTTGTTGTGAATTATTTTAATCTTCTTAAAAGCACAAACTACACAACGACACAAAAAGGAGCAATTCTGTTGGATACTATTACTTGAGAATAGTCAGAATTGCCCCTTTTTATTCTCAAGTATTTAGTATCCATTTTCATCTTACCACATAACAAAAAAAGCCAAAGTTAAACTTTGACTTCTATATTGAAAGGAATGTAGTTTAGACCCTTAAACGCTTCTCTTTAAGCTCATGGTAGAAGAGTCTCCTATCATTACAATCTTAGCTCCACAATCATAAGTGAGTTCAACAACAGTTTTTAAAAAATCTAAACTAGTTGATGCTGGAGCCGGATCAGCAGTGTTAAAATTAGGTTTTAATAACACTGTTTCTCCTTTCTTAACAAATTTTTCAAACCCGCCAATCTCTTTAACTGCTTTTGCAATTGAATTCTTTAAATCACTCTCAACTATTATTTTCGATACTTTACTCATAGTAATCCTTTATCTTAAGTTTTTAAGAAGTTTTTGTCTATTTTAAATAAACTAAAGTTGGACAGGATTAGCCCGTCCAACTTAATTTTCAATTCACAATTTCCAATTTTCAATGAATAACCAAATATGTACGAAATACGAAGTTCCAAACAAATTTGAAGCACGAAATCCAAAATTTAGAATTTATGATTTATACTTTACGATAAGCCAAGTTTATCCCCATACTTAAATTTTCTGTGTTTCTGTAATAAAAAAAGACGTTATAAGAAAGAATAATCACCGACAGAACAATAAACTGAAAAATGTATTGTTTTTTTAATAAATCCTTATTATTTTAATACTTTCAATAGAAATAATAAATCAATTAAAACAATAATACATTACAATATTTCATAAACCACCAAATTAAAAATTTTTTATAAATATTAGCAACAGCACTCGGAAAACCCTTGATGCTGAAAAACTAATATAAATTCCTATGGCTCCAGAATATCTTCCTTTCATAGAATTTTAAAGTACCTAAGTGGAGGATATCATATGAACTAGTACAGGCTATTGACAAATCTATAAATAATATTAAAATACGATAAAGCACTTAAAAAGAAAGAGGTTATAATAAATTTGAACTCAAAAGATAAAGAAGAAAGTTTGAAAACATCCCTTTCTCTTCTACCAGTAATTAGTATTATTATCGGAGGGGCTATATCTTACACAATCCAAGGAATAATAGGAGTATTAACCCAAAGACAGATAGGGTTCACTTTTCTTAATTCTCTTGACCAAATTAGTGTTGCTTTGATAGCAGGACCAATGATGGGAATAGTGGCAGGATTAAGCTATAGTGTGATCGGATTTCTACCAGCCTCCCTTTTGCTAAAAAAAAGCAAAAGATTTCAAAAAGCTGATAAAGATAATTATTTAAAAAATTTTATCAGTGGTGAAATAATAATCATTACAAGTTTAAGTATTCTTGTAATGTTAGAGGTGCTCTGGTATATTTTTTACCCTAGTCCCGGGTGGGAAATCTATTTGAAAAGAATTTGGAAAACACTCTTAATTTTCGGTGGTTTCCCTTTAATAGGAATTACAGTAATAAAAGGATTAAGAAAGCTTTCGATGTTTTTAAAAGAGTTAATATTAACAGTCTAAAAGCTGTTTTTTTTTATTTCACTAATTTTTCTTTTCTTAATTCTATTAACCAATTAAAACAATAATGCATCACAATATTTTAACTAAACCATCCAATTAAAAATCTTTTATAAATATAAGCAATAAAAAAAACAAAAATTAAGGATACGGAGAAGTAATAGTATATCTAACATAACCTCCATATATATAATCGTCTCTATCAAAACTACTTGTAGAAATTACATAAGAATAATTTAAATTATCAATTGTAGCATAGCTTATGCTTGCGTCTAGGGTTCCTATATGTGCTGAAGCCATACCATAAGAAGTTGTCCCTCTGTCCTCTCTTTTCATATACATCCATTCAGCGGCAGCGCTAGCATCTCCATATATTTTAACTCCTGTAACCACAGCACCATGAGGCAAGTGAACAGGAGCAGAAAAATATATACCATCCCAATCAGCTTCAACGCGACTCGGATTTATTGTGTGCATGTCTGTGGAAGGATATCTGGCAGTAAAATCAGATGGAGCAAGAGAATAATATCTAGTTTGCGCACCCATGCTTATACCACCCCTGACATGAACGTTTGCCCCGCCTCCTCTTAAAAAATAATTACTATAACTACTGCTGTCAGTCAAATAACTATAACCACCAACCTGTGTAATACCAAAATAGCTTGATGTGTCTTTATCTCTTAAAACTATTCCATAGCTATCAGTATTAGACCTCATTTCAATATATCCACTTAAAGAAATCCAATCATCTGCAGTTCCTCCAATAGATGTATCGTCATCAATCGTATCATTCGCACCGATGACAAGATGATTTGAAATCTGCACTGAATCAGCTTCTGCCTCTCCAATATCTATCCATTCACCATTCTTCCCAGTTATATCTCCACCACCCACTGTAAGGTCGTCATCTAATCCTACTGTGCCTGCAACATCGAGCGTATAATCAGGCGTTGAATCACCAATGCCGACATTACCAGCATATCCTGATATAATCGGTCCTGAAGAGCCAAGTTTTATATGGGCTTGGGTATCATTTTGAATACCATAAATTCCCAAAGTATTAGCCGTATCAATATCTGTAAGAAATGTATCATCTCCCATTCTTAAGAATTGAGCTCCTGCTGAAGTGCCAGCATCAGCAATATCTAATTTTGCCTCTGGAGCTACTGTCCCAATACCAACGTTGCCAGTATTAGTAATTCTCATTAATTCTCCATTAATATCATCCCAGAATCTTATTCCTTTACTATCTCCTAGCCAAATAGTATGAGGATCAACTTGGGTTCCAAAAAACTTAATTTTATCACTGTCAGCTGAGCTTACTGACAGGAAATTTACTTCTAATCCTCCACTTTTGGTCTGGTCAGCAGGACCAATATTTATTGGAGCATCACAGCCTGGATACTCTGAAGGACATCCTGGCGGAATCTCAGGAGCATCAGTCCAAGCAAGAACAAGAAAAGCAGTTAATAATGATAATAATAAAACGCTTAATATTAGTGATAATTGTTGTGTTTTGTTTTTGTTCATGTTTTTAAATTAGCTGAAAGCTCATTATTAGAAATAAATTTCTAATCAAAAGCTTTTGCTAATTTTGGTTAATAAATTGTTTATATATACTTGTTTGTACTATTTTAACACAACAATATGCCTAAAAAAAGAACAGAAAGAAAAACTTGCCCTGGAGTGAAATTAATTACGAGGTTCTTAATTCGTAGAGTCAAGGTTCTGAAACACGAAGTGTTTCATGGTTCTTATTTTAAGTTTTTAAGAAGTTTTTGTCTATTTTAAATAAAAAAAACTGGCTCTAAACCAGCCCCAAATATAAGCTGAAACAAACAGCTACTTTCCGTATCTTCTTTGTCTTCTTGCATATTCTGAAATTGCCTGGTCCAAGTCACGTTTGTTAAAATCAGGCCAGTATTTTTTAAAAAAATAAAGTTCACTATATGCAGCCTGCCAGATTAAAAAGTTAGAAATGCGCTGCTCTTTGCCTGTTCTGATGATTAAATCCAGATCAGAAGTCCAAAGATTTCTAGAAATCAAACTCTCATCAATCTTATCAACATCTACTTTCTGCCTGATAATGTTTTTAATGGCTTCCACAATCTCTGCTCTTCCTCCATAACTCAAAGCAAAGTTTAAAGTCATTTCATTATTGTTTTTAGTTAAGTTCTCTATTTTCTTAATTGATGCTCGTACTGCTATCGGCAGTTTATCACGCTGACCAATCACCCTTAACTTAATATTTTGTTTAACAGCTTCGCTAAAATGTGACTCCATTTTCTCAGCCAACTTCATCAAGTAATTAACTTCTTTTTTAGGCCTTTTCCAATTTTCAGTGGAAAAAACAAAAAGGGTCAGGGTTTTAATTCCTTTTTCTTTACACCAACTTATCACTTTTTTAATCTTATCTAATCCTTTTCTATGACCTTCAAAAGCAGAGAGGCCTTTTTCTTTTGCCCATCTTCTATTGCCGTCTAAAATAATGCCTAAATGACTGGGAATTTTTTTCATATATTATAATAAAAAGTCACTTTCTATTTTAAAATTTTTTGGTAAAAGCCAGGGCATATTAAAACCCAGGAAATATGCTGATCTTGTGGCTAGTTTTGAAAAATTAATTCTTGGCAGGAAAAATCTTTCCACTCCCTTTTTATATTTTAAGAAATTAGGAAAATTTTTCAACAGAATATCAGATGCAATCAATCCCCAGATCACTCCCCCTCCTGACCATGGTTTTGTTAATCCTGCTGCATCACCACAAAGTGTAACCCTTGAATTTGAAGAAACAATAAGGCCATGGGGAATTAAAGCTGAAGTTATTCTTTTAAATTTAATCTTTCTTTTTTTAAAAAATTCATCAAAAATATTTTTAGCTTTATCAATTTCTTCAATAATCCCATATTCTATTTCTCTGCCTCTGGGTATTTTCCATAAAAACCCTGATCTTGTTGGCCAGGTTTCAACAAAATCTGAAGAATCTTTTTTAGAGATAAAACCTTGAATTCCTAAACGAAACCGGGGTTCTTTCAAATTCAATAATCTTCTAATTTTGGAATTTGCTCCATCGCACCCTATTATTTTATCATAGCCATCAGGAAAAGAGCTAACAGAACTGCCTAAAACAATATTTGCTCCTGATTTTTCTGCCAAGAAACCTGTTAATCTATCTAATTCATGATGATTAATTACAAAGAATGTTTTTGAAAACTTAATCTTTAGGCTTTTTTTCGGAAAGTGCAAAACAGCATATTTGATTCTATTTTTAATCAGCTTTTTAGCTTCAGGAATAAAATCCAAAATCCTTTCTGAAAAAAGACCTGAGCATGACTGCTTGCCAATATCTTTCTTTCTTTCAAAAACAGTTATTCTAAAGCCTCTCTGAGACAACTTCCATGCCAAGTAAAGCCCTGTGATTCCTGCTCCAATAATAGCTGTTTTTTGATTCTTGTTCATATTCAATTCTTAATGGCTCTTTTAACTGTTCTTTAGCTATAATATAGCCAACAGCAAAAGAAAGTAAAGAGATTAAAATAACGCCAATAAATAATACTATATCATCCTGATGTTTTTTGAGAAACTGAATTAATCCTCTAATTGCCACAATTATGTTTTTCTAATACAAGTTTTAATAAAAACTTCCCCGTGTTCAACAGGGTTCATTGTTCATGCCTTTTCCGATGCTAGACATTACTCCGCCAGCAACAAAAATAAATCTTGGCATTTATTTTTTCTCTTCTTCTACTATTATTGAGATTTGGGCTTCTAAATTATGCTCAAACTTAATTTTAACTGAAAACTCTCCCAGCTCTTTAATAGGCTCACTAATTTCAATCTGGTTTTTTTTCACATCAAAACCTGATTGTTTTAAGGCTTCATGGATTTTCTGCTCAGTTATTGACTCAAAAAGCTGGTTTTCATCACCAACCTTAACTGTAATAATAAACTCTCTTCCCTCAATGCTCTCAATAAGAGCTTGAACCTTTTGGAGATCTTCTTCTGCTTTTTGGGCCTCTAATTCTTTTTCTGACTCTAATTGTTCTATAGCTTTTTTTGTTGCTATTTTTGCTAATCCTTTTGGTATTAAAAAGTTCCTTGCATAACCATCTTTAACTTCCTTTACTTCATTTTTCTTGCCCAGATTCTCGATGTCTTTTAAAAGTATAATACGCATATATTTACAGGATTAGTTTACTACAGAGTTTTAAGCACTTCAATAGCTTTATTTAATTGCGGGTCTTTATCCTGCTCATAGTCCTCACTAGTCATTTTAACCTCAATATCAGGCTCTAGTCCAACTCCTGTTATAAGATGGCCTTTAGGAGTCAACCATTTTGCAATTGTGATTTTTAAACTGGAGCCTCCTCTTAATTCAACCAGCTCTTGAACTGAACCCTTGCCAAATGATTTTTCTCCTATTAGCTGGGCATTACGGTTGTCTCTTAAAGCTCCTGCCATTATTTCAGAAGCTGAAGCTGAACCCTTATTAATCAAAACAACAATCTTATAGTCTAAAAATACAGGGTTGCCATTAGCCTTATACTCTATTCTAGCTCCGTCAGCAAATTCTTCAATCACAGCTAATTCTCCTTCCTTTAAAAACCAGCTGCTAATATCCTGGGCTATTTCTAAATAGCCACCTGGGTTGTTCCTTAAATCTATAATGATTTTTTTAGCAGGAGTATCAACAATCTCAATAACAGCTCTTCTAAAATCAAAACCTGCTTTCTGGCTGAATTGATACAGTTTCAAATAAATAATGCTGTCATTTTCAAGAAGCTCCCATCTTAAAGAAGGAACCTCTATAACTCCTCTTGTAATTGTAATTTCTTTTGATTCCTGCCAATCTTCTCTGTAAATTGTTAAAACTACATCTGTTCCTCTTGGGCCTCTTATCAGATTAACAGCTTCCTCAATTGTAATATCAGCTGTTAGAGTATCATCAACTTTCAGTATCTTATCTCCTGCCAATAATCCTGCTCTTTGGGCTGGAGTGCCTTCTAAAGGAGCTATAACCTGAAGCTGTCCTTTTCTAATACCTATCTCCATTCCCACTCCTTCAAAAACACCTTTTACATCTTCAACAAATCTTTTTGTGTCTTGAGGAGAAAAAAACACTGTATAAGGATCATCTAATGACTTCACCATTCCTGAGATAGCTCCGTAAATAATTTCCTGGGTATTGATTTTGTCTTTGTCCACGAATTTCTCTTGAATCTTTTGATAAGCTTGCCAGAAAAGAGAGAAATTAACATCTTCTGGCGGGCAAACATCACATATAATTTGAATTCTTCCAAACCAAACACCAATTCCAAAGCTAATGAGAATGAAAGATACTAAAACAACTAAATTAAGTTTTCTTTTTTTCGAAAGATTCATATTAATCTAAAGATAGATATTACCTATGCCAATTATACTATTCTTTAGCAGACCTAACAACCCCAAGCATTTTACTGTTTATTTCAATTTTAACCATTTCTTGACTTGACAAGGCCCTGTAATATGTGATGAAATATAATAAAGAACATTAAAACAAAATATGGATTAGAAGTGATAAAATGAGTATTAAAATTAAACAAATGAAATGGGTTCCCTATGCAACTCCTGTAATCTTTCTTGTTATAATTGCTATTTCCTTACCATTATTCTTGACTTATGAACAACCATCGATTTTTTTGGATTTTGATTCTGTACAAAGTCCTGAAATAAACTTTGAAACAATTACTCTCAAGAATGGAGATAATCAAATTCATGGTTCAGAATACTATAATAATTCATTATGGTTTTCAACGAGAACCAATCCAGCCAGGGTTATAAAAATGAATCCTGATACGCTGGAGTATGAAAAAATACTCCTAGATGGAAATGATGGCGAAGATATTATTGAAGCAAACGGTTCTATCTTTGTAATCATTTACAATGGTCCGACAAAAGTCATTAAGATAAATCCTGACAACTTAAAAGTAGAGAAAACCATTGAAATTAAGGAAATGAGTCATGGAGGTTCACTCCTATATGACTTTGGCTATTTATGGGCTGGAGGTGGCGTTGGAAAAATAGCAAAAATAAATATTAACGATTACAGTTATATAATCTATGATTATCCAACGGGCAACCAGTTTCACGCATTAACCAGTGGCAATGGATATTTATGGGGTTCCTGTCCCTCCCTTATCCTAGGAAACACTATAATATTTAGGATAAATCCAGAAAATCCTGAAAAATACGAATCAGTTACTATGAAAAAAAAGGTGACTGACGACATGACTTATCTTGATGATGCATTGTATGTGGGTTCAGAAAATCAGCACCTCGGCGCTGTATCGTTTCTTTATAAAATATTTGACAACCTAACATATATCCCAGTGTCAACCCAAAGAACAATCCGGTGCTATGGCGTATTTCAAAACGATGGATTTTTGTGGGCAGCATATACAGGCAACCCAGGAACAATAATCAAATTCAACAATGAATTTGAACTTATCAGTGTAATCCAATTACCTAGTGGATTCAATGACGCAAATGAAATCATCTTTGACGCTAATGGAAACATGTTTGTAACATGCTTCCAGTCGCCAGCAAAAGTCGTAAAGCTTAATATAGCCTCATCATGAGGTCTTTTTTTTATTAAAGCTCACAACAATAAACACAAACATTATAGACATAATAAGATTTCAGCCCAAGCCAATCACGCACTGCTTTTTTAGTTCTAATCCCAGTTGCAACCTTATTAGAATTACAAATATTAGTAAATGTTCCTGTATCATACTCTCCTCCTGCGCATTCCCATGAACAATTAGAAAAAATATTGTTTGTAGCAATAATATTACCACTAACTGTAATATCATCCCCCACCGTAAGGTCATCCCGGATATGTACATCAGGCCCATTTCCTCTAAGAAAGTAGTTGCTGTATGAACTGGAATCTGTCAAATAACTATTACCTCCTACTTGAGTAATTCCGAAATAACTACTTGTATCTTTATCACGAAGAACAATGCCATAGGAATCGGTATTAGAATGCAGTTCAATATAACCATTAAGCCTGATCCAGTCATCGTTGTATTCTCCCATAATTGTGTCATCGTCTAAGTATCCCCCACCCTGCATAACAATATTACCTGCAACTTGAAGCTTCTGTTCTGGATTTGTTGTTCCTATTCCTACGTTACCAGCAAAATAAGCATGTCCATAGGTTAGAGAAATGGAAGCATTTCTAGTTCCACTACTTGTAAACAATATCTGATGCCCCCAATTAACAATAGGTTTTTTCGACCCTGAAGTTCCTGCATCAGTATGAGCATAGGTAATACCATACTGACTACCAAAATCATTATCTGCAGTACTTATCTTATAATTAGGTGCTGTTGACCAGATACCTTGGACTTGGGCTGAATTATAGTTTCCACCAATCCCTTGTCTGCTTACACCAATTGCACCTGCAACATCAAGCTTTGTATCAGTTCTTGGATTTGTCGTCCCGATGCCAACATTGCCAGTATTAGTAATTCTCATTAATTCTCCATTGACGTCATCCCAGAATCTTATTCCCTTACTATCTCCTAGCCAAATAGTATGAGGACTAACTTGGGTTCCAAAAAACTTAATCTTATCACTGTCAGCTGAGCTTACTGACAGGAAATTTACTTCTAATCCTCCGCTTTTGGTCTGGTCAGCAGGACCAATATTTATTGGAGCATCACAGCCTGGATACTCTGAAGGACATCCTGGCGGAATCTCAGGAGCATCAGTCCAAGCAAGAACAAGAAAAGCAGTTAATAATGATAATAATAAAACGCTTAATATTAGTGATAATTGTTGTGTTTTGTTTTTGTTCATGTTTTTAAATTAGCTGAAAGCTCATTATTAGAAATAAATTTCTAATCAAAAGCTTTTGCTAATGTTAATATTATTAACCTTAGATTATTTTAACATTTAAGAGTTAAAAGAGGCAAGATTCTGACAAAGCCAAGTTTTTAGGATAGGATAATCCTATTCAAACTAAAAAACAAGTGGCTTAAACCTCTTGTTTTAACAGTGCCCCCAGAAGGAATCGGACCCTCGTCAATGGCTTAAAAGGCCACTGCTTTACCATTAAGCTATGGGGGCAAATCTAGACTAACAATACCAAAAAACTATATTTTTTCAATACGTAATTTCCTTAAAAGCTCTTCTTGTTCTTTAGTTAGTTTTTTAGGAGTTTTAATAGCTAATTCCACATATAAATCACCTCTTCCTCTGCCTGAAAAATGAGGTATTCCTTTTTTTGAAATTTTGAAAACTTTTCCTGACTGGGTGCCAGCTGGGACCTTAAGTAAAATATCACTCCTCTCTAACGTAGGAACATCAATATCATCTCCTAAAGTTGCCTGAGAAAATAGGATTGGAATTGAAACATGCAAATCATCACCCTTTCTTTGAAAAACATTGTCTTCTTTAACAAAAATTCTTACAAACAAATCTCCTGGTTTCCCATTCTTTCTGCCAGAGTTTCCTTTTCCTTCAACCCTGATTATCTGGTTTGTATCAATACCAGCTGGAATCCAGATTCTAATATCCTCCTTTCCTTTTATTCTTCCTTCGCCTCTGCAGACATTGCAGGGCTTCTCAGGCCTGTAACCTTCACCAGAACACTCAGGACAAATAATAAATCTGGTAAAAGAAGTAAAGAATGTTTTTTTAACTTCTTGGACATGGCCAGTTCCCCTGCAGGAAAAACATTCAACAACTTTTGTCCCTGGTTCAGCGCCGATTCCCTGACAGCGTGAGCATGGTGTCTGCTTTAAAAGAGTTATCTCTTTTTCTGTTCCTTTTAAGATTTCATCTAAAGCCAGCTCTATGTCTATTTTAATATTGGAGCCTCTTTTAAAATCCTTTCTTTTTGAAGGACCTGAAAAGCCAAACATTTCTTCAACTAAATCACTTAAATCTTCTATGTTAAAATCAAAACCAGCCCCTGGCTTACCCCAGCTCCATTGAAAATCAAATCCAGGACCAGTTCCCTTATCAAAAACTCTGCCAAACTTATCATACTGAGCTCTTTTATCTTTATTAGACAGCACCTTATATGCTTCATTTATTTCCTTGAACTGGTTTCCATCTCCGCCCTTGTCAGGATGAAGCTTATGAGCTAGTTTGTAATAAGCTTTTTTAATTTCTGACTGAGAGGCCTGCTGCGATATACCTAAAATTTTGTAATAATTTTTTGACATATAGGCTTATTTACTTTTTTTCCTTATACTCTCCTTCTTCTGCTTCAGGTTTTTGTTTTGGCTGTTCTTTCTTTTCAGCTGCTTTTTTGTAAATCTCAGCACCAATCTTTTGAATTGTTTGAGATAATTCTTGAGTTTTAGTTTTTATGTCATCTATATTATCAGCTTCTTTTGCTTTTTTCAAAGCTTCAACCTTTTGTTCAATTTCTTTTTTTGTATCTTCTGAGATTTTGTCACCCATATCTTTTAATGTTTTTTCAGTAGTATAAATCAAAGAGTCAGCTGCATTCTTAATTTCAATGGATTCCCTTTTCTTTTTATCCTCTTCCCCATGAATCTCTGCTTCTTTTTTCATTTTCTCTATTTCTTCTTTTGACAGACCTATTGAACCCTCAACTTTAATTGACTGGGTCTTGCCAGTAGCCTTATCTTTAGCAGTTACAGTTAAAATTCCATTGGCATCAATATCAAATACAACCTCAACCTGAGGCAGACCACGAGGTGCCGGTAAAATACCAGTTAAAACAAACTTGCCAAGCGACCTGTTGTCAGTTGCCATTGGTCTTTCACCTTGCAAGATATTTATTTCAACTGATGTTTGATTATCAGCAGCAGTTGAGAACACCTGTGTTTTTGAAGTAGGAATAGTGGTGTTTTTTGCAATCATGGTTGTATGAACACTGCCCAAGGTTTCAATTCCTAATGACAGCGGCAAAACATCTAAAAGCAATACGCTTTTAATATCACCTTCTGGAGCACGACCCTCTTCTTTGGCTCTGAGTATTTCTGCCTGAATAGAAGCACCCATGGCCACAACCTCTTCAGGATTAATTGAAGTATTAGGGCTTTTACCAAAGAAATCTTTAACAGCATTTTTAACAGCAGGAACCAAGGTTGTTCCTCCAACTAAAATCACCTCATTGATATCGTTTTTACTAAGCTTTGCTTCTTTTAAAGTTTCAGCCACCCTGTTTATTGATTTTTCAACTAAATCCCTGTTCATATTATTAAGTTCAGCTCTTGAAATCTTATAGTTTAAATGCTTTGGGCCAGCTGAATCTGATGTAATAAATGGAAGATTAATTTCAGTTTCCTGGGCTGAAGAAAGCTCAATCTTGGCATTTTCAGCAGCTTCTTTTAATCTTTGAAGAGCCAACGGGTCTTTGCTTAAATCAATCCCCTGTGCTTTTTTAAACTTATCAACAATCCAATCCATAATGTTCCGGTCAAAATCATTTCCGCCCAAATGAGCCTCTCCTCCTGTTGCTAAAACCTCTACTGTGTCTTCTTTTTCACCAGGAACAAGATCTAAAATAGTGACATCAAAAGTACCACCTCCAAAATCATAAACAACTACTTTTTCTTCTTTTTTCTTGCCCAAACCATAAGCTAAAGCCGCAGCAGTGGGCTCATTAATAACTCTTAAAACCTTAAAGCCAGCAATCTCTCCAGCAGTTTTAGTTGCTGTTCTCTGAGAATCATCAAAATTAGCAGGACAGGTAATCACAACTGACTTTATCTTTTCACCAAGCTTTTCTTCTGTGTCAAGCTTCATTTTCTGAAGTACCATTGAAGAAATCTCAATTGGACTGTGCCACTTATCACCCATCTTTACCTCAACGCCACCATCTTTCCTTTCTCTTGTTTCATAAGATAAACGTTTGAGTTCTTTCTGAACCTCTGGATCAGAGAATCTTCTTCCAATAAATCTTTTTACTGAATGAATGGTGTTTTTAGGATTAGTGATTGCCTGTCTTTTTGCTAAAATACCAACAATTCTTTCATTGTTTTTTGATAATGCAATAACAGAAGGCATTAAGATTGAACCCTCTCTTGTTTCTAAACATTTTGGCTCTCCTTGAGCAATTGTAGCCATCTTAGTTATGGCTGTTCCTAAATCAATACCTAAAATTTTACTCATGTTTTTATTTCTTTTGTTTTAATTTTTATTTCTTTTTATTTATTATTTAAGCATTAAAACCAATGTTTGATTCGGGGGCTTTAGCTTCTTCAATCTCATTAAAACTTTTTTCATATTTCTTAACATTTTCATGAAGCGCTTTAATCATCCTTTTAAAGTGACTGGGGCTCATTACAATCCTTGAAGCTAAAATACCGCCCGTAGGTGGTGAAACAAAGAAAAAATCTAAGATAAATTCTTCTTTTGTATGTAAAACCTGCATCATGTTAGAATATTTACCTTTTAAGTCTTCGTTTTTCGCTTTAATATTAAGCTGTTTTTCTTGTGACATAATAATATTTTAAAAACTTTTATTTATTGACTACTTAACCACTTTGACCTTTGCTGGCCTCAGGATTTTATCATAAACCAGATAACCTTTTTGAATTTCTTCAATAATCTCTCCAGATTCTTTCCCTTTTCCCTCTACTAATTCAACAATTTCATGATAGGCAGGATCAAACTTTTTTCCTAAAACCTCAATTTGTTCAATGCCACTGCTTTTTAAAAAATCTTTGAACTGGCTTTTAATTTGAAGCAATCCTTTAATATCTTTATTGTTTTTTGCTTTTTCTGATATTTTCTTTTCAGCTATATCAAAATTATCTAAGATTGGCAAAAGCTTCAAAACCATCCCTAAACTAGCATATTTTATAAGTTCTTCAATTTTTTTAAGCTCATCTTTTTTGTAATTAATAAAATCTGCTCTTTCTCTCTGCCAACCGGCTAAATATTCTTTTTTTTGCTTTTCAATCTCTTCAATCTTTTTTTTAAGCTTTTTAGTTTCTGATTCTTTTTTCTTTTTCATAATTAATCTAAATCCTCTAATAATTTTGTTAAAGAATTCATTAAACTGATGTTTCTGTTATAATCCATTCTTTTTGGACCCAAAAGCGCTAATGTTACTTTTTCTTTTTCAGGAAAAGAGCAGTTGGAAGATATGATGGTAAAATCATGAATTTTAAAAGGGTTCTCACTGCCAATAAAAACACTTAATTCACAGTCCTGTTCAAAATCTTTAATGTTATTCTCAAAACTTTCTAAAAAACCTGCAAAAGAATGAACAAATTGCTTTTCTTCAAATTCTGGCTCTTTTAATACCTGCTCCCAGCCCTCTTTCCATACAAAATCCCTGTTAAAAAGATGAGCAATAGCCAGGCTAGATGATGTTTCAGATAAAAATTTCAACAGCTTGGAAACAAAATTTAATGTATCTTTTCTTTGCTCTTGAAAAATATCTTTCATTTCAAAAACATGTTCAAATACTAACATCTCTCCTTCCAGTAAACTATCAACAAAAAACCTGTAGGCCTTATCAGTGGGCACTCTTCCAGCAGAAGTATGAGGCTGAGACAAATAATTCAGTTCAGTTAGTTTGGCCATGTCATTCCTGATAGTAGCAGGGCAGACATCAAAACCATGCCCTTTTTCTAAAAACTTAGAGCTGATGGGCTGAGCGCAGTTAATATATTCTTTGATAATTGCATTCAGTACTGATTTTTGTCTTTGACTGATCATAGCTTTTTCTTTCAAAAGTATTATAGCTTTTAGCAGTCAATAGTGTCAAGCGCTAATTAATAATTTTAGCAATTTCTCCTGAAATATATTAAAATAGATTAATATTAAAAACCATTATTTTTATGAAGCAGGATATTAAAACCTCAAAATTCATCTGGATAGATATCAATAAACCAAGCGAGCGCGATATTAAATATCTTAAAAAAAGATTCAGAGTTCATCCTTTAATTTTAGATGAGCTTATCAACCCCAGTCCAAGACCAAGGGCAGAATTACATAAAAACTATGTTTTTATGGTTCTTTATTACCCAATGTACAATATTGAAACAAGAGAAACCAGTTCCAGGGAATTAAATATCATTATCAGTAAAAAAGCAATAATCACCAGTCATAATAAAGTTATTCCTCCTTTAAAAACACTTTTTGACAGCTGTAAGTTTCAAAGACAAGCCCAGAAAACATATTTATCAGAAGGAACTGGCCAAGTGCTTTATTACATCATAAACGCTTTCTGGAAAAACTGCTTTAAAAAAATAGAGAAAATAAATGAAAGAATTGACAATATCCAGAAAGATATTTTCTCTGGAAAAGAAAAGGAAATGGTTTTAGAAATCTCTTTGGTTAAAACTGATATTATTAATTTCTGGAGAATAATTGAACCCCAGAAAGAAATCATTGAATCATTACTTAAAGAAGGATTGGATTTTTTTGGAAAACCATTACTCCCCTATTTCTCTGATATTTTGGGAACCTATGAAAGAGTGTCAAATGCTCTAGAAACCAATAAAGAAACAATTCTTGCTTTAGAAGACACCAATCAATCACTGCTCTCAACAAGAATCAATGAAATAATGAAAGTTTTAACAATATTCTCAGTAATCCTTTTACCCTTAACTCTTATTGCATCTATCTGGGGAATGAACTTCCCCCTGTCTCTTCCTTTCGCAAATTCTTCAATGGGATTCTGGCAGGTTTCTGGAATAATGTTAATTACCCTGGTAATTATGATATTTTATTTCAGAAAGAGAAAATGGCTCTAAAAAATAAACAATACATTCTTTTGCTAATAATAGCTTTAGCAATATTTTTCAGGTTTTTTCAATTGGATTCTATTCCCAAAGGGCTTTATCCTGATGAAGCAATCAATGGAAATGATGCTTTTTTTAGTTTAAAAGATGGGGATTATAAAATGGTTTATCCTGAAAACAATGGAAGAGAAGGTCTCTTTATCTGGCTCATTTCTCTGGCTTTTTCCCTTTTTAATGTTTCTGTCTGGTCTTTGAAATTAATTCCAGCTTTAATTGGAATTCTTACAGTCTTAGGTTTATATCTATTCATTAAAGAATTATTCTCTTTAAGTACAAAATACGAAGAGCAGGGCACCAATATTGCTTTATTATCAAGTTTTTTCCTGGCTGTTTCTTTCTGGCACATTAATTTCTCCCGTATTGCTTTTAGGGCAATTTTAGTTCCTTTTATTCTGCTTTATTCCTTTTATTTTCTAATTAAAGGATTTAAAAAACAAAAAATGTTTTATTTAGGAATCGCTGGAATGATTTTTGGAATGGGCTTTTATACTTACAGTGTTTTTAGATTAGCAGTGCTGCTTCTAGCAGCTGCTTTACTGGCCCTTATTTTGCTTTACAAAGATCAAATCTCAAGAAAAAAACTGCTCATATATATTAGTTATTTTCTTTTAGCTGTTGTTATTATCGCTTTTCCTTTGTTAATTTATTTTGTTCAAAATCCTGAAATGTTCTTAGGCAGAACAGGACAGGTGTCAGTTTTTGCCCAAGAAAATCCAATAACAGCATTTATACAAAGCATGCTCATTCACTTAGCATCATTTAATTTTTATGGTGATGCAAATTGGCGTCACAATTTCTCAGGCTCACCTCAGTTATACTTTCCTATTGGAATCCTATTTTTAATCGGCATCTTCATTTCTTTTAAAAAACTAATAAACTCTTTAAAGCAAAAAAACTATTCATTATTTACCATTCATTTCATATTAATATCCTGGCTTTTAACAATGACTATACCTGCTGCCTTAACTTATGAAGAAATCCCCCATGCTTTACGCATGATAGGAACAATACCAGTGGCATACATTTTTGCGGGAATTGGCGGCTTATGGATGCATGATTGGTTAAGCAAAAAAACAAATAAAAAATTGCTTATTGCAATTTGTTTGTTGTTTGTTGCTTTTTTAACTCTTGTTCAATTTCAGAAATACTTTATTACCTGGGCTAATCATCCTGAAACAGAAAACGCATTTTCCTACAATTACAAAAAAATAGGAGATTATTTGAATTCTTTGTCTGATGAAACCCAAAAGATTATAATAGTTAATGTCTCAGGCGTAGCAGTGCCCTATCCTGATGGAATTCCAATGCCAACCCAGTCAATAATATTTACTGAAATTAAAAAATACAAACAAATCCGTTCTTTCTATATATTAGAAAAGGATTTGATGAATATTGAAATTGAAAAACCATCAGTAATCATACCAATGGAATATGACAAGGATTTATTTGAAAAAATCAAAACTTTGTCACCTGGTGGAATAATTAATAATCAAAACGGAGTCATGTTTTATGAAATACAATCTTAATATCTCAAACAGAGCAATCAATCTAATAGCTCTAGCTCTTCTTTCAATAATGTTTGTCAGTGCTTTTTTAAGCTATCAGGGAGATTCAACAACAATGGATGAGCTGGCCCACATACCAGCCGGTTACTCTTACCTGTCTCAAAAAGATTTCAGAATTAATCCAGAACACCCTCCTTTAATAAAGGATTTAGCAGCTCTGCCTTTAATGTTTTTAGACCTTAATTTCCCAACTGATGTTAGTTCCTGGACTGAGGATATTAATGGCCAGTGGCTGCTTGGCTGGGAGTTTTTGTATAATTCAGGCAACAATCCTGAACAGATTCTTTTCTGGTCAAGATTATCAATGGTTATAACCTTGGTTTTTTTAGGCTGGTTTTTGTTTTATTGGATAAAAAAAGAATTTGGAAGCAAAATTGCTCTTTTTGTTTTGATTCTGTTTGCTTTCTCACCTAACTTCATTGCCCATGGAAGATTGGTTACCACTGACGTAGGGGCTGTTTTAGGCTTTGTCCTGGCAACATATTTCTGGCTTAAGTTTTTAAGGAATCCTTCAACAAAAAATGTAATTTTAGCTGGTCTTGTTTTTGGTTTTTCAATGCTTTTGAAGTTTTCCTTGATACTGCTTCTTCCTTTTTTTGGAATCATTACTTTAACCTATGTTCTGTTTAACAAAAAAAATCTCTTAAAATACTTGATACTTTCAGTTCTTATTGGCCTGATAGGAACAATATTTGTGATTTTACCAGTATATCAGTTCCATGTTTTAGATTATCCTGTTGCCAAACAGCTCTCAGATACAAAAGCGCTTTTGGAATCCTCTCCAATGCCGGCTCTAAGAGATATTGTTGTATTTATGGCTGACAAGCCAGTTATTAGAAGCTTGGCTCAATATTTCTTGGGATTAATGATGGCAACCCAAAGAACAATCTTTGGCAATACAGTTTACTTTATGAACATGGTTTCAGCTTCTGGCTGGTGGTATTATTTCCCAGTTGTATATTTCTTAAAAGTTCCATTGGGCTTTCATATCTTCACTTTAATCTCTCTTCTTTCAACGCTTTTAGTGATAAAAAGGCCTTTCTGGGTTAGAACCACAGTAAGGATTAAAGAAACCATACAAAACAATTTCACTGCTTTTTCAATGATGATGTTTCTTGCGGTCTATTGGGCAGCTTCTATTATAGGAAGCTTAAATATTGGTTTAAGACATATTCTTCCTGTTTTCCCGTTTACTTATGTTTTAGTTAGCTTGGGACTGGCTCATGGCTTTGAAAAAATACAATCATTAAAGCTTAAAAATGCTTTAAATTGGCTTGTAATTGTTCTGCTTGGCTGGTATATGATTTCTTCTTTAAACACTTACCCTTATTACTTGTCATATTTCAATGAACTATCTGGTGGAGCTGATAATGGCTATAAACATGTGGTTGATTCAAACTATGACTGGGGCCAGGATTTAAAAAGATTATCTCAATATATTGAAGAAAATAACATTGAAAGAATAAAGATTGATTATTTCGGAGGAGGAGATCTGGATTATTATTTAGGTGATAAATGGGAAGGGATTGACAGATATGAGCCCAATCAAAAAGGATGGCTTGCTATTTCAGCCACCCATCTTCAGGGAGGAAAAGGTTATCCTGTTCATGGTTTTGACCAGCCAACCCAGTATTACAGGTGGCTGGATAGCTACAACCCTGTTGCCAGAGCAGGAAAATCAATATTTATCTACCACATTGATAACTCATTTGTACTTAAAGGGCGCTAAATCGCCAAATCTTAATTCAACATAATCAAGCTTATTTCTATTTTCCAAAGAAACATGTTCTTTTAAAAGTGCTTCTAATTTTGCCAGCTGCCAGTTTAAATCTTTTTGGGGATTAAAATAAATATCCCAGTTTTCATCTGTTAAAACATTGATTCTATCAGTAGAAACTATTAAAGCTTTTTTAGCTTTAACATCTAATTCAGCTAAAACTGAAAAAATCTTTAAAATCTTTAAAACCAAATCCTCTTCTATTACCTGCTCTCCAAGTTTAAATTGTTTTTCATTGTTGAGCTTTTCAATTCTTGGCAATTGAGATTCTTGCAGTAAAGGTTCAAAAATCACTGCTTTTTGATCAAGCAAAAAACAATTCTCATTATTATTGCAGAATACTGCTAGTCCTAATCTTTCCATTACAATTACATTTAAGCTTTTAGGAAAGCTTTTTTTAATTTCTAACTCACCAATTTGAGGAAATGAATTTAAAGCTGTTTTTTTAATTTCATTAATATCAGCTAAAAAAATACTTTTTGTTGAATAAAAAAATATTGTTTTTTGAATTTTGTCTTCAATTGTTTTTAAAATGCTTTGTTTTGAAGTTTTTTCATTTCCAGAAATTATTATGTTTTCAATTTGAAAAAAGCTTGAAAAAATTAATAAATATATTGTTAAAATTGAAAAAACAAAACCAAAAAAAGTTGGGAAGAAATACTTTTTTTTGAAAAATGGTTTTTTCTTTTTAATTCTATGGGGTTTGCGATATTTTCTCATAGCAAATTAGTTCTCTTTTTGATTACTTATGATATTTCGAAAAAATCCTTTAGTGCTGCCTTTGTTAAATCAGTAACTTTTAAATCTTTAATTTCGTTAAAACTAAAAAAACCTAAATCCTGTCCTTCTGTTTGCTGATATTTAAGCTTTTCAACAGAAATAGTCAACGGGGCAGTAAAGAAAAAAGCTTTATAAATACCTTTTCTTCGTTTTAGCCCGTATTTTTTAAAAAATTTCAAATCTACTAACTCTATTCCAATTTCCTCTTTAATTTCTCTTCTAGCTGCCTGCTCTGGATTCTCACCTTTCTCTATTTGACCTCCAAAAATTCCCCAGTGACCTGGATACCATGAAGTATTATTATCTCTATGCTGGAGCAGAACTTTATCTTGATTGTCTATTAAGATAATTCCTGCTCCTTTACCTATAATCATAATCTTATTCTATCAAAAAACCGCTCATAGAGCGATTTTAAAAAAATAAAAAAAGATTATTGCCGCATTTTTCTAAATGCAATGCCTCTATGAGATATTTTAAGTTTTTCTTCCATACTCATTTCACCAAAAGTTTTGTCGTAGCCATTGGGTAAAAATATAGGATCCCAGCCAAAATTATTTGTTCCTCTTGGTTCAACTATTTTGCCGATTATCTCACCTCTGTAAAATTTGATTTCATTATTTTGTTTCAGGCCAATACAACAAACTGCAATTGCTTTCTGTCCAAGAAATACTTTTATAACAACTTCGTTTGAAATCCATTTAATCAAAGCTCCTATTTCCTCGTTTTCACCTAAATATAATCCTGTATCCTCTGCAAAAACATTATCAATATCTGTGCTTTTAATTTTAAACTCAACAACTTCTTTAGGGTCTATTGCCTGAATTTCAGGTAAAGATATTGGAAGCTGTTCCAATTCAAAGCCAAGTAAACTTTTTGCTTCTTTAAACTTATTTTCGTTAGTGGTTATAAATTTCATAAATTTAAAAAAGAAATAGAGTGATTTAACTTAGTTAAAATTTATTTCAAATCAATCAACCTCATACGTTCACAATGCTCGCATTCTTTCCCAGGTTCAGGAATCTTATCAGCATCAAGGCATTTCTTAATATCCATAATAGTAGAATCAATCCAGGAATCATCTCCATTATAAGGTAAGATTGAAGCTTTAAACTCTAATTTTCCATCAAATTTAGGATTATTTTTGCTGGCATTAGCAAACAAAAAATATCCTGTATTTGAAATATTAAAACCCATTTGCCTGAATATCCATTGATAAATCTCCATCTGCTTCTTATACCCCTGCTTATATTCATCATCTAAAGAAATCTCTCTACTAGTACTTGTTGCCTTATAATCAACAATATATAATTCTTTGTTTTTTTTATTAACCCAAATATCATCAACAATACCGCAAATCTCTAAATTGCTCTTTTTATGAAGTGCACAAGCTCCAGTGTATTTATAATGATCATCTCTCCATACTGGCAAGTCTTTATGTTTAAAAGGCACAGCATCTACACCATACTCTGTCATTAAATTATGAGTTTCTCCATTTTCTCTTAACAAATCAAATTCTTTTTTAAGCAAATGATCAACAGCGCTGTTCAAAGACCAGCCAGGCATGCTTGGCCTTCCCAATCCTATTCTTCTATCTAAATAAAAACAACGAGGACACTGTAAAAAAAGATCAATCTTTGAACGGCTTATCCTAAAAGGCTCTTTTAAATCAGGACTATATATATTTCTTTGTCTTTTTTTGTATTTGTTCATTTTTTTAATTTTTAATTCTGTAGGGCAGTACTTTCTCATAATACATTCTTAATTAAATCTTAACATCAAAAAATAAATCTTAGTATTATTGCCAAGCAAGTTATATTCTTTTGAGTCCTGCCTCCCTCCCCAGTTCAAAGCTTATTATAATTTTAGAGAACGCAGATTATATAGCTATGTTGAAAAAGAAATTGGTAGAAATTAAGCAATTTTATCACAAAGATTTTTGCATAACTTGAAATACTTCTCCTTTTTGAGTTCATCTTTCTGAATTTTAGAAATCTGAATAAAGAATAGTTTTTTCAACTCTTTCTTATCTATTTCTCTGAAGGGTTTTTTATTTTCATGTAACTTGTCTCTAGCTTGCCCTATATATGACTTGTCTGCGTCAAACTTCATATCTAATCCATATTTCTCCCTTATCGCTGCTACTAGATATTTTCGATCAAACAAATCTTCTAATGTAGCATTCTTCTTTACGTCTAAAATGTCATTGATTTCAAAAGTATTTTTATTATTATATCCAATTACTTTCAGGATTTTTTTCTTCTCTCGCATCCCTTCATCGTCAGAATCAACTAGCACATAGCCTTTTACTATTTTTGTATTAAAAAACTTAGTATATCTGATAATATTTGTACAACCATCAGCCGAGATGGTGGTAACTTTTGGTGGCTTCAATTCCTTTTTAAATTTACGAACATATAATTCAAAAATATCTCTATCCGTTTTACCTTCTAGTATAAGAACATTGGGCTCTATAAGTTCTAATACAGATGTACCCAGTGATTCATAGAGGACTTCCTCTTTATACGGATTATCTCTTTCGATTTGAAAAACCTGTGTTATACCATTTTTTTTCTTAACACTAAAATGTCTATCAATGTTCTTCGTATCAACTATATATATAGAATGGGTAGCGAAAAATACGGCATTATTTTTACCAAACACTAATAATTCATCTCTCAGATATTTTTGTCCGCTTGGATGAAGGTGAACTTCTGGTTCGTCCAGTAAGATAATTTTATTTCTCAGGTCTTGCATTTTATTCTCGACAGATAAATTTAAAAGAATGGAAATGAAATGTTTAAAACCATCACTCCTCTGAGTAATTTCGTATTTCGGTAGATCATTGTCCCTGTCTTCTATTAAAAATGACAATTGCATATTATCAATTTCAAACCTAACGTTAACCTCATACTCCTTCCAGACTCTATTTATATGTGCAGTAACACCCTCACTAAGCCTTTGTGCTAGCATCGCCTTTTTAGCGATTTTTTCTGAAATCGCATCAATAGATTTTTCAACATTGTCTATGCCTGCAATTTTGAAACAATTCATAAGAGGAATGGATATTTTAGGATCTTTTTTAAATTCATTTAAGTCAATTTTCTTATCTATCAAATATTTACTTTCCGATTTCCAAAAAATTACTTTAGGCATATTAGCATCAAACAAATCAAAAAAATTATCTTCCAAATAGCTTTCTAGTTTACCTTTGCCCAATATATTTTTAATATCGCCCGCTTCGTCTTTCTCAACATTCTCCTCTGTTCTAAGTTCAATGTTTTTACCACTTATAACATATTTTGAAAACTCTTTATCGCTTTTGATGTAGATATGAAAAAAATCATTTCTCTCGTTCTCTTTAGAAAAGGACACATTTCTTTCAATAAAATCCAGTTTTATCTTTGCTACAATTCCTTTTGGTATGCCACTTTCTATAAACTTTTTTTTATAAAAACTTGGACTTTCTACTACTAATTCATATGTAACTAGGATATCATCTCCAGCTTCTTCAGCTTCACTATTACAATCAATACTGTAGTCAACGTCATAATCACCATTAATCAGAGAAATTGCATCTAAAATATTACTTTTACCGCTTTCATTAATACCTAAAAGAATATATGCGCTTTTCCCACCTATTTTCTTTATTTCAAACGAAACCTGATCTTTTATACTTTTAAAATTTTTGATGGTTATTTTTTTTATTTTCATTTTCTAATTCAAAAATACATTTTACCTATTTTCAAAATAGCCCTATTCTTTAAAAAGGTCAATGAGAATCAAAATGCTCAATAATGAGCTTTTTGCGATGATTATTCCTTTTTTTCTTTTGATTCCCCTTTTAGATTATTAGAGATTTCCTTTAACAATTTAATGATTTCGTCAACTTTCCAATACCAAAGCACATAAGCACGGAAAATTAAGAATAATACTATAGCTACTATAATGCCTATTAATATATTTGCCATAAAATTATAATCTCAAAATTTATTTCTCAATTAATTCCTCGACTTCTTATTTTATTTTTGATGGCTAATATGCTTATGATATGACATTTTCTATAAAAAGGATTTTAGACAATTTCAATCTTTAATACTTTAAATTTAGATTCAAGTTCGGGCGAAGAAAATGTTATGTCAATAGGATAGATATCTGACTGATTGTGCTTACTGTTAAGCTCAATAGATATATCTCTTTTCTCGTTTGGAGCTAGTTCAATAATGTGTCTGATGTGAAAAACTTCAGTATCGCGTCTAACAACCAATGTTCTTCCTAATTCACCCGTAAAAAGTTGTAAAGCACGATTACTGTTTGATAAAGATAGAGGTCTCCAAATTTGTATATCAAAATACAAATCTTTTAATCTTTTTTTAGTCTTATTTTCGAATCTAAAAGTAATAGGCGTTACTGATTCTCTACTAATTCTTACCATGTCGGCAATACTACCACTTCTTAATAATCCAAAATCTACTCTTGGTCTGGATTTCCACCAATCAATAAAAAAAGGAACAAACCACGCAGAAATCAATGACAGAAGTGCAATTAATAACACGCAATTCATAAACTTGTTTTCTCAATTAATTCTTCGACTTTTTTTTAGTTTTACATAAATAAAAATGTTCAGTGATAGGCTTTTATTTACTTTTTATTCTTTTTAATTCTAAATTTTAGTCTGGTATACGGCCTATTAGTTAAATCCCAAAAATCATCTTTTGACATGTTTTTTAAAACGTGGATGCTCCATCATTTCTAATTTAAGCTTGTTGTTATGATCTACTAACTGTTTAAATCTTGCATTAAAATCATCAACCAATTGAAAAACTTTATATTGTTGATTTACTCCATAAAACAAATCTATTAGTCCCAATGCGGTATTGGCAATAAACCACAGATCATTTTTGACTTTATACTCGTCATTAAAATCAAAGAATGGTGTATAAAATCCTGGATCACCGGCTGGCATCATCTCAAAATTCTGAAGAGCGTATACGATGTTTGCATGAGCTACCGATTTATTGATAAGTTCCTTCAGTCTTTTTATTTCGTCCGATTTGATTTTGAAATTCTGATTAAGCCAGTTATTTCTCGCTGTTTGTAGTCTCTTGGGAATATTAAGAATGTTATTTGTATCGGCCTCGCAAAACTTGTCTTTGTTTTTGTGAGCCATTGCATATGCCGCCCAAGCTCCAGCTTCAAGGACTTGCCGTAAATTCAATCCCGTTTGAATGTGATGAAGTCGAACGGACGAAAACAAGGCAAGTGTATGATGTTTTCTCACTTGCGAAAGAAAAGCCACAAATATGAACTTGTTTGGATCATCAATTGATTTTACAAAATTATTCAAAAGGGCATTGAATTCCGACGCGTTAATAAAATACTCGCCGTAGCGTTCCGCTCCCGTAAGCACCATTTTTCGTTCGCTTTCGATAAGGTCGCCGATTGTTGATTGTTTAAATTCCATACTCATTTAGAATTTTTTGATTTTTAACTTGTAATTTTTATTTTTCCTTGATTTTTTCCTCTTAATTGGCCATTCTGTTTTGCGACAATTACGCCACGTTTTGTTTTTCGAAAATCAACTGTTCCTTGCAATTTTTCTTTGGCTTCTTTTGATGATTTTTCATCTTTAACTTTTACTTTTGCCATAGTTTTTTATCTTTTTAATTAATTTTAATTTTTATCTTCAACTTCTAATTCTGGCTCCTGTGCTTCTGGTAATTCTAAAATTTTAACTTTAGACAATGCAGATCTGCCTACTATACCCTGTAAATCGCCATACATCCCGCTAGTATTCTCTATAACTTTCTCAATTTCTTTTTCTCTTTTACTCCAAATTCTTTGTATAGCTCTTTTTTCTGAGTCCAACCCTCCTTTCATTTCAGTAAATGCTATCACAATATTTTCTATTCTATTTTTAAATTGGCTTCCAGTTAAATATTTATATAATACTTCCATCTTTTCATCTTTTCCAATAAGCGATCTTTTTACTTTACCGACTTCCAATAAGTGTAATCTAAGGACAGAAGCAAGTGATAAAGCAAAGTGATAATTACATACCCAAACTCCATTAATAAAATCGAAATTTTTAATCCCCTCCGGTAAAACTCTAGAAGCTAATATACAAACGTCTGCTCGTACAATTCCCTGATCTTCTTTAAGTTTTTTTATCCAATCATTACTCCACTTTTTTGTATTTTTTGATTCCCATAATATAATTCCAGAATTTTCTCCTGAATTTGTATTTACAGTTTGAATAATATCGGCACCTTTAATCCCCGTAGGAACATCTTCAACCGCATCAATAGGAAATTTATTTTTTAAAATACTTTTTAAATCTTCCTCTTGTGCGTCTCCTTGTATTTGAGTTGAACCTTGTTCACTCTTCCTTTTTAACTCTTCTATTGTTTTCCTCATTTGATTTATCTGCTTATCTTTCTCTAACATCTTTCTTCTGCTTTCTTCCTGCTCATCTTTTTTAATTTGATTAATTAATTTTTCTCGTTCCTTGTCCATTTTTCTTTGCATCTCAAGTTCAAAATTCTTCTCTCGTTTTTCTATCTCTCTTGTTTTTTTTCTCAAATCTAATTCGTTTTTTCTTGCTAATTCTAATTCTTTATCTTTTTCTTCGTTTTGTGTTTGCAAGTCTTTTAATTGTAAATCAGTTTCTTTTTTAATTTTCTTTTCAGCTTCTTTCTTAGCAGATTCTAAAATATTTTTTCTTTGTTCTTTTAATTTCTTCTCAACCTTCCTATCAATAGACTCGCTCTTCTCTCGTAATTTTTTCTTTTCTTTTTCTATATTTTCATTTTCTTCTTTTTGTTTAACCTTAAAAATTCTAAGTTTTTCATTTAACTCATTCTCTTTTTTCTTATTTTCAGCAGCAAGCTCATTTTTCAAACTTTCTTTAATTTGCCTAGAAAATGTCTCTGAAAGAGGAAACTTATGCTGACACTTAGGGCATGTAATTTGTTGGTCATTCATATAATTATTTATTTTATATAACTCTTTTTATAGATTTATTTCTCAATTAATTCTTCTATTTTTTTCTTGTTTTGTCTCAAAATAGCCATATTCTCTAAAAAGGTTAATGGAAAACAAGACTGCTGAGTGACTTTGAGATTTTAAATCTTCATTTTTTCTTCAGCAACTTGTTTAATTTTTTGTTGAATTTTTTCTTTAAAGTTTTTGCCAACTAAATCAAATAATTTAAGAATTTGCTTAAAAGTATTTTCTCCGCCGAGGAAATTCCAATACTCTTTTCCAATCAAAAACTCTTTTCCTCGTTCTAAAACTCCTTGTTCCGTAAATCTCTCATATGGTTTCGGATGATAAGGATTATAGGGAAAAGCCAAAAAAACTCTCACCGGCTTTCTACTGCGCGCTACCCATTCTAAAAGTTTAGTCTTGGATTTTGTAAAAACATCGATATTCGGCTTTACTGTCTTAATTTCAAAATAATGTTCTATTCCTCCACGTAACATATAAAAATCAGCTATTTTGCCTTCTTTTTGTGCTTTTCCACCTTTTGAAGATGCTGAAAGCACTAATTTAACTTCTTTCTCATGATTAACAATTTCTTCACCATTTCTCAATTTTCTTATAATATCAGCGATAACTGATTTTTGCTGTTTAGAAATTAGACCATTTATATCATAGTTTCTAGAGCATTCTTCTGAATTTGCTTCGGCAATAATTACAGAAACATCTTCATAAATAGACATCCCTAGAGTTGTAGCCATTGAGTGAATAAAAGAATAAGCTGCTACTTTTTCATTGTCTTGAATTAAGCGAGCGAGAAAAGGCATTGAGGATGTTTCTCTGGTATAACGTTTTATCTTTTCTTCAATTTTAGTTTCAAGTAAATGCGTTATTTTTTCTAATTGTTCTGTAGATAGCGCCATATTATTGTTTTATAAAATAATAAATACTTTCGGAAAACCGAACATTATCCCGTTCCGTTCTCATTGATACTGGTCTGTGATAAATCTTTTCAATTTTATATCCACAGTTTTCAGCGACAACTGGATAAAGACCATCCCTATCATTAACCACAACAAATATTTTCGCTTTAGGCTTCAAGAACCTATTCATGTTTTTAAAAACCTTGATTATGTCTTTCTGATATTCTTCTTTGGCTAATATACTTTTACCCTTTGAGGCCGGTCCAATTTCTTTAAACCCATTATCGTCAAAACCAAAAAGTTCATAGGCATAACGATGTTGATCGTGATAATCAATTAAACCAAGATAAGGCGGTGAAGTGAAAATACCGTCAAATTTTCCGCCTTTATACCCTTTTACCTTGTTCAAGTTAATTTCCCGTGAATCTCCTTGGATAATTTTCATTTTTGTATTTGTTCGCAAGTTATCAAATTTTTTAATTCTTCTAATAGTATCCCAACCATAACGGTTAATAAACTTCATTGCTTCGTTAACTGGCCTACATATTCTTTTGTGTTTAATACAATAATATTCTTTTCTGATTGGCATTTTGGGTCTTGCCAAGTCATAGTGTGTAATCAGGCGAGCGCTACGTGCAGCACGACTTAAAATAATCTTAAAAATATTCTGATTCTGATAGTTCTTAATCTGGTCTTTGTAAAACAAAATTTCTTGTAATGCCCTGTCGGAAAGCCAATTATTAAGATACTTACTTCTTGTTTTATATTTTTTAAAAGAATCTTTGAGTTTAAGTAAGTTATTATGAACGGTGCCTTCAATGAGCCATTTACTGTATTTTTGAGTTTTTAAAAGTATATCCCTTACTTCTTTTTCTAATAATTTGATATTATATTTTTTAGTTTTCATCTCTGCGATAAGACAATTAAAAAGTGACACCTCTATGCCCGCAGATGGCATTCCTAACACATTGGCTTCAATCAACGTTGTTCCTGATCCTAGAAACGGATCAAGAATCCAATCCTTTTTCTTGAAATAACTTTTCAAAAATACCTCTACGAGTTGAGGGATGAATTTTCCTAGATAAGGATGGAGTCGATGAACATGCTTTGTTCTTTCATATTCTCGTACATTCATAAAAGATAAATCCACACCATTAAGCGCTGATTTACAAGGGGTTGATTCTTTAATTTTTGGCATACTTCTTTTTATATTATATTAAAACTAGTATAGAGTAAAAATTACCCATTTATGAAGTTGGCTTTTTAATAACTTGAACTACCTTTCCGCCTATAAGATATTTAGAAAAATCTTCGGGATGTATAAAAATCGGAGGAAATTTTGTAGTTGATTCAGATAATAAAACAATTTGCTTGTTCTTTTTATCCAATATGAATTTTTTAATATTTGCCACATCATCAATAATTGATAAAACATAGTCTCCGTTATTAGGAGTCTTGTTTCTACTATCTATAATTACATAATCCCCATTTTCAATTGTTTTTCCGTTTACATTCGCTCTATTCATTGAAGATCCTTCAGCTCTAATTGCAAAGACTCCTTTTTTCTTTTTCAATAATTTATTGGAAATCTTAAGATAACCTTCAAGATGTTCTTCGGCAATTATGGTTGCTTCACCAGCATTCGCTGAACCTAAAATTGGTACAATAAAAAAACTTCCTTTTTTAACAATATTTTTTATATTCTTTCTAATAATCATTTCCCCTTTAATATTTTCAAGAAAACCTTTCTTCTCTAGTTGACTTAAATGGTGTTTTATTTTTTGCGGATGCTCTTCACCTATAAGTCTTCCAATTTCGTGAAGATTCATTTTGTTGATATCTTGCTCTTTTGCAAGTTTTAGGATTTTCTGTTGTGTAGTGTGGATATTTTTATTCATACCTAAATTTTAACAAAACATGGAAGTCTGTCAAGTTTTTTATCAACTCGTTGATTTTCTTGACGGATAAATATGGGTTTGGTATTATGAAAAATCATTCCTGAATCTAAAGTTGGATTAATAATCGTCGATGATCCATCCTAAATTATTAAACTTAAATCAAGAAAATCCATGAAAAATTCAAAAGAAAGCGGAATTCAAGCGATCAGAGATTACATCACCCAACACGACGGCCCATACCTAAGCTGGAGCGCATGGTATATAGGCATTACATCTGATCCAAAAAAGCGTTTATTTGAAGGACATAGGGTTGACGAAGAAAATGGTATTTGGATATACAAAACCACTGAAAGCTCTTCCACGGCAAGACAAATAGAAGATTATTTCGTGAATGAACTAGGGGCAGATGGTGGAACCGGTGGTGGAGACTACAATACCAGAGCTGTTTATGCTTATAAAAAAACACGGAATACAGTTGAAACTGCTTAAAGTCTAACTCTACAAATGGGTATTTAGAAAACAGGTTTTACCTGTTTTCTTTCTTTATAAAACAAAAGGCTGTGCATAAACTTCACAACCTCCTTTTCATTTTTCTCAAAACCTCAATTATAAATGATAACCAATAACTATTAGAAACAACGAAGTCTTGAGTTTTAACACATTGTTTAGCTTGGCCGCCAAAGCCTTTTTTAAATAAGCTTAAACCGTACCAAGGATGGTTTTTTGCTTCATCGGGAACAATCCCCCAAAAGTTGAACTTCTCACATCCTCTTTTCTTAGCTTCTTTGATTGCCTCCCATAAAAGCAAATATGAAATAGGAATTTTAGGATATTTAAAAGATGAAGCTCCGTGATGATAAAAACCAATCCCCCGCCAGAAAATAAAGATTCCTGAAGCAATTATCTCATTATTATACTTCCCCAACAAAATCAAAATCTCATTATCTCCAGAAAAAGCTTTAAATTCATTTTCTAAATAATCTAAAGAAAAAGGTGTAAAATGCTGGCGCGTTTTAGTTTGCTGATACAATTTATTAAATTCTTCAACATTATTACTTGAAATAATTTCAACACCCTCTTTAACTGCTTTTCTAATCAAATAACGAGTTGTTTTACGCATATTCATTAACAACTCATCTTCACTTAAACCAATATCAAGCTCCCATGTTAATTCTGGATGAACATGAATAGGCGCATTTCTAAAACCAAACTTTTTAAAAATAACCGCTCCTGATTCCCAAACAGGAGCAATTCTAATATGACCTACCTTTTCAGTAACAGCCAAAGCTTTTAATTTACTCATTAAAGTTTTTAAAACCAAAGCTTTAGCCCTACAAACGACAGGCCCATGTGGAACAAACAAGAAATCTCCTCTTTTTGCTTTAACTTTAATAACCAAAGCAACACCAATCAATTCATTATCATAGACACCAAGTCTCCATATCCTATCCCCCATCATCTTATTAAATTCCCCCCAATTCCAAGAATGAAGAAATGTTTTTTCTTCACATTTTTTCAAAAAATCCTCCCAAACATTTTTTTCAAAAATTTCTCTAATTTCCATAAATTAAATCTTTAATTTCTTTTGAAATTCTTCCTTCTAAAAGCACGACATTTTCAGAATTTAAAAATGGTTTAATTTTTTCAAAAATTAAGCTTGGCTTTTCAATAAACACAATTTTATCACCTCCGCCTTTTTTAATATCATTAAACCTATCTGCTGTTGTAATAATTGCTAAATCACAAGTTTGAGCAATCTTCTCCCCTATTTTTCTATGAATTTCACTAGAAGCACTACCAAGCTCAATCAAACAATGCATAACAACAACCTTTTTACCAGACCAAAGCTTTAAATGATTTAAATGAGAAAAAACACCATTGGGATTAGCTGAATAAGTAGAATCAATAATATCAACACCATTAACGTCTTTAAAAAGCTTTGTATTAACAGTCTTAATGTTTTCACAAGCTCTGGCAACTTCTTCTAAACTCATTCCCAATTCTTTTGCAACAGCACTTACCAATAAAATGTTTTCTATATTTTCAACTCCTAAAACATTAATTTTAAACTGAGCTGAATCTTCATCCCTAGAATTAGCTCTAAAATTAACAGATTCTTTCTCTAAAACTATATTTTTAGCCCAAAAACCCAATTCTTCTTTAGTTGAACAAAATACAAACTTATCTGTTTGAGGTTTTAAATTCCTAACAATATCATTATTACCATTTAAAATTGCTAAACCAGTTTTAGGCAACGACTCAATTAACTCAAACTTAGTTTTAGTAATATTGTCCTGACTTCCAAACAAAGCCATGTGTTGTTCATTAATACCAGTTAACACCCCTATTTTAGGTTGAACAATATCACAAAGCAGCTTTATCCCTCCTCTACCATATGCTCCCATTTCAACAATAAAAACTTCATGTTCTGGCTTTAAATCATTTAAAACACACTGGCTTATCCCAATCTCAGAATTTTGATTCTTTTCAGTTTTTAAAACATTGTATTTAGTCTTTAAAACCTCATATAAAAACTCCTTGCAAGATGTTTTCCCATAAGAACCAGTAATTCCAATAACAATCAAATTTTTAAACTTAGCTCTTTTTTTCTTTGCTTTGGCAATAACCTGATTTCTCATTAAAACAACAAAAGGCTGAAAAACTAAAACAATTCCAGAAATAACAAAAGGAGTTAAAACATCAAAAAGCAAAAGATAAAAAACAAAAGATTTTAAATCAGGATTAAACAGGAAAAAATACCAGCAAAAAACAAAAATAAAAGAAACAATAATTAAAAATATTGTTTTTTTTGTTAAAACAGGTTTAATAAGATTTTTTTTAAAAATTACATTATATCCAAACTTAGAAGATTCAAGCAGATATGTGATTAATACTAAAGGCACTAATAAAAATGACCAGCAAACCGGACAGTCATAAGCAAGAAAAAGCAAAAACAATTTAACAAACATTAAATTATTTAAAAACAACCTTTTTCCTTTATAAGTTCTGAAATGATCAATAAACCTTCCAATATGGTATTCTTTTAACTGCCAAAGATAAAGCCAGAATAAATTTGCTTTAATTTGTCTTAAAAACCAAAAAAAACTTAGAAAATATATCATAATTCATTTAAAAACATGATAATAATTTCTGTTAATCTTTCAGAAGCTCTAAAATGAGGGCTGTGTCCAACTCCTGGAATAATTTCAAGTTTGGAATCTTTAATCTTATCCTTAAACTGATAAGCATATTCTATTGGCACTAATTTATCTTTTTTACCCCAAACAAGCAAAGTTTTATTCTTAATCTTAGGCAGATAAGAAGTTAAATCCTCATTTACAACTTTTGTCATTGTTGCTTTCATAACACCTTTAGCTTTAACATAATCCCTGTTTTTAATAAAGAAATATAAGATATTCCTTAAAACATCTTTAATCTTTAATAAAAATCCAAAAGCAAAGACACTATTACCTATCTGAACCATCCTATAAATTGCTGTGCTTTTAGCATCCAATTTAGGCCTGATTCCAGCTGAATCACATAAAATTAGACACTTAAGTTTATCACCATATTTCACTGAAAACTTAACTGCAACCCTCCCTCCAAAAGAATGGCCTAAAAGAATGAATTTATCTAGCTTTAAAACATTAACAAAACTCATGAGCCACTCCATGTAATTATCTATACTCCAAGGCTGTAAAGGAGTATCACTTTTACTAAAGCCTGGCAAATCAGGACAAATTATTTGATAGCCAATTCTGGATAAGCTTTCCATAACTCTAGTCCAAGAATCAGAAGAAGATGGCCAGCCATGCAAAATTAAAATAACAGGACCTGATCCTGTAGTTTTGTAATTAATTTTCAGATTATTAATTGTAATTGTTTCTTCTTTCATTCTTATTTCCTCTGAATCTTTTTAAATCCAGTATACTTTTGCAAAACTTTAGGAATTGATACGCTTCCATCTTTCTGTTGATAATTCTCAATAATAGGAATTAAGATTCTTGGCACAGCTACACCAGTATTATTCAAAGAATGGGCAAATTTAATCTTGTTATCTTTGGTTCGATAACGAATATTCAATCTTCTTGTTTGAAAGTCAAAAAGATAAGAATCTGAATGCGTTTCCCTGTATTTCTTCTGTGAAGGAACCCAGGCTTCAATGTCATATCTTTTAACCTGCCCGTCAGACAAATCTCCCCCGCAACAATTAACCACCCTATAAGGCAATTTTAATTGCTGCATCATCTCTTCAGAGTTTTTAAGCAACTCTTCATGCCATTTTATTGATTCTTGTTCATTATTCTTACAAATAATAACTTGTTCAGTTTGTAAAAATTCATGAATCCTGAAAATTCCTTTTACATCTTTACCATAACTTCCTACTTCTTTTCTAAAAGCGCTTGAAATTCCAACATATTTTTTAGGTAAATCTCTCTCATCTAATGTCTCATCAGCATGATAAGCCATTAAAGGTACCTCTGTTGTTCCAACCAGATATAAATCATCATCCACCTTATACGTATCTTCTCTTCCTCTTGGAAACATTCCTGTTCCAATCATTGCAAACTCTTTAACCATTGTTGTTGGCCTAAAAAGAGTAAAACCTTTTTTAACCAAAAAATCAAGAGACCAGCGAAGAAGAGCTTGTTCAAGCAGTACTGCTTTATTTTTAATCACATATTGTCTAAAACCTCCAATTTTTGCTCCTCTTTTTAAATCCACAAGATCTAATTTTTCCATTAAAGTAATGTGGTCTTGAACGGGAAAACTGAATTTTGGCAGTTTACCCCAATGCCTAATTTCAACATTATCTTTATCTGTTTTTCCTTCTGGGACATCAGAAGCCGTAGGCATTGGAACTTGAAGCATTAAATCATTGAATTCTTTTTCAAGCTTTTTTAAATTCTCATCTAATTTATCATTGTTTCTATCTAACTCTCTCATCTTAAGTATTATTTCTTCTTTTTCTTTTTTGTCTTTTGTCCCAACTATATCTTTTGAGGCTTTGTTCTTTTTAGCCCTCATATCCTCTAAAGCTCGTAAAAGCTCTACTCTTTTTTTATCCACTTCCAAAAGCTTATCAATATCAACCTTAACTTGTTTTTTCCTACAACCTTCTTTTACCTTATCAGGATTTTGACGAATAAATTTAATATCTAACATATTATTTTTTAGGCTTCATTGTTGGAAATAATATCACTTCTCTTAAAGCATGGGAATCAGTCAATAAAACTACCAACCTGTCTATTCCTAAACCAAATCCTGCTGCTGGAGGCATAGCATACTCCATTGCCTCTAAATAATCTTCATCTATTCTTTGAGCTTCTTTAAAACCAAGCTTAAACAACTTTTCCTGTTCTTCAAATCTTCTGCGCTGTTCAATTGGATCATTTAACTCAGAAAAAGCATTTAAAAGCTCTGCTCCTGCTGCAATCAATTGAAAATTAGCTAATTTCTCTGAATTTTTATCCAGAGCTTTAGCTAATGGCTGAAATCCTTTTGGATAATGAATAATAAAAGTTGGTTTAGTTATTTTAGGACGACAAATCTTTGCAAAAATCTCATCAGCAATCTCAGCTTTAGGAGTACCTTTTTCAATTTCCAACCCCATTTTTTTAGCTTCTTTTGCTAAAAATGCTTCATTTATCTCCTCTAAATTAATACCAGTTGTTTTTTTAAAAAATTGATAAAACTCTACTCTAGGCCAGGGTGGTTTAAAATTAAGCTTTTTTCCCTGATATGATATTTCTAATTTGCCAAACACATTCTTCAAAACATAAAAAAACATCCTTTCAGTTAATTTCATCAAATCCTTGTAATTTACATAAGCCCAGTAAAATTCAAGCATTGTAAAATCAGGATTATGATACCTATCAACCCCTTCATTTCTAAAACACTTGCCAATCTCATAAACCTTTTCAAAACCTCCAACCAACAATCTTTTCAGATAAAGCTCAGGAGCAATACGTAAATACAAATCCATGTCCATTGCATTTAAATGGGTTTTAAATGGCTTAGCCCTCGCTCCTCCATAAATAGGCTGGAGAATAGGAGTTTCTACTCCTAAAAACCCTTCTCCTTCTAAAAATTCTCTTAAAGATTTAATAATTAAAGAACGAATCTCAAACTTCTTTTTAACATCCTTATTAAAAATCAAATCAAGATACCTTTTCCTGAATCTCTCTTCAACATCTTTTAATCCATGCCACTTTTCAGGCAAAGGCAGTAAATTCTTAGCAAGCATGTGATAACCACTAGCTTCAATTGTTTTTTCTCCTCTTTTCGTTTTAAACAATATTCCCCTTATTTCAATAAAATCCCCTAAATCAAAATTATCCAAAAAAAACTTATATGATTTTTCACCTAACCTGTCTTTTTTAAAATATGCCTGTATTTTATCAGTTCCATCTTCAATATGAATAAAAGTGGAGCCGCCATGAATTCTTAACAACCTTATTCTTCCTACCAGAATTATTTCTTTTTTTGCACGAACAAAAGAAGTAAAGCTTTTTAAAATCTCAGCTATTTTATGAGTTCTTTTCACAGAGGCAGGATAAGGTAAAAACCCAAAGTTTCTAATTCTTTTCAGTTTTTTTAACCTATTTTTCCTAATATCATCTTTAGTAGCCATAAATTCATTTTAGTGATTTTTACTTATTTAGTAAAATACCAGTTTAAAATCTCATAAGCAACTGGCAATGCTACTGCTCTTACTCCTTCAACATCTTCAATCATAATAGTTAAAACAATTTCCGGATTATCATAGGGAGCAAAAACAGTTGCCCAGTTATGATATAAGTTTTCTTTGGGCGTTTCAGCTGTCCCTGTTTTAGCTGCAGCTGAAACAGGCAAAGAATTGAGAATTATTGAAGAAGCCTGAGGACTATTATAACCAGTTACAGCCTGCCTCATTCCCTCTCTAACAACCTTAATATTATCAATGTCAACAAAATTTTCTTTAATAATCTGGGGCTGTATTTCTTCTATTGCCTCACCTGTTTCACCATTTATAATCTTTTGAACAATCTGGGGTTTTAAAAGCTTGCCATTATTGGCAATGGGCAAAAAACTAGTCACCACTTCTATTGGAGTGATTTTAAGATAACTTTGACCTATGGAAAGATAATAAGTGTCTCCATCCCACCACCCCTGACCCCAAACTTTCTTTTTCCATTCCTTATCAGGAATAAAACCTGTTGCTTCTCCAGGAATATCAATTCCTGTTTTTTCTCCCCAGCCAAATAACTCTAAATATTCCTTAATCTTGGTAGGACCCAAACCTTTTTGCTCTTCATAACCGCCTCCAAGTCGGTAAAAATAAACATTACAAGATTCAGCTAAAGCTTTTCGCATATCAGTATAGCCATGACTTCTCAAATCTTGGTATTCCCATATCTTCTCAGGATCCCAATAGTCTTGAACTTCAAGCTTCCCAGTACAGTAAATATTTTCATTTGGTAAAATCATTTTCTCCTCCAAACCAGCCAAAGCTATCAGCGGTTTAATTGTAGAGCCAGTTACGTAGCGGCCAGAAATAGCGCGATTAAAAAGAGGTTCATCTGAATCTTTCAAAAGTTTGTTAATAGTTTCTGAGTCGCCTCTTGAAAAAACATTGTTGTCAAAAAAAGGAAAAGAGACCAAAGACAGCACTCCTCCAGTCTTAGGATCTAAAGCAATAACCACTCCTTTTTTACTTCCAACTTCATAAAGCTTTCTTTCTAACACTTCTTTAATTTTTTTCTGAAGGTCAGAATCAAGCCAGAGAACCAGATTATTTCCTGATTGAGGTAAAGATGCTGTTTCCTGAGACAATATATTGCCCATTGCATCTCTTTCAACCATTAGCTTGCCCGGGTTTTTCCTTAAAAACTCCTCATAATAGTTTTCTAAACCATCTCTTCCAACATAATCTAAAATTGAATAAAACTCAGAAGAAGCTTCAAGTTCATCTTTCTTAATTTTGCCCATATAGCCCATTAAATGAGCAAAAGCTTCTCCATCCTCGTAATTTCTTGTTGATGTTTTTCTTATCTCAAAACCAGTTAATTCATTGATTTTGGTTTGCAAAATAATAAGCTTCTCACGCTCCAAATCCCTGGAAATAAAAACCAAAGAATCTGTGCTGGATGCAATCTCCTGATTTAACTCTTCATAATCCTTTTCTAAAATACGAGCAACTTCTTTTAAAACTGATTCTTTATCTTCCTGGATTTGAGAAAGATTTTGTTTTTTTAAAACAAGATCAAACTGAGGAATATTAAAAACTAATTGCTTTAAATTCCTGTCATAAATTACTCCTCTTTCTGCTTCAATGCTTTTAATAATAAATTTATTTGCATTAGCCAAGGCTTTAAAATTCTCTCCCTCAAGAACCTGAAGCTGAAATGTTTTTAAAAACAAAACTATCATTGTTAAAAGCAAAACAAATAAAAATCCTTTTAGAGTTTTATCTAAAAGAGGAATATTTATCTTTTTAATTGAAATCCCCCATTCCTCTTCTTTTTCCCTGGCAAGCTTATCTAATATGATGTCATGGGGCTCAAGATCTCTTATCTGCTTAAACCTCTTTGCCCTAAACCTGCCCAACATATCTTTTAAAGATTAGTTTCATAAATATTGAAATTAAAAAACAAATTAAAATCCAATAGCCAAGATATGAACTGAAAAAAATATCCAATAAAAAACCGGCAATTAACGCTGAAATAACACCAAAGCTTTCTTTTTGTTCTTCAAAAAAATTAATCAAAACCACTGCTATTAAAACAAGGTTTAAAGCATAATTTGAAAAATGAACAAAAAAACTGCTCTGAAGCAAAATTAGAAAATAAAATCCTAAAGTGATAAGAATTATTTTTTTAATCATTTCCTCTTATTGCTCGCTAAAACTAGAATTACTAATAATAAATAAATTTCTCAAATCTCTAATATCAAAGCCAGGTTTTACTTCAGCCTGCTGAAAAGCTGCTGTATCAGACTTTTTAATATCCTCAATCTCACCTATTAAAAGACCTTCTGGAAAATTACCGCCCACAACGCTGCTGATCACTTTGTCGCCTATTTCAATGTTCTCTTCTTTAGGAATTAAATCAAGGGTTATCTTAAAATTACCACTTCCTTTTGCCAAACTATAAATCTCTTTTTTAAAAATCTCTATATCAAAAGAGCTGTTTTTTGAACTTAAAAGCTCTACTTTTGAGATATTTTCATACAATTCAGATATTTTTCCCACCAAGACCTTGGTTTCAGTAATCACTGGAAACCCGGCCCTTATCCCATCGCTAAACCCTTTATTAATTATCAAATAATCATTGGATATTTCTTTAGCAATTATCTGGGCAATCTCTAAAGTAAATTCCTTTTCAATACCCAGACCCAAAGCTATTCTTAAAGTTTCATTTTCTTTTTTTAACTTCTCCAGCTCTATGTTTTGATTTAACAGCTCCCGATTCTCTGACTTAAGAAAAATGTTCTCTTTTGATAAATTATCAGCATTTAAAAGCCCTTGAAAAAAAGCAGAGGTTTTAATGCCCTTTTCCCATAACCAGAGCTGAATTGGTTCAGATAATGAATAAAAAAAACCTTTAACTGATTTTGAAAAAGGAGAGAGATTTAAAATTAAAATAGCAATAATAACAAAAATTACTATTCCAATTCTAAAATTTATACCCTGGGCTAATAATTTATTAAAAGAATTGTTGTTTTTTTCAGATTTTCCGTTAAACCTCATTAATTTATTATGTATTACTACGTAATACATATCAAGCTTTGCTTATTATAACCAAAGACATATTAAAGTAAAACAAAAGGCGCTTTAGCGGCGGCTACCTACTTTCGCAGGAAACCCACTATCATCGGCCTTGGTATATTTCACTTCTGTGTTCGAGATGGGAACAGGTGGAACAATACCAGTATAGCCGCCACTAAAACGCCTTTTATATCAAAAACCAATTATACTTCGTAAAATTTTAGAGGACAAGATTTCGATTTATTAGTACTGCTCGGCTCAATAGGTTACCCTACTTACACCTGCAGCCTATCAACCTTATCATCTTTAAGGAATCTAATAATGAGTCCTAATCTTGGAGTGGGTTTCGTACTTAGATGCTTTCAGTACTTATCCCTTCCCAACATAGCTACCCAGCGATGCTCCTGGCGGAACAACTGGTACACTAGAGGTTAGTTCAATCCGATCCTCTCGTACTAGGACCAAATCTCCTCAAGACTCCACGCCTGCGGTAGAGAGAGACCGACCTGCCTTACGGCGGTCTGAACCCAGCTCGCGAACCACTTTAATGGACGAACAGTCCAACCCTTGGAAGCTTCTCCGCCTCCAGGATGTGACGAGCCGACCGTAACTATTCCATTATTACTAATGGCACAGACTATACCTTTACCTAGAGTATCCTTCTCTAAATAGCGACGTGTTATAATATTGCTGAATTTCCAATATTATCTTCACTTTATTTTATTGGCAAATAAAGATCCAGTCGTTACGGGGTTGTAAAACCTATTTTATACATCATTGAATTAATAATGTAAGGATAAATAGTTTTGATTAATTTATCTGTTTCTTTTTTATTCAAATACATTCTATATCCGATATCTCTATCTTGGTAGAATTTTGATTTAATTTTAAATCGTTTCTCTAAACAATCACGCAGTAAATTAATCTCTTTTAAAGAAAATGAATACGTGCTTATATCAATTCTTCCTTTTTGATATGACCCATCATCCATAATCCAAATTGCAAGCGCAAGCGGATTAAGCGATTGATCAATATCTAATGGAATAATCTTTTTACCAGTTCTATATCCTTCTCCCGTATAAAAATTATTGTAAATTTTTGTTAGGGTTGGATGACGAACTGTACGAAACCACCACGATTTTGCGTATTTCTGACCATTCTCTTTATAACGATAACTTAACTTTGGTTCAGTGAAAACAAATGATTTTAAAAAACCATACTTCCACATAACATATTCTTTTTGAGCAATGCAATGTTCTATTTTGAAATTTGCATTTACTGCACCTTTCCCAATACGCATTGTTCCATCGCCCAAAAGAGAACCAATAATTATCGATCTTTGATCAGGTGTCAAAACCAATGATTTCTTAATTGGTATCCATTTCTTGTGCCAATGTTTTGTTCTACAACTTCCCACGGTGTTGACCATATACTTATTTTAACATTTCTGCTGGGTTACTGAATATATGGCTTTCTCCGTTATGAGTCGCTTTTTCCTCGACAATCGGCTATCTTATCGAGGTGCCGAACAGGGCCGTTGATATGGACTCGCGGGCCCTACTAGCCTGTTATCCCCAGGGTAACTTTTATCTGATGATCTCCGGCGGTCCTACGAACCACCGTCGGTTCACTAAGCCCCGGTTTCCCGACAGTTCGCGACATTCTGCTCACTGTAAAGCCGGCATATGGCTTTGCCCGATACGTACGATTTCCATCCGTACTTAGCCGACCTTTGGACGCCTCCGCTACTCTTTAGGAGGCAAGTGCCCCACTTAAACTACCCGCCAGACACTGTCTCCCGCTTAAAGCGAGATTAGAATCAAAGCTTTGGAAGATGGGTGTTTCATTGGCGACTCCATCTGCTCCGAAAAACAGATTTCAAAGTCTACCCACTACACTACGCATCCAAAACAAAAATCCAATATCAGGGTATAGTAAAGCTCCTGGGGTCTTTTCGTCTAGCCGCAGGTAGGGGGCATCTTCACCCCCATTGTATTTTCACCGGGCTCCTCGTTGAGACAGTCCTCTAGTCGTTGAGCCTTTCATGCGGGCCGGAACTTACCCGACAAGGGATTACGCTACTTTAACACGGTTATAGTTACCGCGGACGTTCACCGGAGGCTTAACTCACTTAGCTATTCCATCCGAAGACGAAATAACCGATAAGCTTAACACTCCGGCACTGGTCAGGCCTCAGCCCCTATACATCCTCTTACGAGTTGAGCAGGGACTTGTGTTTTAGATAAACAGTCGCCAGAGGGACTTTCGCTGCGGCCACATTGCTGTGGCAAGGCATATTGCGAACGTACGCCTGCTTGTTTGCCGAGTTCCTTAACGAGGTTTCACCCGTTCACCTTAGTACTCTTACACCAGCCCACCTGTGTCGGTTTGCGGTACGGATCCTACTAATTAGTATATTCAAGGTTTTTCCAGGAAAAGCGCTCTCCTGAATTTTTCCTTCCGTAGAAAGAAATTTTCACAGCACTTGAAAAATCTTATGCAATGAACGCAAATCCAATAATGCGCCCAGGATACTACTCTTCGTCACTTGAGTTTAATTAGCAGGAGGGTCGGAATATTAACCGACTGTCCATCAGCTACGCCCTTCGGCTTCGCCTTAGGCCCGCCTAACCCTTGGTTGATTGTCATTGCCAAGGAAACCTTGGGTTTTCGGTGTCAAGGGATCTCACCTTGATTGCGGTTACTCATACCAACATTCTCACTTCTTAGCGCTCCATCAAACCTTACGGTTTAACTTCGATGCACTAAGAACGCTCCCCTACCACGCATCACTATAAAAGCAACGCATCCTTATCTTCGGTACTGAGCTTTAGTCCCGTGAATCTTCGGCGCAGAATTCCTTAGCTAGTAAGCTATTACGCACTTTTTAAAGGGTAGCTGCTTCTAAGCTCACCTCCTAGCTATCGATGGAATTCTACCTCCTTTCTCACTTAGCTCTCAGCCAAAAGGCCGATCTGTTAAAAACAGAAGATTTAGGGACCTTATATGAAGGTCTGGGTTGTTTCCCTCTTGAGCCTGGACATTAGCGCCCAAGTTCTGACTCCAGAGATTAAGGAAGTTGACATTCGGAGTTTGGTAGAAATACCTACCTTTCGGCGCGATATCTCTTCCAGTGCTCTACCTTCAACTTCTAACTCTCTAGGCTAGCCCCAGAGCTATTTCGGGGAGAACCAGCTATTACCAGGTTCGATTAGGGTTTCCCAACTTACCACAACTCATCCCAAGGTTTTGCACTACCCACGGGTTCGGGCCTCCTCCATCTTTTCAGACGGATTCACCCTGGTCATGGCAAGCTCACCTGGTTTCGGGTCTCGCACACTCTCTTATAAACGCGCTATTAACACTTGGTTTCCCTATGCCTTTGTCCCAGAAGGACTTAGACAAGAAAGTACACGAACTCGTTGGTGCCTGCTCCAAAAGGTACGCCGTCACTGCGAAAAACGCAGCTCCGACTTTTTGTTAGCAAATGGTTTCAGGTTCTATTTCACTGGGATCACCTCCCTGCTTTTCACCTTTCCCTCACGGTACTTGTTCACTATCGGTGAGATTGAGTATTTAGCCTTGGCTAGTAGTTTAGCCTGCTTCCCACAGAGGTTTCTTCCCCGAGTGGTACTCAAGATATAGATAACAAGGAGCATAAAGTGATTTTCGCCTACTGGACTATTACCATCTTTGGTGCCTCTTTCCAGAGTGCTTTGGCTAACCAAACTTTATCTAAATATTCTCCCTCAGAAATATTCCAGTGCACCCGGAATACTCCCGACGCTATCTTCTTACAACCCCCTATATTAAAAATACAGGGTTTGGGCTCCTCCCTCTTCGCTCGCCGCTACTAAGGGAATTTTTAAAACATACGTTTTATTGTTTTCTTTTCCTCCGCTTACTAAGATGTTTCAATTCAGCGGGTTTACTCCGCGCAGAGCGCGGTAATCGCGTTTTGACGCAATTGGGTTTCCCCATTCGGAAATCCTCGGATCACAGATTGGTAGGCATCTACCCGAGGCTTATCGCAGCCACCCCACGTCCTTCATCGTCTCAATCTCCCAAGGCATCCACCATTTGCCGTAGAGTAATCTTGTCCTCAAAAATTTTACGAAATTTAAAATTAATTAAGGTGAATGAATGACTAGACATTCAAATTTATTTTCCATATTCAGTTTTATAGTGCTTTCACTCTCTTTCCAGAAACTTAAAAACCGCCTCTGAAGCGGTTCTACTAAAGCAAAGCTACAAACGTAGCTACTCTAATCTGACCGCTTCCATATAATATTTTTGTTGCGATTTTTATTCATTCCCATTTGTGAATTAATTCTATCAATTTAAAAAAGAGTGTCAAGCCTTAAAAAAGCAAACACCCCAAACTCAAAGCTGAATTTGGGGCGCCTGATGTACATCAGAAATTTTACTTTTCAGAAATTTTTTCTTTAATTTCAGTAATGAATTTAGCAGCAGCGTCTTTACCGCCCAAACCAAAAGCCAATCCAAAAGACAAAGTAATCATGCCCACAACGCCTTTAATTAAGGTGTCGATAATGGTCGGAGTTACTCCTAATTGAAGCAAAATCGCTAAACCTGCGAAAATATAGATTGTCCATCTAATTGCTACTCCTAAAAATCCTGCGTAACCCACTTCCATTTTTTCAACGCTGGCTTTAATCACTTTTTCTAAAATATCAGTCACAATAACAGTTACAATAAAAATAGCTGAAGCAACAATTAAATTAGGAAGCCAGGTCACGACTCTCTGTAAAAAATCAGCGAACTGAACAAATCCTAGTATTTCAACTGAAGCTAGCAAAAATACAATAATTAAAATCCATTTAGCAATTGCTCCAATAAATTCAGACGGATTTACTTTAAGTTCTGCTTTCTGAAGAGCCTCTCTCCATCCTGCTCTGTCAAAAATTTTGTTGAATCTTAATTGCTTTAGAATTTCAGCAATTAATTTTCCTAAACCTACTGCTAAAAACCAACCAATAACCAAAACAACTAATGATCCGATTAGTCTTGGTAAAAATAGCAGAAATCCTTTCCAGGCAATTTGCAAGGCCTCAAGTGTTATAATAGACCAGTCTTGTACCATCATAATAAGAAATTTTAACTAATTAGATTACCGACCTTTTTTAAGGATATTGATACATTATAGCACTATGTCAAAAAAGCCCCTGTGGAAAACTTTTTTAATCAATTTTCATTGACTTTTCAGGAATTTAAAGCATAATAAAATCATTAGAAATACTATGAAAAACATTGAAATAGAAATCCAAGTTAATATTGAAAATAAAAAGCCATTAATAGAGTTTCTAAAAAACAATGCTCAATTTAAATCAGAAAAACAGCAGATTGATGAATATTTTTCTCCAGTTCACAGGAATTTTCTTGCAGTTCGGCCTGTAAAAGAATGGTTTAGATTGAGAGATTCAGGAAAAGATTATTCCATAAATTACAAAAACTGGCATATTAATGATAAAGGAAGAGGTATTTATTGTGATGAATATGAAACCAAGATAGAAGATTTAGAGAAAATCAAAGAAATACTGAGAATTCTCAACTTTAAAACCATTGCTAAAGTTAAAAAAACAAGAAAAACCTGGAATTACAAGGATTATGAAATAAATATAGATTCAGTTGATAATCTTGGTGATTTTGTAGAAATTGAATATATTGGACAAGATAAAAATCCAAAACCAGAAGAAATTACGAGCCAAATGGTAAATTTTCTAAAAAATTTAGGTTGCGGGAAAATAAAAAGGAATTACAAAGGATATCCTTTCCAATTATTATTCCCAGATGAAATTGAATACGAGGAATTATAAATAAGATTATTTTAATAGGACAAAACAAAAGATAGGACATTAATGTCCTATCTTTTAACTTCCTGTTTATTATTTTTTATAATCTCTTGACTAATTGTTCTGGAGACTGAATTATTTCTCTGAATAAAATATTTCTGCAAAGCTCATCTTTATCGCCAGATAATGCATAAATTGGCTTGCCATTGCAACTGCGCAACCAATTTCTAGGGTTGTGCTATTCCCAGAATATCCGTCTTTATTATATATAAAAACAACATCAGCCATTTTAATCTTGTAAAAATGATCGTGAGTTAATCCTAAGGCAGTAAAATTCTTGTAAGTATCAGAAAGATTATTCCATTCATCTTGCCCAGAATGAAGATATGGCGAAAAAACAACAACACCCAAATCTTTTAGCTTTTTAGCAAATTCTTTTATTTCTGGTTTAAAACGGCGGCTGCCGCAAATTACTACAGATTTCATAATAAATATTATTAACTGTGGACCTGAGCGGACTCGAACCGCTGACCTCCGCTATGCAAAAGCGGCGTTCTAGCCAACTGAACTACAGGCCCTTAAGTGTGGGCACGGAAGGAGTCGAACCTTCCACCTCTTCTTTATCAGAGAAGCGTTCCACCGCTGAACTACGTGCCCAAAACTTCTAAAATAAATAGCTTTTTTTTAACTGGCTCAAAATTATATGAAACCTGCTTGTCAAAAACTAGATTAAGCTTTAAGGCCTTAAAAACCTCAAGCCACTCTTCTTCTGTTTTAAAAGCGGTCTTGTTCTTATTACTAAAAAGCTTATCAAATGAAAAGCTGTGAATTGCACAGAATAATCTTGATAATAAGTCTTCTGGTAAATCTTCATACATGAAAATCCTGCCTTTGCAAACCCTTACTGCTTCTTTTAAAAGACCAATGGGATATTTGCTGTGATGTAAGGTATAAGCTATTAGAATATTATCAAAGCTTTTTGAAGGAAAACAGAGCTTCACCCCATTAATTAAGCTAAAAGCAACAGGAAATATTCTTCTGTCAACAACATCCACGCCAATAACTTCTGTTTCAAAGAAATTCTGAAAAGTATTGGCAACTATTGCAGAGCCACACCCTATATCAAGAATCTTAGATCTTTTTTTAATAAACGGCTCACAGTCCCCGCACATCTTACGTGCAGCTTGTTCATAAATCTTTTTAAAAATGCGATAAAAACGCATACTTATTTTCTTGTCTTTGTGAAACTTCCTACTACTAAATCAGGCATCATTTTCTTTAAAAAATCTCCTTTTATCTTAATGGAGTAGTTATAATGACCTGAATTAATAATGATTTCTGGCAAAGACAATAAGGATTTATTAACAAATGTGGGAACTTTAAACATATTTCCAAAAGGAGGAGTGGCTCCCAGCTTTACCCCCTTAATTTTGTTCTTAATCAATCTCTCTGAAGCAAATTCAATACTTTTTACTGGTTTTTGATCTGTTTTCTTCCTCCAGTCATTAACCAATCTTTTAAACTTAATCTTGTCAAGGTTTTTATTGCTGGGAATCAAAACAACAGCTAAATCTCTATCAGTTTTTAAAACCAGGGTTTTTCCAATAATATTTCTCTTCATTTTTAAGGTTCTGGCCTTATCAAAAGCACTATAAACGGTTTTATGCTCTATTGGCTCGTATTTAATCTTATTTCTTTCTAAGAAATTAATCACTTTTTTTGGAATTGCCATATAATTAAATTCTATGTGAAAAATTAGTGTTTGACAAGTTATATTAAAACAAGCCTAAAAAGGCTTGTTTTGAGTATTAGTTTCTTAGAGTTATCCCAACTAGTCGATCTTTTAGAAACTTCGACCAACTCCCCAAAAGTTAAAATCCAAATTTCAGACTTCAACTTCTATCAACCAATTTTTAAAATGTAGTGATCCACGGACAGCTTCCGCTACCCGTGCCTTGTTACAACTTCGCCCCTCTTACTGAACCCAGCTTAGGCCACGTTAAACGTGGACGTCGGCTATTCTCAGCTCGCTTGGCGTGATGGGCGGTGAGTACAAGGCCCAGGGACGTATTCATCGCGACATCGCTGATTCGCGATTACTAGCGATTCCAGCTTCATGAGGTCGAGTTGCAGACCTCAATCCGAACTAAGACTAGATTTGGTGGGATTAGCTCCGGATTTCTCCTTGGCAACCCATTGTACTAGCCATTGTATCATGTGTGCAGCCCAGGGCATCAAAGGGCCATGCGGATTTGGCGTCATCCCAACCTTCCTCCGTATTATCTACGGCAGTCCCCTATGACATATAAAACATAGAGCAGGGGTTACGCAGGTTTCCCCATTTAAGGGAGCGTCTCACGACACCTGCTGACGACAACCATGCAACACCTGGACTAGTGTCCTTGTAAGGTAGACCTACTTTTCAGCAGGCTTCACTAATCTGTCAAGCCCTGGTAAGGTCCCTCGTTTGTTATCGAATTAAGCCACATGATCCACCGCTTGTGTGAGCCCCCGTCTATTCCTTTGAGTTTTAGCCTTGCGGCCGTACTTCCCAGGCGGGATACTTAACGCGTTAGCTTCGCCACTTGTAGGGTCGACACTACAAATAGCCAGTATCCATCGTTTACAGCCAGGACTACAAGGGTATCTAATCCTTTTTGCTCCCCTGGCTTTCGTCCCTCAGCGTCAAGGTCGCCCCAGTGAGATGCCTTCGCTTTTGGTGTTCCGCACAATATCAACGGATTTCACCCCTACACCGTGCGTTCCTCTCACCTCTAACGCCTTCTAGTTTAACAGTTTCTAGCGCCCTCCTAAGGTTAAGCCAAAGGTATTTAACACTAGACTTATTAAACCGCCTACGGACCCTTTACGCCCAGTAAATTCGGATAACGCTTGGGGATTCTGTATTACCGCGGCTGCTGGCACAGAATTTGCATCCCCTTATTCTTGGAGTACCGTCATCCCCCACCACTTTTCACGAATAATTCACGAAAAATGGTAGGGGATTCTTCCTCCACAAAAGCAGTTTACAACCCGAAGGCATTCTTCCTGCACGCGGCGTCGCTGGTTCAGGGTTTCCCCCATTGACCAATATTCTCGACTGCTGCCTCCCGTAGGAGTATGGCCCGTGTCTCAGTGCCATCGTTGGCGGTCAAGCTCTCACTCCGCCTACCCGTCATAGCCTTGGTAGGCCGTTACCCTACCAACAAGCTGATAAGCCATGGACCGATCCTAAAGCGGTCGGAAAACCTTCCGTTTGCTTATCTTCTCTTGTGAGAAAATAAGAACATCAGGAATTAGCCTGGATTTCTCCAGGTTGTTCCTGTCTTTAGGGTTCGTTATCCACGTATTACTAACTAGTCTGCCGCTTGCCACCCGAAGGTGACCCGCTTGACTTGCATGCCTTATCCACGCCGCCAGCGTTCATCCTGGACTAGGATCAAATCCTCTAAATAAACTACGAGTTCTCACCCGATAAATCGGGTTTAATCCCGCAAAGTCGGGACAACTCTAAAAAACTAATTACTAGGTCCTTACTATTTAATAATATTAAATTGTAATGTTCTTTCCTTTAAAGTAAAAATCAGGAAGAGATATCCTGATCATTTCCGCAATTTCCAATCAATGATTCAGTTATTTACATCTTTTCTTTTTCTTCTTCTTGGTCATTTCTCTTGGTTATTAGTCTCTCCAGTCTTATTGTATATTTTTAGAAAATTATGTCAATATCTTTATTCACTTCTCTCAACCAGATAATTGATAAAGTCTTTTAATCTTGTTTTAGCTTCTGATTCTTTCAAAAACCTGTCTGCATCCTGCCAGGCATCAGTAATAATGTTTTTAGCAGTAGTTTTGGCATGCTCTATGCTCTTGTATTTTTCCATTATATTAATTGCCTCTTTAATCTCACCAATATCTTCAGTATGCTTGTTTAATATCTCAAGCAGTCTTTTCTTATCCTTATCAGCTGCTTTTTGAAGTGTGTAAATTACCATTAAACTTCTTTTTCCTTCTTTAATATCATTGCCAAATGACTTGCCAAACTTCTCACGCTCCTGGCCAGCTAAAGAAATATCTAAAATATCATCCTGAATCTGAAAAGCAACCCCTATTGCCTCAGCCACTCTGCCCACTTTTTCAGCCAGTCCTTTGTCTTTTCCTGAAAGAATAACAGCAAGCTTGGCTGCCATTCTTGACAAGCACCCTGTTTTAAAGATACACATCTGAAAATACTCCTTTTCATTGATTTCTTCTGCTCTGCCCTTATGCCAGAAAATATCTGTACCCTGCCCCAGATGAATGTTCATCATTTCCTGGGCATAAATATTATAAGCAGTTAACAAAACATCTGATTCAAAATTATCCTTATTGTTTTTAAAAACTATCAAAGGCAAAAAATACATAAAATTCCCAGCATTTACAGCAACATCTATGCCAAAGATTTTATGAAGACAGGGCTTGCCCCTTCTTAATTCACCCTCATCCTCTATATCATCAACAATCAAGCTCCCATTATGAATTAATTCTGGAACAATTGAAAAATCCTTGAGTTTTTTAATATCACCGCCAACAGCTTCTGCGATTAATAAAAACAGGGCTGGTCTCCACCTTTTACCCCCTCTTTCTAAAAAATCCCAGACTGGATTTATTAAAGCCTCCTGAGCTGCTTCAGGAGTGTACTGGTAATGAGGATTGCCAAAAACAAACTCAAGCCATTGAGAACTTACTTTTTTAGGAATATATTCTTCAATAATTTTATCAATCTCTGGCCTTAGATTCTCTAAATATTGAGTTATTTTATTTTTAGAAGACATAATCTATAAGATTAATGAAATTGAAATCAGTACAAAAGATAAAATGCTGTAAATATCCATTATTTTGTACTTCCTAAGCATTGTATAATTTTTCCTTAATGAGAAAAAGAGAAGAAAAGCAGCGCTAAGAATTAAGAATAAGAAAAAATAAATCCTGGGCGCTAATAAAAATATGGGCAGAAAAGCTAAAGGGTAAAGAAAAGCTAAATACCTTAAAAGCTTTTCTGATTTATTATAGCCCAAAAAGCAGACTGAGGTATTGATTCCTGCTTTTTTATCAAATTCATAATCCTCAAGATGGTTTCTTAATTCCAAACTCAAAGAAAGATAAAAAACAGAAAAAGCAATAAGGTAATGAATTAATGTTATCTTTGCATTAAAAACCAAAAAGGGCAGCAAGAATAAAAACACACCGGCAAACAACCCATGTGAAATCAAATCAAGAAAAGGACGTGATTTAAAACGAAATGGTTTGGCAGAATAAAAAAAACCTATCAATAAACCCATTAAACAGAACAAAAAAACCTTTAATCCAAACCTTATTGACAGGGCCAGTCCCAGAACCCCAAGAACAATGGAAAAGATAAGCGCCTCTCTAAAACCTATTTGTTTTTTAAGTAAAATATTTGTTTTTTCTTTATTGTATTTGTCCTCTTCTAAATCAAAGCATTCATTTACTGAAAAACCAAGCCCCAGAAACAAAACAAGCATGCTAAAAAAAAGAAAAATATCACTTAGAGGAAACAAAAAACCATAAGAAAGAACAAAACCCAACAATCCCATTAAAAAATATCCACCCCAGTCAGGAACTCTTAAAAGCTTAAAATAGGTTCTCAAGATTGCTTCCATATTGATTAAAAAGCCTCTCTAAAGCAATTCCCAGCCAGGGAGCATAGTTTTGAGGATTTTTATTTAATTCTTGTTTAAGCTCATTGATTGTAATCCATTTAACGTCCTTAACCTCATCAGTATTAAAATCTATGTTTTCTTTATCATACTGGCCAACTAAAACAGCGCAAAGCTCATGCTCTGCCCCAATATCTTTGTAATATAAATGATATATGAACTTATCAACTAGTTTAAGAGAAGCCTTAATCCTTAATTCTTCTTCTAACCTTCTTTCACCCGATTCCTCATAAGTTTCATTTTCCTGCGGATGGCTGGAACAAGTTGCTTCCCAATACATTGGCCACAGCATTTTAGAAACTCCTCTTTTTTGAATTAAAATCTGACCCTTATTATCAAATAAAAGAATGGTAAAAGCCCTGTGAAAAATTCCTTTACCCTGATGGCACTTTACTTTTTCCTCAAGACCAATTGCCTCATCTTTTTCATTTACTAAAACAAGTTTCTCCATTTTAAATAAAAAAACTAATTAATGAGCCACCTCGCGGGATCGAACCGCGGACCTATGGTTTACAAAACCATTGCTCTGCCATCTGAGCTAAGGTGGCTTTTAATCATTTAGTTTTTGAGTTGCGCTTTGTTGACTTTTTAATCTTCTCCCAATAATGATCGCTTTCCCTTAATTTCCTTTGCTTGATACCCTGCCTTAACTCTTGAAGATAATCAGAAACCCTGCTCCCAACTTTTAATGAAATCAGGCTGATGCCTGTAAGGATTTTTTCCAGAACCATCTCATAAGACAAACTTTTTAAGGGATTGCGGTTTTTAATCCCTGTTTTTAATCGCAGGATAAGTTCTTGTTTTTTTTCAGAATCTTGAAAGTGCTTATCAGGCAAACTTCTTAAAACAGGAATCTTTTTAAATATGACTGCCCCCAGTCCAATAGAGCTGCCGAAAAGAATGATTTGTAAGATTGATTCAAATTTCATATCGAATGAATTTCTCTACAATTATATTTTCACCAAATTTTACAATATATTCATCAATTAAATCCTTGACTGTTCTTTTCTGGTCTTTAATCCAGGACTGCTTTAAAAGAGATTTATCTTCAACTGATGCAGCTATCTGAAGACAAAGCTCATGGGCCAGCTTTAAAAAATCATCTGAACGGGCAACAAAATCTGACTCGCACTGAAGCTTAAGCAGCACCCCCACCTTTTTATCAGAATGAATGTAGCTGTCAATTATCCCTGCCTTTGTTTCTCTGTTTAATCTTTTACGGGCAAGATCTTTTCCTGAGTCTTTTAAAACTTTCTTAGCTTTTTTAATATCATTATTTGTTTTTTCTAAAGCTTTTTTGCATTCAGCAATAGAAACGCCTGTAATATTGCGGAGCTCTTTTATCTGTTCAATGGATGCCATGTTTATTCTTTTTTTTCTTCTTCTTTAAGTTCTTTTTCTTTTACTTCTTTTAGCTTTTTTTCTAACTCTTTTCCTTTCTCAACTGCTAAAGATAGTTTGTTTAAAACATATTTTATCGCGCTGACAGAATCATCATTGGCTGGAATCACCCAGTCAATTGAACTGGGATCAGCATTAACATCACAGACGCCGATAGTAATTATGCCATTTTCTCCTGCTTCTTTTACTGCTAGAGAATCTTTTGTAATGTCTAAAACAAAGATTGCATCTGGCAGCCTTTCCATATTCCTGATTCCTTCAAACTTTTTCTTTAATCTTTCCAGTTCCAAATCAATCTGACCTCTTTCTTTTTTTGTATATTTAGCCAGCTCGCCTTTTTCCTTTTTATCCTCCAAATCATTATAATAATCAATTCTTTTTTTAATTACCTTAAAGTTACTGATAGTTCCTCCTAACCATCTTTCACTAACATATGAAATCTCATTCTCTGCGGCAAAATCCTCAACCAGCTTCTTTGCCTGAACCTTTGTTCCAATAATAAGCAATTTCTTGCTTTCAGACACCATTTTTTTAACAATCTCCAGAACTTTTTCAAAATTTTTCTTTGTTTTGTCCAAATCAATCAAGTTAACAGTGTTTCTGGTTCCATGAATAAAAGGCTTCATCTTTGGATGAGTTTTAGAAGAGCTGTGGCCAAAATGAAGACCTGCTTTGGCCATTTCTTTTACGTCAAGTTTAAAATCATTTTTTGCCATACAATCATATAAATATATCATTTTAATATATTTTTGCAAGCCCTTTATCAACACTTTAACAAAGATTTTCTTGATTTTTAATCAACATATGGTAATATTTGACTTGTAAAATTAACATTAAGATATGAAAAAAGACACCCATCCAAAATATTACCCTCGTGCTCAGGTTAAGTGCGCTTGCGGCAATACTTTTAACGTTGGTTCGACAAAAGAATTTATTGAAACTGAGATTTGTTCAAAATGTCATCCTTTTTACACTGGAAAAGAAAAACTGCTAGATACAATGGGCCAGGTTCAAAAATTCAAGGAAAAACTGGCAAAAAAAGAAAAGCTTAAGAAAAAAAAGTGAAATGTCCTCGGTAATTGTTGAAATCAGAGCAGGAACAGGAGGAAAAGAAGCAGCTCTTTTTGCTGCTGATCTGTTAAAAATGTACTCTCGTTATGCTCAGAATCAGGGCTGGAAACAAAAAACTCTTGATTCTCATCCCACAGAGCTTGGTGGATATAAGCAAATTGTTTTTGAATTAAAAAATGGTGATGTTTTTAACAAAATGAAGTATGAAGGCGGAGTTCACAGAGTTCAAAGAATACCAAAAACAGAAAAAGCGGGAAGAATCCACACTTCAACTGCTTCTGTTGCTGTTTTTCCTAAACCAGAAAAAGCTGAGATAATTATAAGAGCAGATGAGTTGAAAGTTGATTACTACAGAGCATCAGGTCCAGGAGGCCAGTATGTCAACAAGCGCGAAACAGCTGTAAGAATTACTCATTTACCAACAGGCATTGTTGCCACCTCTCAAACACAAAGAGGTCAGCTTCAAAACAAAGAAAATGCTCTTGCAATTCTTCAGGCCAAGGTATTGGAAGGAGAAGAATTAAGAAATATTGAGAAACTATCAAAAGAAAGAAGAGCCCAGATAAAATGGGCAAGAAGATCTGATAAAATAAGAACATATAATTTCCCTCAAAACAGAATCACTGATCATAGAATAAAAAAAAGCTGGCACGATTTAGCCAATATTATGGACGGGAAACTAGACCGGGTATTTAAAACTTTAAAAAAACTTGAATCTGAAATTAATTCAGAAGCTCCTTAATATCTTTCTCATAATTAGCAGCAATAGCTAAAACTGACCTGCCGTAGAACTCTTCCCATTTTGACCAGCGATAACCAGAAAAATACCTCATCACAGCTTTAAATTCATTAGTTTTTGCTCCCAAATCTCTTAAATAAAGACCAGATGCTAAAAATGCGTCTCTAATATCCCATGGATCAGCTTCTCTGCCAGTAACTTCTTTTACTTTTTGACCATATCCATACCTTGGATTTCCCCAGGTGTCAGGTATAAACTGGGCTGGTCCCATTGCCCCGCCCCAGCCAATACTCATAGGACAGGACACTGGAGTGCTTAATGGATCACGGCCAAGCTTCTGACATATCTCAAGAAAATATGGCAGATCCCTGGTAGGATTCATTGTTTTTAATTCTATTTTCCCACTGGTAATTCTTTTTCCTTTGCCAGTCGTAGTATCAGTTAAATAACATTGACCAACATTCTTGCCAATATTTGACTCTTGAGTTAACACAGCAAGAATCAAAGCGGACCTGACACCAGTTATGCCTGAAACATATTTTGCAATTTCATAAGCCTCACCAAAAGTAGGGGCCTTAGGAACACCAATTAATTCAAATATCCTTGCTCTGATATCGCTGGCTCTTTTTTCTGTTTCTTCTTTTTCTTTTAATTGGTTTTGGTATTGCTCTTCAGTTAATTTTAAATAACTTTCCTGCTCGCTCTTTAACTGGCTGCTTTCCTGCCTTTGGAGCAACCTTACTTTAACTATTGTTTCTAAATCCATCTTTTCTTCATCTAAAGATTCTTTCTGCCCTTCAAGGCTGAATTTTAACGATTTAATATCTATTAAAAGCTCACGGCTGTTATTATTTAAAGTTTCTAAAGCGGTTAAGTTCTCAAAAAAATCAGACAAATTCTCTTCTGTGAGGAATATCTCAATTATAGATTTTTTATCTTCCTGATTAATCTTCCTTAGAATCACAGAAAGCCGTTCTTTTGATTCCTCTATTTTAAGCGAGGTTTGTTCAATTGAGCCCTCTGTGTCATCTATCTGAATGGTAATATCCTGAATCATTGTATTGCTCTGCTGAATCTGAATATTTAAGCTCTGGACTCTCCGCCTTAAAAGATAAATATCATTCTGAAGAGTTTTCTTTTCCTTTTCAGTTTTTTCAATGTCATTTTCAATAAGCAAAAGCTGTTCCTCTAACTCTTTTAATTCATTTTCAAGCGCCTGTCTTTCTTCCTGGGGTGTTTCAGCTAAAACCTGCCACTCTAGATAATTAAAAACAGGCAAAACAAAGCCTGCTAATAAAGCAAAACATAATAGTGTTTTTAAAAACTTCTTGCTTAACATTTTTGTGATTATTTCTCTTTTTTCTCTTTTTCCTGCTCTTCAGACGCTTTAACAGGAGCCTCTTCTTTCTTTTCTTCTGGTTTCTCCTCTTTTTCTTTCTTTACTATTTCCGGCTCCTTTTCCTCAATTGGTTTTTCCAGCTCTTCTTCAACTTTTTGAGGAGCAGAAACAGTAATTATTATTTCTTCAGGATCCTTTAAAATCTTAACTTTGGAAGAAACAGATAAATCTTTAACTACAATACTGTCTTCAAAGGTTTTTAAATTTGAAATATCAACCTTAATTTCTCTTGGAAGGTCCTGAGGAAGCGCTTTTACCCCAATATCAGAAATCTTTTTAATCAAAGTGCCGCCAAACTCTTTTATTGCTGGTGATTCGCCTTCAACAACCAACGGCACAGTTGATTCAACTTCTTTTTTTAAGTCAGGCTGATAAAAATCAATGTGGATCGGTTTATCAGTTAAAACATCTAGTTGAATATCATGAATTAAAACCAGAAACTTTTCCTTTTGACCGCTGACATCAAGGGAAATTAAAGAGCTCTCCCCAGCCTCATGATATACTTTATCAAATTCTTTTAAATCCACCTCTAAATTCAGGTTCTTCATTTTAGGGCCGTATAAAACAGCGGGCGCTTTGCCTTGTGCCCTTAATTTTTTTAAATCTTCCTCTTTTCTTTGTTTTACTTTTAAACTAATCATGTTTTATTATCAGAGCCAAAAAGTTTAATCTTTGCTTCAACAGCCTTAGAAACCGCATCAACAACTTCTGGCATTAGTTTATATGGCGTGGTCTCCAAAGGATTATTCTTCAGCGCCTGTTTTAAGGCATTGCTGTAGGCAATTCTTAGCTCAGTATTAACGTTAATTTTAACAATTCCATTATTAATAACTTCTTTAATGTCTTTATCAGCTACACCTGAACCGCCATGAAGAACAAGGAATTTATCAGTAACCTGGCTCTTTATTTCTTTTAATCTATTAAAATTAATAACAGGACTTTTGCCAGTGGCCTCAATTCCATGAAAGCTTCCAATATTTACTGCCAAGCTGTCAACATTAGTTTCCTTAATAAACCTAGAAGCCTGTTTGGGATCAGTTAAATCTTTTTGACTGGCTTCCGGTATTTTCTCAAGGACCTTGGAAGCTCCTGAAGTAGGATTAATTTCACCCTCAACCACAACTCCTTTTCTATGCGCATACCCCACCACTTTTTTAGAAACTTCAATGTTTTCTTCAAGGTCAAGATCTGAACCGTCAAAATGCACCCCATCATAACCAGCATCTATTGCTTTTTTAATATAATCAAATGATCGGGCGTGGTCAAGGTTCAAAAAAACAGAAACACCTTCTTGCCTGGAATAAACATCCACCAATCCCGCTGCTTGTTCTAAACCAATAAAACCGCTTTCTCCTTCTGAGGTGCCGACAATTGCTGGTGATTTTAAGTTTTTTAAAGCCCTGATTATTGCTTTAAGCTGCTCTAAAGTTGAAAAGTTAAACTGGCCTATTGCCCATTTCTCTTTCTTCGCTCTTTTTAAATAATCATCAAGCTTCATAGTTTTTGTTTTGTTACTTTAACTTTTTGATATTTTTGTCCTTTTTTCAGTATTCCTTCTTTCGCCCCCAATTCTTTTAAATTAGCGCTGGCATTGGCAGTGGCAAACTGAATTGATGAAACAATGTCGCTTGTTTTAATATAGTGGGCAACAAATCCAGCCCCAAACGAATCTCCAGCTCCCGTTCTATCAGCAACAGCTGTTTTTAAAACAGGGGCAGCATATAAAAACTTGCCGTCAGAAACAACTGAACCCTTGTCCCCTTTTGTCATAATGCAGATTCCTTCTGTTAATTCATCAAGCTTCTTAAACACAGGTTTTTCTTTTTTAAAAGAAATCTTTGTTAGAAAACCAGCCTCTTCCTGATTAAGAATAAGAATGTCTGTTTTCTTTAATGCTTTTTTAATTTCTTTTGTTTCTAACTGATACTTGCTTGGATTTAAAGCTGTTTTAATATTTTTTCTTTTAGCAATCTCAATTATTTTCAAGAAATCTTTCACAAGCTTGCCTGATAAAGGAGCTAAATAAAACCACTTACTATTAATTTGTTTAAAAGGAATATCACCAACACCTAAAAACCCTGACGCTCCTCTATAAGGCAGAACTACCCTTCCTTCTTTGCCGCTGAAAACAATGGAGCAGCTTGTTGGTTTTTTATCAGTTTTAAATATAAATCTGTCATTAATCTTAAAACCCTTTAAAGCCTTTAGAACAATCTTACCAGCAAAATCTTTACCTATCATTCCGCAAAAAGCAGTTTCAAATCCTAAATTTGTAAAAACACCTGCTGAATTTGCGCCACCACCGCCAGAAAAAAAAGATATCTTTTCCCCCTCTATCTTTTCACCCAAAGGTAAAAATATCCCTTTTCTTTTATTATTAAAAGAAAGGCCTGTCTTTTCATAACTAACAAAGACATCTAATGTAGCTGAACCAAAAGTTACAACATCAAACATAATTATTTTTCTTTTTTAGAAAGATTAATTATCGTTTTTATTACGCTGTCAGGATTTAAGGAAATAGCATCAATCTTTTCTTTTATTAGAAACCTTGCGAAATCGATAAAATAACTAGGCGCCTCGCCACAGATTCCAACGTATTTCTTGCTTTTCCTGCACTCTCTAATAACCTGAGAAATCATTTCCTTTACTGAATCATTTCTCTCATCAGCAATATGAGCTATTTTAGCATTATCTCTGTCTATTCCTAAAACTAATTGAGTCAAATCATTTGAACCAATACTCATACCGTCAAATATCTTCAAAAACTCACCGGCTAAAATAACATTTGAGGGAATCTCGCACATCACAATAACCTTAAGCCCATCATTGCCTTTTTTTAGATTATTTTGAGCCATTAAATCTAAAACTTGTTTTCCTTCTTCCGGAGTTCTGCAAAATGGAACCATTACCCAGATATTTTTTAAACCAAACACTTCCCTGGCTTTTTTAATTGCCAGACACTCCATCTTAAAGGCTGGTTTAAATTTCTTATCATAATATCTTGAGGCGCCCCTCCAGCCCAGCATTGGATTTGATTCTTCTGGTTCAAAAGACTTTCCACCTATTAAACTTGCATATTCATTTGTTTTAAAGTCAGATAACCTGACAATTACATCTTTAGGATAAAATGCAGCAGCAATTTGAGCTATTCCTTCAGCTAACTTATCAATAAAGTACTGCTTTTTATCCTTATAACCAAAAGTTAACTCTTCAATCTTTCTTTTAACTTTTTTATCTTTCAAACTCCTGAAATTATATAGCGCTAGAGGATGAATCCTTATTTTCTCAGCAATTATGAACTCTTCTCTTGCCAAACCAACTCCATCAACAGGCAGAAATGAGCTCTTAAAAGCAATCTCAGGCGCTCCTAGATTCAAACTAATACTCACTGGCAGCTTAGGAATTTTCTTTAAATTATATCTTTTAACCTTGAAAGGAACTTCTCCTGAGAATACCCTTCCTTTTGTACAGTCAACAGTAACAAATTGGCCTGTTTTTAAAACCTTGCTTGCTTTTCTTGTTCCAACAATACAAGGAACACCAAGTTCTCTTGAAACAATAGCAGCATGAGCAGTTTTCCCGCCCTTATCAGTAATAATAGCTGAAGCCAGTCTCATTATTGGAACCCAATCCGGATCAGTCATTTCAGTAACCAAAACTTCTCCTTTTTTAAAATCAGTTATCCTTGAAACATCAGAAATAACGTTTACCTTTCCTTTTCCAATCTTATTCCCAACTGCAATACCTTTTAGAATTGGCTTGTTTTTGCTGTTAATTCGGTATTCCTCATAAACCCTGTGTTTTTTAACTGCATGAACAGTTTCAGGCCTTGACTGGACAATAAACAACTTATTGAGCTTCCCATCTTTTGCCCACTCAATATCCTGAGGGAAGTTGTAATACTGTTCAATTTTTACAGCCCAGTCAGCCAGGGTTAAAATCTCTTTATCAGTCAAAGAAAACCTTTTCTGGTCTTTCTTGCTGACCGCAACTTTCTTTAATCCGCCTTTCCTGCTGTAAACATGTTTCTTTGTTTTTTTGCCAAAATTCCTGACAATTATTGATTTAAATCCTTTTTTCAAAGTAGGCTTGAAAACATAAAATTCATCAGGAATTATTTTTCCTTTAACAATCATCTCCCCTATTCCAAAAATAGAATTAATCAGAACAACATTTTTAAATCCTGATTCAGTATCAATTGTAAATATTACTCCTGATGAACCCAGATCAGACCTGACCATTTTCTGAATTCCAACAGAAAGAGCAATTTTTAAATGATTAAAACCTTTTTCTTCTCTGTAGGAAATACCTCTGTCAGTGAACAAAGATGCCATGCATTTTTTAACAGCTTTCAATAAATCCTCTTCCCCTTCTACATTTAAGTAAGTTTCCATTTGCCCGGCAAAACTTGCTGTTTTTAAATCTTCTGCGGTCGCGGATGAACGCACAGCAACATCAGTTTTATCTTCAGAGTATTTTTTTGACAGAGTCTTGTAGTTTTTAATAATTTCTCTCTCTAAATCCTTTGGAAACTTGCCTTCTAAAATCAACTTACGGGCTAAACTTCCTGTTTTTTTCAAGCTTGTTAAGCTTTTAGGATTAAAATCTTTAAAGATTTTTTTTAATTCTTTATCAATTCCATTTTCTTTTAAAAAATACCAATAAGCTCTTGAGGTTGTGGCAAAACCGTCAGGAATACTGATTCCCTTTTTTCCAAGATTAGAAAACATCTCGCCCAAAGAAGCATTCTTTCCGCCAACTAACTTTGTATCTTTTTTTGAAATATCCTTAAGCCAAAGAATCAGTTTCTTAGTTTTTATCATTTTTCTTTTTTTATTATTTTTTTAATTTCTTTTACGCTTTCTGGATTAGCTAAGGTTGAAAGATCACCCAATGGTTCTTTTGTAAATAATCTCTTGAAAATCCTTCTCATGATTTTTCCGTTTCTTGTCATGGGCAAATCACTTACCAAATAAATTCTTTTTGGAAGAGCAATAGGACCAATCCTTTCCCTGATTTCTAAAATTAATTCTTTTTCCAGATTAGATTCAATTACTTTTCCTTTAGGAACAATAAAGGCAACCGGAACCTCTCCTTTTATTTTGTCAGGAATACCAACAATAGCGCATTCTGCAACATGTTTATGCTTGGATAAAACATTTTCCAGCTCTCCTGTTGTAACCCTGTGTCCTGCTACTTTAATTACATCATCAACTCTTCCCACAATTCTGATCAAGCCATTTTTGTCTTTATAGGCTGCATCTGAAGTAAAATAAATCTTATCTCCATAATCATTCCAATATGTTTTTTTATACTTCTCTGGGTTTTTATAAATCATTCTAAGTAATCCTGGCGCAAAAGGAGAAAGTAAAACTAAATTTCCTTTTTCATTTGTTTTTACTGATTTCCCCTTATCATCTAAAATATCAAATTTAAATCCTGGAAAAGCAAGGCCTGTAAAAGTTGGCTTAAAAGGACCAATTCCAGGTAAAGATGTAATTAAAATTCCTCCTGTTTCTGTTTGCCACCAGGTATCAACAACAGGACATTTTTCTCTTCCCACATTTCTAAAAAACCAATTCCAGGAATGCTCATCAATTGGCTCTCCTACTGAACCTAATAATCTTAGAGTTTTAAACTTGGTTCTGGAAAGCTTGTCGCACTGCTTTTTAAACATTCTTACAGCAGTTGGGGCGGTGTAAAAAATAGTTACCCCATGCTTATCAATAATATCTGCCCACCTGTCAACATTTGGCCAGTTGGGAGCTCCTTCAAACATCAAAAAAGTGGCTCCATTGAGCAAGGGCGAGTAAACTGTGTAAGTGTGTCCTGTAATCCAGCCAACATCAGCTGTTGACCAGAGAATATCTTCATCTTTCAGATCAAAAATCCATTTTCCAGTAATATATGCCTGAACTGTATAGCCACCGCAAACATGAAGGCAACCCTTAGGTTTGCCGGTTGAACCACTGGTGTAAAGTATAAACTGAGTATCTTCACTATTCATTTTCTCAGAAACACACTCATCTTTTTCATCTTCTATTAATTCATGCCACCACAAGTCCCTGTTTTTTTTAAAACTTACCTTGTTCTCAGCGCGTTTAACCACTATTACTTTTTTAACTTTTGTGCTTTTTAGGGCCTTATCAGCATTCTTTTTTAAATCAATAATCTTCCCCCTTCTAAAATATCCATCAGCAGTAATTAAAATCTTGGCTTCAGTGTCCAATAATCTAATATTTAGAGCGGTTGAAGAGAAAGCAGAAAACACTACTATATGAACTGCTCCAATTCTACTGCAAGCCAGCATTGCAATTACAACTTCAGGAATCATTGGAAGATAAATCCCAATCTTGTCTCTTTTTTTAACTCCTAATTTTTTTAAAGCATTGGCAAGCTTATTAACCTCTTTGTACAGGTCATAATAAGTCAAAAATCTTGCTTCCTGGTCAATTGGCTCTGGCTCCCATATCAAAGCAACCTTGTTTTTTCTGCTTTCAAGGTTTTTATCCAGAGCATTATATGTAATATTTAGTTTTCCGCCTTCAAACCACTTAAAATACGGAGCATAATGGGAAAATGTTTTTTTTGGCTCTTTAAACCAATCAATCTCTTTGGCCAATTCCTCCCAGAATTTTACTGGATCTTTATCAGCTTTCTTATAAATTGACTTGTCATTAATCCAGGCCTTGTCTTTAAAATCCTTATCTGGATAATATAATTTTCCTTTTTTGATCATATAAGTCTATTCTACCAAAAAATCGCTCAAAGAGCGATTTCCCTTAATTCCCAATCAATAATTAAATATTCTTTCCAACAAACTCAGTAAATTCAGCCAATCTGGCTGCATAACCATATTCATTATCATACCAGGCAGTAATTTTAACCAGATTGTCTTTTGCTTTTGTTAAGGGTGAATCAATAATTGCTGAAAAAGAGTTTTTAATATAATCAGTTGAAACCAAAGGAGCGTCTTCAACTCCTAAAATTCCTTTTAATTCCTTGGTCTGAGAAGCTTTTTTAAACACATAATTTAAATCCTGAACAGTTGTTTTTTCACCAATCTCACACACAAGATCAAGCAAGGAAACAACTGGGGTTGGAGTTCTAAAAGCCAAACCATCAAGCTTTCCCTTTAATTCAGGCATTACGTTTTCTATGGCTCTGATTGCTCCTGTTGTGGTTGGCACAATATTAATGGCTGCTGCTCTTGCTCTTCTTAAATCCTTATGAGGTGAGTCTAAAATCTTCTGGCTGGTGGTATAAGAATGAATGGTTGTCATGAATCCTTTAATAATCTTAAAATTCTCATTTAATACCTTTACAATGGGAGCCAAACAATTAGTTGTGCATGATGCCATATCAACAATATCATGCTTTTTAGAATCAAACTTATCCTCATTAACTCCTAAAATAAAACAAGGGATTTTCTCAGGATCCTTAGAAGGAGCTGAAATAATTACCTTCTTAGCGCCAGCTGATAAATGTTTTTTAGCGCTCTTGTAATCCCTGAAAGCGCCTGTGCATTCCAGCACCACATCAATTCCTAATTCTTTCCAGGGCAGTTTTTCAGGGTTTTTCTCACCTAGAATCTTAATAGCTATACCGCCTAAAGTGCCGTTTATTAAAATAGAATGATTTACTGCCTTAACTGTTTTCTTGTAAATCCCATAAACACTGTCATATCTTAAAAGATGGGCCAAAGTCTTGGCATCTGTTAAATCATTAATAGCAACCACTTCTAAATCAGAATGCTTGTCTAAAATGTTTTTTAAGGCAGCTCTTCCAATACGACCAAAACCATTTATTGCAACTTTAATCATAAATGTTTTTAAAATTATTCTTTAATTCCTAAAAGTTCTGAAATCTTTTTTTTATCAAATCCAATTACAAACTGATCATTAATTTCTATTACAGGCACTCCCATTTGGCCTGTTTTTTCAATCATTTCTTTTCTTGCTTCTTCGTTTTTAGAAACATCTAAGTCCTCAAACTCAATTTTATTATCATTTAAAAACTGTTTTAGGACAACACAATAAGGACAAACTTTTGTAGAAAAAACTCTTACTTTTGCCATTTTAATTAATTTAATTAAATATAATATAAATTTGTTCTTCCATTTTTTTTAACTCTCACCATCTCTAAATCTATAAGACCAAGTGTGCTTGTTTTATGACATCGCCTCCAACCATGTAAATGCCCGTACACAACTCCTTTATCCATTTTAATGATATCAGCTATCTCTTGTCTAGTTCTAAGCCCCTTGCGTAAAAGTTCTATAATTCTATTTTTTGTTTTCCAATGAGGAAATTTTATTTTCTTGATTATCTCTTCAAGTTGAATTTGTTTCCTATAGCTTGGTGAAAAATTTACCTTATCTCTGAATTTTAATAAATTTCGATAACCAGTAACCCTTAATAACCAATTTGAACCAGCCTCACTAAGTCCAGACTTTATATCCATTTCTTTTAATGTTCTTTGTATCCACAAAATTATATCTTTATTTTTCTGTGTCAATGAAACATATTTTTCTGTTTTCGGAACTGAACCATCGTCATTGTAAAATGCTTGCATCATCTTTCTTTTCCACCATATTGGCATTTTATCAATTTGAGAAGTAATCTCCTTATCTTTTTCTCCAGCAAATTTACCAAAAAGAGATATTAACGCTCTAGAAAATTTACGTGCGTACCTTAATCTCATAATCCCAGAAGTTTCTTTACGGACTTTTACTTGAACATTAAAAACTTTCTTCATTGCTATTCGAAATTCTTCAATCAAGAATTTTTCAGTGTTGCAATAATGAAGAACTTTTGTTTTATCAATTCCACCATCTCCAAGAATGTGACCGATAATTGTCGCGAGATACTCAATGTCTTTATTGTAAAACCTTTTCTTTAAATTCTTAAAATCATTAAAAGCTAAAGGAATTTTATTATAGTTCGTCCAAAAATAAAGAGTAGATTTTGGTACTTTGTAGTCTACTTTCTTTTCTATTTCAAAAATACTTAGACTTCTTTTTTTTAATTTTAAAACTTTAGGATAAAATAAAGCAGTATTATATCCATCCCTATATGTGTTTACAAAATCCTGATAATTTATTTTCAAGTTCATGCTTTAAATTATTGACATCCTCCACTTCCAGAAGAACTCGTTCCACCTCCAAATCCGGCTGAGGGAATTTCGTCGGATAGTTTTTGAGAACATTCTGGGGGTTTTGATTTAAATCCTTCACAAATAGCATTTTTAATTCCCTCAGGTGAACGAGTGCAAAATTCAGAATTTTGGTTACAAAATTCTTGATTGAAAATCATCTCATTAACCATGGAAGTAGGAGAACTGCTCACGCCATATTTTTTTGCTAAATTCATATCAGATTTGTAATAATCATCTGCTTCACTTTTCATACAATTTATGATTTTTGACTTATCTATTTTTGCCTCATTAAAGCACTTATTTAGATGAGGCTCAATACATTGAGCCATTTTTGCTTCATCTCTATTAAATTCTCCATAAAATTTCGAACTACATTCTTTTATCCCCTCATTATATACAAAACATTTAAGATATGCCCAATATTTATCAGATTGTTCTTCTCTAATGCAATTCTGTCTTTTACTTTCAATCTCCTCATGCTCCCCATGCATAGCACCAATAGCTATAAGTTTAATGTTTGCTTTACTAGAAAATAAATCCACTACGGGCAATAACCCTTTCTCGTATTGTAAACTAAAAGGGCAATAACTAAACACAAATATTTTAAAATCTGGGATGTCTTGTTTTGAAATCTCTTGATTGGACTGTTGCTGACCTTCAACTTCAGCGTCTAAAATAAAAACATCAGGAAATAAATATTTCCCACTTTTGCTGACATAAGACTGGTATTCAGTGCCTTTTACATCAAGACGAAGCTTATACACTCCGTCTTCTTCAGTAATATCAATTAAAGAGGCAGTAATTCCTTCAGGTAAAATATTTTCATTGATATAGGCCAACGCCTTATCAGCAACTTTATCAGAGCTGTTTTGAAAAATTGAGTCCTGTCCAAAGTAAAGAAGAGCTGCCGCGCCTAGAACTATTGCAATTGGCACTAAAAAAATCAATATATCTTTAGAATTTTTGTTCATTTACTTTATTTTTCTTAATAATATTTTAAATTATCACACCTTTTATTTTTTGTAAAATAATCCTTTCATTTACCAAGTTTTTTATTTCCCTGCTCGTTTAAATCTCTTAAAAGATTATCAATGTTAATTCCATACATTTCACAAATCTTACCTATTTTCAATTCTTCCATCTCAGCACCTGCAAATGGACAAGTCAAACAAGGCAAATTAAATTTTACCAGAATCTTTTTTGCTTTAGGATCTTTTGATAGTTGGCTTAGGGTTGTGTTTTTATCAAACATTTTACTATTTCTAGGTGGTTAAATATCCTCCATCAATTACCACTACAGAACCAGTCATATATGAGGATTTATCAGAAGCTAAAAATACAACTGCGTCTGAGACTTCTTCTGGATTACCCATTCTGTGCATTGGAATTCTTGCCAAGGTTCCTTCCAAAACCTTAGGGTCCTGCTTGGTCGCCTCAACCATTGGAGTATCAATGACGCCTGGAGCAATTGCGTTAACCCTGATCTTATATGGTGCAAGCTCCAGGGCCAAAGCTTCTGTTAAGGCAGCAATTCCTCCTTTCGAAGCGCAGTAATGAGCAATAGTAGAATATCCAATTCCAACCTGTCCCATTGCTATTGAAGCAATATTTACAATTGCGCCTGATTTCTGTTTTACCATTTCCTTGGCGCAGGCCTGAGCACAAAGAAAATATCCTTTTAAATTAACAGCTAATGTCTTGTCCCAATCTTCTTCTGTTAATTCTAAGAACGGCTTGAACTGGAGAACTCCTGCATTGTTAACTAAAATATCAATCTTGTTAAATTCCTTTAAGGTTTGTTTTACCATTTCTTCAATTTCACTCTTTTTTGACACATCACACTTAATTGCTATTGCCTGGCCCCCAGCACTTTTAATTTCATCAACCACTTTCTGGCAATCTTCTAAAGAAATATCAGAAACAACAACTTTAGTTCCTTCTTTAGCCAAAGCCAAAGCATGGGTTCTTCCCATTCCTCTTCTTGCTCCTGTGACAATTGCTGTTTTATCTTTTAATTGCATGTTTAATTATTAGTTAAGTTATTAAATCAACCTTTTTAAAAATATATTATCTTATTAATTATAACTTATTTTGAAATTGTTAAAAGTTCAGTCCCTTTAACTGCTTTTTTAACCAATTCTTCAACATCAAGCTTTTTTTCTTCTAATTTCACTTGCTTTAAATCAGCTTTTGTTTCAACCCGGGCCGGCAAAAACCTGGCGCAGCAATCCTGATGAGGCAAAATTGAGATATCAAAAGTATTAATTTTCTTTGCCTGATCAATTATTTCCTCTTTATTAAAACCAATTAAAGGTCTTAAAACTGGCATGCTTGCTGCTTCTGAAATTACAGATATATTTTTCAATGTCTGAGAAGCAACCTGGCCAATACTGTCCCCTGTAACAAGGGCTAAGGCTTTTTCTTTTTCCCCAATAACCTGGGCAATTCTTAACATAAACCTGCGGTAAAAAACAACACGCAGTTTAGCTGACACCTTTAAAACAATTTCTTTCTGAACATCAGCAAAAGGCACTAAATAAAGTTTTGAATTAAACTGAAACCTGTTTAGATCTTCTACAATTCTTTTCACTTTATCAATTGAAGCTTTATCAGTATAAGGATGGGCATGAAAATGAACAAAAACAACTTTTACCCCTCTTTTCATTGTCAGATAACTGGCAACAGGCGAATCAATACCTCCTGATAAAAGAACTACTGCCCTGCCTCCAACCGAAACAGGAAGACCGCCAGGCCCTTTGACTTTTTCTGTGTACAAAAATGCCTGATTTTTAGTTATCTCAATAAAACAAGTTAAACCTGGTTTTTCCAACTTAACTCCTTTATTTAAATTATCAACAATAAAAGCTCCGACTATTTCATTGATTTTTTGAGAAGTTAAAGGAAAATCTTTGTCAGACCTTTGAGTTTGAATCCTAAATGTCTTAAATCTTTTTGATTTCAAGATTTCAAGAGCTTTGTTTTTAATGGTTTTAATCTCTGGCTTGCAATCATAAGCAAAGGCAGAATAAGCTATTCCAAAAACATCTTTAATAATATTTTTGATTTTAGCTTGTTTTTTAAACCCTGCATCAGTTAACTTTACAATTATCCTTCCTGAAATTCTTTTAACAAATTCAAAGCTAGCTTCTGGTAAAGCCCTTTTAATATTAAGAACAAGCTTTTCTTCAAAAAACTTTCTGTTTTTCCCTTTTAATCCTATTTCATGATAATGACAGACAATATACATAGTTTAAATAATAATGCCTCCTCCAAGAACCTTGTTTTTATCATATATTACTGCTGATTGGCCTGAAGTAATGGCTTTCTGGGGCTTATTAAATATTAAAACGTATTTATTTTTGATTTTCACTATCCTGGTTTTAGCCAGCTTCTGACGATAGCGGATCTTAGCTTTAATTTTCAAGAACTTTGGAGCTTTTTTTGATATCCAGTTAATTTCTTTTAGAACTGCTTGTTTTTGATACAAATCCTTCTTATTCTTGCTCACAATTAAAAGATTTTTCTTTTTATCCTTGGCTACAACATAAAAAGGTCCTTTAGGAAGTTTAATTCCTTTTCTCTGGCCAATTGTATAAAACCACAAACCCTGATGCTCGCCTAACACCTTTCCTTTAACACTAACAATTCTCCCTAGTTTTATTTTAAGGTATTTCTTTAAAAAAGCATTAGTTGTTCTGGGAATAAAGCAAACTTCCTGGGATTCTGGCACATCAGAAACAGACAGCTTAAAATCTTTAGCCATTTTTCTAACTTCAGACTTCATGTATCCTCCAACTGGAAATAAAATGTGCTTTAACTGATTTTGATTCAATTTCCACAAAAAATAAGATTGGTCTTTTTCTTTGTCTTTTGCTTTTATTAAAGCCAATAAACCATCTTCTTTTTTAATCCGGGCATAATGACCAGTGGCAATAAAATCAGCCCCCAAACTCTTAGCTTTTTTTAACAACAGACCAAACTTAATCTCTTTATTGCAAACAACGCAAGGATTAGGAGTTATTCCTTTTTTATAAGCAACTAAAAAAGAGTCAACAATCCTGCGTTTAAATTCTTTTTTAAAATCAATTACATAAAAAGGAATTTTCAAAACATCAGCCACTCTTCTGGCTCTTTTTTCTGCTTCTTTAGAACAGCATCTATTATACTCTTTATTTAAATCATCTCCTGCCCAGAATTTCATAAAAACACCAATCACATCAAAACCACTCTCTTTTAACAAAGCAGCTGATACTGAAGAATCAACCCCGCCTGACATTGCAACCACAACTCTTAAATTATCTTTTTGTTTTGTTTTTTTCACCATTATTTTTTTGACAGCTCTTTGTACCTTTTCTCAATTATCTCTAGCTCTTTTTTAATTGTTTTATGTCTTTTTTCAAGCTCAGCAGGAATCTTTCTTTTATTCTTTTTCAAATAATCATAAATTGCTTCAGATAATGCATCTATTGCTAAAACAGAGCAATGTATTTTAATCATAGGCAGCCCGCCTAATGATTTAACAATATTATCTTTGTTGATTTTCAGTGCTTTCTCAAGAGTTTTTCCTTTTGCCAGGTCAGTTACAACGCTGCTTGTTGCCAGAGCTGCCACACAACCAAAAGTTGCAAACTTAATGTCTTTAATTATTTCTTTTCCCCTTTTATCTTTTTTAACCTTAATATATATGTGCATTACGTCGCCGCACACCAAATTGCCCACCTTGCCTGTTCCATCGGGATTTTTAAGCTTCCCAAAATTATGCGGGTTCTTAAAATGCTTCATTACTTTTTTGGTATAGATTTTTGTCATAATTATTTTTTGTATGGTGAAATTTCCCTTAATTTTTTAACAATACCAGGTAAAACCTTTAAAACATAATTAATATCAGTTTCTTTTGTCCATCTTCCTAAAGTGAACCTTAAAGAGCCGTGAATCTGATAAGGTTTCAGTTTAATGGCTGAAAGAACGTGGCTTGGCTCTAATTTATCAGAAGAACAAGCTGAACCAGTTGACACAGCAACGCCCATTAAATCAAGCTGAATTAATAATGACTCCCCTTCTACATAAAAGAAGGAAAGATTAACATTATTAGGCAGTCTTTTAACAGGATGACCGTTAAGCTTGCTGTGTTTTATGCTTTTTAATAATCCTTTTATTAATTTATCTCTTAATTTCTCAAGCCTTCCTGCTTCTTTCTTCATTTCCTTTTTACAAAGTTCAGCAGCTTTAGCAAAACCAACAATACCAGCCACGTTGACAGTTGAGCTCCTTAATCCTGATTCATGGCCTCCCCCGTGAAACAAAGGTTCAATTTTAGTTTTTTCCTTTACAAACAAACAACCAACACCCTTAGGCCCATATAATTTATGGGCGCTGGCGCTTAATAAATCAATGTTCATTTCATTAACATCAATTGGAATCTTGCCAAAGGACTGCACTGCATCAGTGTGAAAATATACTCCTTTTTTCTTACAAATTAGACCAATTTCTTTTAGGGGCTCAATTGTCCCTATTTCATTATTGGCATGCATTACTGAAACTAAAATTGTTTCTTTTTTAATAAGTTTCTCAATTTCTTTAACATCAACCATCCCATTTTTATCAATACTTAATCTGCTTATCTCAAAACCATTTTTCTCAAGCCATTTAGAAGCCTCTATAATACAGGGATGCTCAATTGGAGAAATTATAATATGATTTCCCTTACTTCTGTTAGCAAAAGCAATGCCTTTTAAAACCAGATTATTGCTCTCAGTAGCAGAGCTTGTAAAGATTATTTCATTCGGCTTGGCATTGATTAAATCAGCTATTGTTTCTCTTGATTTTTCAAGCGCTAATTTTGCCTCCTGGGCAAAACTATGGAGCGACATTGTGTTTCCAAATTTCTTGTCAAAAAAAGGAAGCATTGCTCTAATCACTCTTTTATCAACCGGAGTGGTAGCCCCGTAATCCAAATATATTCTTTTTTTAACCATAATTTTAAAAAATTATTATTTAATCAAGTCAGCTAATGTTATTGAATTTAAAGTAGAATTTAAAGAATCCCGAACTTTCTGCCAAACAGAAACGGTTTTACAGATCTTTCTTCTAGGGCAGTGATATTTTTTTTCTTTTTGAGTGGCAATACAATTAACAGGAGCTATTGTTTCTTCCAGTACTTCAATAACCTCACCCACCTTAATTTTTTTAGGATGGCGGGCTAAGCAGTATCCGCCCTTAACGCCTCTTTTTGATTTAACTAATTTATTTTTCTCTAATTGTGAAACTATCTTTTCCAAATAATCAAAAGAAATGTTTTCTTTTTCAGAAATTTCTCTTAAAGAACAAATCTTGTTTTTATTAAAAACACCTGCTAAATAAGTCATTGCCCTTAATCCGTATTGTGATTTTTTAGAAATCCTCATGGTGAAAAACCGACGATATCGGTCGGTTTTTAGTTTAACAAGACCTGAGGTTTACGTCAATGCATATAAACAGCATGTGAACTCTCATTAATTATAAAAACAGAGGGTTCCTCTGTTAAATTAATAATCTTTTCCAATACTATTTATTGCTTTTTTTTCTTTCTCAATTGGTGAATACAAACACTGCCCTGTATCCTTTTACTCATATTGCAGTTAAGACACATAACCTGTAATCTTAAATTCTTCGGATAATTATTAGCCTTTAGCCATTTTAAAAATGAGGTTCCAAGCCCATATTTTTTCCTCTGTTCAGTTCCATCATTATCAATATGATCTAAACATAAAAAATCTACTTCTGTTTCTCCACAACAAATACACCTCTGTTCTTTGTTATTACTATATGCTTTCAATGCTTTAACTTTTAATCCTTTCCTATATCTTTTGCTCATCTCAATTACCTTTTCTTTATTTTCTTTCTTCCATAATCTACTTCTTTTTTTAAATTTTTCTGGATTCTCTAAATAATATTGGTGAGCTTTTTTATTTACACATTCTTTACATATACGACGCATAACAAAAGTACCGTCTTTATTTTCAGTTGTTCCACACAAATAACATTTCATAACTTCTATATTTTTATTTTACTACTCCCTATAAGAAAGTAAACCGACCGTCTAGTCGGTTTCAATGTATGTAACAATATGTCAATATCTGCTATTCTTGTTTTTCAATTGCCCCATAAGGGCAGATTGTTTCTCCTCCGCACTCTTCTATTTCTTCTGAATTTTTAATCTTTGATTTTCCGTCATCATCCCACTCTGCTCCTTTAGGGCAAATTGAAATGCAAGCTCCGCAGCTAATACATTTATCTTTATTCACTTTATAACTTACTGCCATATTATTCGCCTGCTAATTTAACTTTGGTTATTCTTGAAATTTTTGAGCTTAATGCTCTTAAATGACCTTTATTTAATTGATGAATATTATTTTCTCCGCAGGCGCCAGCAATCATTTTAATCTCTTCGGTAGAGTTTTTAACAAAATTGGCTATGTTCTGACTGGCCTGTTCAATGTTCAACTTTTTCCTTAATTCTTCATCCTGGGTAGCTATTCCACCAGGACATTTACCAAGCTGGCACAGCCCGCATCTAATACAGCCCATAGCAATTAACAGCACGCTGGCGCAAAACACAGCATCAGCGCCTAAAGCCAAAGCCTTGGCAAAATCAGCTGGATTGTTTAAACCTCCGCCAATCCATAATTCTTGTTTGGCTCCCATCTTATCCAGAACCTCTCTTGCCTTTGACAGAGCTGCTAAAGTTGGCAGGCCCATATTATTTAAAACAGTGGTTGGAGCAGCGCCTGTTCCCCCCTCCATTCCATCAATTGCAATGATGTCAGAGTTAGCAGACACTGCCAGTTTTACATCATTTTCAATATCACCTCCAGCAATTTTAATGATAATAGGAACGCCCCCTGTAATTTCTCTCAAATAATTAACTCTTTTTTCTAATTCTTTAATGTTTGGTATATCGTGATGATAAGCCGGAGAATGAATGTCTTTTCCCATTTCTATTTTTCTTATTTCTGCAATTTCTTTTGTTACTTTGTCAGCTAGAAGCAGTCCTCCCATTCCGCCTTTAGCCCCCTGACCAATTTTAATTTCTATTGCATCAGCTTTTTTCAATACCTCTTCGCTAATTCCAAATCTTCCAGTCGAGTATTGAATTATTAAATGTTTTGAAAATTCTCTTTCTTCTGGCAGCATTCCTCCTTCTCCAGTATTTGCCATTGTTCCTGCTATATTTGAGGCTTTTGCCAAAGAAATTTTTGCTTCTTTGCTCAAAGAACCAAAACTCATTGCCCCGAAAATAATTGGGGCTTTAATTTTAATCGGCTTCTTGCTTCTTTTGCCAATAATTGTTTCTGCACTGATTTCTTCCTTGTAATAATCTACTGGTTTTTTATTTAATTGAGCAGGAATAAAAACAAGATCATCAAAACTGATTCTTCCCAATTTATTTGATCTTCCGCTCGAAACAGGCACTTGTTTTATTCTTCTTTGGGTTTCTCTTACAAACTTTTGTTCTTTTTGATTCATAATTATTTTGTAAACTTTAAGATTTTTTTCATTAAATTAATTTGTTTAAATCTGCCAAGCCCGCCTTCTTTACATGCCTTTTCAGAAAACTTAATCTTTGGTTTTTTAAAATCATCAGATGACCTATATATTAAAACAGGAATTAAATCTTTGCAATGTTTTTTTATTTCACAACAGGTACAATGATCAGCGGTAATAACAACAACTGTATCTTTAAGGTTTAGCAAAGGCCTGATGCTTTTGTCAATTTTTTCAATAAATTTCATTTTACCAAAACAATCTCCATTCTCTGACAATATGTCTGTTGCTTTTATGTGACAGAAAATAAAGTCATATTTTTTCAAACTTCTTTTAATTGCAGAAACTTTTCCTTTTAGATTTGTATCAGTATTGCCTGTTGCCCCTATAACATTTATTAAATCCATTCCTAGAATCTTTGCCACTCCCCTATAAACATGACCTGCAGCAATGCATCCTGCTTTAAGGTTGTATTTTCTGCTAAAACTAGGGGTTTCTTTAAACTGACCTGCTCCCCTAACCAGAAGATAATTAGCAGGCAAAAGCCCCTGCCTTTTTCTTTTCTTATTTAAAGGATGATTTTCTAATCTTTTATGAACTTCTTTAATAAATTCATTTAAAACATTTGCAGTGAATTTAGCTTTTTCAGATTTATTCAAAGGAATAATCTTTCTAGCTTTTATCCCAGGCTTTTTATCAACATCACCGCCGCCAATAGCTGAAGAGATATTTTTCCCCCTTAAAAGTAAAACTGCGCGATGACCTAAAGATTTTTCTATTAAAAATTTAACTCCTTTGATTTTAATTCCAGACAGCGCTTTAACTAAAACCCTGGTATTGTTAATTCTTCCTGCTCTTCTGTCAATAATTTTTAGGTTCTTATCTACAGTGCCAAAGTTTGCTCGCAGAGCAACATCACCTTTTCTAACATCCATACCTTCACCAACCGCTTCATAGACACCTCTTCCTAAATAAAAATCCTTTGGATTACATCCAAGCAAAGCCAAATGAGCAGTATCTGAACGAGGATATTTCTGCCAGGGAAAATAAAACGGATCAATAAGCCCGCAAGTGCCTTTTGAGGCCAGATAATCCAGATTCAAAGTTTTAGCTGCCTCTAAAGGAGTTTTGTTGTCAAGCTTTTTAATTGGTCTGTCTCCTAGTCCATCTATAATTATTAAAAGAATTTTCTTCATTTTAATTCTTCTTCAATTCTCAATAATCTGTTGTATTTTACTATTCTTTCTCCTCTTGCTGGAGCGCCTGTTTTAATAAAATCAGCCCCAATACCAACAGAAAAATCAGCAATAAAATTATCATCTGTTTCCCCTGATCTATGAGAAACTATTGTTTTCCAGCCAAACTGTTTAGCCAGCTTTGCTGCCTGAAGTGTTTCTGAAACTGTACCAATCTGGTTAATTTTTAAAATCATGGCATTTACTGCTTTTTTAGCTTTTGCTTTTTTAATTCTTTCTGAATTTGTAACCAACAAATCATCTCCTATAATCAATATCTTTTTACCGAACTTTTTATTGATACTTTTAAATCCCTGCCAGTCATCTTCAGAAAAAGGATCTTCTAATCCTAAGATTGGATATTTTGACAACAAATTTGAATAATATCTTAAGAGCCCATCTGTGGTAAAAACACCGATATTCATCTTATACTTTCCATTGTCAAAAAACTGAGAAGAAGCAACATCTAAAATAACTTTTACTTTACTTTCATAACCCAAATCTTTTGCTGCTTTGAAAATAAACTCCAGGGCTTGCTCTGAATCAACAAAAGGAGGAGCAAATCCCCCTTCATCACCGACATTAGTTGCTATTTTACCATATTTTTTCAAAAGTAGATTTTTAAGCTGATGATAAATCTCAGAACCTATTTGTAGTATTTTTGAGAAAGACTCATCATCAATAACCAGCATGAATTCCTGAATATCTAACTGACTCCCAGAATGAACCCCTCCATTAATTACATTAAACAAAGGATTGGGCAGCTCTGGTTTTTCAACTTTCAACCCATATACCCTTTTTGCAATTTTATTGATGTATTGAAAAAGCTCTAATTTCTTAGAACCTGCTCCTGCTCTGCATATTGCCAAAGATACTGGATAGATTGCATTAGCGCCTAAATAGGATTTATTCTCGGTTCCATCTAACTTAATCATTAAAGCATCGATTTGCTTTTGAGAACCTGGGTCTTTGCTAATGATTTTAGGAGCAATAATATCATTAACATTATCTACTGCTCTCAAAACCCCTTTTCCAAAATATCTTTTCTCTTTATCCCTTAATTCAACTGCCTCATATTTTCCAGCTGAAGCGCCAGAAGGAGCGCTTGAAACAAAAACCCCGTCATTGGTTTCTAACTCAACCTCAATAGTAGGGTTTCCACGAGAATCCAAGATTTCTCTGGCTTTAACTTTTCTAATTTTAGAGCTTTTCATGCTCTGATCTTTTTTTTATTTCCTAATTATGTTTTTTTAAATAATCAAAAGCAGCTAAAAATGCTTTTGCTCCTTCACCACAACTAGCAACAATTTGCTTGTATTTACCTTCATTAACATCACCTGCAGCAAAAAGACCTGGTGTTTTTGTTTCACCATTCTCTGATTTGATTTTTATTTCATTCATTTGATTAAAATCAACCAAATTTTTAACAATTGAACCTGCTGGAACTAATCCTATTTCAACAAACACTCCTTCAACTTTCAAGGTTTTTTCTTCTTTACTAACCCTATCTTCATAAACTAAAGAATGAACAAACTTATCGCCTTTAATTTCTTTTAACTTAGCATTAATGATAATCTCAGTTTTCTTGCTTTTTTTAATTATTTCCTGGATTTCTCTATCAGCTTTTGGCTCAGAACCATACTCTAAAATATATATTTTATTAGCAATATTACTTAAGAAAAGAGCTGTTTCAAATCCAGAATTACCTCCTCCAATAACAGCCACATCTTTGCCAGAAAATACTGCTCCATCACAAACTGCGCAAAAACTGACACCTTTGCCTATAAACTCCTCTTCGCCTGGAATGTCCAGCGCCCTTGGACCAGCTCCAGTGGCAATAATAACAACTTTTGATTTGAATTTAACGTTGTTCTTGGTGCAAACTAAAAAAACATTCTCCTGCTTTTCAACTTTTACTATTTCTTCTATCTTGATTTCAACCTGGTCCTTGAATTTTCTTAAATGATTTTCGAACTTTTTAATCAAATCAAGCCCTGTGATTTCTTCAAATCCAGGATAATTCTCAATAGCTACAGCTTTTTTTGTAATCTGTCCTCCAAAGTTTTTTGTAATCAGCAGTGTTTTGGTTTTTTGCCTTGCTGCGTAAATACCGGCTGTAATGCCGGCTGGTCCTCCGCCAATTATAATTAAATCGTACATAATAAATTATTAATCTTGTGATGTTTTTCTCCTTAAGAAAGCTGGTGTCTCCCAGAGTTTTTCTTTTGAAACTATCTCTGCTTCTGCTTCTTCCATTTCCTTTCTTATTTGCAGAGCATTTTTCCTTATCTTAACCTCTCCCTGCCTTACAGGTTGAACTGACATAGACGGGATTAGTTGAGCTGGAGACTTTATTTTTTTAACCTTAACCTTTATTCTTTTAACTTTTTTATATCTTTTGATTTTTTTTATTTTCTTCACTTCTGTTTTAACTGCTTTCTTGGCTTTTAACTTGGGTTTAGCTTTAATTTTAAGCTTTGTCTTTTCAAGAATATCTCTTCCGCTGCAGCCAGTGCCAAGTAAATTTATCTTTATTTTTGAACCCCTGCTGTTTTTGGAAATACCAAAAATAATCTTTGCTTCTTTGCTTGCTAGTTTGGAAATAGTTTCAGAAATCTGATTGACCTGAAGTAAAGAAAGGTCACGCTGGCCTGAAATATTAAACAACAAGCCTTTAGCTCCCTGGATGCTATAAGGGTAAAGAGGATAATTAATTATTTTATTAAGCGCATCTTTATCATCATCCTTTGAAATCTCTATTGCATTTAGATAAGCAAGTTTTCCTTTACCTTCAAAAATAGTTTTTAAATCAGCGAAATCAATGTTAATTATTCCTGGTTTGTAAATTATTTCAATCAATCCCTGAAGACTGATGGACAGGCTTTTATTAATGGATGACAAAGCTCTTTTTAGCGGTGCGCTTCTGTCAATAATCTGAAAGATTCTTTCATTGGGAATAATAGAAAAAGCATTTAATTCTGTTTTTAAACTCTCCAGTGCCTTTTTTGCAGTTTGCATTTTCTTTTCTCCTTCAAATTTAAAAGGCAGAGTAAAAATACCATAAGTTAGATTGTTTAAATTCTTTGAAAGCCGTGCAAAAATAGGAGCTGCACCAGAACCCAAACCTCCTCCCAAACAAGACACTAAAATAACAAAGTCCTGGCCTTTCATTATCTCCTTAATTCTATCTCTTTCATTTCTAGCAGCTTCCTCCCCTATCTCAGGATTCATGCCTGTTCCTAAGCCGCCAGTTAAAGCCTCGCCGAACTGAAACTTTTTTATTTTTTTTGACAAAGCACCTAAGGCCTTAACATCTGTGTTAGCTGCATAAAAAGAAGCTCCTTTTACTCTCTGAGCAATTTCAGAAACTATTGAGCTTCCTCCTCCACCAATACCAATCAATCTAATCTTGACCTTTTTGATTTGCTCCTGGCCTTTTTCCAGTTTAGTTTTTCTTGGCCTTCCTCTTTTTCTGGGCCTTCCCCTTGAGCGAACTTTTTTAGGATAGATTCTTGGCCTTCCTCTTTTTTTTGTTTTTTTTCTTCCTCTTGCCATTATTTAAGTATAAAGTTTTAAATATTAATGGTCAAACTAACAATAATTATATCAAGTTTTAATAAAAATAAAAACAAAATCCTTTACATTTCTGATTTTTGTTTTATAATAAACAAACTAAAGAGCCTCAACTGAGGCATTTTTATAATTTATGTTTAAAATTTTTAAAACATTTTTTAGATTTATACTTAATTATAAAAAGCAATATATTGTGTTTGTTTTTGTAATGGTTGCTGCAACAGTTATAAGTAATCTTATACCTCTTATTTATAAAATTTTAGTTGATGCAATTCCTTCTTATGACTACCAATTATTAGTAAAAATTGTAATTTTATTTGTTGGCGTGAGACTTACTGCTAATTGGCTGCAAGTTCTAAGCCGCTACCTTGGAGATAAAGTTCTTCTCCCGTCAAGCAGAGATGTCCGAATACTTGTTTTTAAACGTATTCAAGACTTAGACTTTGCCTTTCATGTTAATAAAAGCACTGGTTCTTTAATAAGCGCTTTTAAAAGAGGAGATAATGCTTTTTTCAATATTTTTCATAATCTACATTTCAATATTATCGAAACAATAATCAGCTTAATTATTGTCATATTTTTCTTTAACAGAATCACACCCCTGATTTCCTTTTTAATGCTCCTGATTTTTATAATTAATACTTTTATCAGCTGGCATTTAATTAAATTCAATATTAAAAAAAGAAAGGTTTTCTTAATATCTGAAGATAAAATCTCAGGTATTGTTGCTGACAACATGATTAATTATGAAACTGTTAAGTTTTTTGCCCAGGAAAAAAGAGAGGAAAACAGATTAAAAAAAGAATTTAAAGACTGGCTAAAAAAGCTCTGGGGATATGCAAATAGTTTTCGTTTAATGGAAATCTCGGTAGGCACCTTCTCTAACTTTGGAATTTTAGCTATTTTTCTCATTGTTATTAATAAATTAGTAAACGGCGATATTACTATTGGTGATTTGGTGCTGGTTATCAGTTTTACTACTGCTTTTTATTTTCGTTTCTTTGATTTACTCCATCGCTTAAGAGAGATGGCTAAGTACTATGCTGACATTGAACGTTACTTTTCTATTTTAGATGAAGAAATATTAATAAAAGATCCAGTAAATCCTGTTAAAGTTAAAGAAATTAGCGGAGAAATTCAGTTTAATAATGTAAGTTTTAGCTATCCAGACAATAAACAAGATTTGTTATGCGACATTAACTTACATATTAAGTCCGGAGAATCAGTTGCTTTTGTAGGCCGCTCTGGTGTAGGAAAAACAACTATTGTTAGATTGCTATTAAGATTCTATGACGTCGTAAAGGGGGAAATACTAATTAACGAAATTGATGTTCGTGATTTGACAAAAGCCCAGTTGCGAAGCTTGATTGGCATCGTGCCTCAGGAACCTATTCTTTTTAATAATACAATTGGTTTTAACGTTAGCTATGGAAATCCAAAAGCCAAAAAAGCTGATATTGAGCAAGTTGTTAAAATGGCAAACCTTGATAGATTTATCAATAACCTACCTTTGGGCTATAAGACAATGGTTGGTGAAAGAGGAATTAAATTATCTGGCGGTCAAAAACAACGTTTGGCAATTGCCAGAATGCTTTTAACTAATCCGAAAATCATTATTTTTGATGAAGCAACCAGTAATCTTGATTCTGAATCGGAACGCCTGATTCAGGATGCTTTATGGAAAATCGCTAGAAATCGAACTGTTTTAATTATTGCTCACAGATTCTCAACTATTAGAAAAGCTAATAGAATTATTGTTTTAGAACAAGGCAAAATTGTTGAGTCAGGAAACCATAATGAGTTAATAAAAAAGAAAGGGCTTTATTCTTATTTATGGCAGCTTCAGTCTAAAGAAAAAGAGCAGGAAATTTTAGTGTAAAAATAATTTTATATAAAAAAAGAGAGGAATAATTCCTCTAACTTTTCCATTCTTTCCATATCTCACCAAGGAATTTTCTTCTCTTTCTTTAAAGACTGATTTAGCTCGTCTCTCGCAAATTCAGCTGCCTTTCCTGCTGCTTCAGCAAAATTTTCGGGCTCACATTTAAATTGTCTTAAATAAGCATAGTCTATGCTTCGAGAAGAATTCACTATCCCGCCCAATCCGTCTCCTCTAATTCCTTTTATTGCTCCATCAGCACCGCCACCTTGTGCTCCATACCCGGGTATTAGAAAGAGATAGTTAAGTAGCAATTCTCTCATTCGAACCGCTTCTTCAGGATAAGTAGCTCCCATTACAACAGCTACATTGTTTATGCCTAATTTTCCTTCACAGCCATAACTCCATTGCTTTATTAATTTAGCTGTTTCTTCCCAGATCTTAAGCCCATTATTTGTTACTAATTGCTCTATTGCAGAGTTTGGTTTGAAAGATGTCTTATTTACAATGAAAATTCCTTTTCCATATTCTTTCACCATCTCTATAAAAGGATTAATGCCGGCTTCTCCAATCCATGGCATAACTGTCATTGCATCAACATCTAAAGATCTGATCTTTGTTACTTTGCTTTCCTTGGGATGCCATACCTCCACTAATCCTAAATGTCCTTGGGCATATGCTTTTGCGGTATCTCCACCATCGCATCGTTTGGCATCTTCTATTACTAAAAGATTCTCTTTTCTACAAATTTTTACTACTTCTTCAAATGTCTTAATACCCCAATACTTATATGCTTCAAAGAAAGCTATGTTTGGTTTGACAGCAGCAGCATAAGGAGCTACAGCCTCAATAATCTCTCTAAAAAAGATAACAAAGGCTCGACAGGTTACTTCGAATGGGTCTGATGGATTCGTTGCTTCTTTTTCTCCTTGTCTTAAGATGTGTTCGGGGATATATCTTACCTGAGGATCAATACCTACGCAGAGAATAGTTTCCTTTTTTCTTATAATTTTTATCAATTCATCTACAAATATTTTCATTTCTTTTCATTACCTCCTTTCTATTTTTTTCTAATTTTATTCAGAATTTCAAAAGATAACAATAATTTAATTATTAAAGAGCTATCTTTTCTGATTTTAAACATTAACAATTCTACTAAAAAAATCAAGTTTAAGTCAAAGTTTTTAATTTTGTCAAAATAGAAAAAAACTTAAAATTTAGCACAATAAATTTAGTCTATATTAAAACTATAAATTTTCTTCAGTGATTACCTTTATTCCATTTCTCTTTAATAAAGCAGTTGTAACTCCATCTCCCTTAATTAATGCACCGGAGAAAGTCCCGTCATAAGTCTTACCGCAACCGCAAGAAGGACTTTTCTGTTTAAGTATTGCTTCCTTAATATTAAAAAGCTTAGCTTTGGGAGAAGTTTCCAGTAATTGAGCCAATTAAATTGTTTTCCGTAACAATCTTTTAATCTTTAAAAGAGATTAAAATAAAAACCGCCCAAATTTAACTGGGACGGTTTTGAAATCTGATTTATAACCAAAAGCTTTTACTCTATTTCTATTGATTTTACTGTCATACTTCCCAAATCTATGGTAATCCAGTAATTTTCTCCTGTGCTTTCTTTTTCTAAGACCACAGTAGCGGTTTCTACTCGTGTTTCTGTACCTGTTTCAGTTTTAGTGGTAATCAGTTTTGACCTGATAACCTCAAGAATCTCATAATCATTATCTTTTAATAAGTCTTTAATTCTTTCGTCTTTCTCGCCGATTTCCTTTAGTATTGCCGCAAATATCTCTTTTTGATTAGCTGGTTCAAAAGAACCTTCATAGACTTCATAGGCTTTTACCGACCCTTCATTAGGCAGAAGTGTTTTAATTCCACTCGGTTCAAGATAATACTTGGGCTTGATGGGGTAAGGACGCTCTAATTCGGGTTTTTCAATTCTACTCCCTGTCCCGTATGAGACCGCTCCTTCCACTTTGCCTGTGGTCAGATTAACCGTGATTATGTCCTGATATTCATCGGACTTGAAAATCACATTGGCTCTTTTATCTTCTTTCAGGTCAGCGGAACTAATTTCCAATCCTCCGTCAACAAGATCTTCATCTATATGAAGTTTAAGTTTAAGAGGAGGCAATGGCTTGACGATTATTTCTCTCTCTTCTAAATCAGGAATCATTTCCTGAATCTTTGGCTCGCTTTTGGCAATCTCAATTGCTCTGGCTTCTTCTTCTTCAGTCAAGGGAGTAATATCAATTTTTATTGTTTCAAGCTTTTTTAGCTCAGCTGTATATTTACCTATTGATTCTCCTTCATCAAGAGGTTCAACAATTCCGATTTGCTTTAAATTTGTAACTTCAGCTGCTTTAAGGTCTATTTCAGCAACAGAGCCAGAAGATTGTGTTATCTCGCCTGTTGCAGGATCTAGGTAAGAGATGTAAAATTGTCCGGGTCCGCGCATTCCGCCCTTAACAGCGGCATCTTCCTCAGTACCAAGAGTTCTTTCTTCTAGTTCAGGAGGTAAGTTCTCTCCTGGAAGAGTGAGTAGGACATAAGCTTTGCCGTCCTGTAATTTTACCTCTTTAATCTCCACTCCGTATTCCTCTATCAATTCTTTAATTTGAGGGTCGTTTTTGGCGATTTCCATAGCTCTAGCTATTTGCAGTCTTGGCTGGATTACTGTAAAGCCTACAACTAAAATTAAAGCTAAGGCAACGCCAGCAGGAACTAATCTTTTTGTGTAAAACATAATAGTTTTCTCCTTAAAATATCCAGAATTAAGCAAAGCCAATTTAAGCCATTGCTTATGGCTTTGAATTTCAATATTTGGAGTTTTTATATTTTCTAGTTTTTTAATTAAATCTTCCTTTTTCATAATTCTAGATACTTAATAATTATTTTTATCCTTTTCGACCTTTGTAAGCATTTTACAACGCTCTATAAACATAACGTATTAGGTCGAAAAAGGTTGCGTTAACTTATTAATTTTCTTAATTTTTCTAATCCTCTTGATAATAAAGATTTTATTGTTCCTTGTTTTTTCCCTAAAATATCAGCTATTTCCTTAATTTTCTTTTTCTCAAAAAATCTTAAACTTATTACTTCCTGGTATTTAACGGGAAGTTTGGAAATTTTTTCTTGAAGCATTAAAAAGTCTTGATGCTTTTTTAATTCTTGCTCAGCTTCAATAATTTCAGTAAAAGGATTTGAAAGAGCAACTGGCTCCGGAATTTTCTCTAAAGAAACTTTATATTTATTTTTCCTAAAATAATTGGCAATCTCATTATTGGCAATTCTATAAAGCCAGGCCGAAAAAGAAATGTTTCTCCAACGAAATTGCCAGAGTTTCTTTAAGGCCTTAAAAAATGTTTCTGAAGTTATATCCTGAGCAATCTCTAAATTGGCTGTTCTTTTTAAGGCATAACCAAAAATCCTGGAATAATGCTCATTGTAAAGTTTACCAAAAACCTCTGAATCTTTCTGGGCTTTTTTAACCAGCTCCTTCTCTTTTTTTAAATTCATATCTAAAAATAAAAGGATTTTCCGCCTTTATTTAAGTATAACGCAGAAAATCCCAAAAAGTTGCATTTAATTTTATTCAGAGAAAAAATAATTTTGTTTTGGTTCCAAAAACGAACGACATTAGAACCTGTTTGGAAAGAAGTTAATGATTGCTTCTATAATCCCTGTTTTGTCCCTTTAATTCTTTTAATTAAATCTTCTCTCAATTGTTCTGCTGTTTGAATATCAATACCAGGAAGCTTACCTTCGATTCCCCCTCCATATCTTCCATAACCCCCGGAATAACCAGCAGTTTGAATTTGAAGATCACTTAATCCAAGAAGTCTTGCTAAAATTCCTCTATAAATGTCCACATTTTGAATTCTTTCATAGGGAATGGAAATGTATTTTTTCCAGATTACTCCTTTTTCTATTTTGATTGCATCTTCAGTTAATTGGTAGCGCCAGAAACGATAAGTTAATTTGGCCCAAATATAACAGAAAATGATATAAAGAAAAAGTCCTAAGATTAACCATCCCCAAGGAAGAGCAACTGTTCCCTCACCAATTTTTTTCTGAATCATCATCAGGAGAGGGACAATGAGAAAGATAGCAATAAAAAATCCGAAAAAAAGAAAAGTAGAAAGAAATTGAAAGAAAAATATCCAAACCGCTTTAGGGTGTAATTTTTCCATATTTAAATCTCATTCTTAATATTAACGACCTTTCGTTCTTAAGATATTACTAATAAACATCATTGTTAATCATTAAGCAATTAACACTACCTTCTTGAACCGCCGAGACAATGAGCGCAGTTATCAAATCCTTTTTTATGAGCGTCAATAAGATTGCTAAACTTCACTTTATTAGTATTCTTAACTAATTCAAGCCAGGCGCAGGTATGCAGATGTACTTCCATATGATTTTTATCTTTATTTCCGAAGTATAAAATTTTAGGTGTTTTAATAAATTTCTTCCAAACTAAAAGCCAAATTCGCGCTACTGATTCAACACTATCATGAAAAATTCGATTAGTAATGTCCACAAATTCTTCTTTCCCCTTTCTTTTAATCAGATCTTTTACATCATTGTATCCTAATTTTTTATTTTCCGTGTTTTCCTTGTTAATCCAGCTCTGAGAAAGGGCATAAGATACTCTGCAGATATTAACCATTTCTTTCCATACATCATCACTGCTTTTCTTAAGTCCATTAATGCTTGCGCTTAACTTATATTTTTCTTCTTTGTCTATTCTAATTATAGAATTTTTAGGGAGATTAAGAACAATATCATCTACTGAATTTTTAGAGTACTTGCCTATCTCTATTATTCTTTCTTTTGGAAAAGATTTTTCCCATTCTTCTTCTATAGAAGGATGAAGACGAGGAGGAATACGCCTTACTCTTTTAGGCCTGGTATAATCTCTGTAATCACAATGCAAAGGCATATGAGCATCTGCAATATAGTGAGAAACCATAAAAAGAGTAACAGCAATTTGGCGGGCAGAAAAAGTGGGTGACAAAGAGAGACTCTTTACACCTGTAGCAGATAAATCACCTTCATAAGCTCTTTTTCTCTGCTCTCTAAGATAAAAGGATAAAGGAAAGTCGCCAAGTTTAAGCATATCGCTAATACTATGAGTAAGAGCTATTACGCGACTGGGCAGATGCCCTTCTTTTGACCAAAAGGGATTATTTAATACTTCTTCGTTTTTAAGATATTCTAAACAAAGACGTTTTCCCTTAAGCCTGGACTTGAGCTCTTTATAGGGCACCGTGCTTCGTTTATCTTTAGCTTTAGAGCCTAGAATCTTGGGGTCATTAGTCTGTTTAAAAATATGACCATATTTCATATCACAAATCAAGCTATCAGGAATCCAAGCTCCATCCCATGCGCTTGAGAGATAATAAGAAAGGAGTTCTACTAATTTATCAGTATGATGTATGTTCCCTATTTTGCCCTTAACGCTGATATCATCTATAAGCTTATAAGCGCGAAGGGCAATCCAACCATGAGCAGCACGTTTCATGTTTTTTTATTATATATTATTGACCTTCCGTTTTTATTTTAACATAGCAGATAACCCGAAACAACAACTTCTTATTACGAGCTTAGCTTATCGTAAATTACTCCATATCTCTGTTTTAATCTTACCTTGACCTTGAATCTATTTATCTTTTAGAAATGTTTTAATGTTTTCCAAATGCTCTTCGTAGGTTTCAGCAGGATGAATTTGCCCTTCGCTATCGTGCAGGTAGTAAAAGTAATCGCTGGGCTGGTCATGGATTACTGCTTCAATTGCTGCTAATCCAGGATTGCAGATTGGTGCTGGCGGTTTGCCTTCGTGTAAGTAAGTGTTGTACGCTGATTCTATTTTATATTCCTCTGGCGTTACTGGTCTCCACCAATTACCTGGTTCTCCTACAATATATTGGATGGTTGCATCTATCTGAAGGGGCATTGGTTTAAGTAATCTATTCCAAATGATTCCCGCGATTAAAGGCATCTCTTCTTCGTTTACCGCTTCTCTCTGGATAATAGAAGCAAGGATGACTGCAGTATCGTTCCTAATGTTTGCTTCTTCAAATTCTTTAAAGATTTCTTGACATTTTTCATTAAAATAATTTCTCATCCTATCAGCCGCTTTCTTACCTGCATCTCTAATATTTAGCACATCAAGTAAGTAGGTGTCAGGAAATAAATATCCCTCTTCGGCATGACTTAAGAAGTTTTCTTTTGTATCTTCTTTCCAGTAAAGTTCTTCTTGTAATATGTCGGCAACTTCTTCCTTCCGCAGTCCCTCAGGTATTACTATCCAATTCTGGTCTCGAAAATTAACCAGCATTTCAGCTAATATCCAAGCATCCATATTTTTTGAAACCTTATATCCGCCCGGCTTAATTCTGCCCTGCCAACCTTTCACTTTTAACACAAAATTGAAAGCCCATTCACTTCTTATATAGCCTTGCTCTTTTAACTTAGGAATAAGTTCCTCTTCGGTTGTGTCAAGATTTATAACGATTCTCTCCATCTCCAATTCTTTTTGCGGAGCTGAAAATAAACATTGGTATGCTCCAATAGTAATCCCTATCGCCAGAATTATCCCGCCTGTGATTCCGATTTTTTTATTTCTAGTCATGGCTTCGTTTTATTTGTTCAAATACAAAAATTAATCCTCTGTTCACGGCTAAATAAAATATAAAATTAAAAGAAATACTCCAGAGAAGCGGATCAAAACCGGAATCTATTTTTAACTCCCAACCTCGGCTCAAAAGCTCAAAGTCATTAAGAGAATAAACTTTTTTCGCTTCTTCAAAATCCTCAGTTGCCTTAGATATTGATATTATTTGATAAGGGAATCCACGATGTCTGATGCCAACAAACATGCAACATACTTCATTTCTCACATAGAAAAGTGACAAACAAAATAAAACTATTGTCAAAATTAAGGTTGAAATGATTTTTTTATTTCTAATAATATTTTTTAATATATTCTTTCGCGTATTCTTCAATTTCTTCTTGATAGTCGCCTAAAGCTGTCAGAGCTTTGTTTTTTGATAAATTAAATAACTGCCATTTTTGAGATTTTTTAATTTTTTCTAATTGTTCTTGAAGAGAAATCCATTTACATTGATTGGGACCAATCCAAGAACATGGACTATTATAGGGAGGATTATATCTATCACTTAATTCAAAAGCTATCTTTGCTTTCTTTTCTTCATCTAAATTTGTATCAAACATCTTTACAATCTCAGGAACAGCGTCGTCAGACAATCTGGTCAGATAGCGGATATCCAATCCTTTCCATTGTTGGTTTTTCTGGATATATTTTTGGATATTTTCCTTAGCAATAAAAGCGTCTGGGTTTAAAATATTTATTCCCACAAAAAACAATATAGTCAGCCAAAACGCAGAATACAAAAATAAACCCTCTTTCTTTTCTAAAAGAATTTTACATAGAAGAATTAAAAAGATAAAACCAAGCCCAATTAAAAAAGCAAAAGCCAATAATCGAGAAAAAGTATAACCATAGCCGTCAATATAAAGAGAAAGCCGAGAAAAAGCTGAAGCCATTATCGCAAAAATTTCAAAAACAAGAACACTGCTTAAAATCTTAGAAAGTTTTTTTTGACTCAAATTTTCTCTTTTACCAAATTTATCAATAGCATAAATTAAAAGAAAGGAAATTATAGAAACCGCAATAAGTTCTCCAAATCCCTTTTTAGCATACTCAGAATAAGTGATATATTCTTCAATTCCCCAAACATATTCCTTTGCTCCAAATAAATAAAAAAATTGAAAAATAATGAAAACTAAAAACAATAATCCCACTGAACCTAAAACCATAGAGGACTCAATTGAATCCAGAAGTTTAGTTTGATTATTTTTGGTTAAAGAATTTTCAGATTTATCATTGGCAAACTCAGTTAGAGACTTGTCTTTAAATAGAGAAAAAGCCTTGGCGAAAACGCCAATAAAAAAACAAGAGGATACCAAAACAATCAATATCCTTAAAACTATTTCCATGTCAATATTGATTTTTAATAATCTGTCTAAATATTGTTGAAAAACAATATCTGCTGAAGACAAAAGCCAGATAAAAACAGCTAAAATTGGAATAGAAATAATTATTCCTCTAATTGCGCTTTTAAATTCCGGAGAGCCAAATTTTCTTACAGCTTGATTTTGATTTATGATTTTATCAATAACTCTGGCTGATTTTTTAAAGGAGTTTAAAATAAGAGAAAAAGGAGAAATGAAATATTTTGAAAGGTTAAAATCTAAAAGATTTTTTTCTGAAAATAAAGTAAAAAACAAGGAAATCAAAAACAAAGAAAAAAGAATATTAAAAAAAGTCAAAAATGAACTGGAACGACAAAAAATCATTGCAGAAAACAATAAGACTGGAATTAAAAGAAGGTACTGAGTTTTAAATAATTTCTGTTGAAACTTTTTAGTTAAAATTAAAGAAAAAATAATTAGAACTAAAATAAAAACAAAAGAAGAAACGCCGATTGGTTTTCCATAAAATAAGTAATCAACAAGCATTCCTAAAATTACTGCAAAAGAAATTAAATAATATTTTTTATTCTCTTCTTTCATAGATTTATTCTGTCCACAATCTATCATTTTTTTGCTTGAAAAACAAGGCGGAAGGGGTTGACTATCGTATCAAAAAACCGCCTTCTTGGCGATTTTTGATGTGCCTCGGTCTCCCAAACGTCTCACTTAGCCTGCTCCCTTAGTCGGTCTAGAACCTAGGCTTTAAAGAAAAATTAAGGGTTTTTTGAGGCTGTCCAACAATGCTTCTCGGTCCGGGCTATTTTTTAATATTTAATAAAATTTAATAAATTATGGCAAAAACGACAAATTTTATTGCTTTCCATATATTTTAACGAAATATCAATTTCTTCAATTACCCTTTCAACACTTACGTCTTTCCAATTTTCTTTAAGCCCACTTAAAATTCTTCTAGATACTTCGTAATATTCTGGAAAATTTCTTAATTCAAAAATAATTGCTATCTGCCGGTCTAACTTTAATGGTTTATTTGGGCTTTCTGGTTCAACCAGTTCTTGAATTAATTTATGGTATATACCAAATCGCCTGTCTTTTATATAGATTCTAAATTTAAAAAGTGCCCATAAAATACCGCTAATTAAAAAAATTATACTTATGGCCCCAGAATAAATTTGTAAGAAATTTATGAGATTAATGAGTATTTTTTTCATCAAGGTTATTAATTATTTTATATAGGTCTCAGTCGCTCGAACCGAGCACTATCCTGCTCCCCTAGTCGGTCTAGAACCTGGATTTTAAGGGGAAATCAAGGGGGGTTTTCTATGCTGTTCCACAATGCCTCTCGGTCGGGGCTATCTTAAGCTAAAATGAGACAAATGAGACGCTACTTAAGGGTGTTTTTAGTGTCTCATTTTACTATATATCCTTGATGTATTTTATTGCTAATCTTATTGATTCTAAGTGTTTTTTTACATCCCCTTTAACGAATTTTTTTCCGTCGTGGACAATCCTATTCCTTTCTCTAATTGCAAAAATAACTTCTCCTACCAGACCCTTAGGAGTATTTAAATTTTCGTTAAGCAAACTTTTTACTTTATTCTGGAATCCTCGATTTTTGAAAAAGAAATCTAAGAAATGCTGCATTCTTCTTATACTTCTCTTTGCCTTTCTGTTGCCAATACTTGTCTCCAGAGCAGTCACGGCCGTAATAAGAGATTGTAATTCGTACCCTATAGCTGAATATCTTTTTGCATCCATTAAAAGTAATTCGTCTAATGGAAGTGGTTGATCTTTTAAGGCAAGCTCTTTTAATTTACTATGCTCTTCGGAGGAACGAAATGGAAGAAAAGGGCCTAATAAACCATCTACACCAAACTGAATAACAATTTGAAACTGTTCTTTTCCTTCTTTATCTCCTCGATATATTTTTAAACTCCTCACGAACGATAAACTAAATATATTGTTAATTGTGTGGCGCTCGGTTATATATCTATAAGCATTTAAAAAATGGTTTACGGCTTTTAAAACATCATTTTCATATAATTCTATAATCTTTTCAAGTGGTATTTTCGGATCTTTATCCAAAAAAATAACATTCAACCTTGTAAATCTATAAGCTGAGGCAATATCACTATTAACCTCTATGTTTTTACTATTTCCATATCTTGGGTCATATTCTTCAATGTACTCTTCGGTATTTATTATAAAAGGATGAGACCAATCTCGAAGATTAACTAAAAAATCAAAGCTATTCTCTAGATGCAAACAAATAGGTAAAGTAAAAGAGAACACTAAATATCCAGAAGATAAAAATTGGTATTTATCACGAAAACAATTAAATGTTTTTAATTCTTCTCTGCCATCCATAAGATATGTTGCAAAACTAAGTTTATTTATATAATTTCAGTAAATCTTCTTTTTTTTTGATTTTCAACCATTTTTATCTCCTCCGACGTGAGACCGTAGGGTTTATAAACTAATTGGTCGATTTTTTTTCGCAGGTAGTAAATTTCATGGCAATCATAGGAGACTTTGTCTCTTTATTATTTCCTGATATAACTTCTTTATTTCGCTATATTGAATCTTATCACTTTCAACAAGTTCGCTATCGGCTTTACATATATATTTCAAAAACAATATCCGATGATTCTTGATAACTCTTTTTAAATCTATAGATAAAGTGCCTCTATATTCTTCTAATATATACCTATAAAGAATATTTCTTTTAGAATCATCGCTTAGAAATTTAGAATTGCTTTGGCCTCTTCTACGAGTAGGTTGAGCATTCTGGTGATCAGATAAAATGGCTGTCTTGCTTACTCTAAACTGCCCTTTAGTTAAGAACAAAACCTCCCCCTGGTTCGTCATTCTCTTTTTGTGGATAACTGATATAGAGATTGGAGGAATAGTATAATGAGTAATATTAGTTCTTAATGCAAAAATAAATAGATGCAGAGGTTCTTGCTTTATAGTTTTAAATTTTTCCCACACACTTCTCTTCATTGGAAGAAATTTGTTATAATATTCCTCTGCTGAATAAACTGCAGCTACGTAATTATGAAAATATTTTATAAACTTTTTTAAGTAATTACGGTTTTTAATTCTAGTAAGTTTTTTCTCTTTAAATTTTTTCCTCCTAGAGACAGTTTCTTTTTCGTATTTGTTTATATGGTTTAAAAATTCTTTGAAATTATCTTCAAAAACATACTGTATATGTTTTGATATTAAAAGAAAATTATGAAGTTTGTAAGAACTATTAGATTCGTACTCATCTATAAGCTCACCGATTGATTTTTTGTATTTCATAATTAAATTTTACTTAAAACTTCCCCACTTCTTTCAATGCCCCATTCCTGTCTAGGCAATTAATTTTTCTTTCAAGGAAAATGTTTAGAAGAAACTTAAGGAGATGGACGTCTATGATGAATTGCCCAAACCGCAGAAGCTAAAGCAATCAGACAAAAAATTATAATTAAGGGTCTGGGTATAAATGCCGCAATAAGGACAAAAATTAAAACCGTTATAGGGGCAAGAATGAAAAATGTGATAAATGAATTTCCCAAAAAAGCAATAGGAGCTTTCCGTAATTTTTTCTTTTTTTCTTCGTTTAAAAATTTATTCAATTCTGAAAACTGCTCTTTTTCCTGACAAGATAATTCTTTTTCAAGAATTTCTTCTTTTTTAAGTCGTTCGTGCCATTTCCATTTCGGCATTCCTTTCGGGCGTTTTTTATTAAATTTTCTTTCCCACGTACTAATCATAGATTTATAGTAGAAAAATAGGGTCAGCTTTATTTCTCTTAATTTTTTCTTTCATAGATAGAACTATTTACTTTATTTTAACGTTCACAATCCAAGTTAAACCAAGGTCTGAAATAGCCAATAGCAAAATCTTCTAAATAAAATCTTTCGCTTACTGCCTCTTTTCCAAATATGTCCAAAAAAGATAAACCTATATTCTCAAGAATAAGACTTTTTGGTTCTTTTTCATTAGGGAATATATGTTCTATGCCAGCCCTTAATTGACACACCGTATTATGAGGCTTAACTTTTTTGTAGTTTTTGGGTTTTGGGTGAACTCTTTTAGAATAACTTATAAGTAAATGCTTTAAGATTCTATCTTTAAGTTTTGTTGTTTTGCCCACATATAGAGGTATGTAAGGTAGTTCTTTCGGGAACCACATTTTATGCTCCAGCTCAAAAAATCTTCCCTTTGGGCCTTTTAAACTTATTCTTCTTTCAGCGTTTTTAGAAAAAAACTCCTTATTGCCTATCCACCAAAAGCAATAAACAGCGGGTGTAGGCTGAAGAGTTTTTCTTATACTTCTCAAAGGAAATACTTTTGTGTATAAACTAATAATTTCTTTTGGTATTTTAATTTTTTCTTTCATAGATTTATTTATTTTCTGGTTCTTTTGACATTTTACTTTAGAAAGTTCCTTTTAGAGTCTCTTGAATCTCTTTTTTCATTGCCAGCACAATCTGTTCTACTGATGATCCCTTAGACATTTCCTCAGCAACAATTCTCATAAGTTTATGGCTTCCTGCCCGTTGAGATGATTCCTTTATGGCAGATAAATTTCTATGCGAATGATACTTCTTAACAAAAAAACTTTGAAGAATTAGGGCGGTTACAATAACCGTTATTCCTAAAAGAATATTTTTGAACAGTAAAACTATCCCAGCAATAAACATAATAGCGCCTACTATCCGTAATGGCCCTAGCAATCCTGTCTGGGGCTGATTTTTTCGACCCAAAGCAAGATAAATTTCAAGATGTTGGGTAAATCCTTGTGAATCCAATATCTTTTTTGCATAATAATATGTCTTTTGAACTTTTGGATCTATAATTTCATATTTCATAAATAATTTTCGTTTTCATCCTTGCTTTTATTCTACCAAATATTTCACAAAAGCTTGAATCCATCGTTAAAAAATAAAACCCGAGATAACAAGTCTCGTGCGATAAATGATAATCCTCTCGGTCATCCGAAAGGTCTCACTAGCCTGCTCCGAACGTTGGACGAAATCCGAACTTTTTTCCAACAAAATCCTAATGCAGAATTTTAAAAATTACGCTCGGGCGGATAAAAAAGAAGGGGGTGTGGGGGAAGGAGTTTTTGCCCGCTCTCGCTTTTTCGTTACCGCAAAATTTCATGCCCCGCAAAGCGGGGCACGCAACCTATTTAATATTTTCTGTTATTTTATAAATAAATTTTATAAGCCCAGCTTTCATTTTTTTTAATTCCACCATAGCATCCTCAATGCTATTTATTTTATATTCATCTTTGATAAAGCCTTCGATTTCTACTCCTTGCGCCTCAATGCCTTTGATAGCCTCATTCAATTCTTCTGTATGCTTTTGATTTCTTATAGAAAATAATAAAGAAATAAAAATTACTACGAGAATGAAGGCAAAAAACTGTTCTATCATAAGAACGATTTGTGATATTGGCATTATAGGAGCTATTTCTTTAATTGAGTTAAATAGAAGATTGTTAAAACTATAATAGAAAAAAGTAAAAAATTTTGGAACTGCAGAATAGCTAAAAAATCCATCACTTATTTTAAAAAGTCCGAAGTTTATAACCGCAAAAGAAAAAACAGTCAAAATTATCAATAATAAAACATTCAGAATGTAAGACATCACATTAAATCCGCTATCCTGATAGTCCCTTAATTTTTTTGCCGCGAAAAAACAAATACGGTTAAATAAAACAGATGTTTGTAGGTTTGTAGTCCGTTTTTCAAGTTGTTTTTTATCAAGGCTTTCAATTGGCAAATTTTTTATATCGTCATCTAGGGCAAAAAGAGTTGTTTGTTTTGCACCATAACTTTTCGTTGCTGAAAAAATTTTTTTATAGATTTGGAATATACTCGAAGGCTTGAACAGTAAAGTAAACCTACGGATATAAATAATTGAAATAACAAGAAACAAAGCTAATATCATGATCCATAATAATTTTTCATTCAAAGAAGTAAAAATAGTGACGGAAGACACTACAAATAAAGTAAACATAATAAAGTTATGTTTTACTGATTTAAAGAATGAGATTACTGCATTAACAAAAGCAAACGCAAAAATCCAACTTTTTTGTTTAAAAACAAAAGTAGGTATTTTCCAAAGAAAAAATATTACCGGGTAAAATAGTATATAAAAAGACCAAGACAAAATATGTTTATTTCTTGTAACTAACCAAATCACCGCGATAAATACAATTAAAAAAAGAAGCTTGAACTTCAACAACCAAGCGTATCTTGGCAGATACTTATTAATCAACCAAATATCAATATCAAATACGAAAAGCTTTAGTAACACATAAGTCCAAAATAATAAAGCGACGACTTCCTTTAAGAAAGAAGAAAATTTATTAATAGTGGTTTTTTCTTTTTTAGGCTCCTTTGATACAATTTCCTTCTTTTTCTCTGTAGTTTGTATTATTTCTTTTTCCATTTATTTAAATTATTTATCTAATCTCGAGCTCTTCTTAACAATTAATCAAATACACATCGAACTTTTTAAGCGTTTCCTCTACAATTCTTGCCTATAATATAACTCCTACACAACTCTTTTGCAATATACAGGATTACGACGACAGCAACATGTTCCACATCTTGAAAAAAACAGAAAAGCTCTGACATGCAAAGCTTCTGTTTAAATAATATGCTATGACCTGCCATATGTATATGTATTTTTGTGGCAGGTAGCGCACATAGCTATAAGGTTGCTTAGAACATATGGGCCATTTGCATTTCTACGATGAGCTTCCCAATATCCTGCAACCAAGGATCTAGGACACCTAACTCCAGCCCGATGATGATCACACACTCTCATAGTACATTCACATCTTCCTCCTGCGCGCCTACGAAGCTCTCCTTTTCTTTCTTTGGAAATTGACATATTTTTTTAAAAAATCATTTATTTCAGCCACTGTCGGCCTCCTCAGTAGCTATCATATTAATATAATAGAACAAAAAGTAGAACAAAGCAATCTGTTCTTGACTCGCTCTCTTGCTTATATTAGAATATAATAAAAGATAGTCAACTGTGGAAAACCATGAAAAGAAAAAATCTTCACCCAACTCAAAAAAAACTTTTAAACATTCTCATCAAAAACAGCGATGATCCTCTAACGATTAGAGCAATGCAAAACATTTTGGATATATCTTCTCCCAGTGTAGTTGCTCATCATTTAGAACAACTAGAAAAAAAGGGGTATCTAAAGAGAAATCCCTATAATCCTCGAGACTACCAAGTACTTAAAGATGCGCCAGAAAAAAAGATTACCTATCTAAACCTATATGGTCTCGCTCATTGTGGTCCAAGTGGATCTATATTAGATGGAAATCCGATTGATCGAATAGCTATATCAACTAAATTGTTGACTTTTCCTTCTTCGGAGGCATTTATGATAAAAGCTAAGGGAGACTCCATGATTCCTAAAATAAATGGAGGTGATTTTATAATTGTGAAAAAGAATAACAGCCCTGATAATAATAGTATTGTTGTCTGCATCAATGATGGAGAAGTTTTAATTAAAAAAATCAGAGTAGAGAAAGATAAAAATAAAAAAAGATATATCCTCATATCTTTAAACTCAAAATATCCCCCTTTTTTAGCAAAAGATGATTTTAGAATTGAAGGAGAAGTAAAGAGCGTAATTACTGCAAAATTTCAATAACGGCAATATTATCATATATGCAAAATAAAAAATTTACTGTTCAAAAAAATAATTTATTATGAATCAAATAATAGCCGAAACAATAACACATCAGATAAATAACCAAGCTCAATTGACACACCAGAAAAAAAAGGATAATGGCATCTTTTTTACTAATGAATTAAAAATTATTGATTCTATTTTAGATGCCATTGAATTTAACAATAGCGTTATTGGTAAAAAAGTTCTTGAACCAGCTAGCGGAAATGGTATTTTTTTATTAAGAATAATTGAAAGAGCTTATCAACACTGTCCTGAAAAAGAAAAAATAAGAAAATTTATTGAAAATGGTCTCTATTTTGTAGATATTGATCCTGTAATGATAGACACGACAAAAAAAAATATTTGCGCTCTATATGAGAATTTGTTTAATGAAAAATATCAAGGTAAATTTAATGGTTTTGTTTATGATTTCACAGAAAAAGTTAAAAATAATTTTTCTTTATTTGACGAAATAAAAAATAAAAACTTGGAAAATTTATTAGGAAATATTGATTATATAGTTGGAAATCCACCATACGTAACATTATACGGACGAAGAGATAGAAAAAAAAATGAGCAACAAAGAATAAATTATCTTAGTCAATATAAACAATTTCCTCAGGCTGTTAAAAACGGAAAAATTAATTATATTATGCTTTTTCTTGAAAATGGATTAGATTTTTTAAAAAAAGATGGAAAGCTCTCTTATATAATTGATATTTCTTTCTTTGAAACAGCTTATAAATATACTCGTAAATATTTATTAGAAAAAACAAAAATTATTGCAATAGAAGATAATATCTCTAATTTTGATGGAGTCGCAAGCGGTCAATTAATAATTAAACTCCAAAAAAATAGCGAAAATTTCAATCACAATGTCATAGTAAGAAATTTCTTTGGTAAAGAAACTCACAGGATCAACCAAAAAGATTGGTATAATAAAAATGACGAATATAAATTTAGACTCAGTTTTTCCGATACTACAAACGATGTTCTAAAAAAAATTACTAAAAAAGCCCCACAAACTCTCAAAAATCAATACCCTAAAAAAGCATTAAGAACATGTGCTATGTTGCTTAATATGGAAGATAAATTTATAAATTCAGAAATTGTTGAAAATAAAAAGTGTAATTATTACAAATACTATCAAGGATCAAAAGCTCTTTATAAGAAATACTGCAATCTTTCTAGTAATAAGTTTTTCCGTTATGATAAAACGCTCCAAAACAAAATAAATAATGAATTAAGAATAGAATTAACAAAGAAAGGTATTAAAAATAAAAAAAGGATAGGCTTGGGTGATTTTTTAGTATATAACAACCCTAAAATATTTATTCGTCAATCTGCCAAAGAGATAATCACCTCTTACGATGAAAACTTAAGTGCTGCAAACAATAGTTTATATGTGTTTTCTTTAAGAAAGGATGACGAAGAAACAAGAGAGTATCTTAAATTTTTATGTGGTTATTTTAATTCTGAATTAATAACATTCTATGCTCAAAAAATGGAGATAATACGATACAGAAAGGGAAAACAACCGCAGATAAAAATTTCCGACTTATATTCTATTCCTGTTCCACAAGATGCTGTATTTATAAAAAAAATAAGTAAACTTGTAAGTCAAATATATAATAGTGATCGCAATAAAAAAGAGCTTGAGAATAAAATCAATCAAGCCACATATCGTTTTTATAATTTCTCGCTTGAAGAAACAGAGTATATAAAAAAATCTATCGCAAATTTTTTAAAATCCTAGCTTCTGATTTTTTATTTACTTTTAATAAAGCTTTTTCTTCAGCCGACAATTTTTGGAGAACTTTTTTAGAAATTTTTATCTGACGCTCATGAGATTCTTTTAATTTCTGACTTAAAAGTTTAATAAAATTTTTTCTAGTTCTATACTCTGGAGGTGCAGACATATTAACCTGTAATTGATTTTTGGGATTCCTTCTAAAAGTGCGGTTGATATCTTTTAAAAAATATAATTTAGTATAACTCCCATTCACTTTCACAAACTTCAAACCTTTTTCAATTTCTTTGTAAAAAACATAAACATATAATAAATAAAAATTTCCCTCTTTAATAAATTTTATTATTTTATTTGGAGATCCAATATCTGGATTACTATCTTTTCCCGATGTTTTTAATACCTTAAAATCAATCCAAATAATTTCCTCGTGATTTTTGAAACAAAAATTTGTTTTAGCATCCCAAGGATTTTTCGTCGCTCCTTTTGGCGATGCTTCGGAATCTTTAAATAGCTTATTTTTACTACTATATTCAACAAATTTCTCTTCAAGAAAATCGCTAATCTCAGCACCAGCCCTTGCTTTAGCAGAAATATTTAATTTTGGATAATTTTTTATTATCTTCAAGATTACTTTAGCAAATTCTTTGATAATATTCTCTTCGAAACTTTTAATATCCATAACTTAAAAATTGCTTAATAATTGATTAATTTTCAGATTTAAAGCATTGGCAATTTTTTTAATATTCATTAATGTTATATTTTTTTCTCCTCTTTCTATCATTCCAATGTAGGTACGATGAACTCCTGCCTTAGAAGCCAACCCTTCTTGAGATAAACCCAACTTGGTACGATACTTACGTACTTTTTTACCAAATTTAACTAAGACATCTTTTTTCATATCATTTTCAGTATAGCGACTTGCTAACTTTAGGTCTACATACTATAATTAGCATATAAATGGACTTATTAATGTAAAAAGATTCCGCAAAGCGGAATAGAAATTTTGCTATCTTTTTCAAAAAAGTATTCCTTTTTCTCAAAATAGACTAATTTTCAGTAAAATTCAAGTCAGGGTAAAGACCTTCTTTGAATAATTCTTCTCAAATTAAAAACCCGATAAATCGAGTTTAATGCTGCTCGGTCACTCGAACCGAGCACTAGCCTGCTCCGACGGTAGGATTCGAACCCGAGGCGTTTCGGTTCCTCGAACCGTGCTTAATATTGTTGCGGGGCTTGGATTCGAACCAAGATTAGACGCTTCAGAGGCGTCGGGCCTACCATTAGCCGACCCCGCAATATTAGACCTTAAGATAGCGTTTAATTGCAATACTGCTTGAGAGTGTTCCTAAGCTAACTCCAGTAAGCAGCTGCAAAAAGAGTAAAGTCCAGAAGTTATTTCTAAACACTGAAAACAAATTAAATCCGTACAAAAAACTTTCTAAATTAGAATTCAAAGACCAGCTTAACAAAGCAAAAAGCAAAAAGCAAATTAAAGTGGCAACTATGCCAGAAATAGCGCCCTGAACCAAGAATGGGCCCCTGATTGACCAGTTAGAAGCGCCAACCAGCCTCTGAATCTTTATCTCCTGACTAGAATTATAAATAGATAACCTGATAGTATTAAAAGCAACTAAAACTGCGGTGATTATTAAAGCCACAGAAACAAAAACCCCTATTTTAGTAGCTGAAGAGCTCAAAGCAGAGATTTTCTCAATAATTGATTTACGTTCATAAAAATCAATCTTTTCAATGAGATCACCGAAATCAGCTGTTTCCAAAAAACTGGATACTATTCCATACTGGCTGGGATCCCAGGCCCTGATACTTAAAGAAGCTAAAAAAGGATTTCTTCCAATCTCTTCAACTGATTCTATTAAGGTAGGGTCTTTTTCATGCCTTTCAAGAAACTCTGCCAAAGCCTGGTCAGGAGAAACATATTCTACTTCTTTTACTTCAGGGAACCTGGATATTTCTTTTCTAATACCTAATATATCATCTTCATCTACTTCTTGTTTAAAATAAACTGAAATATCAATTTTCTCTTGAGTGCTTGTAATAATAAAGTTTGTCAGATTTGTAAAAAGAAAAAGTGAAGTCACTAAACAGATTGTTAAAAACAGAATAAAAACCGTAGCTAAAGAAACCTCTTTGTCCCGAGAAAATATCTGCCAGCCAGAACGAAATATTCTTTTGGTTGTTATAATAAACATAAATTAACGATTAAAGGATAAACCTTCCTTTTTTTTCATCTCTTACTATTTTACCATTTTCCAGGGTAATCACTCTTTTGCCCAGTTTATTGATTGTTTCCTTATCATGAGTGGATAAAATAACAGTGGTTCCCATTCTGTTTATCTTAAGCAGCAGTTCTATTATATCCAAGGTATGATATGGATCCAGGTTTCCAGTTGGCTCATCAGCTAAAATTACTTTAGGCCTGTGAATTAAAGCTCTGGCAATAGCTGCTCTTTGGCGTTCTCCTCCTGATAACTGAGCAGGAAAATTGCCGGCTCTATCCTCTAAGCCAACTATTTCTAGAATGATTGGTACAGCTTTTTTAATCTCTTTATCTGAAGCACCAATAACTTCCATAATATAGGCAACATTTTCATAAGTGGTTTTTGAGGCCAGCAGCTTATAATCCTGAAACACTGCTCCAATCTTTCTTCTTAAATAAGGCAGATCTTCTGGCTCTATTCTGTGAACATCCTGTTCCTTAAAAAAAACTGTTCCTTTTGTTGGTTTTTCCTCAGCTAAAAGAAGCTTAAGTAATGTTGTTTTCCCAGCCCCTGATTTTCCCACAATTGAAACAAATTCCTTTGGCTTCACCTCAAATGAAACATCGGCCAAAGCTATTGTGGGTTTAAAACCAGGATGGGAAGGATAGATTTTTGTAATGTTTTGAAACTTAATCATTTTTTAAACGAATTTCTGCTTCAATAAAATTATCTAAATCACCATTTAAAACTTTTTCTACACTAGCGGTCTCTATCTTAGTTCTTAAATCCTTTACCAGTTTGTAAGGATGAAGAACATAGCTTCTTATCTGATTGCCCCAGCTAACAGATTTCTTCTCTCCTTTAATTTTGGAAATCTCCTTTTTTTTACTTTCTTTGTAAAATTTATATAAACGGGAATAAAGAAGCTCTATTGCTCTTTTTTTATTACTGGCCTGTGAGCGCTCTGACTGGCACGAAGCAATAATTCCTGTTGGCAAATGCTTTACCCTAACAGCAGTTTCACGTTTGTTAACATACTGGCCTCCTGGACCTGATGCCTTGAAAACCTCAATCTTTAAATTCTCTGGCTTAACTTCAATCTCTTTTTCATCAAGTTTTTTAATTTCAGGCATTACTTCAACTAAAGCAAATGAAGTATGTCTTAATTCTTTTTGTGAAAAAGGAGAAATTCTTACCAATCTATGAACACCATTTTCTTTTTTCAAAAGCCCATAAGCAAACTTTCCCTTAATCTCTATTGTAGCTGATTTTGTTCCAATTCTTCCTTCAGGCCCCCCTCCCTCGCCAAAGGACTGATCTAAAATCTTGGTTTTAAAACCCTTGTTCTCAGAATACCTTTCATACATTCTAACAAGCATTGTTGCCCAATCCTGAGCATCCTGTCCTCCAGCCCCGGAATAAACTGATAGAATTGCATTTCCTTTATCGTATTTGTCTAAAAAAAGAACTTCTATTTCTTTTTGTTTTAATTTATTTTCTATTGTCTCAATTTCTGTTTCGTTTTTCAAATCTTCAATCTCTTTTTCTAATGCATCAAATTCAGTTAATTCTTCTGTTAACTGGCTTAATTTTTGAGAAATTTTTATTGCTTTTTCCTTGTTTTTCCAAAGATTTGGGTCTTGAACTTGTCTTTCTAGTTCTTTTAAATCCTTTCTTTTATTTTCAATGTCAAAGCCAGTCCATCAATTGATGGAGTTTATTTTTTAAATCTTCAACTTTGTCATTTAAGCTTTCCATATTAAAAACAATAACATAAATTTAGTCAAAATAAAAGATAAATTATCTGAGCCAGTGGTCAGGATTGAACTGACGGCCTAGCATTTACGAAATGCTTGCTCTACCAACTGAGCTACACTGGCAAATATCAAGCAGGTGACGGGAATCGAACCCGCGTAACTTGCTTGGGAAGCAAGCACACTGCCATTATGTTACACCTGCGCAGTTCTAAGGAGTTATTTTTTCAAAAAATTCCTTGATTTTTTCAAACAACTCTTCTATAAAATTATTCTCTGCTTTAACCTCTTCTTTTTCAATCTGCTCTGGCCCTAAAACAACAACCTGCTCTTCTCCCTCTTTAACATAACCCTGTTCTCTGACTCTTTCTTCCCAATAAACATCTTTCTGGGTTTCTACAATACCAGCTTCCAGTCTTTGCCTTTCAGCTTCAAGTGTCTGGATTTCTTCTGTTAAGCTCTCAATTCTTTCATTTAACTCTCCCCTTTTTCTAGCAATTCTGTAATTTGAAACTGCCAGATATCCAACAAAGAACACAAGTAAAAACACAAAGATTATCTGGAAAAATAAATCTTCTGTTTTTGAACTAAGCTTTTTTTGTTTCTTAAGTTTTGCTATCATAAATTAATATATACTTATGAAGAAAAAACAATCTCAGAAATTATTTAAAGCAGTCTGGATTTTTTTAGTGGTCCTGGTTGCTTTAAGTATGGTCTTGCTTCTGATTGCTCCTTTGCTTTAATACTAATAAAGCTTTAAGTCAATATCAACCCTCTTTAAACATCTCTAAAAATACTTTTGAAGGAATGCTGATTTGCCCCCTTGCTTTTAGTTTTTTCTTTCCTTTTTTCTGTCTTTCAAGCAGTTTTCTTTTCCTTGTCACATCACCTCCGTAAAGAGGCGCTGTTACATCTCTTCTCCTTGCTTTTATTGTTTCTCTGGCAATAATGCGTCCAGAAATTGCTGCCTGAACAGGAACAGTAAAAAGCTGGGATGGCAAGATTTCTTTTAATTTTGAAACAATCTTTTTTCCTTCCTGATAGGCCTCATCAATCTCAACAATCTTTGAGAAAATATCTTCTTTTTCTCCTGCGATTAAAATATCAATCTTAACTAAATTAGCAGACCTATAGCCTAAAATTTCATAATTCATTGAAGCAAAGCCCTGACTAGCTCCTTTTAACTTATCAAAAAATCCAACAATTATCTTTCTTAAAGGAACTTCATATATTAAAAGCAACTTTTCATTGCTTAAATATTTATTTTCAATCTGAACTGCTTTTGAGCTTTTTAATAGCTCAGAAACATTACCTAAATAATTAACCGGGGTAATTATCTCTAACCTCATCCAGGGTTCCTGGGCTTCTTGAATTTTAACTCGTTCCGGCCAATCACCAGCTGAATAAATCATCTTTTCATTATTTTTTCTATCAATAATCTTATAAAGAACAGAAGGGGTGGAAATTATCAAATCCATGCCAAATTCTCTTTTCAACCTTTCACAAATTATCTCAGCATGCAAGCTTCCCAAAAACCCGCAACGAAACCCTCTGCCCAAAAACTCTTTTCTTTCTTTTTCAAAGGTAAGTGATGCATCATTAAGCCTTAATTTTTTAAAAGCATCAGCAAGCATTTCAAAATCATTTGGATTTTCAGGATAAATTGAAGCAAAAACCATTGGCTTTGGCTCCTTATAACCAGCCAAAGGTTTAAGTTCTTTAGCGCTTTGAATAGTAATTGTTTCACCAACCCTAACATCAGCTGCCTCTTTCAATCCAGTAGCAATATAGCCTATTTCACCTGCTTTTAATTGTTGGCATGCTTTTAATTCTGGAGAGAAATATCCCACTTCTTTAACCTGTGTCTGGGCTTTGGCCTGAATTAAATAAATCTTATCCCCTGCCTTCACTTTCCCGTCAAACAACCTAACGTAAGCAATAACCCCTTTGTAAGAATCATATTTTGAATCAAAGATTAGTGCTTTTAGGGGTTTGTTTTCATTTCCTTTTGGCGGAGGAATCTTATCTATAACAGACTGCAGAAGGTTTTCGACATTAATACCTTTTTTTCCTGATATTGCAAGAATCTCATCTTTAGGAATATTAAGTATCTTTGACATATCTTCTTTAGTTTCTTCAACCTGAGCATGGGCAAGATCAATTTTATTAGCAGCTGAAATGATAGTTGAGTTTTGTTTTTGAGCTAAGTCTAAATTAGCCAGGGTTTGGGCCTGAATTCCTTTTGTTGCATCAACAAGTAAAATTCCTCCTTCAACCGCTGCCAAGCTTCTGGAAACCTCATAATTAAAATCAACATGACCAGGTGTATCTATTAAATTAAGAATATAACCTTTCCAGTTCATTCTTACTGGCTGCATTTTAATAGTGATTCCCTTTTCTCTTTCTAAATCCATCATATCTAAAAACCGAGAACGCATCTTCTCTTTGGGAATAGTGTTAGTAATTTCTAAAAACCTATCAGCTAAAGTTGATTTTCCATGGTCAATGTGACTAAAAATAACAAAGTTTCTAATATTAGTCATAGTCATCAACCTTAGGCGAAAACTTGTTAAAAAACAATGTTTTTACGCCTTGAATTTCAGCTGAGCCAAAAATAAAAGTAATAATAAGGTAAGATAAAAAACCAATGAAACTAATAAGAATTAACTGATAAAGGTCGGAATCTATCAATCCAATCTGTAAAAAACTGAACTGAACAACAAATACCATTAAAATGCCTGCGACCAGAATCTTTGAAAGCGAATTAAGAATTTCTTTTACCCTGAAATCACCCAATCTTTTTTTAAGAAAAATAAGGAATAAACAAAACTCTAAAGCAAGGCCTATTAGATAAGCTAAAGGAAAACCTAACACAGAAATATCACTAACTTGATGAAGAGAAAAGCTTTTAATTAAAAAATCCTTTAATCCTGCTGCCTGTAAAGAATTTGGTTTTAAAGCGCTGGTTAAAACCAAGCTGAAAACAATATTAACAATCACAAAAATCACAGCAAGTAAAGTTGGTGTTTTTGTATCTTTTAAGGAAAAGAATGCTCTGAAAAACAAGGGCCGAAGTGATGCAAATAAAATCCCGAAACAGAAGAGTCCTAGGCTGGCGCTAACAAGCTGCGCTGATTCAGCGCTGAACTGACCGTGTCTAAAAATAAGATTAACTATTTGATTTCTTAAAATAAACATTAAAATAACTACTGGCAGAGCCAAATAAATAATCTGGCGGAAAACCAAAGAAAAACTATCAATAAATTTTTCTTTTTTGTTTTCTGACCAGGCGCGAGATAGTTTTGGAAAAACTGCTGTTGCAAATGAAATGCCAATAATTGCAATTGGAAAAAGACGAATATTATTGGCAAAATTAAAAACTGAAATAGAACCAACAACCAAAGTTGAAGCAATGGCATTAATAACAATGGCATTTATCTGCAGACTGGAAACCCCAAAAGCACGGGGAACCATAAGCAGAAACACTTTTTTAATTTTAGGGTCTTTAAAATTTAAAATGGTTCTGTACTTAAACCCACAGTTCACTACTGAAGGAATCTGGATTAAAAAATGCAATAACGCTCCAACAACAACTCCTAACGCTACGCCCAATATTCCTAAATACGGAGAAAGAAATAAAATACCAAAGATAATTGATAAATTATATACAATTGGAGCAAAACTATAAATTAAAAATCTGTGAAAGTATTGAAGAATGCTGGAGAAGATTGAACTCAATCCAAAAAAAATCGGGCTCAAAAGCATTAACCTTGTTAAAAGTATTGTTTTGTCTATTTGCCGGTCACTAAAACCAGGCGCAATGAGTTTTGTAATATATGGAGCAAAAATAAAAAGAATTAAAGACAAACAAATCAGCAAAAACAAAAAAACATTCAAAGTGTTTGACGCAAACTCCCAGGCTCCATCAGAGTCTTTTGAGAAATGCTCTGAAAACAAAGGCAAGAAAGTGGCAACAATTCCTCCTAAAATAAATATTTGATATACAAAGTCAGGAATCTTAAAAGCAGCAAAATATACGTCAAGATTTACTCCAGCTCCAAAACTCCTGGCCAAAAGCCAGTCCCTGATTAATCCCAGGAATCTGCTTATGAGGTGCGATGAAGCTAAAATCACTGCAGCAAAACCAACTCTTTTTGTTTGATGGTTTAAAAAATCAACCTTCATACTTCTTATATAACGTATTTTACACAAATTATCCCATTTGACAAAGTTTATTAAAACTAGTAGAATATATATATCCTAACAAGTCGGGTAATCGCTCTTTATTGAAAAATAAAGAGAGGAAAGTCCGAACACTTACTCTCCATTTACTGGGGGTTAAAAAGGTAGCGGCTAACAGCCGTCGCTTCGGAAAATATAACTGAAGTAGAGGTGCGAGCAGAGACGTGCAAGACCGAAAGGTCAAGCAGCCCGTTTTACGGGCTAGTCCTATAGCAATATAGGGGTGAAACGGTTAAATCCTTACCAGGTGCAAGAACAAATCCTTTGGTTTTTGCTAAAGGAAAAAAGTAGTTCGCATGAGCTCTGAAGTAATTCAGGGCCAAGACAAATGATTGCTTAAAACAGAATTCGGCTTATGGGCTTGTTAGGATAAGCAAAAACCGCGTCGTTATACGTGGTTTTTGCTTTTTACTGCTACATTTAAAGAAGCTTCTGTATTTTAACCCGCTCATCTAAAGATTGGTTGGCCAGAGCATCAGCTCTTTTATTCCTGCTTCTGGCAATATGAGTGAATTTTACTTTTTTAAAATCAAGTCTTAAATTCCAGACCTCTAAAAATAATTCTTGAATTTTCTTATCTATAATCTTGTATTTTCCATTTAATTGTTTAACTAATAGATCTGAATCAGATTTAAGCTCAACTTCACTTACTTTTGCCATTTTCTTTCCAAACAAAAGCTTGAATTTTTTAAGAGCAAAAATTACTGCTGAATACTCTGCTTCATTATTAGTCAGCTTATTTCCTAAGAATTGGGAATATTCTTTGAAAACCTGATCTTTTTCATTTTTAAAAACAGCTCCCAGAGACGACGGGCCTGGATTACCTCTTGAAGCGCCGTCAGTATAGATTGTGATTTTTTTCATAATTTTAAAGTGTTTTCTATTAAGCAATTTTTAAATTTCTCAAGATTCTCATTTTTAACCCTGAAACCAGATGCCTGAGCATGACCTCCATAAGTAATTACATGCTCTTTACAATTCTCCATTAAAGCCACACTGTCAACATCAAAAGTTGATCTTACTGTGCCCTGGGTTTCATGTTCTAATTTTTTGAAGATAAAAGTTGGCTTTTTAAAATAATTGCACAGCTGAGAAGCAACAGGTGAAATTATTGTATAGTCCCAATCTGAACCACCTTCAAAAATAATTGGTAAATCGCTTTTTGAAACTTTCAGCTTTATCACTGCAACAACTCTTCTGATTTTTAATTTTCTTTCTTCATTTTTTATCTGAAGCTCTGGAATTATTCTTCTAACTTCTTCTATGGATGGTTCTATTAAAATTCTAAAGGAAACTGGAAACCCGTTTTGAACATCACGCACATTCAATATTGAGATTATTTTTGAAATTTTCTGACGGAAATCATATTGTTTGAAGAATTTATCCTTAAAAAAAACTTTAATTCCAGGCCTCCAGGAATCCCCTATATTTCTTAACCCTTCGTCAATAAATTTTTTATTCTCATCAACCTGGGGCATCATATCAGCAATGGTGGCTAAGGCAACTAATTCCAGAAAGCTTTTCTTTAAATTATCACCCAGTTTGTTTTTTAACAATAGCTCTGCAAGTTTAAAGATAATTCCTACAGTGGCAAAATCTTTAAAAGGATATGTTTCTTCTTTTTGTTTCGGATCCACAACAATATCAGCTTCAGGCAACTTGCCTAAAATCTTATGATGATCAATTACTATTACATCAAATCCAAGCTTTTTTGCCAATTTTATTTCTTTAAAATTACCGATCCCACAATCCAGCGCCACCAGAAGTGCGGGTGAAAATTCTTTTAATTTCGTTAGAGCTTTCTCTGTTATTCCATAACCTTCATGCTCTCTGTCTGGAAAATAAACTGCTGAAACTTTACTGCCCAAGGTTGTAATTGTTTCTTTTAAAATAATAACTGAAGCTGCTCCATCTAAATCATTGTCACCGTATAAAATGATATTTTCTTTACTCTTTACTGCTTTTAGTATTCTATCAGCTGCTTTTTTTAAATTCTTTATCATCATAGTTGTTTATCAGTTCAGAGCTTCAAGACCAGGAAGCTTTTCACCTGTTAAGAATTTCAGCATTGCTCCCCCGCCTGTTGAAAGAAAGTCAAAACCATCAATTAAGCCAAATTTAGTTATTACTGAAATTGTATTTCCCCCGCCAGCAACCTTAAAAGCTGATTTATTGCTTACCACAGCATTTAATATCTCTTTTGTTCCTGTTTCAAATCTTTCATCCTCACACATGCCCAAAGGGCCATTCCATAGGATTGTTTTAGCTTTTTTAATTATTCTTGTAAAAAGTTTAATTGTTTCTGGGCCAATGTCATAGATATCTTCTTCTTTTTTTAAAGTTCCTATTGTCCCTATTCTTAAATGATTCATTGAATCTTTTAGCCCGATGAATCCATCCAAGGGCAGATGAATCTTTAAATTTGTTATATCAATTTTGGCTACAAGTCCATATTTTTTAAAATCTCTTTGGCTTAATATTCCTTTTTCGCTTAGTATTGCCTCTCCAATTTTGCTTCCTAAAAGCATGTAATCACTTTTTTCAAGAAGATTAATCACAGTTTTTACTTTTGTCTGCACTTTCACACCACCAAGTATAACTACAAAGGGTCGTTTAGGATTTTCTGAAACTTTTGATAATACTGCTAATTCTTTTTCAAATAAAATACCGATTGTGCCTGGCAGGTATCTTGGAATAGAGACAATAGAGGCATGATTCCTGTGAGAAACAGAAAATGCTTCATTAACAAAAAAATCTGCCAGTTCTGAAATCTTTTTGGCAAACTCTTGATTATTCTCTTCTTCTTCTTTATGAAATCTCAGGTTCTCTAACAATACTATTTCACCAGCTCTCATTCTCTTTATTCTTTCATTCGCATCGCTTTCAAGATAATCAGTTAATAATTCCACCTTTTTATCCAGAAGCTCATTTAGTTTTGGGACAATACAGCTCAAGCTTAAGTCCTTTTTTCTAATTTCTAAATGGCTCATTAAAACAATTTTTGCATTTTGTTTTATCAAATATTTAATAGTAGGAATAGTTTTTCTGATTCTGAAATCATCTAAAACTTCCCCATTCTCCGAGATAGGGACATTAAAATCACACCTTAGAAGAACTGTTTTGTTTTTAAAATTAAATCCACTAAACTTCTTCATTCTTCTTTTTTAAGCGCTTTTTTTAAATTCTTCTTTAGTTCTTCAATATCAACTTTTCTTTTTTCTCTTTTTGGTTTTTCTTTTTCAGCAGTTTTTTTGGAACGAAAAAATGAAACTGGCTCCAGTTTTTCAGTTTCTTTCAAGGAGAAAGCTTCTTCTTTTTTCTTTCGTAAATTCTTAAGACATTGCTTGCAGTAAACAGGCCTTCCTTTTTCCGGCTTAAAGGTTAGTTTTGTTTTTTTTCCGCAGGAAGAACATATTGCATCATAGAGAACAGTTTGTTCTGACTGAAAGGTTTCAGAAAACTCTGTTCCTCCCATCCATCGTTTAATTTTATCTTCAACAATACGCCTTTCAATGCCGTATCTTTCTCTTGTAAGCTTGATGATTTTTTCTTTATGTGAATCCTCAATTAACTTATAGGGCTCAATGGTATAGGCTGAAAAAGGCCTTCCTGCTATCCCATCAACCATTAACTTTATATAAATATTGTATTTAGCCAGATTAACTAAATCTTCTGCTATAATCTCTGGAACAAATTCTTTTTCCAAATATTCAGCATCTTCTGCTCCTACTCTGAAAACAACAAAAGTGCCCACATTGCCAAAAACAGCATCTCTTACCTTGGTGCTTCTTCCCAAAGCTGTCATTTCTTCTAACTGAGCCATGTATTGATTAGCTAAAGTTAAAGATAACCTATATTTTCTTGCTTCAGATAAAATATCGGCGAATGCTTCAGTTGCAAAGTTCTGAAACTCGTCAACGTATAAAAAGAAATCCTCTCTTTCTTTTTCAGGTATATCAACTCTTGACATTGCTGATAACTGAAGCTTTGTAACAAGAAGGGCGCCTAAAAGTCTTGAATTCTCCTCTCCAATCCTGCCCTTTGACAAATTAGCTATAAAAATCTTTCTTTCATCCATCATCTTTCTCATATTAAGCTTTGATTTAACCTGACCAATAATGTTCCTGATTAAAGGATTAGAAATCAATTGTCCAATCTTATTCTGAATAGCAGCAGTTGCCTCAACTTCATATCTTTGAGTATAGCGGGCAAATTCATTAACCCAGAAAGACTTAACCATTGGGTCTTTTACTCTTTCAACTACTTTTTTTCTGTAATCAGGGTCAGCCAACATTCTATTAATACCTAAAAGGGTTGAGTTTGGATCTTCCAGAAGAGCTAGAATAGAATTGCTTAAAATATATTCCATTCTTGCTGACCAGACATCTGGCCATATCTTTTTAAACACATCCATCAGGCCTGAAGCAACCAAATGCCTGTTTTCAGGAGTAACTTTCTCCATCACATTAAAAGGCATTGGAAAGTTTAAATCAGCTGGATTAAAATAAATTACATCATTAACTCTTTTTGCAGGAACAAAATCCAGCAGTTTTTCAGCCGCTTCTCCATGAGGATCAATAATACCCACTCCCTTTCCTGCTCTAATATCTTGAATGGCCATGTTTTCCAAAAGAGCAGTTTTACCCATGCCTGTTTTCCCAATAATATAAACATGGCGACGTCTGTCGTCAGTTTTTATACCAAATCTTTTTCTCTGGTTTCTGAAAGTAGTTTCTCCTAACAATATTATTTCGTTTTTACTAGCCATGATTATTCTGTAGGTACTTTTGGCGGAGCAGTTCTTTTTGCTTCAACTCTTGAAACAGCGGGAACCGGGGCTATTGTATAAGAAGGAAGGTGAAATAAAGAAGCTAATTCTTCAGTGTTTAATTTAAATTTTGCACTCTTTGGTGGAGTTCTGGGAAAAAGAGGATGGAGTCTGGTTATATAATTTCTAAACATTCTTCTGTTTCTTAAATACAATCTTCTTGGAATTAAAACGTTAATTGGTAAGAACCTGCCTTTTTTAATTTTACTTAGAGTTGGACCAAAAGGAACCAGAGCATTAAGATGAGTAGTTGTATAGCTACCAAAAAAAGCAAAACCAAGCCTGAAGTTCCCTTTATAGAAAAATTCTCGTTTGCCAAGAAAAATAAACCTGATATTAGTATTAAAAATTGGTTTGGACATTTTTTCTTCCAGACCAGCTAATATTATTCTTTCTCCTGGAGTCAGCTTCATCTCAGGAGGAAGGAATGTCGTTACTTCTTCAATTTTTTCTTCTGGTACTTTACCAGTAATAAGAACATCAGCTGCTTCCAAAAGCATTGGTTTTACTACTAGTGTTTTTACATCCCTTTTTGCTATTTTATCTCTTTCTGCTTCAGCTTCTTTGCGCCATGCTTCAGCAGGACCTTCAGACATAGGACTGCATGCCATCTGAATCCAGAACTGCTCACCCGGCTTTACTTTTGACAATCCTTCTAAAAGTGTTGCTACCGGGTCAATTCTTTTTTCTTCAAGGATTTCTCTTTCTGTCTCGAATTGTTTATAAGTTGCAATTGGGTAATAATCAGCTTGTAACACCTTGTAATCTGTTGCCCACATATTCCAGTTATCATTAGGAATATCCTGAGGAACAGCTTTTGTGTAATCTTCAGCAGTTGTAATTTCTGCTTCTGGATACTGGGCATAAAGACTTGCCTCAACTGCATCTCTGTAGCCCTCATGGCACCTGATATAGAAATGAATATCTCCTCCCAAAGAAACAATTTCAAAAGCAATTGATGTTTGAATCTGTCCATCAATATGTTTTTCCCACCAATCAGGCGGATGATAAACAGAGCTGTGAAAACTATTCATCACGTCTTCCATTGCTCTCATTGGCTTAACAGTTTCTTTTGGAAGCTTAATTTCCATAAGAATTGGCTTGTAAACTGTTCTTATCCACCAGTATGTTTTCCAGTAATCCCATAAATACGCAAACGGCTTCCATAAAATAAATGGAGCAGGTAACCACCACCAAACTCTAAATATCTGCCATAAATATCCTAAAACCAAAGCTGTAAAAGATGGAACTGAAGGGGCTGCTGGTATCATAAATTATGTTATTTTAATTACCATTATCTCATTATACATATCTAAAAACAAAAGAAAAAGAGCTCTATCTCTAGCGCTCTTTTCCTTTATTCCTTTAAAAGTTAAATTTCTTTTATTGTATATTCCCCTTTAGAGTTCTTTAAAAAGTAATTTTTATTGTTTAGGTTCAATAAAATAGTGTTTTCCTTTACAATCCTCTGCCTTAACACTTCTTTTAAAATCTCATTTTTAGCTAAAGGTTTTTTAGCCTCTTTCAAAATGCTTGAGATTACATCCTTTACCTGGCCTGGATAATAGCCCCATTCTAATAAGGCATATGTTCCTCTTCCAACTAAAATAAATCTTGGATCTTTGATTAATTCATTATGAACTGTCTGAACATGGCTGTTCTCAATTAACTCGGTAACTTCTCTGAAGTGAAGTGGTTTATTTGTTTTTTTAAATACCAAATAAGCTTTATCTTTTATACCTCTTGGATTAATCTCAGGCCAAGAAGAAAGACCATAGAGTTTGTCTTCATTTTGCTGGATTTTTTTAGAAACCTCTAAAAAAGATTTCAAAACTTTTCCTTTTAAACCTATTTTTAATTGTTTCAAAGATAATGGTTTCTTTGTTTTTCTAAGCTGAGCGCTTAAAACGTCAACTGTTTTTTTGACTGACTGAAAGCTTGCTTTATTTATCATCCAGTAAGAATGAAAATCCTTGTTTTCATTGATTCTTTGAAACGGCTCTTTTAAAGATAAAAGAAAATAAACTTCATTTTTATTTCCATTACCACCTAATTCTTCCAACAGGATGTCTTCTTTTTTTAGCCCACCAAAAGATTTTAAATAATTAGAGAAAAACTGAAAAACTTTATCGTGTTTTTTAATCTTTCGTTTTACTTTTTCTAAGCCAGCTACCTGAATCTGGCGCACCCTTTCTCTGCATACTCCAAAATCCCTGCCAATTGCTTCCAGGGTCTCTCTATTAGTTTTTCCCAGACCAAACCTACGAAGTATTGTTTCTTTTTGCTTGCCATTTAAGCTGCTGAGTAAGTCTGAGCAAATATTATTATAATTAAATTCTTCCATAATATTGTTTTACCACTTTCTTTAAAATAAGTCAACTCTTTTAGAATCCTGAAAGCAAAGCTGAAACAAGTCCTGTTAAAAGTATTCCATCAAACACCCCTGCTCCGCCAATCGAAAGGTATCCTCTGTAATTCTTAATTTTCGGAATGTTTAATAGATCAGCTCCAATTAAAGTTCCTAAAATCCCTGAAATAAAAGCACAAGGCGCAGCATAACCTGGTGCTAAAACTAAAGAAAAAAGAGCTGAAAAAACAGGTGGTATAAAAGCTGAAACAACAACTCCTTTTCCTGGAATAACTCTTGAGAAGAGCTTGGACACAACAGTCATTAAAGCTGTGGCTATGAAAATTGGTTTCAATTCAAAGCCCTGGGAATTAACAATAAAAAGAAAATAAAAAGAAAGCAGGACTGGAATAATTCCTCCACCTAAGTTAATTGCCAGGTATTGCTGTTCTATTTTTGGCTTGCTAAATAATCCAAAAAACCTTGATTCTTGAACTAAAACTAATTTCTTTTTTGTTAGAGGAATATTAATCAAAGAACCAATTAAAATTGAATAAAGAATTAATAGTGTAGCTTGAGGAGAGATTCCTAAAGATTCAAAACCAACCACAATAATGTGAAAATAGCCCAGTAAAAATAAAACGGGTAGTAAGAATATAAAAAGGATAAATATAATAAAAGCAAAGGGGAGGAAGAACATATATTTTGTATTTTGTATCTAGTGTTTCGTATTTAGAATTTATAAGTGTCTTCGCGACAACGATAAGCAGCGAGTATTAATATCAACATTACAGGCGAGAAATTAATTTTTTAATGGAAATTCCTTTTTTATTAATTTTAGTAAAATCAACAACGCAATCCCAAGAGCTGGGATTATTCTTAAAAAAATAAGCTTTTGTAATTCTTTTTATATTTTTAAATTTTGAAATTATTTTTTTCATACGCTATAAAATTACTTATTCATACAACACTTTTTATATTTAATCGGTTTTCCTGTTTTTTGATCTTTTTTTCCACACGGACAAGGATCGTTTCTTCCAATCTTTTTTTGAGCCCGAGGAACATATCTTTTTGTTGATGAACTAGGAACTGGACCAAGCTTTGCATTCATAATGCTGAAAGCAACCGTTCTCTCTAAAGCAGCAAGAAGTTTTTTAAACATTTTATGCCCCTCTTTCTTGTATTCTACCAAAGGATCTCTTTGTCCATAAGCCCTTAATCTTACTGAATCCTTTAAATATTCCATATTGTCTAAATGCCCTACCCAGAGCATATCCAACACCCTAAAATAGAGAGTTCGTACAATATTGACCATGTTTTCTTTTCCAAGCTCTTTTTCTTTTTTTTCATAATCCTGTTCTTTTAATCCTGATTTTTTAAAAATCTCTAAAATAAATGGTTTTACTTGCTCTTCCTTGGTTTTCTCTAAAAGCTCTCTTCTTTTCTTATACACTACATCACGATGTTTGTTTATCACATCATCATATTCTAAAACATGCTTTCTAATATCAAAATTCATTCCCTCAATTCTTGACTGGGCGTCTTCAATTGCCTTAGAAATTAAATTAGCTTCAATGGGCTGGTCTTCCGGAAGATTTAATTTTGTTATCAAGTTTTTCAATCTTTCTCCTCCAAAAATTCTCATCAAATCATCTTCCAAAGACAAGAAGAATTGGCTTGAACCAGAATCACCCTGTCTTCCTGATCTTCCCCTTAACTGGTTATCAATACGTCTTGCTTCATGTCTTTCAGTTCCAATAACATGAAGCCCTCCTAATTCTTTAACTTTTTTAGATTCATCTTCGCTTAATGGATTTCCTCCTAAAACTATATCAACCCCTCTTCCTGCCATATTAGTAGCAATTGTTACAGCATTAAGCTTCCCTGCCTGGGCAATAATTTGACCTTCTTTTTCATGATTTTTAGCATTTAAGATTTGGTGTTTTATTCCTTGTTTTTGAAGCAGTTCTCCTAAATACTCATTTTTTTCAATAGAACGAGTTCCTACCAGTACTGGTTGCCCTGATTCATTTCTTTTTTTAATCTCTTCTACTATTGCTTTGTATTTCACGCTCTCTGACTTATAAATCTTGTCAGCCAAAGCTTTTCTTATTAACTTCTTATTAGTTGGAACAACAACTACTTCTAAGTTATATACTTTTTCAAATTCTTCAGCTGAAGTTAAGGCTGTTCCTGTCATTCCAGCTAGTTTTTTATACATTCTGAAAAGATTCTGAAAAGTAATTGATGCTAAAGTTAAAGATTCAGGCCGCACCTCCAGTCCCTCTTTTGCTTCAATTGCCTGATGAAGTCCTTTTGACCAACGCCTGCCAGGCATCAGTCTCCCAGTAAACTCATCAACAATAATAACCTGACCATCTTTAACAACATAATCTCTTTCTTTTTTAAACAAAGCCTCTGCTCTTAAGGCCTGCTCTAAATGACGCAAATATCTGATTCCTTTTTCCTCATAAATATTTTTCATTCCTAAAATCTTTTCAATCTTATCAACTCCTTTTTCAGTTAAAGTGGCAACCTTTCTTTTTTCATCAATTTCATAATCAGTTTTTGAATCTAATCTTGGGATTATTTTTGCAAAATCTTTATACCACTTTGAGCTCTCCATATCAGGAGCTGAAATAATTAAAGGAGTTCTGGCTTCATCAATTAGAATTGAATCTATTTCATCAATAATTGCAAAATTAAAATCAGGCTGAACACGCTGACTTAAATCATAAACCATGTTGTCTCTTAAATAATCAAAACCAAATTCATTGTTTGTTCCGTAAGTAATATCAGTCTGGTAGGCCTGTTTTCTCTCACATGGTCTTAAAAAATCCTCAACCACATAAAAACCGCCAAGATTATCTCTTGTTTGTTCTTTTTCTTCTTCTGGTTTTTTAAATTCAGGATCATATATAAAGGACTGCTGGTGATTCAAACACCCAATATTTAAGCCTAATGCATAGAAAATCTGACCCATCCAGACAGCATCACGTCTAGCCAAATAATCATTAACAGTAACCAAATGAGCCCCGTTCCCTGTTAAAGTATTTAAGTATAAAGGAAGAGTTGCAGCCAAGGTTTTTCCTTCTCCTGTTTTCATCTCAGCAATCTTTCCTTGATGGAGAGCAATTCCTCCAATCATTTGAACATCATAATGGCGCTGATTTAAAGTTCTTTTTGATGCTTCTCTTACCAAAGCAAAAGCTTCTGGTAAAATATCATCTAAAGCTTCATTCTCTTTCAATCTTTTTTTAAATTCAGCAGTTTTTTCTTTTAATTTCTCATCAGAAAAACCCTCGAACTCTTTTTCAAGGGAATTGATTTTTTCAACAAGCGGCTCTAATTTCTTTAGATATTTTTTATTTGGGTCGCCAAAAAATCTATTTATAATTGACATAATTCATTAATCTTAAATAAAAAAAAATAGAAGAGCAAGCTCTTCAATAAATAAATTGGTTTGAAATCAAAAATGATTTTTATTTAACATTGATTTTTTCTGCTTCAGACAGATCAATTAATGTTACATTCATTTCTTTGACTTCGGTAACTCCAGTATTCTTCATTTCCTCAAGCTGAGCCTTGATATAGCTCACGAATTGTTCGAGTGATGGAAGTTTTGAGGTGTCTATTTCACATTCTTCAGCCTCGCTCATATCAAGAAGACAAAAATTCAAAGTTCCTATTTTCATTTTTTCTTTTCACCTCCTTTCAAAATTTTTTTCAAGATTTTTAAAGTAAATACATTATAATAGATATATTTAACTTGTCAACTTCTTTGGGTAATGTGTATACACTTTTTGCACTTTTCTAGTAATCTAAGGGTATATGAAAACTATGCCCAAATCAACTCAAGAAGAAAAATATCGCTGGATAAAACCCATACTTGAAGGTAATATTACTATCAAGGACGTGATAAGGACTACCCCTTCTCTGAGATAGCTCTTAAATAATAATATCTAATTAAAAAAAGCACCGCATTTAGCAGTGTTTTAGCCCGAAAATACCCCTTTTTTTAAAGAGGACATTTAAATTCCCCTTTTTTCCAGATTTTCGATAATTTACATGGTCCTCCACATCTGTAAGAATATCTACAAGAAGTTGCTCCGTAGAAGTTATTTTTTATTATCCTTTCTTCCCATATAGTCTTAAAGCTTTCCTGACCAATATTACCTAAGATTTTTTTATGATATATACACCAATAAACATCACCTTTGGCTGAGATTCTTATACTGAATCTTCCAGCAGGACAGCCAAAAAAGTTTGCGTTCACTTTTTGCTCTAAAGCGTTATACATTTGGTCAGATATTTCAAAACTCCCTTTTTCTTGAAGTATCTTCTTGTATATTTTTTTACGTTCCTTAGATCGAAGAACCATATCAAGATTTTTTTCTCCCATCCCTATAGGCATCATGAATTTAAGTACTAATCCCTCGGCTCCACTTTCCTCTACTTTTGTAGCTACTTCTCTATATTGATTACTATTAATTCTATTAAGAGTCATAATAGCCTTTGTTTTAACTCCCTTTTCACTGAAGAATTTTATACTTTCTAAAGCGGAATGGAATGCGCCCTTTTTATTCCTTATATAGTCGTGGGTGTTTTCATTTCCATCTACACTAATTAAAAGATAATCTATCTTGTTGCTTACCTTATCACAATTTTCCCGTAGAGAATTATTTCCATTGCTTACCATTTCAATTTTAAGTCCTTGTTTATAGGCAGAGGTTATTATATCTTTTATTCTGGGATGAAGAGAGGGTTCTCCTCCTAATAGTTGAATACCAACAACTCCAATATTTTTGAATTCCCGGAAAAGTTTTTGGATTTGTCCGAGGGAAAGATTTTGGACGTTTTCTTTATTAACATAGCAATGTCTGCAATTTAGATTACAGTAAGTGGTTATTTCTAAATCTACTATAAGAGGAGCACTAATAATAAATCTAGAGCCTTCTTTTTGAAAAATAAAGTAATATTCTTCAAAAACAGACCCTTTTTCTCTAGGGTAAAAAAAAGTCCCCGAAGATTGTTTAAAAGAGATATAATCTACTCTCGGAATATTTATTTTTCTATTAAGGATTTCTAATTTTTCATTTGCTTTACATGGTAGGAAAAATGACCACTTACCATGATAGACTACAAATATTTCAATCACCTCTCGGTTTACTAATATAAATTAATTTCCTTTTTTATACTTTCATTTTTAAATTGTAAATTTAATCTATTGATTTATATCTAATATTTTTATTCTTGTCAATAGTTTGACAACACTTTAGGTGGTCGCTGAATTAATATGTACGTAATAACAAAGTGATCGCCTTGTTATTACGTACGAGTTAAAAGGATTTGCTTTTTGATTTGAGAGATAATTTTTTTAAATAAAACCTTGTCTTTCCCCAATTCCTCTGGAAAAATCAATCCTTTTTGAAAAATATTTCCTTCTAATATTTCCTTTACCAACAACACAGGGAAAATTGCTGTGATTTTTTGCATTGAATTCAGTTTTTCGTTCTTTTTTGAAAAAGCTTTCATTTTCCAGAAAACATCCTTGTTTTCGGTTTTGATTTTGATAATACCTAAGGTTATATTATCTTCTCTTTTCCCCTCTAAAATTTTTTTAACAATAGTTAAATTTTCTTTTTTAAAAAATCCGTAATTTTCCAAATACTTATATAAATAAAAAAATCCCAAAGGCCTTAACACCCTATAACTCATATTTCTTACCTTAATATTCTTTAGCATAGACTCCAATCCCTCAATAAAATAACTCTCAGCTTGAATTCCATCTATTTTTTCTTTTTGATAGCCAGAAAAAGGAAACAAATGAACCTTTTTTCCTTTCCTTATTAAAGTAGGCTTATATTGATGGCCTTCTATAATGTCCTCGAAACACCAAGTAAAAGGATAAATAAATTCTTTTGGCGATAAAGTACCGGCTTTAATCTCAATCTCTTTTACTTTATTATTCTTTGTCTCTCTGCCACAGATTAGATTAGTCAAACCAGGTGAAAAACCGCATCCTGGAAAAACTAAAATTCCCTTATTTTCTATATGTTTTCTATTTTTTAGATAAAACGGATAATCTACATCAGAAACATCAATTAAATCTTTTTTATACTTTAAAGCAAATTTCAAGATAACCTCCCCCGCACTGCTCGGCAAGGCCCCAATTAAAAGGTTGTAATTTTTAATTCTTTTTTTATCAGAAAAAAAATCAATCTTTGCCTTTACTTTTAATTTCTTCAAATAATAAGCTACAGCTCTCCCTATTCTTCCCTTCCCCAAGATTAAAACTTTTTTCATAACTGCCAGTTTTTAGGTAATATCATACTGGATTTATGAATTTCAGGCGAATAATATTTAAATTTATGTTTTTTGGATATCTTTTTAAACTTTTTTTCAATTTCCTTGAAATTAATATTTTTTAAGTTAATTTTCTTTGAACCAGCAATAAAAGAATATTCACCGCAATGATAAGACGGTATTGTAAATTTATAAACAGAGGTATTGGGAAAAACTTTTTTCAATCTTTTGAACGTATTTTTAATAAAGCTTCTAAAATCCAAAAAAGAAGCGCCAAGTGTAATTATTATTCCGTCTTTTTTCAATGCTCTTGAAACCTGCTTATAAAATTCTGTTGAGTAAAGTTCAGACGAAAGTCCTTTTGGCTCAGGATTAGTGCAATCAACAATAACTAAATCATAATAATAAATATAGTCCCTTATAAACCTCTCTACTCCTATGTTATGAATTTTTACTTTTTTATCAGAAAAAGAATTTTTACAAACAAACTTAAGATATTCTTTTGAAATCTCTATTATTTTTTTGTCTAATTCTACTAAATCAATCTTTTTTACTGGATGTTTTAAAACTTCTCGTAAAGTTCCTCCATCTCCTCCACCAATAATTAAAATATTTTTAGGATTAGGATGAAAGAACAGTACTGGATGAGTAATCATCTCATGGTAAATAAACTCATCTTTTTGAGATAATTGATTGATGCCGTCTAAAAAAAGAATTCTACCATATAGATTATTGTCAAAAATCAAAACATTCTGGAACTTGGTTTTTCCTTTAAATATTAATTTATCAATAGAAAAACAATGCTTTATTGTTTTTTTTCTTTTTCCAGGAAGTAATTTTTCACAAAACCATTTTTTCTTAGAGATAGGCATATATTGATTTTTTGAGTTTTATCTTTTTGGGCTTAAATGGAATATATTCAAAGATATATAATGAGGCACCTAATTTAGGAGATTTTCTAATAATCTTTTTATTAATCATAGATGAAAGTCTTTTAAAAATCTCTTTATCTTCTTTGTAAAGCATAATATGAGGATAATAGATTTTATTTGTTATTAATTCGTCTATAATCAAATTATTTTTAGCAAAAAACTCTTGTAAAAATAAAAATCTTTTACCAATAGCTTCATCCCCTACTTCTAAAAATCCTATTCCTCCGTCTTTACCTAAATGATTTTTTGCAAACATTAGAGATTTTTTTACTCCAGCTTCCGTATAAACAGGGTTTGTCAAAAACCCAACAAACTTTTCTCCTAAGAACTTTTGTTTTCTTATATCAACTTCTTTAGCTTGGATTTTTAAAGAAAATCTTGAAGCCAAATTATTAATACAAGAAATAAGTTCTTTATCAATATCAATAACCAAACATTCAATATTTGGCTCAACTAAAGTTAAAATAACTGAAATAAAATCATCGTCTCCAACAAATAAAAATTTTTTATTCTTTGATATATGTTTTAATATTTTTTCAACAATAAAGATAGCAGATTCTGCAGAAATTGGCATTTGATCCCACTTGGCTTTTACAGAAAAATCTTGGAATTTTTCAAATAAATTTATAACTGGTTCTTTTTCTTTAATCTTAATATTTAATTTTCTTTCAAGTTTTCTTTTTATCTCTTGGCTTGTTTGTGGCTTTGGTATTATTTCTTCAATTTCTTTCTTTAATAAAAAAACTCTGCCGGTTTTGGAAACCTTAATTATCTTTTCATCTGTCATAAATTTTAAATAACGCCACAAATCCCAATCTTCAGATAATTCTTTAGTAATAAAATCAAATACACTTTTTGAATAAATTATTGTTTTAACATTTTCAAGAAAACTCAAAAAAGGAATTTTGTAATAATTGTCATAAAATTCGAAAAGGATCTTGTCTGATAGTTTCATTCTTTTAAGACTAGTAGAATGTTTTTTAGCATCAATAATAAAACTCTGTTTTTCAAATTTCAAATATCTCCTATAAAGTTTTCTTAAAAACTCTTCCATATTAAATTGCTCCCCTTTTTATTTTTTTTATCTTTACCTTTTTGGGTTGAAACTTCTTTTTCAAATAATCTAATGCTTTGTTGGAAGTAGATTTATCACCACAAGTAAAAACATCAATCGCCACATAATTGTATTCAGGCCAAGAATGAATTGAAATATGACTTTCAGCTAATAAAACAACCCCAGTTATACCTTGGGGTGAAAATTTATGAATGCTAATTTTTAACGGAGTATTGTTTGCCGCTTTAACTGCTCCAATCAAAATCTTTTTTAGCTCTTTTGGGTCTTCAATTCTTTTTCCATGCCAAAAATCAGCAATTAAATGAATGCCTGCGTGTTTGAATTGATTTTTTTTGTCTATGACCCATTTGATGGATCTCTTTGTTTTTGTGTTCATGTTCTTCGTCAATCGCTTTATCTTTCAGTATCTATTAATAGAAATGCTGAAAAACTCGCTCAACAATTATTTTCTTGTTGAGAAAAACAAAGAGTTAAAAAAAGCGATTGATATTAAACCTACTACGTTCCCTCTTCTAGATTCCTTTCTTTTTTATGAAATCTGGCAGAAGGAGAAATCTTAAGGTTTGTTTTTGATGTTCGACTTTTTCTTTTCGCTCTCGCAATAAACCTTCCTTTCTGCCTCTTTAATTCCCTCTGAAGTTCGTCTTTAACTTCATTGACAGCTATTCTTAAATTAGCTGAAGAGGCTTCTGACCTAATAATTCTTCCCGGAAGCATTAATTGACATTCTGCTCTGAAAAAAGGTCCTTTCTTATGATGAGTTCCTTTTTCGATTTCAATAAAAGCTTCTAGGCTAGTTTTAAGCTTACCAGAAGGACTGCGATAGCCCTTATCATTAAATATTTTAATAAACTTTTCAAGGGGGCTAATCTTGCTCTCAATAAACTCCCTGATAGCAGGGCTTAGTTTAATGTTTGTAGATTTAATACTTATTTTCATAAGAAAAGGAAAACCCCCACGCTAACTGAGTGTATCACTTTTAAAAACTTTTGCAAGCTTTTAGCTTAAGGTGGGGGAAAGGCTTTATCTTTTTTTTCTTCTCCTCTTTTTGGTTTTCTTTCTTTTGGTAGTTTTTCTTTTTTTGGTTTTCTTTCTTTTGGTAGTTTTTCTTTTTTTGGTTTTCTTTCTTTTGGTAGTTTTTCTTTTTTTAGCTGTCTTCCTCTTTTTTGTTGCTGTTCTTTTTCTTCTTTTTACCATGTTTTGAAAAAATTATTTATTTTTCCAGGCAGATAGTCGACTTCTCTATTGCCTTTTTTAGAAATTAATTTTGAAAAACTTTTAAACTTTAAAATTTTTCTAAATCTTTTTCATTTATTATTTTATTTTTTCACTTCAAAGAATAATGTCAAGTGTTAAAAACTAATTTTTTAACTTTTTCAAAAAACTTTTTAGTTTTTGAAACAAAAAAAGAACAAAGTTTAGTTTTTGTTCCTTGTTTTTTAAAAATGCTTAATAAGTTTTAAAAATTTAAAAGTTAAAATACTGAACTTCTTCTTCTAATTCAATTTTGAATTTATCTTTAACTTTATTTTTTATCAAATCTATTAATTCTTTAACGTCTTTTGCTGTTGCGTTTTTAAAATTAACAATAAAGTTTGCGTGTTTTTCTGAAACTTTAGCGCCTCCAATAATTTTTCCTTTTAATCCCGCTTTTTCTATTAAAAATCCGGCTGGAATAATTTTTGTTTTTCTAAATTTTTTGAATTCAGGAAACTTTTCAAATAATTTATTTTCAATTTTATTTAAATCAAAGTTCTTAAAAACACTTCCAGCAGAAGGATAATTTAAAGGTTGAGTTCTGGTGCGGTAATTTAAATATTCTTTCATTTTATTTTCAATTTGAGTTTTGTTTCCTTTTTTTAATTGAAGAGTGCAAGATAAAATAATTAAATCTGGATTTTCTTTAAAAACACTTGTCCTGTAAGCAAATCTGCAATTTTTGTTTTTAAAAATTTTTAATTTTTCTTCTTTTTTGTCAAAAACCTCAACAAAACTAATCACATTTTTCATTGAGCCATCAAAAGCTCCTGCATTGCCTCTTATTGCTCCGCCAACTGTTCCTGGAATTCCTTTTAACCATTCCAGACCAGTCAAATTATTTTCCAAAGCAATTTCTGTTAACTTTGCTGTTGAAAGGCCTGATTCTGCAAAAATCTTGAAATCATTAACTTTAAACCCTGAACTCTGAATTTTTATTACAAGTCCATTAAAATCTTTATCAGATATTAATAGTTTACTTCCTCCTCCTAAAATAAAAATTGGCAGATTGTTTTCTCTTGCCAACTCAACTGCTTCAATTAACTCATCCTTTGTTCTGATAACTAAGAAGTATTTTGCTTCTCCCCCAATCTTAAAAGCAGAGTAATCTCTTAAAGAAACATTGGATTGGATATTTGGAAAAGCACTTTTTAACTGAGCAAAGTCTTTATTATCCATATTTTTAACTTTAATGAGCCAGGAGAGTTACTCCTATTCTAAGTCTTTAGTGAGTGCTATCCTCCTGACTCATTTATATTCTAAGGTATTATTTAAAAAAAGAAAAGAGATTCTTAAAATCCTATTGTTTATTCTTTCCATTTACGCATTTAGATATTAACCACGAACTTGATTGAATCTTTCCTCCTCCGACATTAAAAAGCATCTTAATGCCAAATTTTTCGCAAACTTCCCTTTCTGGAATATTATCCAGTGCCCTGTCTCCTCCCTTGGCAAATATGCTTGGTTTGATTAATTCTAAAGTTTTACAAACTGTTTTATCTCTATCAATTGACAAGACGACTTCATCTACGGGCTTCAAAGAAGAAACTATTTCAGCCCTTTCCTTCTCGTTCATAAAAGCAAAACTTCCTTTAAGCTTAGATTGTTTATCTGAGTTGATTATTACTATTAATTTTGTTCCAAGCTTCTTTGCTTCTTTCAAATATCTAACATGCCCAACATGTAGGGGGTTAAAATAACCGGAAACTGCAACTACAACTTCTTTGCTGTTTTTTGATTTCTTATTGCTTGGGTTCATAAAATTAGCAGATGTTATAGTAAACACCAGTCCCCTAACCTAGTTTAATTATAAAGAATTAGAAAAAAAAGACAAAAAGCTCAAAAAAGCAAAAGACCCTGCAAGCAGGGCCTTTTGCCGACTGAGAATGGAGTTCTAAAAATAGAACCGCACTCACTGATTTCAATAATAGCAAAATTAAAATGTTTTGTCAACTCCTATTGGTTAATTTTAGCTCTTGTCATTGGCCCAACAAAACCAGTGCCTTTTTCAAGACCAATAGGAATTAAGATTTCAGTGGCATATCTTTCCTGAAAACGAATAACTGCTTGTTTTGTCAAAGAAAGAAAATTACCGGTTACAAGTCCCTCAGGATAAATATCTGCTTCTTGAGATTTTAAAAATTCCTGTAAACATTCAACTTGATTATTATTCATCATTCCATAATAAAGATTTTGATCAAATTTCTTGCAAGTTATACCTGTCCCTAAAGCAGCATCTAACTGGGCTTGTAATCCGGCTATCTGTTTTTGCAAATCCTCTATCTGCGCTAAAAGCTTGTTTATTAGTTCCTGCTCTTGATTCTGCTGATCCTCTTCTTCAATGGTTGAGGCAGACCAGAAAAAAGAAAGAGGTGTTTCTGATTCTGAAAAGTTTGATGTCTTGTTTTGAGCAGAAGGAATAATTGTTAAAGAAACATTTTTAGAACCAAAGCCAGAAACATAAATAATTGCTTCTCCTTTATAATCTAGTTCCAAAAAAGTAATTGATAAATCACCTTGATCATTTTGAACTAAGTAAGGAACCTTGAACTTAGTCAAAGGAGAAGTTATAAATTCCACTTTTAAATCTCCGTGATTGCCACCAATAAATTTATGCCAGTTACCTGCCCAGTCATTGGTTATATTAGAAACTGATAAAACACTTTTACCAATAGAAGGAAGGTAGTTAATTAGAGGATTAAGCTTTAGGTTCTTCAAGTTATCATTTAAATAACAATACTTGGCAGATAAAGAACAATCATTAACTAAAACAGCAATTGTCCAATCAGTGAAAATCTGACTGAAGTTTTCTTTAAATCCAGTTCTAAATAAAGCAGAATTCAAGCTGTTAATGCCTGTTTCAGAGCTCTTTAAAGAATCTATTAAAATTTTCACACCATAATGATCAGTTAAATAATGTATGAACAAGTTTGCCACTCCATAATCATAAGGAAGGTTCTTCCACTCAGTCAAAGAATCGTAGGGTTTATTTAAAAAATTCTGTATCCTTCTTTGAAGATTACTTCCCTCAAAGCTTTCATTATAACCCAGCAATGTTGGAGCATATTCTGAGCGTGCTTCGTTCAACCAGATTTCTTCAGAAACACCATAAGTTTTTTCTTTCTGATTAAAAGAAATAAGGTGCTGAAACTCATGAGCTATAAAGCTTTTTGCTAAATTATTATTTAAATACAAGGCATTAAAATAAATCATCTCCTTTTCATTTGAAGTGGATATCTGGGATTTTAGAAATTCATCAGCACTATTGAAATAACCTCCTGATTGTTCTTTCATGGGATGTATTAAAATAGTAATCCTTGAATCATTATCAATTCCTGGTTTCCATTCAGAACCAAAATTCTGAGTTAAAACAGGATAGATATTAGTTGTAAATTCTTGAGACAAAGCAGTTATTGCATTATTCATTTCAAGTTGTTCCTTTTCTCCTAATCCATCCCACCAATCATTATCCACATACCAATATGCTGTTTGAGCAATTTCTCTTAAAGTAGCCTGGATTTGTTCTCTTTCTAAAGAATCATAAGAAGATTCAATGTAAAAACTGACTGAATCCCCTAGAATTTGTTCAGCTTTAACAAAAACAGGTAAAAAAACAATGATTGAAATGATTAAAATAAAAGATAAATTTTTCATGTATTTATTGGCTCTTTCACAGAAACTAATCTAATTCAATTCCTAAAGCTTTGTAGATTTCAATTACCTTTTTAACATCTTCTGTATTTTTTCTCCAATCATAACCAGCTGCTTCTGCGTCTTTAACTTTTTCAAAAGCCTGTTCGTATTGGCCTGTGATGTAATAAACCATGGCTAAATACCAATGAGAATCATCTATTCTTGGCTCTAATTCAATGGCCTTCTTAAATAAATCAAAAGTTGCTTGGTTTTCACCTTTTGCCAGCTTCACTTCAGCTAAATGCCAGTAACCCTGCTGATTAGTGGGGCTTAATTCTATTGCTTTTTCAAAAATCTGTTCTGCTGAATCCAATTTTTCTTTGTCAAGGCTGAAACGATAATCAGTGAAATAAAGTCTGCCAAAAAAAAGATGAGGGCGGAAATCTAAAGGGTTGTTTTTAATGCTTTCCTCCATTTGTTCTTCAGCAATCTGAAAAGCTATCCTTACAGTCTCCTTATTGTTTTGGGGATTAAAAGCAGACTGGTAAAGTTTCAGGGCAAACTGTTCTCTAATTTCATATTTTTCCATTAGAGTATTTAATGATTTTTTGTAAATCTTTGTTGTTTCATCTAAGTTGTCAGAAGCAATAACTATTTCAACAGTATTTATGGCGCTTGAAAATGGCTTGATGTTGCCAAAATAAAGGAGCGGGATAGTTAGTGATATAATAAGGACAAAAATAATATTTCGTCCCAATCCCTCGCTAATAAAACTAGACGGTTCTTCAACTGAATCTGGAAAGGAATATTCTTCTTCATCTCTTAAAAAACTAACAAATCCTAAACTTAAAAAAAATACTGTATAGCTTGAGATCATATCAAAAACAAGCAGATTCTGGGCAAAGTAAACAACTAATAAAGCTGCCATTATTAAATAAGGAACCATGTTTTCTTCTCTTTTAAAACAAATTTTTAAAAGTGTAAAAATGGAAACTGCGAAAATCAATAAATGACTTAAAAGCCCAATTATTCCACTATTGACCAGGGTATCTAAAACAATATTATGAACTCTGTCAAACCAAATCTCTCCTCCACACTCTGACAGAAACATGCAAGGATTAAAGAATTTAGTAAAAACTACATTAAAGTTTTCTGGACCCCATCCAAACAGCGGTCTTTCTAAAAATCCTTTCCAAGCTGTCTCCCAAACAACAAATCTTGGTTTCATGTCTTTTAAGATGCTTTCAACCTTATTCTTAAGAAAAGAGGGTTGAACAATTAGTGCAGCAATCCCTAAAATTACTAAACAAAAAATTAAAAAAACTCCTGCTTTTTGAAGCTTTTTTTTCTTAGAAAATATTAAATAGCCCAATAATATTAAAAACAGTCCAGACCAAAAAGAAATAATTGCTCCTCTGGCAGTAGATATTAATAAGGTTGGAACCAGGAAAAGTAAAGATATTCCAGAAAAAACTCGTAAAAACGAGCTTTTTTTTGTTAAAAACAAAACTAAGGCAAAAAAAACGTTAAAAAGCAGATAAGCTGCCATAAAAGAAGTATTGCCAATTGTTCCTCCTCCCCTGGTAGAAAGTTCACTGTTCGTTAAAACACCAATACAAAGAATAACTCCTACTAACACTGACACAGCAAGAATCTTTTCCCAATCTTTTCTTTCTTTGAAAGTGCTTGTTAGAATGACAAAAAAAGCTAAGAGATGAAGAAAAGTAAAAATTCCTGTCATTCTTTCGTAAGTACTCCAAAAACTCCTTTCAAAATTAATGCCTAAAACAGATGTTAGTATCAATACAAGAATGAAGATCAGGATAGAAGTAAGTATGATATTAGGTTTTGGTCGATAGCGGGGAAACAATAACATCAGAATCAGATAAGCAGCCAGCATAATTTCCACTAAAATTCTGAAATAAATAGTCTTTGGAGTAACAAAAGGAAAAAAAGAATAGCGGTAAACAATTACTGGAGCAAACAAGGCTAAATATGCTCCTGTTTTGATTATGAAAAGACAAGTTTTTTTCAATACTTGGGTCATTCAATTATTTTAGCCAATATGCAAGATATTGCAAATTTTAACGCTTTTTACTAAAATGTATCTATGTTAAATATGAGGAAAATCCTTGTTTTTTTTGGGGATATTTTTTTAATCTATCTCTCACTTTTTCTAACCTTATTATTAGGGTTTTTTGGTGAATTTAGTTTTCAGATATTTTCTTTACATCTTTTGCCTTTTTCCATTATTTATGTTTTTTGGTTCATTATTTTCTACATTTTTGGTCTTTACGATCTTCATTTGATTAAAACTAAAACCTCTTTTTATAGCAACACTTTTGGAGCCCTTGCTGTAAGTTTAGTTCTAGGAATGCTTTTCTTTTATACAGTTCCTTTTTTTGAAATTACTCCAAAAACTAACCTAGTAATAAATATTTTAATTTTTGGAATCTTGTTTTTAGCTTGGCGCAGATTATTTTATTTTCTGTTTTCAGTACATTTTTTAAACAGAACTGCAATAGTGGGAGAAGGCTCTGAGGTTGAAATATTAAAAAAAGAAATAGATGAAAGGCCTTATCTTGGTTATAAAATAATTCCAATAGATATAAATAAAGATCTTTTCTCTCAGATTCAGGAAAAAAACATTGATACAGTTATTTTTACAGAAGAATTTGAATCAAATCCTAAAATACTTAAAGCTCTTTATTTTTGCTTGCCAGCTAGAGTAAATTTTTTAGAATTTACCAGGGCTTATGAATTGATTTATGAAAAGATTCCGGTTTCAATAGTTTCTAGATCTTGGTTTTTAGAAAATCTAAAAGAAAGAGAAAAGGGGTTTTATGATGAGGCAAAAAGGTTTTTTGACATAATTATAGCTAGCTTTTTATTCATTCTAACTCTCCCCTTTTGGCCTTTTATTGCTATAGCTATTAAATTAGAGGATAAAGGTTATGTATTTTATTCTCAAAAAAGAATTGGAAAAGACAGAAAATCTTTTATTTTATATAAATTCAGGTCAATGAAAGTGGGGGCAGAAAAAGAAAAGGCTGTTTGGGCAGAAAAACAAGATAAAAGAATAACCAAGGTTGGAAGATTCTTAAGACAAAGTCATTTAGATGAAATGCCTCAAATGATAAATGTAATAAAAGGAGATATTTCTTTGGTCGGACCAAGACCAGAAAGACTGGAATTTGTTGTAAAATTAGAAAAAGAAATTCCTCATTACCACTTAAGGCATCTAGTAAAACCTGGGTTTACAGGTTGGGCTCAGATAAAATTCAGATACGGAAGATCTCTTATGGACAGCCATAAAAAATTTCAGTATGACTTGTATTATTTAAAAAATCGGAACTTTTTGCTTGACATAGGAATTTTGCTTAGAACTTTTCAATTATTTTTTAAAAAAGAATGAAGACCTTTGAAAAAACAAAGAATTTGATTTATTCCTTGCTGAAAAAGAGTGAAAAATACACTCAGACTGATATGGTTTATTTAGCTAAAGGCGGTTTTTGGTTGACTCTGGGGCAGATAATTTCAACAGCTGCCTCTTTTTTATTAGCAATAGCTTTTGCTAATTTATTAGATCCTGTGACTTATGGAAATTATAGATACATTCTTTCTTTAATAGGAATGTTAAGTATTTTTACTCTTTCCGGCATGGGAGCTGCAATTATTCAAGCTGTTGCTCGAGGATTTGAAGGAAGTTTCTATTCTGTTTTTAGAGAAAAATTAAGGTTTGGAGTATTGGCAAGTATAGTAGCAATTGGTTTGGCTGTTTATTACTTTCTTCAAGGAAACTATTTTTTACCTATTCCTCTTTTAATCTCAGCTATATTTTCACCCTTAATGTTAGCTTCTCAAATCTATGCTAGTTTTTTAGTTGGAAAAAAATTATTTAATATCCAGGCAAAGTATAGTGTCTTCAGCCGAATTGTCTCAACCGGAGCTATAATCATTACACTTTTCATTACAAAAAATCTTTTTTGGTTAATCACCGTCTATTTAGTTTCCCATACTCTTTTAAATTATTCCTTCTATATAATCATAGAATCAAAATTTAAACCAAATAAAAAAGAGGATTCTCAAACCCTCTCTTATGGGAAACACTTGAGTTTAATGAGCATAATTTCGACTATTGCTAATTATTTAGATAGAATATTACTCTTTACTCTTGTGGGGTCAACGCAGTTAGCTGTTTATTCTTTTGCTATTCTTATTCCTAATCAAATTAAAGGCTTGATGAAACAAAATGTCGGCACACTTGCTTTTCCAAAACTTTCAATAAAGCCCCTGAAAGAAATTAAATTAAATATAATGCAAAAATTTTGGAAACTTTTCTTTTTAACAGGAATAGTAGCTATAATTTATGTTATAATCGCTCCTTTTCTCTATAAGATATTTTTTCCTCAGTATCTAGATTCTATCTCTTATTCTCAGTTATTTACTCTTTCTTTTGTAACTGTCCCAATAACCCTACTCAGTACTATTTTCCAAGCTCAAATGATGAAAAAAGAGCTTTATCTTATTAGAATTGTACCTATTGTCCGAATAATTCTTTTACTTTTTTTAACTCCTATTTATGGAATATTGGGAGTGATTATGGGACAGATAGGCGCTACATTTTTTTATCTAGCCCTAATCTTGTTCTTATTTAGAAAATTTTAAATCTTAACCTCCGACAAAATTAGCTAAAAACATGCCCTAATTAAGATGTGATTTTTAATTTTTTTTGGAGAATATGCACAAAGACTCTTCCTCTCTGATAATCTCTTCTTTGAAAACAACTCCCTGCCGATTTTAAAGCGTATACTATTTCCCAATAATCAGGGTTTGACTCAAGCGTTCCCGTAGAATGATATTTTTTGTATAGAGATAAATAGTAATTTTGTAATCTTTGGTTTTCTTGAAAGAAATTTTTTTGGGTAGTAATTATATCATACTCATACCCCAAATCTACATTAAGAGTTTCGTAATCTATTAAAACAGGTTCTCCTTTTTCTAAAACTAAGTTGTTGCCTGTCAAGTCAGGACAGGTGATGGATGGTTTTAGAGGGGGAGTTAATTTCTTTATTGTTTTTACGATTCTTAGAATTTCTTCTTCTTTAACATATTTAGAGGCAAAAAAGCTGAATCTTCTTGCTAAAAAATCTAAATAATCGCTCTTAGTTTTATTCTTTAAAAATCTGCTCGGGAAACTACAAGAATGAATTAAGGCCTGATATCTTGCTATTTTCTCAATAAGAGAATCTTGGTATAAAAAATCTGACAATTTTATAGTTTCTCCCTCAATCCATTTTACAAAAATAAAATTTTTATATCGACCCAAAACTGGTGCAATTTTTAAATTATTACTGTTTAAAGTCTTTGTTAATTCCTCGATTTTTTGTGCATAATCCTCAGAAAAACATTCTCGACATTTTAATACTCTAAGATTCTCATCATCGTAAAAAACTTTATAAGAACAATGGCCAAATTTTGATTGTGAAAAAAACTCAACTTTTAACGGTCTTTTATTAAAAGTTTTGAAAGCCATCTCATTTATTTCTTTTAAGCTAAAATGGCTTTTATTGTCTTTCCAGATATTAAAAGAAAAAATTTGTCCTTCTGTCTTTTTCCTTTTTAAAAAATATCTAAAAAATGTTTTTACTCTTAAAAGCTGTCCTCTAAAGAGCAGGAGATAGATGTGTTTTTTAAAGTCCATATTTACCTTTCTTAAATACCATTATAATCCCTCTCACAAACTGAGGTCTTAATTTTACAATAATTTTTAGTATGACCCTTCGCCTAAAAGAATCATAATGTCTACCAAAAGTCCAATAATACGAATAGTCTATTACTTGAAAATTGTGTCTTTCTGTCAATGCTTGAAGGGAATTGATGTCAAAATAAAAAACATGGCTAGCAATTTCTTTCGTATACTTAGGTATCTTATTAGCTATAAAAGTTCTAAAAAATTCAAAAGAATTAAACCTATTAGGAGTAGTAATTATTAATACCCCCTCTTTATTAAGATGTCGTTTCATATTCTCAAGAAAAAGTCCTGGATTAGATAAATGTTCAATTAACTCTCCAGCCAAAATTACATCAAAGGTTTGTTGAAGATTAACTTTCTCAGCATTACCCAAAACTACATTGTATCCCAATTTCTGAAGCACCTCTACTTGTTTTTTATTTATATCTAAACCTACGATATCTTTCGCTATTTTCTTTATCTTTTCAAAAGGCCATCTTTCTTTTTTTGTAGAATTTTTTGTGGTAGCTATTAATTCTGCACAACCAACATCTAATACGGTTTTGTTTCTCACATATTTTTCTATAAGCTCCCACCTATCTTCTACTATTTTTATTTTTTTATTATTTATGTTTAAGTGCATCTTATTAAATTTTTGGATCAAAATTAAATTTCTACTTTAAGAACTTTCGCCAACCTTATGCATTATTGTTTTATGAATTTTAAAATTTTTCCTGCTCTTTTCTGCCAAGTATAATTCTGCACATCCTGAAAGGCTTGATTGGAAATTTTATCAGAAAAGTTAGGATCTTCCAATACTTTCTTAATATCCCTTACCAATCTCTCTGGATCGTTCGGTTTAACTAAAAGAGAATTATTTTTATTTAAAATTTCTCTTATCGAAGGTAAATTCGAAGCTATAATCGGCCTTTTTGATGCCATATATTCAAACATTTTCATTGGAGAAGCGCCATATTTTAAAATATCTTTAACAGCTAAATCAGGTAAAATCAAGATGTCTGCGGCCCTTAACCAAAGAGGAATTTCAGAATGGGGTCGATGACCAACTATATTAAGTTTGAGGTTTGAAGTTTGAAGTTTGAAATTTTTAATATCTTTTTCCGCACCGCCCACGAAATATAGCATTACTTCCTCAGGTAAATATCGCGAGGCCCGAGCTAATGTATCTACGCCTTTCCACGAATAGAGATGCCCAGTGTAAAGGACTATTTTCTTATTTAATGATAAACTCAGTTTCCTTCGGCATTCTTCTTGAGTTTCTTTTATATCAAATTGCTCCATATCCACCCCATTAGGAGCAACTAAAATTTTCCCCGAGGGAACACCATTTTCAATAAAGAATTCTTTTATCTTTTGAGAAGTAACAATTATTCTTTTCGTTCGCTTTAAAAATAAGGAATATAAAAAATAATTTTGGAAAATAGCGTGGGCTTCAAAAACAAAATTTTTCTTAAAAAGAGCAGAAATCAGTAAAAACTTATTCCTTGTATAAATAATGCCAGCTTTCTTAAAAAGAACATAAAAGAGAATAGAAATAAAAAAAGTGATTGATTCAATCCAAAGAGCTAAATGTCCTAAATATCTATCAAACGGAATCAAATCAAGACAAAAAAACTTTTTTATCTTAAAACTCCTTTTGACTTCATAATAAGTAAAGGGATCTTGTTTTATCCAGTTCATTCTATTAGGTACTAATAATTCTAATTCATCGGTTCTTTCGGTGAAAGCTTCGCACATTTTCATTATCTGTATCCCATGGGCTTTTTCAGTTGGTATTCTGGCATTGGCAATATAAATTAGTTTCATAATTTTTTTAAAACAAAGAAGTGATGATATTGATTATCAAAAGGAATAAACTCTTTCTTAACCACAAAGTATTGTTCAATGATTTTCTTGATTTTAGAAAGTGGATAGCCCTTCTTTCCTATTTCCCAATAGTGTTCCCCATTAAATTGATGTTTTGGGAAAAATGAAAATTTCATTACAAGTCTCTTTTCTTTTATCAAAGGAACTTTAAAACCAAGCTTTATTGTATGACCAAAATGAGGCAGACTCAAAACTACATATTGCTTGCTAACCCTTTCCAGCTCCTCTAATGCTTTATCGAATTCCTTAAAAGGTAAATGCTCCAGAACCTCAGCACAAAGTATAACGTCAAAAGAATTGTCTTGAAAAGGCATTTTCAATACATTTCCAACAATATCAGGCTTCAATTTTTCATCTATATCAAGGGTTATCACTTCAACTCCCTGGTTTTTTAAATAATTTAAAACTGTTTTATTACCAATACCAACTTCCAAAACTTTTTTAGGGGCTAAGCTTAAAACCTCATTAATCTGATGCCAATAGCTTATCCAGCGAGTCTTATGATCGTATTTTAAAAACGAATATTTGTTCATTTTTTTGTCTTAACGAAATATCCCATTGGGCAGGGATGGAGTTTTTTTAATTTTTTAGGATAAATTTTATCTAGAAAAAGAGCTAATAATATCAGAGGGATTTTCAAGATATCAAATATAATTATTTTCTCTATTAGGTTAAAAGCTGATGTAAATCTTTCCCCAACAGAAACGATTTGATAATCTTTAAACCCTCCGACTTTTAATAAATGTTCTATGCCTTGAGATGTATAACGAAAATAATCATTTGGCTCTTTTGATTCATTAAAAATAAAAGGAGAATAAATAAAAAATTTACCATTATTTTTTAAAATTCTAAAAATTTCTTTTATGAGTTCTTCTGGTTTTTTAATAATATAAAGAGTATTAAATAAAAAAGCCGCATCAGCAAAATTATTATCAAATGGTAGAGTTTTATTTAAATCAGCTACAACATCTGGTTTTGTCTTCTTATCAATATCTACCTTTATAAACTGAGAGGGATTAATTCGCCAATATCTATAATAACTTGGGTTTCTGCCAGCCCCGAGATCAATCATAACGCCCTTTAAATCTTTACAGTGCTCGAAAATCTGCCAATTCATTAAAATCCTTTGAATACCTTTTTTCCGATATATTTCTTTAATTAAGTCTAAAAGTTTATTCATTTTTGAAAATTTTTCTAAAAACATTTACTGATAAATTTAATTTACCTTTAAATTGATAAAAACTAACCGAAGAGTCAATAGAATTCCTTTTCAAACTGAAAAGGTTTTCATTATTAGAAACTAATCTTTCTTTTATTCCTACTGCTCCTAAAAATTTATTTTTTATTAAAATTTCTTTTAGCCCCTGGTTGTAATCTCCATAAGGATAAGCAAAAAAATGACATTTTTTCTTTAATTCTCTTTCAATGACATTTTTTGATTCTAAAATTTCTTTCTCAGCCTGTTCTAAGTCAATGTTTGTAAGCTTTAAATGATTTACTGTATGAGGCTCAAAATCAATCAAGTCAGAATTATGCATTTCTTTGATTTCTGACCAATTCAGTATTTGAAGAGGAATGTTTGCCGAATTTGGCTTTTTTTTACCAATAAAACCAGTGATTAAAAATACAGTTGCTGGAAAATTATATTTTTTTAAGACGGGGAACGCGTTAAAGTAATTATCTTCGTAGCCATCATCAAAAGTTAAAACTATTGTTTTAGCTGAAATCTCTTTTTTTTCTCTCAAATAATCTGTCAAAGAAGTTAAAGAAATAACATTATATTTTCTTTTATAGAGATAATTCATCTGTTTCTTAAAATTCTCAAGGCTTACCGTAAAGAAAATCTTATTATAATCTATTGAATGATACATCAAAATTGCTGCTTTTTTAACAGAAAAAGAACCAAAAATAGAATTTAATCCAAAATATGCCAGATTCTTTAAATTATTTCTCAAAGACATGAATTATCTTGTTTATTAAATTATCTAAATTATGGTTTTGAACAACTTGTTTTCTTAAATAACCCTCAATGCCAACAGTATCTATGTTCTTTAAATTTAAAATCTTTTGCGCTAAATCTTGTGGATTCTTTTTCTGAAAAATCAATTTAGTGACAAAATCTCCCAGGTCTTTTTTAAAGGCTATATTACAAACCAAAACCGGGACACTACAAGCCATTGCTTCTAAGACAGCTTTGTCCATACCTCCTGTCGGAGATAAGTTCAAAAGAACATTATTGTTTTGATAAAATCTTAAAACTTCTCTGTGGGGCTTGCCTCCCAAAAATTCTATATAATCTACTAATTCTTTTTCTTTTATTAACTCTATCAGTTTTTCGTGATATTTTTTCTCGTAATACCCTATGGAACTACCAATAATTCTTACTTTAATATTTCTAATATTTTTTTGATTTACTAAAATATCAATTGCTTTGATTAAAGTCTCTAAATCTTTAATAGGAGCAATTCGACCAACAAATATGATTCTGAAATTATCTAATCCTTGAGGTTTAAAACTTAAGGTTAATGGTTTGAAAAAATTAGTATCAATTCCATGTCCTACAATCTCAATTTTCTCCCTATTCTTTAAACGACAACTTTCTTTAGAAGCAGTTAAAATTTTATCTACTAATTTTCCGGTTAATTTCAGTTTCCAGTTTACTGATTTATGAAGATACCAAAGAATCATCTTTTTTCTAAAAACCTTGACCAAAGGAAAGGAAGCTATTGCATAAATAGGACACATATGCACAAAAACCCCATCTACTTCTTTGAGATTTTTAAAAAGAAATTTCTGCAATCTAAAAAGCTGTCTTAATTTTGAATAGCCTTTTTCTTTACCCAAAGAATAAACTAAAACATTTTCTGGTAAACTATGTTTGCCTTCTGAAAGACAAGCTACATAAACTTTCTCAAGTTTGCCTGCGAATTTTTCCAGCCAATAATGAAAAAATCCAAGATTATCGTCATTGATATCCACCTTTTGACTTATAATTAGAAGCTTCATGTTTTTTAAATCTTAGGAAGTAATAAAAATATGCCAAAAATGATTAGAAAGATTCCTAAAACTTGCCACTGAGAAATCTGTTCTTGAAAGAAGATCCAAGAGCCAATAGTGACTAATATAATTCCGGCGCTAACCATAACCGGATAAGCTAAATTTAGCTGAAGCTTAGAAAGAACAAAAAGATAAAAAATGAAGCTGAAAACAAATAACGAAGCTCCTAAAAAAAGCCATTTATTCTGAAAAATAGAAATAAACAACTTCAAAAGGCTAGAAAAAGACAGGTCTAAATCAGTTAAATTTAAAACCCCTTTTTTTAAAAAAATCTGGGCTGTACTGGCAATTATAACAGAGACCAGAAGAGCTAAAATAGTTGGAAAAGACATAATTTTATAGTTTTTATCTGAATTCAGTTTACTTCTTATCTTAAGTTAAATCAAGGACTAAATTATTTGAAGTAAACATAGTATCTGATATAAATAAAGTATGAAAAAATTATCAATTATTATTCCAGTTTATAATGAAAAGGATGCTGTCTTGAAGCTTATTGCAAAGGTGGAAAAAGCAGATATTTTAAGTCTTGAAAAAGAAGTGATTTTAATTGATGACGGATCTGCTGACGGAACAAGGAATATCTTAAAAACAATTGAAAACAAATACATGGTAATTTATCACCAGAAAAACCTGGGCAAAGGAGCAGCTTTAAGAACTGGCTTTAAATAAGCCCATGGCGACATAATTCTGATTCAAGATGCTGACCTGGAGCTTGATACTGGAAACTATCCCCAACTTTTAAGGCCTATTTTAGAAAATAAATCAAGCATTGTTTACGGCTCCCGCTATCGTCAAGGTGATTCTTCTATTTACAAAAGTCATTATTGGGGAGTAAGAATCCTCAGCTTCCTCACCAATCTTTTCTATAATGCAAATTTATATGATGTTTACTGTGGATATAAAGTTTTTAAATCCAGTGTTTTAAAAAATCTTAAACTGGAAAGCAATGGCTTTGAAATTGAACAGGAGTTAACCGTTAAATTTTTAAAGAAAAACTATCAAATATTAGAAGTTCCCATTAATTATTATCCTCGTAAGTTTGAATAAGGTAAAAAAATCAGGTTGTGGAACGGGTTAAAGGCAATCTGGTTAATAATAAAACACAAATTTATTTCTTGAAAAGTTTGTTCTTTTAGCTTTATTTTTGGGCAATTTTATCCCAAATCTCTACTTGTTTTAAACCAATTAATTGGGGGTCAAATTTTATTTCCATAATTTCCTGCCCCCTCCTTCCCATTTCTCTAGCTATCTCTGGGGTTTGGAGTAAAAACAAGATTTTTCTCACAAACTCTTCTTTATTTTTTTGAGGAACTATAAAACCGCTTCTGCCATCAATAATGATATCGTCTGTGCCGCTAACATTAGTTGAAACTATGGGTTTCTTTGCCATGGCAGCTTCCATTAAAACCCTGGGGAAGCCTTCATAAAAAGAAGAAAGTACAAAAATATCAGCTGCTCTAAAGTATTCAGGAATTCTTGAATAAGGCACCTCTTTAATCCAAGTTATTTTATCCTGAACTTTTAATTTCCGGACTATATTTTTTAGTTTTTCTCTTTCTTCTCCCTGACCAATTATAACAAGTCTTACCCTGGGAAACTCTTGAAGAATTTTTTTATATGAATTTAAAAGAAAGGGGATATTTTTTTGTTTAGTCAATCTTCCTACGAAAAGAAGGATTTTTTCTTCCTCGTTCTTTAAAAGCTCCTTCCTAACAGTTGTTCCTTCTGTTGTTTTAAATAGATTAATGTCTTGGGGAATCATGGGTTTGTAGGCAACCTTTGAAGAAGGAATTCTGGCCTTTTTAACTAAGCTGCGTAGAACTCCCGAACCATCAACCTGAATCCCATTGGAATTTTTAATTATATACCTAGAAACTAGAGCTAATATCAAATTAAGTTTCTTTTCTCCCAACCAGTTTTTATCGTAAGGGTCACAACCATATACACAAACATTAAGAGGTTTGTTATATTTTCGCTTCAAGAAATAACCAACAAGTCCAGTAAATATAGGGTCCTGGGCTTGAATAATATCTATTTCATTTTGCTCACAAATTTCTTTTCCTAACTTATACATCTTAAAAAGAGCATCGAGTCGATCAAACCCATTGGTGGGAATAACTATCATATTTCCAATTTCCTTCTTTTTAAGCTGATGTTTTTTTAAAGAAAAAACTAAAATAAAATATTTATCCAGAAAGCGTGAATAATAACCCAATCTCTTTGAGGTTTCTCCCCTTTCTTTTTCTGGCAGAGCTAATAAATCCCGGGTATAACCCAGAGAAAGAACTTTTAAGTTCTTAAAGTGCTTGAAGTCTTCTGGTATAATCATTTTTTCTCTCTTAAATTCTTCAACCACCAATCTAATACCCTCTCTCAATCCTGTCTTAGGATCAAATCCGAGAATATCCTTTGCCTTTTGAGGATCAGCGTAAAATTTATTAACGTCATAAGAACGAGCTTTAGCATATTTAGTTTTACTTTTACTCCCCACTTCCCTAATTATGGTTTCAGCCAACTCCTTTAAGGTGGTAGGTCTTCCCGTTGATAAAGTAAAATTATTATATAACACCTGGCTTTTCTCAATCTCTTGAATGCAGCCCCAGATTCCCTGGATAGTATCTCCAATATAGGTAAAATCAAATACTTCTTTCCCTGTCCCGTTAATAACTAAATCCTCATTTTTAAAAGCCTGTAATATAAACTTAGGAATTACCCTGTTTAATTGATCGTTTTTGCCAGTATAGACATTGGAAAATCTTAAAACCCTGGTTTTTAACCTATAATTCTGTGAAAAGTTCCTGCACAAATCCTCTCCAGCCACCTTAGCAACGCCATAGATATTAATAGAATTATGAGGGGTTTTTTCAGTTACCGGCAGAGTTTTGGGTTCTCCAAAGACTTCTCTGGAAGAACCAAAAATCATCCAGGGGTGACCATCTTCTTTTTTATAAAGCCTACAAGCCTCAAGAACATTTATGGTTCCTCCAATGTTGGTATGAATACAGGTTAAAGGGTCTTCGTAACCTAATTTCACCCGGCTAATAGCAGCTAAATGGACTACACCGTCAACTCCTTTCATTTTTGATTTTAAATTGGAAAAATCTCTAACATCATTAGGTGGAGTATCCTTTAAATCATAGGGAATAACCTCTATTCCCCTTTTTTCTAAAAATTTTCTTAAAGACAAGCCAATAAAGCCCGAACTCCCGGTGATTAAGATTTTCATGCTTTTATCATTTTTAGTTAATTTTGTTTATTTTCCATTATAATTAGAATAATCAGAAAGTCCAATAAAATAAAACTTTTTTCATTGAATTTTTTGAAATAATAATATGTGTTTTTCAACTATATCATTCCAAGAATATGTGGTAGGAATATTTTGAATTTTAACAGAATAATTCTGATAATTAATGTCATCTAAAAGATAAGTTATTTTTTCTTCAATATCTTTTTCATCTTTAGGATCAAGAAATATTAAGCTATTTTTAAATTCCTGATAGTATTCTGTTTCCTTAGTTAGTAAAACTGGTTTTTTAAGCTTAATGCATTCCAAAATGAAATTAGGACTAATGTCAGTAAAACTAGGTAAAATACAAACATAGCTTTTAACAATTTCCTTAAGCAGTTCAGAATAAGGGATAGATTTTTCAATAACTATCTTTTCATTCAAGCCTAAATCACTAATTTTCTTTTCCAGATTCTTTTTTTCTGGACCATCCCCAATTATTTTCAGGATTAAAGGCTTAGATGTTTTTTCAACTACTTTATTAAAAACCTCTATTAATTTGTCCAAATTCTTTAATTTTAATAAACGACCTGCATATAAAAACTGATAAGTGTTTTCTGATTTAGATGTTGGTGTTTCAATTTCTGGAAAAGGATTAGAAACAACTACAGTTTTTTCTTTTAATATTTGAAAATGCTTTAAGTAAATCTCTCTTTGAAAATTACTACTGAAAATAACAATATCAGCTCCTTTCAAAATGTTTTTGATTAAAAATATGAAGAACTTTTCCTTAAGATTTTTAGGGTGCTGATAATATTCTTTCAGACTCTGCTCAGTATTGTTTAATTCAATTTTTCTTTCCCATAAAAAATCCCCTCCAATCCTTATTGCAAACTTCTTTTTAAAAAACCTGCTGATACAATAAGCTGGCAAACCACAACTAATTAAATTGAAAACATAAATTATATCAATATTTTGTGCTCTTTTGAAAAGATTTAAAGAATAAAGGAAAAATCTTAGAGGTTGGGGATACTTTTTAAGATTGTTATAAGAAATTACTTCGGTTTCTATTCCCCTTTCCTTAAGCCTCCTCTCCAAATTCTTCACATATTGAGCAGGGCCTCCAATATCTGGTGGGAAAATACTGGTAGCTAATATTATTTTCATAAGTTTAATTCTTGATAAATTCTATTAATTTTCTGAGCGATGTTTTGCCAGTCATATTTATCTAAGCCGTCTTTGGCATTTTGAATTAATTTCTGGGCAAATTCCGGTTGAGAAAAAATTTTGATGACAGCTTGGGCAATTTGTCCGGGATTTTTTGGTTCTATTAAAATGCCAGTTTTTCTGTCTTCAATTATATCTAAAATTCCTCCAACTTTACTAGCAATTACTGGCACCCCGCAGGCTTGTGCTTCTAATATTGAAATGCCCAAACCTTCGGAAAGCGAGGGCAAAACAAAAACCTCAGCTTTTTGCAGTTCTTCTGGAATTACTTGATTGGATAGTTTTCCTTTTAACTCTACCCTATCCTGAAGTCCAAGTTTTGCTATTTGAGATTCAAGGTCTTTTCTTTCCGTTCCCTCACCAATAAGCACTAGTTTGGCTTGGGGAAATTTTGCCAGAACCTCAGGTAGGGCTTCAATTAAATATCCCAACCCCTTTACTTTTTTCAAGTGACTGACGCAAACAATTCTAAATTTTTCTTTTTTAATCTTTAAATCTTGGGAAAATAAGTTTAGGTCTATGCCATTAGGCACCACTTCCACGTTCTTTGCTCCAAATTGTTGAGCTCTTTTAGCTAAAGCATTAGAAATTGCCTGGATTTTATCTGGAACTTGATGAATTTTTTTAAATAAAAATTTCGGCATCTTTACCTGCCCGCTTTGTAAAGTTAAAAGAGCAGGTATTCTTTTATTTAAAACTTGATGAAAAAAGAGGGACAGACCAGCATAACTCTCTAAAACAGCATGAATTAAATCTTTTTTAATGAAAAAAGACTTAAAAAGTGCTAAAATAGGATAAAGATACTTATCCAATTTTGTTCCGATTCCCAAGCGATAAATATTAACCCCCTTTTTTTCTTCGTATCTTGGCAATTTAAAAGAAAGTCGAGAAGTTAAAATAATAAAATCATATTTTTCCTTTAATCTCTTTGTAATTTCTTTCACGTATCTTTCTGCTCCTCCTTCAAAAGGTTCGTAAAAAGCAGAAAATATTAAAATTGTTTTTTTATGTTTTTTGTTCATCCTCAAATAAAATTTAATATGGAAAGTTTAAAAAATATATTTTTTTCTTTTTTTAAATCTCCGAATAAAGAGGTTTTAAAAAAGGTCAAATTAATGTTTCCTCAAAAAGAAATAATTTTTACTGATATGGGAAGAACTGCTTTAAAATTAATTGTTGAAGAAATGAAGCTTGAAAATTCCCAAATGTTATTTCCCGCCTATATCTGCGACATTTTCTTTCCCATTTTTAAAAAATATAATATCTCCCCTATTTTTTTAGATATTCAAAAAGAAACTTTTCATATCAAACTTGAAGATATAAAAAAGAAAATTACTCCTAAAACTAAATCAATCTTGGTCTGCCACACTTATGGGCTTCCAGTAGACATTCGAAAAATTAAACAATTTACTGACAATCAATTATTAATCATAGAAGATTGCGCCCATTCTTTTGGGGCAAAGTGTGGTTCAACAAGTTCACCACAAAATGGAATCTATACCGGCAATCTCGGTGAAACTGCTCTTTTCAGTCTTTATAAACAATTTCCTTGCCTGAGAGGAGGAATGGCAGTTTTGCAAAAAAAACCAGAAACTTCTTTACTAAAAACCCGTTTTAATCTTAGAGACCTTCTTTCATTATTAAATAATTTTGGAATTTTTGCTTTTTTGTTTAAAAAATTTGGGGGTAAAATTGCTCCTAAAATTCAAAGGGAAGAAAAATTAGAAATTGGCAAAATCAACAATCTTTCTCTAAATCTCTTTCTTAATTATCTAAAGGATTTTAAGGAAAATTTAAAAAAGAGAATTGAGCTGGCTTTTTTCTTTCAAGAAGAACTGAGAAAATTAGGTTTTGAGGTTCAAGAATCAAAAGACAATATTTTTAGTTTTCTTTCAGTTTTAGTTCCAAAAAATTTAAACCGTGACAAATTTATTAAAGACCTAAGAAAATACGGAATTTTCTGCACCAGAATCTGGCATACTCCCATTATTCTTAACCCAGAAGTCCAAAAAGAATATAATCTTAATTTAGATGAATTTCCCAATACAATTGATGTCGCCAAAAGAATTATTAATTTTCCTTTACAAAATCATTATTCAAAAAAAGATATTAAAAAAACTATTGAGGCAATAAAAAAAGCTATAAATTCTCTTTAAACTACTGATAAGCTTGCTGCTGGTATTTTATTATTTTTTTAATAGTTTCTTCCAAGCTAAATTTTGGTTCGTAGCCAATCATTTTTCTGATATTTGAAATATCTGGCACTCTTCGTCTAAGGTCTTCAAATCCATCAGGATAAGCTTGGGTGTATGGAATATGAGTTATTTTTGAAGAACTGTTTGTTAGTTCTTTAACTTTTTTAGCTAAATTATTTATGCTAATTTCTCTGTCTGCTCCCAGATTAATAACCTGACCTTCTGCTTTTTTTACTGTCATTAATTTAACCAAAGCATTAACAATATCTTCAACATCAGCAAAACTTCTAGTTTGCTCGCCATCTCCATAAACAGTGATAGGCTCGCCTTTAAGCACCTGTTTAATAAAAGTAGGAACCACCATGCCATATCTTCCTATTTGTCTTGGGCCAATAACATTGAAAAATCTGACAATAATAACAGGTAAATTTTTTTCTTTATAGTAAGCCAGTCCTAAAAACTCATCTATTCCTTTTGAAAAAGCATAAATCCAGCGATTATTATAAACAGAACCGTAAATCCTATCATCTTCTTCTTTAAAAGGAACTTTATCGCCTTTTCCGTAAACTTCAGAAGAAGAAGCGATTAAAACCTTTACGTTTCTTTTTTCTGCTTCTTTTAATACTATTTCTGTGCCATTAATATTGGTTAAAAGACAGTCTAAAGGCTCTTTAAGTATTTTTTTTACTCCAACTGCTGCAGCTAAATGATAAACTTGTTCAACTTTTCCAATTAACTCTTTCATCAAATTTTCATCAAGCACTGAACCTTTAATGAAATGAAAGTTTTCATTATTTCTTAAGTGCTCTATATTCTCTAACCTTCCAGTAGAAAGATCATCAACAACAAAAACTTCTTTATTGTCTTGAAGAAGTTTTTCAGCTAAATGTGAACCAATAAATCCGGCCCCTCCGCTAATTAAGATTTTTTTATTGTTCATTTTTCAATTGATTTATTCCCTGTTCTAGGGTTGTTTTGGGCTCCCAACCCAATAATTCTTTGGCTAAACTTATGTCTGCTAAAGTTTCTCTTATATCACCAGGTCTTGCAGGAATATATTTAGTTTCTCCGCCAACCAATTCTGCTATTTTATTAACAGTGTAATTACAACCAGCTCCAATATTAATTGCTTCACCTTTGCCAACTTTATCTGATTCCATAGCCAAAATATTAGCATTTACCACATCAGAAACATGCGTGAAATCGCGAGTTTGTTCACCATCTTCAGTAATTGTTAAAGGCAATCCCCTTTTTTTTTGGGTTAGAAAAAGACCAATAACCGGAACATAACTTCCCTCTTCTGGCTGTCTTGGGCCGATAACATTAAAATATCTTAAAGACACTGTGGGAAGATTATAGAGGTCAGAAGAAAAGATTTTACAATAAAGTTCGCCTACATATTTTTGCAAAGCATAAGGACTAACAGGAGATGGTGTCATATTTTCTTTTAACGGTAAGTCATTTTTCATGCCGTAAATTGATGAAGAAGAGCTGTAAATAAATCTTTTAACTTTTGCGTCTTTTGCAGCGACCAATGTATTTAAAGTTGCTGTAATATTTATTTCATTAGTTTCCCTTGGTTTGGCAACTGACAAAGGAACCCTGGGCAAAGCAGCTAAGTGAAAAACAAAATCCACGCCTTCAAATATTGGTTTAATTTTTTCAAAATCTCTTAAGTCAAGATTAAAAAACTTGGCTTTTGGATTAAGGTTTTCTTTCTTACCGGTAGATAAATTATCAATTACAAGAACCTCATGGTCTTTTTCAATTAATTTATCTACTAAATTGGAGCCGATAAAACCAGCTCCACCTGTGGTTAAAATTTTTGCCATATTTTTAAAAATATTAAAAAGGGTCTCTTTTACTGTAATTTTCAGGGTCAGTAATTCCTTGTTCTTTTAAGAGCTTTTCGTTAATTTCATCAACTGTTTTGTGCAGTTTTAAATCAATACCATTTTTCTCAGCAAACTTAATAAAAGCCTTCATATCTTTTGGTAAGCATTTCCCGGCGGCTCCGCGTTTACCTTTATGCCAAACTGTCAAGTGAGTTCTGTCAATTCTTTTATCAGCAGATGCTGCATCTTTAACCCTATCATAATCAATTCCTAATTTCTGACAAAGATCATAAATCTGGTTTGCAAAAACTACTTTTGTTGAAAACCATGTATTTCCAAAATATTTTACTGTCTCAGCTTCGGTAGCTGGTAAAATTCTTTCAAAAGGAGCTAAAGGTAAAAGATTTATAACGTCTTTTGCAACATTAAATGATTTTTTTGTATAACCAATAATTTGCCTGTCTGGATAAGACATATCTTGGTCAGCTGTAAGTTCTGTTAAAAATTCTGGGTTAAATAATATTTTGTGTTGAGGGTATTTTTCTTGTAAAGACTCAGTGGCACCAGGCAAAACCGTGGATTTAATCACAATAACTTTTTCACCCCTAATATTAGAAAGAGCTTCTTCAACGTATGACAGGTCAAAATAACATTTTTCCTTATCAAAAGGAGTTGGAACGCAGATAAAAACAACATCTGCTTTATTGATTTCCTCAAGAGAACCTAAACTCTTGCCTGGATCATATAAAAGAGGTTTTATGCCTCTATTTTCCTCAAAATAGCGCCTTAAAGCGCCACCGACCATACCAACTCCGCATATAGCAACTTTTTTGAACATATCTATATAAAATATAATTGATTATTTCAATTTAATAATCTATTATTATAGAGAAAGCAAGTCAAAAGTCAATAAAAAAAATGACTTTCAGCGTCTATAAATTATGACGTTAAAAAGCTTAATTTATTACAGGTCTTAGGTTCAAATGGATTCCATCAATAAAACTAAAATCATATTTATTGTTACCCAATCTGAATTTGGAGGAGCTCAAAGATATATTTTTGAGCTGGTTTCCTGTTTAAATCCTGAAAAATATGAGATTCTAGTAGCTGCTGGTCATGGAGATAAAGAGCTATTTAAAAAAGTTCAAAATTTGCCTGTTAAAATTTTTCAGCTAAAACACTTAAAACGAAATCCAAATCCATTAGAAGCAATTTTCTCAATATCAGAAATGCTTGGTCTATTAAAAAAAGATAGGCCTAAAATTCTTTTTCTCTGTTCAACCACTGCCGGCATATTGGGGTCTATCACTGCTTCAATATATAAATTATTTAAGATTCATGATTCAGAGTTCAAAATTATTTATAGAATCGGTGGATGGGCATTTCACGATCCAAGACCATTCTGGCAAAACAAAATCATATTTTATTTAGAAAAACTCACAGCTGGATTTAAAAACAAAATCATTGTTAATTCTGAATATGATTACCAAGCTGCAATAAAAAATAAGATCTGTTCACCAGAAAAAATAGTTAAGATTCATAATGGCATTAATCCTGAAAAACTAGAATTCTTGCCAAAACAAGAGGCAAAAACATTCTTATTCAATAAGCTTCCTGAATACAGAATACAAGATGCTAAATACATAATTGGAACTGTGGCCAACTTTTACAGAACAAAGGGTATAAAATACTTAATTGAGGGTATTAAGCTGCTAGAGGCTGAATACGAGCTTCTGGATGTAAAATGTATTGTCATTGGAGATGGCAAACAAAGGCCAGAACTAGAAAAACTGATTGAAAAACATGAACTTAAAAACAAGGTTTTTCTTGTAGGCAGAATTCCTAATGCATATAGATATTTAAAAGCTTTTGATGTTTTTGTTCTGCCTTCTTTAAAAGAAGGTTTTCCCTGGATAATTTTAGAAGCAATGGCAGCTGAAATCCCCATCATATCAACTAAAGTAGGTGCTTTAGAAGAGATAATTGAAAATAACAAGCAGGGAATTTTAATTGAACCTAAAAACGCTGAAGAATTAGCAGAAAATATATCTAAACTAATTAAAAATCCTGAATTAACCCAACAATTTAAAGAACAAGCAAGAGAAAAGCTGAAAAGATTTTCTTTATTTAACATGGTTAAGCAAACAGAAAAACTGTTTTAACAAGATTAGATAATTGTATATTAAACCGAAAACCGCCCCAAAAGGAGCGGTTTTTCGGTTGCCTTACAAGGAAGAGGCATTTTATTTCAGTTCAATCTTTACTTACTAAGAGTCTTTGTAGCGGTTGGTATACCAGAAACTTTGAAGTCATGAGTCCAGTCAGCACTGCCTGCAGAATGAGCACCACCAGCTCCAGACCTATCTGTCCAGACAAAGGTAACACCAGCGGTACCTGCAACGGCTGCATAGGTATCAGTAAGATTAGGACTAGACCTGGATGCAATCTTGGTTATCAATGAACTACCAATCTGGCCTGAGCCCTGCAGAACAGTACCAATCAGTTTATATGTCTTGGTGCCTCCAATAGCAACCTGTTGTTCAGCAGAAGGTACAAAACTAACCCTGGCTGTTCCAGCAGAAGTGTCTTGGTCAACTGTCCAAGCAGTAGCAGTTGTAGTAGCAACAACCTGAGTATTGCTATCAACATCCCAGACCTGCATTGAGGTTGTAGCTATTAACTGAAGAACTACTGGGTCAGTACCAGTGGACATCCAGATACCATCTGTCTTTGCAGTACAAGTAGTATTACCTGTTACACAACCTACGGTATAAGAAGGACCTGCAGAAGTTATAATCACTGAACCTGAGACATCAAAGACAATCTTTTCCCAACCAATAGCGCCAGTAGGAGAAGCTGATACAGTCCATCTGATAAGTTCTTGAGTTCCAGCGCCGTATGTTTCAGAAGTTGGACTAGCCAAAGCAATAGTTGGCTGTGACTGTCTCAAGTACTGAATGTAACCAAGCTTATCCTGTTCTCCATCACCAGTTGGCGCTACGCCAGAGGCTACACCTTCAGACACTGTAGTATCAACACCAAGTTTTGGAGCATCACCTGTTCCTGCACCAGAAACGCCAACACCTTCAATTCCATTAAGGTCAGCTTTTATGGTTAAGTACCTAGCTCCACCAGCTGGAATTCTCCAGTAATCATCTGTTGCAAAGTTGAAAGTACTTGAACCATTACTCAAGGTCTGAGCTGAACCTAACTGAGTGCTTCCATCCCAAAGCGTAATATACGCAAAGTCAACATCACTACCACCTGATCTTGTGACACTGATTGATTTAATATCAATGTCTTCAAGGGTAGCTGCAAACTGGGACTTATGGAAGGCAATTCCAGTAATCACGGTTGGGGCTGAACTTACAGACTGAATTGCGGCAATAGGAGTATCTGCATTAGTAGTTATGGTCAAAATACCCTTTTCGGCTAAAGTAACCAGATTAAGGTCAGCATGACCTGCAGCTACATAGTTAGCTCCAGTTAAGTTAGTTGTTGCTGGTGTGATAGTTGGATCTGGAGTTGTGTTAGAAGAAAGACCAACAAAGGTAACATTAGCAGCTTGAGCAATACCAAAAGCAATATTGTTAGTACTGGAAGCAGTAGAAGGAACATCAGCTTTAACTGTAATTCTCTTTTGCTGTCCTTTGGTAATTGTAATTCCTGAAGAGTTCAAGAAGTCAGAAGATGAGAATACAACATAGTGATTTGCAGTTGTTGATGCAGTCAAACTCTTCTGAACAGTCAATCTAGTAGATCCCTCGTAAAGAGCAATATGAGCCACATCAGTCGTTGTTCCCTCATTAGTAGTAGCAGAATTTAGCTTTATTCTGGTTACTCTGACATTTTCTGCTGTTCCAGCTGATAATACCAAGTCAACAAAAGCAACCTGACTAGCTCCAACAATAAGAGTCTGGTCAGCAGGAGTAGCAGCAGCAGTAACAGTTACTGTTCCTGCACCAAGGGTTATTAACTTACCAGTAGCAGAACCTGTCTCTACAATGTCAGCTGCTGAAGAGATACCTGTTGAGGCAAGCTCATCATAAACATATGCACCTGATATATTTGGTATATCAAAGTGAACAGAAGCAGCTCCACTTCCTGTAGGAATATCAGCTACAACACTTAAGGTTACAGTCTGAGCAGCAGCCACAGTTAAGTTTCCAGTAAAGGAAGCAGAAGCTGTTGGACTGCTAACCGTTGAACCATATTGGCTTCCATCTGATTTCAGCAATTTGATATTAGTAGTAGTACCATTAGTACAAGGAGTATCAGTACCAGCAACTGTATAACATCTAACTGTAATAGAGGAAACAAGAATGTCTTCTCCAGAACCAGCAGTCAAATTAATCTTGGCAAGCACCTTGTTAACAGCACCTTTCACAATGGTTTGAGCAGCAGGAGTATCAGCAGATAAAGAAACTGCTAAACTACCGCTAGCTGTGACAGTGTGGAGATTTCCAGCAGCTTCACCAGAAATAGCTGTTGTAGGTAAGTCATATTGTGAACTTAAACCATCAGCCCAAACATCACTAGATGCAGCAATGCTCAATTTTATTTCATTGGTAGCTGTAGCTCCGCTCGGAATATCAGCCTTAACTACTAGCGTTTTATTCTGTGAGGCCTCTATGTCAAACAAACCACTTACATCCCAACCAACAGTATTAGCTCCAAAAGTAACGTAAGAACTAATGGCGCTGGCAGGACCTGCAATCTGAGTAGTGCCGTCCCAAAGAGTGATATTAGAAATATCAGTGACGCTTCCAGTTAAGGTAAGCCTGATCTTGGTTAACCTTACTCCCTCTCTTGAACCTGTAGAAAACTTTATAGCAGTAATAGGTCTGTTTGAAGTTCCTTTAACATAATTCTGAGATGATGGATTTTCAGCGGCATCCAAAGCAATTGTCAAACCACCCTGACCAATGGTCATTAGTGCTCCAGTCTCCTTTGCGTAAGCAGTACCAGTCTCGTGAGTAATAGTGGTTGCTCCACCCGAATTAGCCCCATAAGCCACGACGTCAGTGTATTGAGTAATCTCAAACCTCACTGTTCTTTCGGTCCAGATTCCTCCACCAATGTCAGCATAAGCGCAAACAGTCTTAGCTGAACCAGCATTAATGCTTAAAGGAGAACTGGATAAATCAAATGTTACTGCATTGGATAAATCTAATTGTGCAATACTTGAACCAATTTGAGCACCTGAAACTTTAAGCAGCAAGTTGCTTAAATCAACCCTGGCAGCTGTGCCAACATGAGTGACTCTAATTAAATGAACATTAAAGCCCTCTGTTGAAGAAGCTGCAAATTTCCAGCAAGCAATCTGTTGATCAGTTGCGCCAGAAAGAATAGTTGTAGCAGCTGGTGCTGTTTGGTTATCAACATCAAGGTTTCCAACAGAAATTCCAGCTATTGTTCTAGTATTCCCCCAAATTGGAAAAGTTCCTGAAGGAGTTATTGTTGAGGTAATGTCTGAAGCAACGTAAATACCCAATCTAATAGAATCTCCAACAGTGGCTGTTCCTGAAGCAGCAATACTTCCTTTAATAGTCAAGTATTTGACTGAATAAGCTGGAATATTCCAGCTAAGGTTAGTAAATGTTGCTTTGTGAGTTGTGGTGTTCAAAGCCTGAGTTGAACCTATCTGAGTTGAACCATCATATAATTTAATAGATGATATATCAGCATCAGCTGCAACTCCGCCTCGAGCAATCACAATACTGGAAACAGTATAAGCAGTGGCACCAGCGCTAAATTTAACTTTGGTGAAAATTACATCCTGAGCATTTAATGCTGTTTGAAAAGCGGCTGGTGTATCGGCAGCTAGGCTAATAATAGCAGCTGTTCCAACTTCACCAGTTCCTGTGCCTGCACCTGTACCCAGAAGAGTATTTAACTTAGCTTTAGTTGTTGTACCAACATAACCAGTTCCACTGGTTAAACCATAGGTAGCAAGAACTTCACTGGCGTATTTTTCCTGAAATTTAATCACAGCTGCAGTGGTTAAAGAACCAAAATAGCTGGTCTCGTTTCCAGGAGAACCTACTCCAGAAGATGCAACTTGAGTAGCGCTGTCTGTATTCAAGACAATCTGTAAACATTTAACATCATCACCCGACATTCCTGTTTTAAGACTTCGGGTAAAACTACTAATTGTACATCCTGAAATAGTCGTACCAGTACCTTGCAGTGCAGCTAACTGGCTTGACAAGCTAGATATCAGAGCTAACAAATCAGCAATCTGAGCTTGAAGCTCTTCAATTGTTGCACCCATAGCAGGGCCAGCAGCTGTAAACAAAAAGGTGAATGTGGTAATAATCGCTACGATCTTTTTAATTTTAATCATTTTTTTAATTTTCGTTTTGTATTTAATTAATTATTGTTTTTTACTTCTTGTCGCGTCGACCTGCCCCTCCCAAATAAATTACGACCTATTAATATTTTTGAGCTTGAAAAGGGAGCTCGCGACCTTACGTATTAGCCACGAGAACAACACCTACAACAAGCTTTTGGTACGGGAAGCGCGACTTTCGATTTTTAATACTATCACAATTAACAAAAATGAAAACTGTGGAAAACCATTAATAATGGTTTAGTTCTAAAATCTTAATCAGTGCTTCTGAATAATCCTTTTTTTCAAAGAATTCTTTTGCCTGTTCTAAAATACTTAAATCGTTTTCATTTAATGTTTTTTGTTCTAAATCCTTGATTCCTCTTTCTACTACTAATCTGACCAAAGCATTATAAGCAGTATCAAGCTCTTCTGTATCAATCTTAGTTGCTAAAACCTGCTCTAATTTCTCCTTATTGTCCTCTAATTCTTTAAATTGAGCAACAATCTCTTTACTAACTTTAGTTACACTTGCCAAATCTTTTGCAGCTTCAGCAGCTTTAATCTTAAATTCATTTACAGCAGGAGCTAACTTCTGGGCCTGATTCATTTCAGTGATTATTTCTAACTCCATTAATCTTTTATTCGCTAAAAACAAGCTTAATCTTGGCTTGTCTTGCTCTGAGGCAAACATTGTCTGGCCCTTTTCAGTGATTTTTTTAAGGGAAAACAAGATTTCACCAGGCAAAGCATTCTGGGAAAACTGAAATAAACCAAATATTAAAACAATGCAAAACAGGCCAGCATAAACTGGTTTCAAACTTGGGAATAAACCAAATCCTAGGTCTTCTCCTAAAATTTCCTTTTTGGCTGATATTACGAATTCTTTTCTAGGTTGTATTTGGTTTAATTTCTTTAGATTTCTGATCAATTGAATATCGTTCATAAAAGTCAATAATATAAGTAAAACAGAATATATCCACTATAATACTATGACGTAAGAGCCAAGGTTTTATTACACTTGTTCTATGCTTTCTTTTAATGCTTTTAAAGCCCTGTGAAGTAATACTCTGGTTGCCTGCTTTGACCTGTTTAAAAGCTCTGATACTTCAGAGATGGATAACTCATCTAAATAATGCCAGATAATAACATTCTGATAATCCTCTTTTAAAACAAATAATGCTTGTTTTACCTTTTCCATGTCTGAGTTTAATAGGACATGTTTTTCTAAATCCTGTGAATGGTCAACAATAGCAGGAACAAAAGGATTATTTACTGATACTATCCTAACTCTGCCTTTTTGCCGATAGTGATCAATAACTAAATTATTTGCTGTTTTATATAAAAAAGCTCGGACATTTCTGATTTCTCCTTGTTTTTTCTTAAAAACAACCCAGGTTCTTGAAAAAGCTTCTGAAGTTAAATCTTCAGCTATTTCCTGAGAACTTACCTTTAAAAATACAAACTTATATATTTTCTTAATATATCTATCGTATATGTGGCTGTATTTTTTTCGAAGATCTGACATGTAGTTTATGCTTATAATCTAGGACAATGTCCTACTAATTATATTATATAATGTGGTGTCCTATATTGTCCTATCAATCTTGAGTTTATAAAACGTGGTATTTCTCTCCCCTTTTCTCTCTACTAAGCCATCTTTTAATAATTTTCTGAAATCTCGGCGTAAAGTTCTTTTGCTCACATCTGGAAGAACATCTTTTACTTCCCAGACCTGGGCACCCTCTTTTTGCTTTAAAATATCTAAGATTCTTTTCTGTCTATCAGTAACTTCTGCTTTACTCTGTTCTAGAATTGGTTTTTCGGGCAGTAGCGGGCTATCAAGTCCCTGGGTAAGCTGGACAGAAGATGATACTATTTTTTTATCCTCTTTTTTTTCTTGTTCTTTTTCTTCTTGCTTTTCTGGTTCTTTTAGGTCTTGTATGATTTTTCTATACTCTTCTTGGAGCTTTAAAATATCATCATTCTTAACCCAGTTCTGGGCTCTGGCAACTTCAAAAAAACTGTCCAAGGCAGTAATCTGATTAGAACGGCTCCTAACAGTTCCTGGATCTTCAGAGCTGGAATCAGAACCAAGACAAACAACAAAGTAAGCCAAAATCTCATCGGCCAGTTCTCTCATCTGAAACCTTAATGGTTCTTTTTTAGGGAAAAGTAAAGTCAATCTATAAAGCTCATTGGTTGCCTGAATTAAACGTTTTTTATCCATACTTTTTATACAACAACTATAACAAAAACAAAGACCTTGGTCAAAAAAAATACAACAATGTTGTTGTAAAAAAAATATGAGCGGAAGGTTGCATTTCCTTCCTGTTCGCCTATAGGCTCGATTGCAACTCAAAATATTATATATTCATTCTCTTCCATCACATCACTCCATCATTTGTTTTGGCAAAGAACTGGATAGAGCTCCTATCTATTTATTATTTAATTATTTTTTAAAATTTCTGTTAACTGTGGAAAACTCTTTGGAAAACCGATTAATAACTTGTTTAAAACCCTGTGGAATTTTTGTGTGTTTATTAAAAAACTCTTTGTCTTTTATCAGTAAAGATAAATTTTTATTGTCAAATCTTTTGACTAACTTACTTGACAAGAATTCTTACATTACTATGATTAAATAAAGAGTATGAAAAAATATGGCTAATAATCTATATACTAAAATTAAAAAATTAAGGAAAGAAAATGGTTTTTCTCAAGAATATCTCGCTAAGCAGCTGGGCATATCACGACCCACTTTTATTTTAATTGAAAAAGGGAAACGAGAATTAACTGTTTCAGAACTTAAAAAATTAGCAGCTATTCTCAATACTCCTTTAGAAGAATTTTTGTCTAATAAGAAAAAAGGTGTTGAAATATCAATAAAATTAGAAAGAAAGCAGAGAAAAGCAACTAAAAGGGAAATTCGCATTAACGTACCACAAAAAAAAATAAGCAAATTCAAAGAGGTTTTATTGTATGTTTTAGAGAAAGTAGGGGCTAAACCAAATGTAGGCGAGACAGTGCTTTATAAGCTACTTTATTTTATAGATTTTGACTTCTATGAGAAGTATGAAGAACAACTTATTGGCGCTACTTATATTAAAAATTATCATGGCCCTACGCCAATAGAATTTAAGTCTATTGTTGAAGAAATGGAAAAAAGGGGGGAGATTGAAAGAGTAAGAAGCAAATATTTTCAATACGATCAAAAAAAATACCTCCCAAGACGTGAATCTGACTTAGAGAAGCTTAATGCTCAAGAAATTAAACATATAGACGAAGTGCTGGCAAGGTTGTCAAACAAGAACGCGCAGGAATTAAGCGATTACTCGCATAATGACGTGCCCTGGATCACAACAGAAGACGGAAAACCTATTGAATATGAAGCTGTTTTTTATCGTTCTCGCAAAACATCTGTAAGAAGTTATGAAGATAATGAATTATGAGGAGACCTTAACATTTAAAAAAGATTTTAAAAAGCTGCATAAAAAGTTTAGAACTCTGTCTAAAGACTTAGAAGTTGCTAAACGGAACGCTATCGAGCTTTATCATATCAAAAGACACGACAACCAAAGCGTTTTTTTTATTCCTCGTTTTTGCTCTGAAAGAATACAAATTTGTAAATTAAAAAAATTCGCCTGTAGATCTTTAAAGGGACGGGGAGTTAAAAGCGGTATTCGGATAATCTACGCTTTTTTTCCAAAAAAAACAAGGGTTGTATTTATTGAAATATATTTTAAAGGAGATAAGCAAAACGAAGATCAAAGCAGAATAAAAGAATACTTAAAATTTTTAACATCATAAAGGCTTTATTTAACCATTTATGGTAGATTGGGATAAGCTAATTAGGACGAGTTAAGCTTATCCCAATCCTATTATTACAGATTAGGACAGGCTAAGCCTGTCCTAAATTTATGCTTTTTTCATAGTTATGAACCAAAAGTTGTCTTTAATGACCACTTTCAGTTTAAAATATATCGGAATCCCCGTCAAACTACAAAAGCGAAAATCCCAAGATTAAATTGAAAAATTAGAAAACCAAATAAAAATACGGTGATTTATCTATGGAAAACCTTTATTACTGTTCTTTGTTAAAAACTCTTATAGATCGCTGCATTTAGTAGAAGAAATCACAGAGCACTCAGGAGGAACTTTATAGTCATAAACATTATCACAAAAAATAACATTATGATTTGTTTTTAATTCATTAATTTTTTGTTCTGTTGTAGTGCAATTCGCTCCTTCATAGGTGATAGCAAACCTGTTTTTTTCAAAAATTGAATTCTGAATTGTAATATCAACACTTTCTGTATTTGTTAGTGCCTGATTAATGCCTAAAAATAAAGTAAGGAAACCAAGCCTGCTAAAGCTGTAATCTTCATTCCTGTTACGCAATAGCAAGATTCTACTAACCAAATAGTGAGGAGAAGATTCAGAAAACGAATGGATTGTCACTACAAACGAACCTTTCCTGTCTTTACAAGCGCTTGTTTAATGTCTAAAAAGAAAGTAAAGAAAACAGAGCTGCTTAAAGTTTAATCTAGGATAGGTTCGAGTCCTAGCCCCGCAGCAACCTCGTGGGCCCCTCAGAAGACCGAGAGGCTCAATAAAGCTCTAATATAAAACATGGATAAACAAAAAGAAAAAATAAAATTTATTGATTGTCCAACCTGTGAATCAAAAGTTGGTGCAGAGGTTTTATCTGGGATTAGTTTTTTTGATGAAGGACCTGATGTGACACTGGTTGTTTACTTATTAAAATGTCCGGTTTGTAGCTTACCTATTTGTGCGGTTAGCGAGATGGAAATAGGTGGAGTAATAGATAATCCAGAATGGGAGGAGGGATTATTGGAGCGAGTTTGGCCTTATCCAAAGAAAAACTTTTTTGATTTACCAACCTCTGTAAAACAATCTCTTGAGGAGGCTGGAAAATGTTTTAACGTTAATGCAAATTTAGCATGTAGTGTGATGTGTAGAAGGACACTAGAATCTTTGTGTGTTGATTTGGCTGTATCGGCTAAATCCCTACCAGACAAGTTAAAAGAATTAAAAACTGAAGGAATCATTGATGGAAGATTAGCAGAGTGGGGAGAAGCTCTTCGTCAAATGGGAAATATTGGAGCTCATGCAAGTAAAAAGCATATAAGTAAACAAGACGCAAGAGATGTTTTAGATTTCACAATAGCAATTTGTGACTACGTGTACACGTTAACTGGCAAGTATGATAAATTTAAAGAGCGTCAACAAAAGAAACAAATTCAATCTATGTCTAAAATAAATCCGACCGAGACGCATCAGTGAGACACGCTTCAAAGCCCATAAATTCTCCTTAAAACATGGGTTCTAGACCGAGGATGTCAGCTATTGAAGTTCTAGAAAAGGAAAACGAATACTTTATGAAAAAAATTGAAAAACTTATTGAAAACATCAAAGATGAAAATATTTCTACTTCCTCTCTACTAAGAGAAGCTAAAATCTTAGCAAATGATCTAGACCAGGCCGAGTTTCTATCCTGGATTAATTTAGAACTCGAAGGATACAAAAACAACGACTCATATCCAAGTTATAGAAATCTTAATGGTCAGATTAAAGCATGGAATCCTTATTATGGTTGGATACCAGTAATTCACAAAAATCCTGAGAACGAAAGAATGCTTTCGAAGCGAAGAACCAAACAATCGATTGGAGAAATAGAGGAACTTCTTTCTCAGAAGTCGAGTAGTTATGAAATGCCATATTCCGATTCAGTTGCGAATCAAATACTGAAAGGTCCATATAGAACAAAAGCTTCTTTTTTTATCGATAGATCGTCTCTAGCTGGAGTATTAAACGCAGTCAAAGATAATCTTCTAGATTGGGCCATAAGATTAAAAAAACAGGGTATTGAAGGTGGAGATGTAGAATTTACTCCAGAAGAAAAAGAGAAGGCTAGGAAGATAGAATCCAAATATGCTATTGGTAATATCGAGAAATTTCAAGGAAGCATTGGCGACTGGAGCCAACACGCAGGAAAGCTTCAAGTTCCTAGAGAAAGTTTTTGGAGTAAATTTTTCTGGTACGTACTAGTTGCATTAATCGTTGTTATAATTGGCAATATCATAAGTGAACTTATCTTAAAATATATGTTTGGAGACATCATGTGAATGGATTGTCCCTACAAAACAGCCTTTTCTGTATTCGTAACAGCCCAATTACTTTCGAGGAATGATGTGAAAAAAGCAAGTTTAGTTAATAAAGTCTAAATTAAGATAATATGTCGAAATCTAAACAACAAAAAATAGAGAAGCAACTCAGGATAATACAGCTCAAAGAAAGTATTAAATCTCAATGCCTAAGTTCGATCGAAGAAAAAATAAATAGATATTTGGAAGTTAAACATCAAGGAATTATTGGAGGACACTACTTTTCGAAAGCGTCATCTGAGTGTATTTATCTTTATCGAGACGGTTATTTTATTGGTGCAGTTATGATGAGTCATGCAATCAATGAAGGTATTATTAAATTTATTGCCGAAAGAAACAGTATTAAAAAAAGAGAACATACAGAATTGATAAATGAATTTCTAGAAAAGAGGATTATTTCAAATGGCTGTGCGAAAGCGTCTTCTCGTATTTGGAAAAGCTATAGAAACGATATACATCATATGAATCCAAAAGTTGCAAAGATTCCCTTCAAGAAATTAGCGCAACAAAATTTAAAGGACTTAGCAATAATTGAAAAAGAGGTTTTTGGTTTTGATGTCAATAATGGCACCATAGTACCGCATCAGCCTAAATATTGGGATATTGACCACAATAAAACAACGAAGGCATTTTTAAGATTAGAATAATCTATAGAATAACGAATTTGATTTTTATCTTGAAAGCACTTACAATGTAATAAAAATATTAATTATAAAATTACAAAAACAATGAATAATGTAAAAATTCAATATGAAAATAAACCCAATAAAGAGCTCATAAAAGAACACTGCAAAAAGTTAGAAAAACTCTTATCTGCTCACAATCTTTCTGTTTCTATTGAGCTATTTAATACTCCCGCGAGACTGGAACGTTATGTAAATGGAAAATTAACAGGAATTCAGAATCTTTGGATTAAAAAAATATCAATAAAAAGCCCCGAATTCGGTGAACTACCTGTACGATTAACGGAGGTTGGTCTCGATGAAAATCCTCATGACTCAAAAATGTGGACGAATGCATGGCATATACAGGACCAAATCTATCATCAGCTAAATTTAGTTCCTTCTTCTCATGAAAATCCTAATTGGAAAAATGATCCATATTGGAAATTGTGGAATCATTTAGAGAGATAGTTGTAGATTATATATTCACTCTCCAGAAAAGTTTTGTCTATTAGTTAAATATATAAAACAACTAATTTCATAATCTATGGAATCTATTATGTATATCTTCCAAGTGCTTATTGGTAATATGCAAGTATCTTTGCGTAGTGCCAATATCTTTATGGCCAAGAATCTCTTTGATATGAAAGATATCTGCACCGTTTTCTAGAAGATTTACTGCAAGTGAATACCTTAAAGTGTGAGGAGTTATATCTTTTGTAATTTCTGCAGTCTCGGAATAACCTTTTATCATTCTTTCAATTGACCTCTTTGTTAAAGGAAAAAGAAGATGAGAATCATCATCTCTTGCTTTTAGATATTTATCTATCCATTCTTTTGCTCTTTTTGACAAAAACACAAGCCGAACCACTTTTCCTTTGCCTATAACAGTTATAGAGTTCCTTCTGCTTATTTGATTTTTTTCTATTTTTACTAGCTCTCCAACTCTTAAGCCTGTGCTGATCAAAGTTTCTAAAATCGCTTTATCTCTCAAACCTTTGATGGTTGCTGTATCAGGAGCTTTAAGTAATCGTCTTATTTCCCCTCGCTCCAAAAATACAACAAGATTTGGTTGTCTTTGTCCTAGCTCAATCATTAAAAAATTAATACAGGGGATGTTATGAGCATTTGCGTATCTGAAGAATGCCCTTAGACACATTGAAATACTATTCACATAATTAATACTACAACCTCTTTTTGTTTGTTCTATTCTGAATTCCCTAACCATTCCATAAGTAATTCTGCTAGTTCTTATGTTACCTGCAAAATCAAGAAAAAATTCTAAATATCTTTTATAAGATTTAAGCGTGCTTTCGCTCTTGTTTTTTTCAAACTCAAGATATTCAAGATATTGTTTGATAAGTTTTTTAAGTTTCATATTTAAAAAGATTTAAATTAAAAAATGCCCAGGACAATGGGCTTTTTAATTTTGGGTCCGGGGGCTGGACGAGGTTAGAACCTGTTTGATGAAATCATATTGCTAATCTTTCTCTAAACTTACCCTAAGTCAAACAAATAACATTAGGATTTATTTTGAGATTCATCTTCAGACCCAAGGACAGTGCCCCATAAATTTGGTCTGCCTCCATCAAAATGAAGCTCAAAATCTATAGAGTATTTTTGGGCCTCTGGAATATGTTCTTTCTTTGAAAAAAAGAATTTCCTAACAAGACCATTATTCTTAACGAGGTGGCAATCACGTAGTGTTTCCGCTAAAAATCGTGAGAAGTCATTCCAGGGTGGGATATTAGTTATGTCCGTCGACAATCCATTTTCCTTCAGAAACTTATACAACTCTTGGCGCAGGCTCTCTAAGGAAACAAACCGTCTGTTAAAATCAGACCACTGAAATTTATTCTCGGGATTCTTTATAAGATAATTTTCCATTGAATTAAGCGTCTCAATGGCAAATTTTCTATCTAATTGCGTATGAACGACCCAATCACACCAATGCTTTATATTAACCCATCTTTTAGTTTCTCCCTCGGTTCTTTCAATAAATTTACGAATTTCTACCATCAAATAGATTACCCTTTCTTTTTCAAGCGGCTTAGTGAGTACGTTTGAGATATTTTCGAGAATTTCTTCTTTCATATCTTTATCCTACTAAAAAACTGCCTCTTAAGCGATTTTTTCATAGATTTATTCATAAAAATTAAGTAATTAAATTACCAAATTCATTTTTTAGATCATTTATTCTTTTTTGAGCTTCCCATTTTTTGATAAAAGCTCCTTTCATTTTTCTTTTAATTGTTTCTTTTTCTTCTTTGTTTTTAGAAATCGGCAAATACAACTCTTCCCATCTCCTTGCTATGTTTGGAAGAGTTGTATCTATTAAAACTTTATTATAAAGCTGTTTTTGTGTTAATTGATGAGAAAAGAGATATATTAAGTAAAATGGATCTATTCCATATTTATTATGTTTTTTGATCACCCTAAAAACATGTATTTCTCTTGTAAGCAGAACTTTTATATCAAACTTCGAAATCATCGCAACACTGCCAATCCTATAACTGCCTCTTCTTACAAATAAAATATCTTTTTCTTGTAAATCTCTTCCTTTGCCTTTTACAGATTTATAGATATGTTCAGGTATTAAAGAGGTTGGATTTTTGTAAATTTCCCAATTAACTATATCAGCAACACGAACATAGGGTATATTTCCCCTACCTTTATATCTGCTCGCTGGAGAACCATGCCCACTAAATTCTTTTATTATTCCTTTGTCAATAAGTTGTTTAATTTGAACAAACTCAAGATTTTGTTTTTTAGCCTTTTTTCTTAATTTTTCTATCCGTTTTTTCCAATAATATCTTGGCACAAAAACATCATTTTTAATATCATTTATATTAACAACAAAAACATTTTTGTTATTTGGATTTGAAGGGTTGTCTAATTCTTTTCTGATTGTTTTTGTATCATCCCATATTTCATCCGTAAACTTATGGTTTTCTTCATCATATCTATAAAGAGGTTTGCCATTATGGTCATGTCCTATTTCTTCTGCAACACCCATTATAATTTTCTTTTGTTGCTTGATTCCTTTTTCTAGAATTAATAAAATAGTTTTTGCATTATTATGTGGTCTAAAAGTATTATGGGCTAAGTCAATAATTGTAATTATATTACTATTTTCTTTTATATAGTTTAATATATATTTTGAATTTGGTGCATGAAAATAAGTCTCTGGTAAAACTATTGCTAATTTTCCACCATCTCTCAGAAACTCAAAGCACCTTTCTATAAATAATACTTGTGGTTCTGTGTCTCTTGTGTCTTTTGTTTTTATCCATCTACCACTTGTGTCTTTTTTCCATTTATGACCTAAATCAAAATTTTTTGCTTCTTCTTCTAATACCTTTGTCTTTTTTCCAAAAGGTGGATTGGTTAATATTATATCAAATTTCTTAAATTTATTTTTTTCTACAAATAAATTCCTTGCCCTTCCTTCAAAATCTTCAGCTAAATGTAAACTATTTTGCTGAACAATCCCACCCCTGCCATCACCTACAATTGCCATGTACGCCTTTGCTATTTTGACTAAATCAATTTCTTTATCAATACCGAAAAAATATTTTTCGGCAATTTCTTTCTTTATTACATCTAAATTAACTATCCCTTTGTATTTTTTACTGTTTTCCATTACGTCCCAAATATGTTCAAGAGCATAAATCAAGAATCCACCACTACCGCATGCTGGGTCCATTACGCTTTCTTGGGGTTGTGGGTTGATTATTTTTATTGCCGTCTTAACAACTTCTCTCGGAGTAAAGAACTCTCCTTTTTCTCCAACTAATTTACTTTCTGCAAAAACTTCAAAAGCATCACCGACAACATCTTTATCTGTTTTTTGTAAACTATAGGGTTCTAATTCGCCAACGACATAAGCAATGGATTTATCGTCTAATTTGATTTCTTCACTACCATCAAAGACCCCATCGCTTACGAGCTCACCTTTTACATCTTCAAATAATTCTTTAATTCTCTTAGCTACTTCTTTGGGTTTTTCTTCAAAACCAATCCTAAACTTTGGTAAGGCACTCGGTTCATATCTTTCGTCCCAGATTTTACAAAATATTAATCTAATCATCTCATTGCCTAATTTTTCTCTTCTACTAATATTTGTATTAGCATAAAGAGTATTGAGTAACCTTATAAATATTAATTTAAGATTAATTGTTGGTTTTAACTTATTTTTTGATATTCTTCCGATGGTCTCGAAAGTCTCACCATTTTTTGGAATTTGGTAAATAAAATCTCTCTTAATCTCTCCAGTTTTAGGATTTCTATAAACATACTCAATTTCTTTTCCATTAGTCCATATACCCCAAGAACAAGAAGTGGCAGATATATAGGTCATTAATTGTTTTATACCTTCTTTCCTTGTGGGTCTTTTTGTTTCAACAATTCCAATAACATCTTCATTTTGCTCTCTCTTGTTTTTATCTGTTGTTTTATAAATAACTATGTCGGCAAAATCTGTTTCTCCTTTTTGTTTTTTTGTCCCTCTTCGTATTGGAACATTTATGTCTATTTGTTTATAATTATAACCATAATCTTCATATAGAACCTTCTCATAATCTTGCCTTACTTTTTCTTCTGGCTTGATAAAGTCGACGGGTTTCCCTGTAGCTTTATCTAATATATATCCTTCTTTTAAATTCTTGTTTGCATCATTCATATTATTTTAATTCTAACACTTATATCAAAAATTGAAAATCTCTATCTGTTAGTAATTTTTTACTTGTTATAATGGGAAACTTACCTAAATTAAAGGCAAAGCCATTAAGGTTTCGCCCCTTGAAATTTAATAAATTTGCTTTACTCACTTTGCTATCATTTTCCAGTGCCACGACTCAGGAGGATAGCCAGCTTCACTCTGATTATCTTCGCGGAAACTCTCTTTAAAAAGCGAAGTCGATGAAATTTCGCCTGTTAAAAATTCTAAGGATCTAATCTTTCTTAGAAGCGATAATTGAATCTATTTTTGCAATACTTCCTTCTTTAACAAAGACAAGATAAAATTCTTTCGTTGTCTCCCCTAGTTTCCAGTCATCTTTATTAGGCCATTTATAAAAGATGGTGTATTTGCAAGAAATATAAAAATCACTCATGAAATTCTTATAAGTTAGCACCAACACCTGATTGAGTAAATACAATGGGCCTTTCTAAAAAGTTTGCCGGAATTGATTTTTCCCATTTTTGCAGCTCTTTTCTTATTCTCTCAATGGGAAAATAACGAGGCATTGAAGGAATAACGCCATCAGGAATATTAAAATAAGCGTAAACAGCATCGTTTACCATAACAAATAATTCTCCTGCATCTTCTACTTGAGTGAAACATCCATGAAGGTTTAAAATCTTAACTGCATAGCCCCAGTCGTCAGATTTTGTAATTTGAACCTTAAGTTTGTCAGGAAGTTGACCCTGATATTTAATTAGTTCTTCAAGTTTTTTAACCATCTTTTTAAAAATTTTTAGGCTTTTCTAAAAAAACTAATGGAAATGAATTTCATTTTCATTTTGTTTCTTTTATGAACTACTGTCAAGGCGCACTAACTTTATTTTTAAAAGCTATAATTTATATAAAAACAGAATGAGATTATTCTGTTTTATAAACAATATGCTAGTTAGGAAAGTTGGTGGGGGTTATCCGCTCATCACTTCTTTAATAACTGCTGGCAGGCCTTTGGAAAATAGAATGATTGCTAAAGCCACAAGGGTCCAGGTAATTATTGATTTGGCTTTATTAATTTTAACTGCGTCTCCAGCAGCAAAAATCATTAAAAAGGCAGAATAAATTATTAAAATTGGAGCAATAGCAAAAGCAATTAAAATAAGGAAGCTTAAAACCGCATCTATTGCATCCCAGATATTATCTTGGTCTAAAGGATTTTTCAGAGCTATAGGGCCTAAGGTTCCACCATTTTCATCTGGCGGGGGAGTTGGAGCTTGTATTGTTGTGAAATTAGGACCATCAACAAAATCACTGTCATCTGCAGGATCTTCGGCTTCAGCCTGCATCCTCCATTCATATTCAGTATTTTCAGATAAGCCCATTAAATTGTATGTGATGGTGCCGCTATCTGCAATAGGATATCTTGCCGTCCATACTGTTGAATCTATGTCTTTGTATAAAAGTCTAAATTGTTTAAGCGTGCCACCATTTTCGTACCACTCCCATTGAAGTATAGCACTGCCTTCGCCAACAGCCGGTGTTTGAAGATTCTGCGGATTATTTAATGCCAGACAAAAATCAGCTTTTAGGATAGTTAGCCCAAAAATAATAGTAAAGAGAATAAGAAGATTTTTTTTATTCATATTTTATATATATTAACATGTTTTAATCTTTTGAAATACTAACCCAGGCAGTTGAGCAAGAATCACTTGCTCCCTTGTCATCAGAAACAATGACTTCAGGCTCATAAATGCCAGGGTTCTCATAAAAATGAACCGCATCTTTTACGTTTGAAAATTCTTCATCACCAAAATTCCATGAAAAAGAAAGGGAGTCATCATCTGGATCTTGGACATCAACAGAAAAATTAAATTGAACACCAATGCTGCCAGACACTGGACTGACTCTGCAGAATAAAATCTCAGGAGCTAAATTAGTTCTAGCTTCAATAGTTTCACTTTTTGAAATGTTTCCTGCATTATCCTTGCAAGCAGCAAAAATCTCATAAACACCGGATTGCTTTGGAATAAATTCCTTAGTAAAACTGCACTCTTTCTGGCAACCGGGATCTAGTCTTAACATTATTCCCTGATCTTGATAATCAATATATAAATTACAGCCAGTGATCTTGAGATTATCATTTACCTTTGTTTTCAAATTATAGCTTTCATCTTTTTCAATGAAGATGGGATAAGCTTGATCATCCAGTTTATCAACTATAAAAACCTTAGAAATAACAGGCTTGGTCCAGTCAATATGAAGATAAACAATGGATTTGTTTTCTAAAGAAGAACTGTGCTGATTATTGCTAGTATCCTTTGAACGTACATATATCCAGCAGGCATTTTTTCCTTCAAAACCGCACATTTTCCTTTCTCCAACAGAAATACTCAAATCAGAATTACATTTTCTTTTTAGCCAGTCAGTGGAATATTCTTTTTCACTATCATAAGTTATAATTTTGTATTCACAGAAATCTAGGCCAGACTCTAAATCCTCATCCAGCACCTCAAGAACAAAGTTTTTTCCATACCAAGAGCCGGAATCAGGAAATCTAATCTGGGAAGCGGGCTCTGTTTTATCTTTTACCTCTTCACTTTCTCCGTTTGAAGGAATAACCCCATTTTCAACCATGTCTTTTCTAAAAAAAATAAAGTAAATTAAAACCCCTATTACAATAAGGGTTAGTATTATTAACCAAAACCTTTTTGATTTTAGGAGTTTCATTTCAAAAGATTATTTTTTTGTTTTAATTACCTGGTCAATTAATCCGTAAACCTTAGCATCTTCAGCAGAAAGGTAAAAATCCCTGTCAGTATCTTTTTCAAGTTTTTCTAGTTTCTGCCCAGTATGTTTTGCCAGGATTTTATTAACTTGCTGCTTTAACCTGACAATCTGTTTAGCAGCAATTTCAATTTCTATTGCCTGGCCACTTATACCGCTGACAGCCACCTGATGAAGCAGAATCTGGGAATTAGGCAGGGCAAATCTTTTTCCTTTTTCTCCTGCTCCTAACAGTACCGCAGCTCCTGAGGCAGCAGAACCAACGCAAACAGTTGAAACAGGGCACTTCACATACTGCATAGTGTCATAAATTGCCAAGGCTGCAGTTAATATTCCGCCTGGTGAATTAATATAAAGTTGAATGCTTTTTTTGGGATCTTGAGAAGCTAAAAAAAGCATCTGGGCAATAATAGAGTTAGCTATTGGATCAATGATAGGGCCTCCCAGGAAAATAATTCTTTCCTTAAGCAGTCTTGAATAAATATCATAGGCCCTTTCTCCGTATTTTGTTTTTTCAATAATAGTAGGAATTAAGTTCATATAATATATTTTACTTAATTATTCTTCTTTTGTCTTTTCTTCTTTCTTTTTCTCTTTCTTCTTTTTTTCCTTAACCTCTGGTTCTTTAATAGGGGCTGGTTCTGGCTTTTCTTCTTTTTCTTCTTTTGTTTCCTCTTGGGAAGAAGAACTTCTTACATCAATTTTCCAGCCAGTTAATTTAGCAGCTAATCTTACATTCTGACCATCCTTGCCTATAGCCAAAGATAATTGGTTATAGGGAACAATAGCTAAAGCTATGTTTTTAGGCATAATCTTAACTTCTTCAACCTTGGCTGGGCTTAAAGAATTAGCTATATACATTTTTGGATCATCAGAGTATTCAATAATATCAATCTTTTCCCCTCCCAGCTCATTGATTACCACCTGAACCCTGGTTCCGCGCTGGCCAACAACTGCTCCAATTGGATCAATGCCCTCTTCAAGCGAAGTAACAGCAATCTTTGTTCTTGAGCCAGGCTCTCTTGCTATTGATTTTATAACAACTGTACCAGCTGAAACTTCTGGAACTTCTAATTCAAAAAGTTTTGAAACTAATTTTGGATAAGCGCGAGACAGAAAAATCTTAGGGCCTTTAGAAGTTGTTTCAACTTTTAAAACATAAAGTTTTAATCTCTGGCCTGGTCTGTAAAACTCTCCAGGCACCTGCTCTTCTCTGGGCAAAACCCCTAAAGTTTTTCCAATATCAAAAAACACATTTCTGCCTTCTACTCTTTGAACAATACCAGAAATAATATCATCTTCCTTTGACTTGTATTCATTAAAAATACTTTCTTTTTCAGCTTCTCTGATTCTTTGCATGATTACCTGCTTGGCTGTTTGAGCAGCAATTCTGCCATATTCTTTTTTGGTTTCCAAGGGCATAATCAATTCTTCATTAATTTTAATTTTAGGATCTATTTTTTTTGCATCCTTAATCATGATATACTTTTCTGGATTAAAACGAATCTTTTCTTTGTCTTCAGCGGTTTTAGCAGAAGACTGCTGTAATTCTTCCAGTTCCTTTTCTGAATAAATCATTTTCTCACTTACAACTGTTTTTTCCTGCCAAAACTTAACATCACCTGATTTTTCATCAAGCTTTGCTTTAATAACCTGTCCCTTTTTCCCATAATCTTTTTTATAAGCTGCAGCCAAGGCCTGTTCAATTGTTTCTAAAACTTTTTCTGAAGAAATTCCTTTTTCCTCAGCAATCTGGCTAATGGCTGAAGTAAAGTTTTTCATGTCCATAATTTAAATTGGAAAATTATCTATTCTTAATAAAAATGTCCGCGTTTTAACGGACTAATTTCTATTTTGCCAAATAAATGTTAGTCTGTCAACCTTTTTAACTACCACCAGCCTGAACCTTTTATTATTCTTTTAATCCGCAGACCTGATGGCTTATCGTCATCAAAAATGAGCCGGTTTCTTATTAAAAGAAATTTATTCTGTGCGCTTTTAATCTCGCTTATTGGACTCAATCTTTTAATAAATATCGGGATTAAAGAACCCAGTATTAAAACTCCAATTGTTTCAAGCTGGCTGTATTGTGCTGCTAAAACCAGAGAGGTTATTAGAAAAACAATTGTCCCAATTGAAGCATTCCAGATAACTGCCAGAATAATTAAAATAATAACTGGAAGCCAGACAAGTTCAGGAGACAGAGCTAAAAAAGCACCGGCTAAAGTTCCAATACCTCTTCCACCAGAAAACTTTAGAAAACAAGACCAATTATGGCCAATAACTGCAGCTACTCCAGAAAGCGCTTGAAGATAAGCTGGCAGCCCAAAATACTGGGCCAGATAAACTGCTAAATACCCTTTCCCAACATCAAAAACAGCTGTGAGCGCTCCCTGCCAGATGCCTATATTTTTGAAAACATTTGAACCAGAACTTTTACGCCAGCCAATTTGTAAAATATCTTTATTAACAGAAAGTTTTGTAAATATATATCCAGAAGGAAAAGAGCCCAGAACATATGAAACAATTACCCAGTAAAAGCTGAAATAATTGTTTATTAAAGCACAGATCATAAAGGAATATTTCCGTGTTTTCTTGGCACTTTACTCTCTCGTTTATTTAAGAGTGATTTTAAGCACTTGATTAAAACTATTCTTGTGTCTTTGGGATTAATTATCATATCAACCTGGCCAAGCTTGGCTGCCTGGTAGGGATCTAAAAAGGCTCTTTTTAACTCTTCTATTTTTTCTTTTTCTAGTTTTTGAGGATTCTTGCTTTTAGCCAAATCTTTTTTAAAAATAATCTTTACTGCTTGATCAGGACCCATAACAGCAATCTGAGCTGACGGCCAGGCAATAACCTTGTCATAGCCAAGTTCACGTGAGCAAAGCGCGATATATGCGCCCCCATATGCTTTTCTTAAAATTAAGCTAATTTTAGGAACAGTGGCCTCAGAAAAAGCATAAAGAATCTTTGCTCCATGTCGTATTATGCCTTTTGCTTCTTGACTGGCGCCAGGAAGATATCCTGGAGTATCAACTAAATTAATTAAAGGAATATTGAAAGCATCAGCAAATCTGACAAAACGGGCAATCTTGTCAGAAGAATCAACATCCAGAGTGCCAGCCATGTGTTTTGTCTGATTTGCCACTATTGCCACAACAAAACCAGCTAACTTTCCAAAGCCCACAATTGAATTTGTTGCAAAGACCTCTTGAACCTCAAAAAATGTTCCTTTATCAAAAACCTCTTTAATCACAGCTTTCATGTCATAGCTTTTTTCTTCTTTCTCAGGAACTATATCAAGAAGCTTTAAGCTTTCTTCTTTTTCAAAAAACTCAGCCAAAAGACTTCTTTCCTGTGGAGGATTTTGAAGGTTATTAGAGGGAAGATAAGACAGCAGCTTCTTAACTGCCAAAAAACAATCTTTTTCATTATCATATACAAAATGTGCGCATCCGCTTTTTGAAGCATGCACTGACGCTCCTCCTAAATCTTCAAAAGAAATAGTTTCTCCTGTTACTTTTTTAATGACCTGGGGTCCTGTGATATACATCTGTGAAATTCCATTAACCATGAAGATAAAGTCTGAAAGCCCTGGCGTATAACAAGCTCCGCCAGCAGAAGGCCCTACAATTACAGAAATCTGAGGAACCACACCAGAACATTTAATCATAGACCTGAAAATTGCTGCGTAACCATCCAAACTTGATATGCCTTCCTGAATTCTAGCTCCGCCAGAATCAATGATGCTAATTACAGGACAGCCTGTTTTCTGAGCCAGGTTAATTACTTTAACTATTTTTTTGCCATGCATTTCACCTAAAGAACCTCCGATCTTAGAAAAATCCTGGCTAAAAACATATACTTGACGGTTATTAACTCTTCCAAAGCCAGTAATAACTGCGTCACCTGGGAATTTCTTTTTACTCATTCCTAAATTACTGAAGCGACTTTCAACAAAAGAATCAAACTCTGTAAAGCTGTTTGTGTCCAAAAGAAGCTCTATCCTTTCTCTGGCAGTTAATTTCCCTTTTTGATGCTGATTTTCAATTAACTCTTTATTGTTCAGCTCCTTTAGCTTTTTATTCAGTTTTTCAATGTCTTTTTTAAAAAACATAAATATTATTGACTGATAGTTTTTAATTGCTCTTTTAGTCCGTTAACAATCTGCTTTAAAATCTTTTCATTATCTATATCTTTATCCAACTCTATTTTAAGTGATGTGGCGGTATTTTCCAAATCACCAGGAAACTTGTCAATATTTGTATTAAGGCCAATTCCCATTATTGAGAATTTAACATCGTTTGACAGCACGTTTTCAGTTAACACGCCAGCAATCTTTTTATTGTTAACATATACATCATTTGGCAGCTTAATAAAACACTCTAGAGAAAAATTATCTTTAATTATTTTAGCCACAATAAAAGCAGCTAAAATAGTTAGGGTTTGCAAGTCGTCAATATCTGTTTTTGGCAAAATCACAGAAAAGTACAATCCTCCTTTTGGGGAAAACCAATAATTTTTCCCCCTTCCATAACCAGAACTTTGTTCTTCAGCCCATAAAACCAGCCAGGGGTTGGCCTTTTCTTTTTTTGCCAGAGCGCTTGTTGATGAAACTTTTTTAAATCTTTTTATTTTCATTATTCTAAAATTGCTAAAATATCGCCTTTATTTACTTTTTGGTCTTTATCAACTAAAACTTTTTTCACCCTGCCTTCAAATTCAGTTATTATTTCATTTTCCATTTTCATTGCAGATAAAAGGATTATTTTCTTGTCTTTTTTAATGAAATCCCCTTTTTTTATGAAAATGTCTGAGATTTCCCCGGTAATCGGAGCTGTTATTTCTTTTTTTGAGAAATCCCTTTTTGGCAGGCTTGTTTTCGCAACTGATATCTGTTCTTTCTTTTCTTCCTCAAAGATAAAATCTTTATCATTTACCCTGACTTTGATTTTATCTGTATTGTCCTTGAGAATTTCAACTTCATACTCCTTGTTATTTATGTTTAATTTTATTTTATCCATAAACTATTCAAACATTTTTAATCTTTCAGCCATCAACCAATTTGAGACAAGCGGTTTATCTGATTCTTCCTGAGTTTTTTTAATCGCTTGATATGTCTGGAACACAAGCTGGGCAATTTCTCTTTCATTAACTGGCTTGGTTTTAATTACTTCTTTGCGTGACGGCTGAGGCAGCAATCTCTTTAAAATATTGCTTTCTTCAATAAAATTGGTTGTAAAATCACCCCTCAAAAAACTTTTATCCTTTAAAAGCACCTTGAAAAAGGGAATAGTTGTTGGCACTCCTTCAATAACAATCTCTTCCAGCGCATTCTTTAATCTTTTAATTGCTCCTTCTCTTGTTTTATTATAAGCAATCACTTTAGCCAGCAAAGAATCAAAATAGGGATAGATTTCTTGCTCTGAATGAATAAAACTATGAACAAAAATGCCCTTGCCCCCAGGAGCAATATATTTTGATATCATACCAGGATTAGGCCTGAAGTTCTTCTTAGGATCTTCAGCATTAATCCTTGCCTCAATGGCCCAGCCATCAAATGTAATGTCATCCTGAGAAAATAGAAGCGGTTGATCCTGGGCAATTCTCATCTGCTGCTCAACAATATCTATTTTTGTTATTGCTTCTGTGACAGGATGCTCTACCTGAATTCTTGGATTAACTTCCAAGAAATAAAAATCTTTGTTTTTATCTATTAAAAACTCAACAGTGCCTGCTCCTTTATACTTTAACTCTTTTGCAATCTTAACTGCCAAGTTAGCCATTTCTTCTCTTGTTTGAACATCTAGGGAAGGAGAAGGAGCTTCTTCAAGCAGTTTCTGGAACCTTCTTTGAATTGTGCATTCTCTTTCTCCGAGATGAACAACGTTTTTCCCGTCTCCCAGAATCTGAAACTCAATGTGTTTTGCATGGGATAAGTGTTTTTCAAGAAAGAAATCAGTATCAGAAAAGGACTTTGCCATCTGCCTTTTTATCCCAGCAGAAATTGAAAAGATATCTCCAAAATCAATCTTAGAGCCAATAACTCTGATGCCAATACCTCCGCCTCCTTTCCTGGCCTTTAAAATAAACGGAGGTTTGATTTTCAAAACCCACTTCACTAAATCACTCTTGGTTTTAATGGAGCCCTTGCTTGCTGGCAGTGTTGGGATTCCTACTTTTCTGGCAACTTTTTTTGCCTCAATCTTGTCTTCCAGCTTTTTTAAAGTTTTAAAGTGGGGCCCGATAAACTTAATTTTATTTTTTTCAACAGACCTGGCAAATTTCCAGTTTTCAGCCAGAAAACCATAACCAGGATGAATGGCATCAACTTTAGCTTTTTTAGCAATTTCAATTATTCTCTTCTGGTCCAGATAACCAGAAGAGCCTTCTTTCTCTAGGAAATAATACTCATCCGCCAGTCTTGTTTCAAGAAAATTTGACTCTTCTCCTTTAAAGGGACAAAGAGCCACGGTCTTAATTCCCATGTCCTGGCAGGTTCTGATTATTCTAAGAGCAATTTCGCCTCTGTTGGCAATAAGAATCTTTTTAATCTGCATATTGATAGGGTTTTTGAGATAATTTAGATATTTTCTGCATTATATCATCTGTTATTTTTCGCAGCAGTAAGCTGTATTCCTGATGATTGTCTTTAACCTTTTTCATCATCTCTCTTTCTTTCAAATAGTCAAGTGGCCTGCCTACTGTTATTATTCTTTTAAAGGAATTATTAACTGCCCTTATTCCTACTGGAACGACTGGAATGCCTGTTCTAAGAGTTAATTCTGCTATACCTGTTTTACCTTTTAAAAGATATTTTTTATTATTACTGTCGCCTTCAGGATAAATAACTATAATTTTATTTTCTTTCACGCTTTTAGCCAGCTTGGTTAAAAAAATCTCTCTGTTTACTGTTCTTCTGTTTACCTTGATTGTATTTGCAAAATAATAAAGCATTGTTGACATAAACAAGGTTTTTAAACTGTCCATTGCTCCAACAAAACGAACATTTTTCAATCTCTCTTTCAATAAAACCATAAGAAGCCAGTGATCTTTTCCGTCAAGATGATTTGGAGCAAGAATAAAATTAGTGCTGGGAATATTTTCTTTTCCTTCTATTTTTTCCAAAAAAAACCTTTCAATAATAGGAGAAGATATATATTTACAGAAATAAATAAAACTTGTTTTCATTTTCCTGAATCTAGTTCTGATCTTAAAAAAATAATCTTATCCATCATTTTACTGGTAATCTCAGAAAGCAATAACTTATATTGCTCTGAATCATTATCAAGGCTTTTTGCTTTTTCGTATTCATTATTAAAATAAAGAGGTTTACCAATATTAATTTCAACAATTCTTTTTATCTTATTTGCTTTAGGTCTGCTTTTCGGAGGGAGAAGCTCAAAAGTTCCTTTAATTGCCATTGGCAAGATCGGCTTTCCTGATTCTAAAACCATCCTAGCTACTCCATATCTTCCCTTTCCTATCCGGCCAGTTCTGGTTCTTGTTCCTTCTGGATAAATTATTAAACAATCTCCCATCTTTAAGCTTTTAATTGCTTCTTCGAACATTTTTTTCTTTGATTCTTTACTTTTTCTGTTCAAGCGAATGACTCCAGCAAGAAAGTACATAACATAGAGAGATAGTTTTATTAATCCGCCATACTGGTCGGTCTGGCCAATAAAATGAAATCTCCTGGGAACACAAATATAGCCATCAATTATCCAATCCAGATGGCTTTCATGATTTGATGCTAAAATAAAGTTCGTTTTGGGAATGTTTTCCCATCCTTTAACTCTTTTAATAAAAAGAAGTTTAACAATTGGAGCAATAAAAATTTTACAAAACCAAGAAACTAGTCTGTTCATTATAATTTGTCTGTTATAACCTTGTCCCTCTTAGAATCTTTTCAGCTTCCTTTATTGTTTCTTCTATAATCTCTTTACAGGTTTTAATCTCTTTAATGTCTCCGGCACAGAGCCCGGCCAGAAGAGGAGCCTGATTAATATCAGTATTTAATAATTTTGAAGAAGAATAAGCATCAGCTCTCACTTCTTCAGGAAAAGGATTTTTTTCCTCTAATTTCTTAACTTTTTCAGTTAATTCATTTTTTATTAATCTTACTGGATGACCAGTAAATTCTCCCACTGTAATTATATCTTCATCAGTTGCATTTAATATCGCAGCTTTATAATCCTTATTAATATCACACTCTTTGCTTGCTAAAAATCTGGTCCCCATCTGAACTCCATCAGCTCCCAACACAAACATTGCTGCTGCTGTTTTTCCATCATAAATACCTCCAGCTGCAACCAAAGGAGTATTCTCCAGTACTTTCTTTGCCTGAGGCACCAAGCTAAGCGTTGTTTTCTTGCCAATATGACCGCCTGATTCCATTCCTTCCACCACAATAACATCAACATCGCTTTCTTTCATTTTCTTGGCTAATCTTGTTAATGCAACCACAGTCATAATTTTAATTCCTGCTCTTTTTAAATGCGGGATTAAAGGCAGGGGATTTCCTCCTCCAGTTGAAATAATAGGCACCTTCTTTTCAATTATTATTTCTATCAGTTTTGGTATGTTTGAATTCTGGAGCATTAAATTAACTGCAAAAGGTTTATCAGTTAATTTTTTAGTCTTGTCAATCTCTTCCTCCAGCCACTGAGCAGATAAAAAACCAGCGCCAATAACTCCTAATCCCCCGGCGTTTGAAACAGCTGAAACTAACACAGAATCTGATATTCCAGCCATTGCCCCCTGAATTATCGGGTATTTAATTCCTAATAATTTAGTTAATTTAGAGCCAAGCATATAATCAGTCATTAATTAATAAAGGTTTATTCTTTAAAATTTCATTTGCTTCTTCGACCAATTCTTCAAGCAGTTTTTTGACAGTGGTTATTTTATTAACTCTCCAGACGTTTGAACCAGCAAAGATAAGCCCGTTCTCTATATCTCCTTTTCTGGCTTTTTCTAAAGCATCTAAAATACAATAGCTCTTATCACAGGCCATTCCTATGCATCCCTGGCATTTTAAAGGGTCTGGTTTCGGGGCTTTGCCTTCCAGGATTTTTTTGACAAAAGAATTCTTGATTGCTCTGCCAGGCAGCCCAACAGGAGAATGAATTATTACAACATCCTCTTTCTTAGCTTTTAAGTGAGCTTGCTTGAAATTGTCATGGACATCACATTCTTTTGTCGTTACAAACCTTGTTGCCATTTGAACCCCTTTTGCACCTGCTCTCAACATTTCTACAATATCTTTTCCATCGAATATTCCTCCAGCAGCAATTATTGGTATTTTTACTTCTTTTACCACGTCTTTAAGAATGTCAATGGTTTTCCTAAAAGCATGGCCTTTTGGAAACCCCAGATGGCCTCCAGCATCTTTTCCCTCAACCACCACTGCCACAGCTCCCATTGCTTCACCCTTTTTAGCAACCTTAACAGATGAAGCCATTGAGAATATTGGAATATTATATTTCCTGCCCATTTCAAAGATATCTGTTCTGAATCCTGCTCCCTGAATAACTAAATCAATTTTCTCTTCCATGGCTGCCTCAAGCAGTTCAGTAAAACGACCTATCACACCCATAATATTGATTCCAATTAATCCATTTGATCCGGCAATTTTTCTGGCTTTTCTAATTTCTGATTTAACTTCATTCGGATCATTCATTCCTGAAACAGCAATAATACCTACTGCTCCATTTTTTGCCACATTACCAGCTAAATTATGAAGAGACACTCTTACTGCCATACCTCCTTGAATTATTGGAATTTTAGTAAAAAGATTTCCAATTTTTAAAGGAGGGAGTTTGGTTTGAGGAACAGGCCTGCTGTGTTTTTCCAAGAACTTTTTTTTAAAATCATCTTTATCTACAATTGCAATGCTAAATCTTACTTCACACTTTCTTTTATCATCAACAAAGGCCTCTCCTTTAAAATTAGCAAGTTTATCGCCATAAAAACCCAAAAGCTGGACTTTATACTTTATCTTTTGCTCAGGAAAAATGGGCTCATAAAAAAAAGCGCTTCTGACCTGATATGCCAACATGTGCTTATTCTTATGGGAAGAACCAATCTTTGTACGTAAAAGAATTGTTGCTGTTTGGGCTATTCCTTCAATAACCAATACTCCTGGCATAATTGGAAACCCAACAAAGTGCCCCTTGAAGTGAGGGTCATTCTTTGACGTATCCTTATAACCAACAATAGTTCTTGCTGAAATGCTTTCTATCTCATCAACCCATAAAAAGGGTTCATCATAAGGAATAATTTTTTTAATTTGGTTTTTTTTCATCATTAAATTGACAACCCTCCATCAATATTAATTACTGCTCCGGTTATGAAACTGGCTTCATTTGAGCATAAAAATGCCACCAAATCTGCTACTTCCTCTGGTTTTCCAAATCTTCCCAAAGCAGTCAATTTTTTAAGCATTAGTTTAAATTGAAGAGGGACTTTATTTGTCAGCCGTGTTTCAATAAAACCAGGCGTAATTGCATTAACATTAACATTGAATTTACCAACTTCTTTGCTTAAGGATTTTGTAAAACCAATTACTCCGGCCTTAGCAGCTCCGTAGTTTGTCTGGCCAAAATTTCCACGCTGTCCTATTACTGAAGAAATATTCACTATCTTCCCTTTACTGGCAATAATTAAAGGCAGGCATGATTTAGTTACATTAAATACTCCTGTTAAATCAACGTCAATCACTCTTTGCCATTCATCTTTGGTCATTTTCAGAAGCGTTCTGTCTTTTGTTATTCCAGCATTGTTGACTAAAATATCTAACCCTCCAAATTCTTGTTTTATTTTTTCAGCCATTTTATGGGTCTCTTCCAGCTTTGAAACATCAGCTAAAAAATACTGAACTCTAACTCCTTGAGCCTCAATCTGAGATTTTAATTCTTTTAAGCTCTCTTCTTGGGGTGCAATATCATTTAAGGCAATGTTTACGCCTAAGACGCCAAGCTTGATAGCAATTGCTTTTCCTATCCCCTGAGATGAACCTGTTATTAAAGCTGTTTTTCCTTTCATTATTTGATTTCTAAATTATTTAAACTTTCCACTTTTTTTTGTTTTAAACTGAAAGATAAAATTAGCGCAACTAGAGATATCTTTAATATATCTCCTATAACAAAAGGGTAGAAGCCAACTGTCAAAATTTTTGAAAATCCAATAAATCTTGCCAGCCACAGAAGCCCAGGAATATAAATAGCAAAACTTGCAATTAGCAATACTAAGACAGATTTTTTAATTTCTTTATCCCAGCCCTTTTCAAATAACAAACCAGTGAAATAAGATGCTAATACAAAACCTAAAATATAACCAAAAGTAGGGCTCATAATATAAACCATTCCTCCTCCGCGAGAAAACCAAGGAAATCCAATCAGTCCTCCGGCTAAATAAGTAAATTGAGATAAAGCCCCCTTCTTGCTTCCTAATAAAGCCCCGCTCAATAAAACAATCAGCGTTTGGGCAGTCACTGGAACAGCCCCTATTTCAAGTTTTAATCCAGCACTTATTCCAGTTAAAACAGCAAAGCCCAAAATTTGAACAATGCTTTTAGTTAGAATAATCTGTTTTTCTATTCCCTGAAACGAACCTGTTATTGAAACTGTTTTTCCTTTCATAATTTTAGTAAATCTTTTCTACATTATATTGTAATTCTTCTGGATGCCTTCCTGTCGTTGGAATATGTTCAATTTTAATATCTTTTAAATATTCTGGCAAATTTTTGATAATTGCAATTTCAGCAAAGATTCTATCCAGGTTTAAAGAATTAAAACTGGCAAAAGCCAACCCCAAAGATACTACGATTTTATCACTTCTTTGAATTGATATCCCTTCAGCCAAACTTAAATATTCTGGCAAAACTTCATTTATTTTCTTAAGCACTCTTTCGTAATTATTATCTTTTAAAGAAAGGTGGGATTTTTTATCCAGCAGGGTTAAAATATTATTAGTTGCGCCTTTGATTATTACTTGCGGATCCAGCTTTAATTTTGGCAGATTGATTATTAAATCATTTTTAAATGCTTGTTCTGAAATCTGAACAGTTAAGCCATTTATTTCTTTTTTAATAAATTTGGTTTTTGCTAAATTTAAAACAGCTATTTTGTATTTTAAGGCAATATTTAAAATCTGAGATTTTTGAGCTGAAGCTTCAATCAACACGTCATTAAAACTTTGACCAGCTATTTTAATGTTTTTTAAATCAGCCCCGCATTGAACCAAAAATTTAATTGCGGCTTCCAAAAATTCAGGGGTTGTATTATCAGCAAAATGAGGATGTTTGGCAGATATTAATGTAGGCAAAATCAGAATCTTAGAACCTTTGTTGATTTCTAATCCCCCAAGCAATTCAATGGTTTTTTCAATTGCCTCTAAAATATCGTACTTTACTTTCCATAAAGACACAGCTTTTTTATTATGGGAAGGCTTAATACTAAATTCATCATTAATCTTGTACTCTTTAATAGATTTCTGCGTCCAACGGTTGCCTTGCTCATCTTCCAAAACCAAAACAAAATAAGGCGTTTTAAGATGTAAAATAGCTGGGATTTTAATCTCACTGATACCAATCACTTTAATCTTTCTGCTTTTTAATCTTTTGACATCTAAAAAACAATCAGGACATTTACTGATATTATGCTGCCATTTATTTTTACATTTGGGACATTGAAAAAAAGCCATGATATGTTAGATAATAATGAATAATGTATAATTATAAATTATATGAATTTTGAAAAAATTACAAAAACATATTATTTGCCCGAAAAGCTCAAGCCGGAATTAAAAAAGATTTGGGGAACAGCCATTTTTGGCAAAAATAATGAAGTTTTTAAAAAGTGCCAGAAATTTATCAAAGAAAAAGGATTCAAAAAAGTAATTACAGTAGGTGATTATTGTTCTTTGGCCCTTCCTTCTGATGTCAAGATTTTTGACGGCAAGATAAAGAGAGAGCCAGTTGAAAATATCCTACCTTTCTCTCTGGAATGCTCTAATCCTGCTGGCGTTATCAATGCTGAGGTTTGGCAGATTGTTGACCAGGCAATCAAAGAAGAAAAAAACATTTTTGTTGAAGGAGAGGAAGACCTGCTGGTTATTCCTGCTGTTTTGCTTTCTGAAAAAGGAACTGCAATAATTTATGGCTTGCCAGATAAAGGAATTGGTATAATTGAATCTTCAGAAAAAGTTAAAAAAGACTTAAAAGATCTTTTGGAAAAATTTGAAACTAAGTAATTCTTTTAAAAATATGGACGGTAACACTCCCTCCTGATCCACCTATGTTGTGGCAAAGCCCGATTTTAGGAACTGGACTTACTTGTCTTTTATCGCATTTACCTCTTAACTGATTTACTATTTCATATATCTGGGCCAGCCCTGTTACTGATATGGGATGGCCTTTTGCTTTTAATCCTCCTGAAGAATTAACCGGCATTTCACCATCCAAGTCTATTTTACCTGACCTTATCAGTTCTCTTCCTTTACCAACTGGCGCAAATCCTAAGTCCTCATAAGAGAATAGTTCTACAGAAGTAAAAGCATCATGGATCTCAGCCACATCAATATCACTTGGCTTTAACTTTGCTTCTTCAAACGCTTGTTTTGCTGCTAATCTTGTTGCTTTAAAATGAGTGATGTCATCACGCAAGAAAGTTAAAAGATAATCAGTGGCAAAACCAGAGCCAATAATTTCAATGTCAGTTTTTTCAGAAGAAACAATAGCAGCAGCGCCCCCGTTAATTGACAAAGAACAATCAAGCAGTCTTAAAGGTGAAGCGACAACTGGTGAGTTCTTTATTTGTTCAAGTGAAACAGGACGATTATAGAAATATGCTTTGGGGTTTAAGACAGCGTTTTTATGATTTTTAAAACCAATCAAAGCCAGGTCATCCATTGTAGCGCCATATTTTTTCATATACTGCTGCCAGACCAATGCATTTTGAACAGGAAAAAGCATGCCTTCTGGCTGTTCAATCACTTTTTCAGCTGCTGACATTATATTGTCTGTTGTTATTTCACTGATGTTATATACTATCCTTTCACCACTTAAGACCAAAACATTTTTAAGACCTAATCTAGCGCCTGTCCAGGTTGCTACGCCTCCGCCAGAGCAAACTGAAGGAGTCTCAATAATTGGCACATTGGTTTTAAATAAATCAGAAATAAGAGATACTTTATGGGTTTGATGTTCTCCAGCAGCGGCGCTAGACATTCCTGTAAAAACAATTCCATTAATTTGAGAGATTTTCATTTTAGAATCCTCAAGCGCTTCCATTGCTGCTTCATAGGCCTGTTTCCACCAGGGCTTTTGAGAATAATCAAATTTTGTCATTCCTACACCTTTAATATACATGTTGTTGAAATTTATCTTGTATTTATTATTTTTATTTTTTTAAAATTCCTGTCCAGCTCGCAGCTATAGATTGACTCCCTATCACACTGGTAACAGATAAAGGCATTAAATTCATAAAAGAAATATCAGCTTTAGTTTTTGATTTCAAACCATCTTTTATTTTTTTAACAGCCTCAATACTTTTAGAATATCCTAATATCACTCTGATTTTTTTGAATTTTTTAGACTCTTTTAAAATCTTTTTTATTAAAGCTTCAGTGCTGTTTTGAGCCAAGATAACTCCTGTTTTTAAAACCTTGCCGTTCTTAACCTGCAGCACCAGGTAGAGCTTTATTTTACCAGCTCTGGTTGTTTGTTTAAAGTTTTCAGAAAACACATAATGGTGCATTCTAGAAACAAAGCTTTTAAGCTTTTTTACAATGTCATCTATACTTCTTTGTTCTTGTGTCAGCTCAATGGATTTTAGAACAACTAATGCCTGACCAGTTCCTGTATTTAATGAATCAAAAACAAATATCTTTCGGGGGTTGGAGCTTGCTAACCTTGCTTTCATTGCTAAATCATAACAATTGTACAGTTTTGATGAACTTACAATGCATAAAACACTGCTGAATTTTTTAAGTTGTTTTTCAAAAGTACTCAAATAATGCCTATAAGTCAAGCCAGGAATTTTTATCTTTCTTTTTCTCAACCTTTGAAAGATGTTTTGATTTGATATTTTCTCTTCTGATAATTTCTTCTCACAATCAATTAACTCTATCTGGTATCTTTCAATAATCTTAGACAAAAGCATTGATGAACTTTCAGTAACAAGCCCCACTGACACAGCTCTTATCGATTCTTCTCCAACTATTTCTTTTGTCACATCTTCAATCCTCAAACTTTTTATTTCTCCTATTTTCTTTAAAACAGATCTTACCTCGTCAGGATAGTCGCTGTGAATATGAATTTTCACTCTGTTTTTAACCTGAACAATATCAATAGAATTTCCTAATTTCTCTAATCTTTCTTTTATTTTTTTTATTTCTAAAACAGGATCTGCAATTAAAGCAACAACTTCGTAGCGGTTAGAAATAATCTGAATAAATCTTTTAACTTTTTCTGAGGGTTTTTCTTGCGGCCTTGCTTCCCCGCCCCTGCCTTTTAAAGCTTCTAAATGACTCTCTAAAATAATTAAAAAGGCCAGGCCACCTGCATCAACCACATTTGCTTTTTTCAAAATCTCCATTTTTTCTTTAGTTTCAATCAGTGCTTTGTCTGCATTTTTGACTGCTTTTTCAAATACAGAAATAATATCATCTTCTTTGCCAGATGCTTTTTTAAACACTGAAGCCGTAGCATCAATAACATCCAGGATTGTGCCTTGTTGCGGGTTTTGAATGCTTTCTTTAGCTCTTTTGGCACCTTTCTCAAAAGCCAACGCTAAGTTATTAACATCAATTCTTTCAGTTAATTCTGGCAAAAAACCAGCTAAAAAACCGGTATAAATCACACCGGCATTTCCTTGAGCAGCAGTCAGAGCTCCATCTAAAACTGCTTCTGTGAAATCACTTAAAGTGTCGAAATCACTATCTTCAATTGTTTTTTTAATACCAGATAAGGTTTTTTCAACATTGTTCCCAGTGTCCTGATCTGGCACTGGAAAAACATTGATTTTATTAATTGCTTCTTTTTCTTTATTAATCCTTTCATAAGAAAGGAGAATCATTTTTTTTAAATCATTTTGGCTAAGATACTGCATTTTTACAAAACCCAAAATTCTTACTTAAATTTCTCTTCTAATTCCTTAAGGATTCTGGAAGCTAAATCTTTTCCTCCCAGACCAAAAGCAATTCCCACAGAAATTGAAAGGGCAGCTACCATACCAATAAATATTACTAAAATTAAAGATGGAGTAATCTGAAGCTGATATAAAATAGCTAAAAGCGCAAAAAACCATATTGCCCAATGAATTGATCTTCCAAGGAATTTGGAGTAAATTATTCTTTCTTTTTCCAGTGTTCCAACAACAATCTTCTTTGAAAAATCAGCAATAAAAGCAGCAACCACAAACATTAAAAAAGCAATGAAAATATTTGGAAAATACTCAATCACTCTTTCAAGGAATCGGCTGAATTGAGTCAGTCCTATTACCTCTGAAGATGCCATTAAAAATACGAAGATGAAAAACCATTTAACTACATCTCCAAAGAAATTAGATGCATCAAAACGAACATCTATTTTTGATAAAGTATCATCAAGGCCCAATCTTCTTAAAACCTGGTTTAACCTGATTCTTTTAAGAAAGGCAATCGCCAGTCTCTTTAAAGAACCAGCAATAATAAATCCAAATAATAGAAGCAGGATTCCTCCGATAATAGCAGGGGAAACTTCAACTATATTTTGCCAAACTAAGGTAATTACTTCTTGAATCATATTATTTTAGTGTTTATTTTAATCTTTAATCTTACCATTTTGCCTTATGTAATCTCAAGTGATAACCAAACCGATTTACTATGATATGAAGGAAAAAAGTAAATATTAAAAGTATAATCCAAACCAAGTTATCAATTTTAGAAAATGAAGTCAAGTAAAAGAAAATATATGCTCCTATTACATAATTTATCTGGTCAAATGGAATAAATTTTGCGCCTGGCTTCAGGCCTAATCTTCTTTTAATAAATGCAAAAATTAAGTCGCCAAAAAGAGCGCCAGAAGATAGTAAAAGACCTAAAATCAAAATATTAATTCTTTCATAATCAAAAAAAGAAATCTCTTTAATCCAGGAAAACTGATAAAGCCATTTTTGTAAGCAAGCAACCGAAATTCCGACAATTATTCCGGTTGCTATTCCCCTCCAGGTTTTATGAACTCCTAGTATTGGTTTATTATTGAAAGTTTTATTAGAATCAATGGGTTTGTCTAAAAAATCAAAAACTCTAAATCTTTTGGCTAAAGGAGGCGTCATATTGGTAAAATACGCAGGCAGAAAAAAATAAAGAGATGACAGGATAAGTTTATACATAGGTATATTGTATTTAGTATACAGTATTTATTGTTTAATAAAAAAATTATGTTAAGATGGTCAAATGAAATGCGATTTACACACCCACAGCCATTATTCTTATGATAGTGATTCTTCAATTAAGAAAATAATCGATACTGCAATCAAAAAAGGAATAGACTGCATAGCAATTACTGATCATAATAAAATTCAAGGAGCATTTGAAGCAATTGAGTATGCAAAAGATAAACCAATTTTAATTATTCCAGCAATTGAGGTTAAAAGCAGAGATGGAGATATAATAGCTTTAAATGTTAAAAAGGAAATTGAAAAAGGTTTGTCAGCAGAGAAAACTATTGAAAAAATAAAAGAACAAAATGGATTGGCGATTATTGCTCATCCTTTTGGCGACTGGCATTCTTTTAAAAAAGATTTGAAAGATTTTATTGGTAAAGTTGATGCTATTGAAGTATTTAATGCCTCTATTCTTACTGGCAATAAAAAAGCTAAAGAGTTTGTAAAAAAACATAATTTAGCTTTTACTGCTGGCTCTGATGCCCATGAGCCAAAATTCATTGGCAGGGCCTATTTGGAAATTCCAGGAAAGGACTTATCAATTGAGCAGGTATTAGAAGCGATAAAAAACAAAAACTGTGAAATTAAAGGAAAAGAATTCAGCTTTTTTGAAAAAATAACAGAAAGAACGAAAAGAGGGATTATTAGATTATCTAAAATATTTAAATAATTTATGTTGGGTGAAATAAGGGAAAAATTTAAATTTCTTGAAGATTTTTTAGGAAATGTATTTTCTAAAACTGGTTTAGCGCCAGCTCAGTTTACTTTAATGAGCATTGTTTTTGCTTTTATTTCTTTTTATTTTCTGATCAATCTTAATTTTGTTTTAGCTTTCTTATTCTTCATTTCTGCAGGAATCCTAGATCTTATTGATGGAGCTGTGGCAAGAATAAAAGGACAAGCTTCGAAAAAAGGAGCGTATCTAGACACTATTTGCGACAGATATGTCAATGGAATAGTTCTTTTAGGGTTTTTACTTCTACCTTTAAAATTCTTTATTTTACCTTTCAGAATCTGGGTTGGCTTGTCGTTTTTAGGAGGCCTGATGACAACTTACGCAAAAGCAGCTGCTAAAGAAAAAGAGTTGGTTATGGAAAAACCAGCGCCAGCTTTTTTTGGAAGAACAGAAAGAGTAATTTCAATCGCAACCTCAATGTTTTTAGGAATTTTTGATATTAATCTGGTAATTTATCCAATAATAATCTTAGCTGTTTTTTCTAATATCAGTGCCTTGCAAAGAATAATAATAAGCTTTAATTCAGCTGAAAACTAATGGACCTAATGAGAGTCGAACTCATGTTTCTACAATGCGAATGTAGCGCTCTACCATTGAGCTATAGGCCCTGTCGGGGTGCTGGGAATTGAACCCAGGCCACAAGCTCCCGATGCCCGCGTACTACCGTTATACTACACCCCGTATCATGTTACCCAATACTTCTTTTTTGTCATTTTATCTTTTTTCATTTCAATTTCCTCCCGTTCTTTTCTTGATTTTTGACTTAAATTCAACAATTCTTTTTTATCCATCTTTGATAGTTTTTTAATTTCATTTTCCAAAAACTTTTTAGTATTTTTTTTAGGATCTTCTAAAATATATCCAAGTAAAATATCAAGTATCTGTCCTACTTCTGGTCCTGGCTTTATTTTCAAAATTTCCATTATGTCATTTCCAGTAATTTTCAGCATTTTAGCTGAAATGGGATCTTGAGCAACTTTCTCAATTACATATCTTAAATGACGCAGTTTATAAGGTTCAGCTTTTGGAACTCCAGAGCCAATCCTATCAGCCATTCTCACTTCAAGCAACTCTTTCATATTTTCTGGTCCAACCTGACGAACCAGTCTTCTAACAGAGCTCTCGCCAACCTCTTCAGGTGTGTAATAAAAAAGATGATACCTTACAAGCTTAACAATCTTTTTAATGTCCTTTTTTGAAAACTTTAAACGATTTAAAATCTCCAGTGTCATTTTTGCTCCTATTATTTCATGATTATAAAATGTAGCATCTTTTCCTTTTCCTCTCTTAGACCTTGGTTTGCCAATATCATGGAATAAAGCAGCCAATCTAACATGCATGCTAAAACCCTTTTTAGCTGCAAAATCCAAAGAACGAATATAATGTTCATAGCACTCATAAATATGGTGTTTGTTTTGAGCCACCTTATAACCCTCTTCTAATTCTGGAATAATGTATTTTAAAAGCTTTAGCTCTCTTAAAAGCTCAATGCCACTGGCAGCCTGTTCTGACATTATAATTTTTATCAACTCATCTTTGACTCTTTCTTTTGAAATTGCCTGAAGCCAGATAGAATTTTTCTTAATAGCTTGAGCAGTGTTTTTTTCAATCTTGAAATCTTCTCCTAAAGTTGCAGCAAATCTCACAGATCTCATCATTCTTAAAGCATCTTCTGAAAACCTTTTCTCTGGTTTTCCAACAGCTCTGATTATTTTGTTTTTTAAATCTTCTTGTCCATTAAAAGAGTCAATGATTTTTGTTTTTTTATCCTTTAACTCAATAGCCATAGCATTAATAGTAAAATCTCTTCTTTCCAAATCTTCTTCAATTGTTTTTGCAAACTTGATTTGTTCTGGATGGCGCTTGTCAGTATATTTTGTTTCTAAACGATAAGTAGTGATTTCAATTTCTTTTAGTTCTGGCTCTTTGCTGTCAGTTTGAACAGTAACAGTGAAAAACTTGTTTTTATAAAAACTCTTTGGAAACAATTTCTGGATTTGCTCTGGTTTAGCGCTAGTTGTTATATCCCAATCGTTTGGTCTCACATCTCTTAAAAAATCTCTAACACAACCACCAACAATATGGGCCTTAAAGCCTTTTTTTTCCAGTTTTTCAATAATAGATTTTACTTGTTTCGGAATATCCATGTTTAGAAATTTTAGCTTAAAATCCTGCTTTTTTCAATTCATCAAGGATATTGTTTAATTCGAACCTTCTTGTTATAATAAAATAATGAATTTATAAAGGTTCGCATTTTTATGAAGATAAGATTAAAAGACAAAAAAAGAGCAATTAAGCTAAGGATTCAAGGTAAAAGTTATAGGGAAATAATAAACATAATCCCTAATCTTTCAAAAAGTACCTTGTCTGGATGGTTGAGAAATGTTAGACTAACGCAAGAACAAGAAGAAAAACTTAAAAGAAATATCGAAACAATTACTTGTAACGCACGTATGAAGTCCGCTTGGACTAGAAGAAAGAAACGTATTTTGCAAATAAAAATTATCACTGAAAACGCAAGAAAAGAATCATCTTTATTTTTTAAAAACCCCCTTTTCTTAATAGGAACTGCTCTTTATTGGGCAGAAGGAAGTAAAGCTCATGAATATGTTCAGTTTTCCAACTCTGATCCTCGATTAATTAAGATAATGATGGAATGGTTTAGAGAGATTTGTAAAGTTCCTGAGGTAAAATTCAAAATTCATATTTATATACATAAAATTTATAGAAATGAAAATTGTGAAAAATTTTGGTCAAAAATTACAAAAATTCCCGTAGAAAGATTTGGAAAAACTACTTATAAACCAACCTTTTATAAAATTAAAAAAAATTCAGATTACAAAGGAGTGTGCAGAATCGATATAGGTGATGTTAATTTATTTAGAAGGATAATGGGATGGCAACAGGGCATTTTAGAAATTTTAAGTAAAAAATAAATTTACCCCCGTAGCTTAATGGAAAAAGTACTGGTCTTCGGAACCAGGGATGAGGGTTCAAGTCCTTCCGGGGGTACCCATATTAAACGTGGCTAGTTGATAGGTTTTCATTTAAAGATTATAATAAAAATTGATGAATAAAAAGTTTTTCATAATTTTATTACTCTTAGTTTTATTGGTTCCAAATAAGATTTTTGCAATTTGTGAAGGTCCAATAGTTCCTTGTGGTGGTTGCGCAGAATTTGATCCCAATGACAAAACAATATGCTTAACACCGCAGTCGAATTGTGAATTTTGTCATATTTTTGTTCTTATCAACAATCTCCTTATGTTTGTTTTAACCTGTTTAACTCCTATTATAGGAGCTGCGATGTTGGTCTGGGGCGGATTTACTTTTCTAGGCGCTGGCCAGTCTCCAGCAAAAGTTGAGCAAGCTAAAGGTATTATTACTGCGGTGGTTATAGGTATTGTAATAATATTTGTTGCCTGGGTATTCTTAAATAGTTTCTTAGCCAGCATTGGTGTTGCTGAATGGACTGGCCTTACGGATGACCCAGCAACCGAAGAAGTAGAAGAAGGTTGGTGGAGAATTCAGTGCCCATAAACTAAACCTCTATAGCTCAATCAATTTTTAATATGAGCAAATCAAAATATTCTCCTAAAACAAATGTGGAAGCTGTTGATCTTCGAAAAAGAGGGAGGAGCTATAGAGAAATAGGAAAAGAGTTAAACGTTTCTAAGAGTACAATTAAATATTGGTGTATTGGTGTTCCATTAAAATTTAAAAATCGCAAGCGTTTTAGAGAAGTTGTCAGATCAATAAGTATTCCGTAATCTTAATTTGGAATATAATCGCCCCGTTAGCTCAGCTGGTAGAGCAAGAAGCTCTTAACTTCAAGGTTGGGGGTTCGAGTCCCTCACGGGGCACTTGTTTGCGTTTAGTATTTAGTATATTGTAACTCGTATATGGTGGGCGTAGCTCAATTGGTTAGAGCTTCGGGTTGTGGACCCGAAGGTTGCGGGTTCGAGTCCCGTCGCTCACCCTGCGTAATTTTATTATACTTTTCAGTTTTTAAAGCCCGAGTATTCGGCTCGGGTTTGTGCTATGGTAGAATATATGGCTTCAGTTAAACAAAATACAACAATAAGAGAATATCAAAGTTTTGTAAAAGAAGTGTATGGTCTTTCTAATGATCGATATTTCAGTCTATGGAATATGGTTAGTAATGTTGAACGTTTTATGATGAGGGGACTTAAAGGTATTAGAAAAAACGATAAAGAAAAAACAAAAATTAATTTATTAATAGCTTTTAGCTGGTTTATGTCTACAATGAATCAGCTTCATATTGACATAGAAAATCAAACATGGAAGAGGTTTCCCTACTTGTGTTCCTATTGTGGTTCATGTCCATGTTCTTGCAAGGAAAAAAATATAAAAAAGAGGAAAAGTATTTCTATAGACGAAAGTAAAAAACCAAAAACTTTGGAAGAGTTTCAAAATATGTTTAATAAAATATATCCAGCTGATAAACGGACCATAGAACGAGCAGGTATTCATTTGGCAGAAGAAGCAGGCGAGTTTTCAGAGGCGTTATTAACTTACCGTGGAGGACATAAAGATGAAGATTTTAAAAACCTTGAATTAGAAGCTGCTGATTTCTTCTCTTGTGCATTGAGTGTTTTTAACTCATTAGGAATAAGTGTGGCAAAAGAGCTTTCTATTATGTTCTCTAATAATTGTCATGTATGTAAGAACGCCCCTTGTACATGTAGTTTTAAGGATATTACCGATTTTAATCTTAACTCAAACAAACTCTAACTTAGTTGTGCAACCTTCTCCTGGTTAAATTCCCGTATTAACTTAAATTTCCGCCTCAACCTCTCAATATACTCATAATCTTCCAAAGCTTTCATAATATCAATTATAATAATACTTAGTTTATGACCCTGACTTAGCTCGAGATTGTTTCTCGGGTTTTTGGTATAATAAAGCAATTAGAGTTTAAATAAGATATTTAAAAAATAAAGAGGTGTTGGAATCTGAAAGAAAATGAAAATTCTCCTAATTGGAGTTATGGATATAATTATCTTGTTAAAAATGGTAAGCCATATTTAAGAGTGGGGATAAAAATACACGAGCAAGATTGTTTAACCTGGAAAGACCTTGCAAAAATAGTAGAAGACAATAATCTATTTCTTGAGAAGTGGGATATTTCAATAGGTCAAAGTAGTCCTTCCGAATATAGATATGTTATTTGTTCACATTTAGACGACAAGATAGTCGCAAAAGAAACAGACCCACCTGAGGAAAAAGAAAGAGTTCAGGAAAGAATAAAAGAAATCATACATAGAATTAAGAAGGCTGGTAGCCAAGTCGATGAATTAGTAAGTGATACAAAGAAGGAGTATACAATAGCAATTTAGACTAAAAATAATTTTAGCCTATTAAAGAGCATATTTCTTACTTGCTCTCTTTTTATTTAAACCTTGCCCAAACAGGTTCTAACCTGGTCCCGTAACTCACCCTGACAAAATCGCCTCAGAGGTAATTTTTTGATAGAATAAATAATAACAGGATAAATGGCGAAACCATGAATCAACCAAAAACATATCTTCACGAAGTAGTCATAACAGCAATTGTTATTAAAGAAGGCAAATATTTAATTGTCAGACGTTCTGATAATAAAAAGCGGTTTGCAGGGAGATGGACCGTGCCAGGAGGAAAGCTAGAAACAGAAGATTATTTATCTCTTCCAAAAGATACAGAGTTTTATTGGTATAATGTTTTAGAAAAAGTTCTCAGAAGAGAAGTCAAAGAAGAAGCTGGAATTGAAATAGAAAACATTAAATATGTAACAAGTCTTGCTACTGTTCATAAAGATGGCAGTCCATCCTTAGTGATTTCCTGTATGGCTGATTATTCCTCTGGTGATATTAAATTACAAGAAGACGAAGTTAATAGTTTTGCATGGGTGACATTAGAAGAGGCAAAGAGCTATGATTTAATTGACGGAATATATGATGAATTAGCCATGACTGAGAAACAACAGAAGGGTAAAAAGACAGAATGGAAAAGATTTTAAGCTTCAAAATAGATTCTAATCTAGTCCTGTAGTCCAATCATCCAAAAACCGCCTTGTGGGCGGTTTTCCAGAATAAAGATTCCATTATTTTCTTTCTCCAAGCTTTATTTTAATGTTTATTTTTTTCCCTTCTCTTAAAACTTTCAATGTTATTTCTTGTCCAATGTTTTGTTCTTGAAGTAAGTCAGCCAAAGGAGATTCTTCATTAATTTTTTTACCATTGCATTCCAGAATAATGTCATATTCTTTCAGCCCTGCTTTATCGGCAGGAGAGTTTTTAATAATCGCACTTTCCCCTAAGTTTTCCCTGACAATTAAAGCTCCGTAATCAATTGGAAGCTTGTTGGCTTGAGCTACTTGTTTATTTAAAATGAAATACCTTACTCCTAAAAATGGTTTTTTAATTTTCCCAAACTTCATTACTTCTTCTAAATCCTTTTTGGCATAATCAATTGGAATGGCAAAACCAATATTCTGAGCTCCCATAACCATTGCTGTATTAACACCTATTGCTTTTCCTTCCATATTTACTAAAGGACCACCACTGTTGCCTGGATTAATAGCAGCATCGGTCTGAATTAATCCTCTTAAACTAGTTGCTCTGAGTGCTGGGCCTTGGTAGGCTTTAATCTTTCTGCTTAACCCTGAAATAATGCCTGCTGATATTGTATCTTCAAATTCTCCTAAAGGATTTCCTACTGCTATTACTGATTCTCCTAATTCAATCTTTGACGAATCACCCAGTTCTATGAAAGGAAGGGAATGGTCTTTAATTTTTAAAATAGCAACATCAATTAATGGGTCTTTTGCTAAAACCTTTGCTGAGTATTTTTTAGTGGGCTCAACAATAACAGTATAGTTGGCTGTTGGATCCTTGACCACGTGGTTGCACGTTAAAACGTAGCCATCTTTGGAAACAATGAACCCTGAACCGCCCCCTATTTTTGTTTCTTCTTTCTTATTTTTTTCAACCCGGGGAACAATAAACTGTCTTCCTCCAAAAGGGAAAAAATAAAAACCTTCAATCTTTGGCAGGTCTTTGGAAACAACAATAGTTATAACAGCTGGATTAACCTTTTTCGCAATTTCAACAATTGGTGATTTTTGCATCTTTTTGATTGTTTTATATTGATTATCTTTTTAAATTTTATCATTAACTTATATTGTCAACAAGAGTAAAAGCTGATAGAATTTATTTATCTTCTTAAAAAAGTGCATAAGAATTCGTCCCCTTTGTCCCCGTAGTTCAATGGACAGAATCATGACCTCCTAAGTCATTGATACAGGTTCGACTCCTGTCGGGGACACAAAAAGAAGGGGCCCATAGCTCAGTTGGTTAGAGTGTCGGTATGGCATACCGAAGGTCGAGGGTTCGAGTCCCTCTGGGTCCACGAAATAAGCCGTGGTAGCTCATTGGTAGAGCATTTCTCTGAAAAAGAAAGGGTAGGTGGTTCAATTCCACTCCACGGCACATGCGGGAGTAGTTCAGCTGGTAGAACGTCTCGTTGCCAACGAGAAGGTCGCGGGTTCGATCCCCGTCTCTCGCTCATTTTCACTTATTCACAACCATTAAAACTTGCTTTTTGAAGCGTTTTTTTTGACCCTTGACACTGGTTTTTGAAACAGCTATTATGCTAAAACCCCTTGATTTTATAGGGGTTTTAATATGACAAATTCAACTATCAAGTATAACAAACGCCTTGCAATTGAGGCGCTTAAAATAACAATATTTTTAATTCTATTTTCAGCCCTGTCCCAGCTGTATTATCAGATAGGACAGAGAAAGGACATTTCTCTTGATGCAATGCCCAGTTTTTCATTTATCCAGGGAAATACTTTAAGTTCTCTTTCTAATCCAACCAATCCTCCTCCAAGGGTTGTAAGAGAATTACCAGTAATTATTACTGCTTATTCAAGCACAGAATCTCAAACAGATGACACTCCTTTTATTACTGCTTCTGGTTCTTATGTTAGAGATGGAATTGTAGCTAATAATCTATTACCTTTTGGAACAAGAATCAGAATTCCAGAAGTTTATGGAGATAAAATCTTTGTTGTTGAAGACAGAATGAACAGAAAAAAAGGATATTATCATGTTGATGTCTGGCTTGCTGATTATTGGCAGGCTCTGAGTTTTGGAGCAAAAAGAACTACTATTGAGGTATTGGAGGGATAATAAAGAATTTAAAAACTATTCAAAAAACCGCTGTTTAATGCAGTGGTTTTTAGTTTCTAAGTGCCGCGGGTGGGATTCGAACCCACACGGGATAATTCCCAACGGATTTTAAGTCCGCATTGTATACCATTCCAACACCGCGGCGATTATGAGACCAGGGCGGGATTTGCACCCGCGTGTGACGCTTTTGCAGAGCGTTCCCTAGCTGTTTGGGTACCTGGCCATATTTTTGTATTCTGATTTAAAATTTTAACAACTTTTTTGTCTAGCCATTTGTTCCTTATATCAAAAAATTGCTTAAAAATATCAAATTTTCTTTGAAGGAACAAGCTATTTGAATTATTATACATAAATTTAAACATGTCTATACTTTCTTTTGTATAATACCTTATTTGAAAATCTCTTTTACCTTTATAAGTTTTTCTTTTTTTAACACCGAGGTTTTTTGTTAAACTATTGGAAAGAGATTTTAAGAATTTTTCACCTCCGCTAGAAAAAGACACATTAGCTTTTATGATCTTTTCTTTGGGCCCTATGTATATAGTTCCATCACCATCAAAATAGCCCCTAACAAAATGAGGTAAATACTTAGAAGGAATGTGTGGAAGTCTCATAGTTTTTGACTTACTTGGTGTTAATCCAAACTTTAATAAATCATTAAACATTTTTTTACTTCCTATCCTAAGGGAAAAAGACTCTGAGCTTTGATAAAATTTACCATTTTTATGTAATGATAGATGGGGTGGGCGTGAACGAATAGCATGTTCTGATTCTAAAGCCAGTTTAATCTTTCTCAATATTTCTTTATCATTATTCGAAAATTTTATATACTGAGTCCTTGAAGATTTTACAGCATTGGTTATATTGCCATCAGCATATAAAAAACCTAAAACATAGGCCATTTTATTTGACCATCTTTTAAAGAAATCGGCGTTAAATTTTCGCCTATTTGAACCTCCTCGAGGATCAAGATACATTATCTTATTTTATCTCATTTTTCTTCATTTTTCAACTCATTTAACAGCTTTTCAACTCTATCAGCTTCAGCTGTTTTTGTTTCTGTTCTAAATATAATCTTAGGAACCCGCTTCATTACTAACTTCTTATTGATTTTTTGCTGTAGATGATAGATATTTCTGTTTAAAAAACGCAGAACCAGCTCAATTTTTTCTTCTGGCATTACGCTGATGAAAACACTGGCTTTGCTTAAATCAGAAGCAGTTTCCACCCTGGTGAGTGTGATTAAAATATCTTTTTCAAAATCCAGCTCTTTTAAAAGAAGCTTGGAAAGAGTTTGTTTAATTAATTGATTAACTCTTTTTATGCGTTTAGACATCTCACAATTCTCCCTTTCTTCTTTCTTTAACAAATATTATTAATTCATCGCCTTTTTCAATCTTTTTTTCCCCTTCATAAAGTATTCCCACCTCATTTCCTTTGGATGCTTTTTCAATATCTTTTTTATTCTTTTGAAGATTTATTAATCTGCCCTGGTCAATAACTTCACCATCTCTTGTTACTTCAATTAAAACGCTTTTTTTAATTTCTCCTTCAGTCATTCTTCCACCAACAATCTGGCGCTTTTTCTCACTCCAAAAGCTCACCAGCACTTTAAGTTTTCCCAAATTAATCCTTACAACTTCAGGCTCTAATATTTTTTCCATGTATTTTCTGATTTCCTCAACCAAATCATAAATTATTTCAAAATTCATTATTCTAATATTTTCTCTTTCAGCTAATTTATGAGCAGTATTATTTGCCTTAATTCTAAAGCCCAGCACTAATGCTTTTGAGCTTTTTGCCATTTTAATATCATTTTCATTAATTTGTCCTACCCCTGATTTAATAATTTTTAAAACAACTTTTTCCTGAGGAAGACCATCTAAAACATTTTCTATTGCCTCAATAGAACCCAAAACATCACTTTTGATAATCAAATTAAGCATTTTTTGTCCCTCTTGAAGCTCTGCTTCTTTTTCAATGCTTTTCTGCTTGGCTGTTTTAATCTGAGCTTTTGCCAGCTCCAAATCATTAAAAAGTGTAAATGTTTCTCCAACTTTTGGCGCCTGGTTAAATCCTAAAACAACTACTGGATCAGAGGGCAGGGCTTGAGAAATCTGCTCACCTTTGAAATTCTCCAGTCCTTTTAATTTCCCGAAAGCTGAAAAAGTGCCAATAATATCATTTGGTTTTAATACACCTTCGTTTAAAATCAAAGTTGCTATTGGCCCTCTTTTATTATCCAAATAAGATTCAATAACCACTCCTTGAGCTGGCTTTGAAATATCAGCCTGGAAATTCTCCATATCAGCAATCAAAAGAATGAGTTCTAAAAGTTCTTCAACGCCCTGTCCTGTTTTTGCTGAAACATTAACAGAAGGAATCTTTCCTCCTACTGACTCAACAGCAATGCCTTGTTTTTCTAATTGCCCCTTAGCTTTTTGAGGATCAGCTTCTGGCCTGTCAATTTTATTAAAAGCAACTATAGGAAAAACCTGGGACTTTTTAATATGCTCAATAGCTTCTTTGGTTTGAATCTGTACTCCTTTAGTGCTGTCTATCACCAAAATAGCAATATCAGCAGTTTTTGCTCCACGAGACCTCATTTGAGAAAAAGCTTCGTGTCCAGGAGTATCAATAAAAGTGATTTTCTTATTATCTTTTTCAAGCTGATAAGCGCCAATATGCTGGGTAATTCCACCAGATTCTTTTTCAGCAACCTTTGCCTCCCTTATTTTATCAAGCAGGCTTGTTTTCCCACTATCAATATGACCCAAAACTACCACAACCGGAGGCCGGCTTGTTAATTTGTCTTTAGTATTTGTCATTTAAATTTCTTTTCTGTTAATCCGAGTTTTCTTAGCTTTTTCTATTGCCCTTTTTTCCTCTTCAGACAAAACGTGCGAAGAGCGTCCTTTTTTGATTGGCTTTCCAAATACTCTGTTTCCATCTTTACTGTAAAAACTGGTAATTACCACTCCATCATTGTTACCATCTAAAAGCGCGACAGAAAAGCTCTGGTTTCCCCCCAGATTCTTAAAGGGATTAAATCTTACAATACCCGTTTTTTGAACCGAAAACTTAGACTCTTTTTTAAGGCCATTTAATTCAATTGACATTTTTCTAAAATCTTTTTTTAGATTCTTAAGCTGAGAAATAACCTCTTGTAAATCCTTTGGATCTATTTCATCACTTTTTTTAAATAATTCAAACATTGGCATATATTGTTAAATTGATTATATAGTATATATTTGATTTAAATAAACCAGAGCGGAGAGGGTGGGACTCGAACCCACAAACCTATAAATAGGCTCAGGTTTTCGAAACCTGTGTCTTGCCAGTTCGACGCACCTCTCCAGTGGTAATATCAAACAAAAACATGTTTAAATTTATCATAAAATCAAGCTAAAATCAATTTATTTAGAGTTAAAACAATGATATACTTTATTAAGCATGAACAAGATTAAAATAATTATTATTGGTATTGGGGGAAGAACAGGAACAATGTTTGCCCATGAACTAGAGAACTTTGCTAATGTTTTAGGTGTGGGAAAGGAAACAGATATAGAAACAATAAAACAAAAAGGGCTCTTTGTTCAAAAAAAAGATAAAAAGCCTGAATTGTTTAATGTTAAAGTTATAAAAGATACTGATTTTAAAGCAGACTTAACTCCAGACATTATTTTTCTAGCAACAAAGAACCCAGTTGCTCCTGTAATAAAATACTATTTTGAGAAATTTAAAGGTAAAAAAATACCTGATCTTTTCCTTTCTCAAAATGGTATAAAGGCATTAGAAGATTCAAAAAAAGCTCTTGAAGAAATATTTAAAGAACAAGCAAGTAAAATTAAAATAATCAGGTGTGTTTTATTTAATCCAATAGACCAAAAGAAAAATAATAACACATACATTAAATATTCTTTGCCAATACGGCTTGCTATTTCAAAAGCGCAGGGCCAAACAGACATTAAAGGACTTATTGAAATTTTCAGAAAGGCTGGGTTTAAGGTTAAAGAGTTTCCTCAAAAACATACAAAAAATTTAGAATTCTCAAAGTTATTTTTAAATTTAATTGGAATGGCAAGCGCTTCGCATAATCTATCAGTTAAAGATGGTTTTAAGAATAAGGAAATATTTAAGGAGGAATTAAGAGCTTTAAAAGAATATATTGAAGTTGTTGAAAAATCTAACGGCAAATTTCTTAATTTTTCAAATTATCCAGTTAAATTATTATCTTCTTTATTTTCTTTAATGCCTGAATTTGTTCTAGTAGTTTTTAGAAATGTTTTAGCTAATATTATTAGCAAAGGAAGAACGGGAAAATTAAAAGATTTAGATGAAATTGATTATTACAATGGAGGAGTAGTTAGGCTTGGAAAAGAAGTAAGGATTGAAACTCCTGTTAATAAAAAAGTTTGTAAGAGAATTTTGGAGAAATTAAATAGAGTTTAGATTTTTTAATATCTAAAAAAGAGCTCTACAAGGCTCTTTTTTCTGTGGGCACTGAGGGATTTGAACCCCCGACCTTCGCGATGTAAGCGCGACGCGCTAGCCAACTGCGCCAAGTGCCCAAATTGTGCCCAGAGTGGGACTCGAACCCACAAGGAGTTGCCCCCACCACCACCTCAAGGTGGCATGTTTACCAATTTCATCACCTGGGCATGAATTTAAGTAGTTATTTTTCTTCTGATTTTATTTCAGTCTCTCTTTTTTCTGCTTTTTCTTCAGTTAAAATTTTCTCTTCTGTTCCTTTTTTAACTTCTTCAGTTTTTTCTGAAACTTCAGTCTTTTCTTCTGTTTTTATTTCTTGTTTTGGTTCTTCTTCTACTATTGCCTCAATAAACTCTTTTTTCTTTAATCTGGCTCTTTTACCTTTGGCTGTTCTTAAGAAATAAAGCTTTGCTCTTCTTGTTTTACTTCTTCTTAAGATTTCTATTTTCTCAATTGTTGGTAAATGCAGTGGAAAGATTCTTTCAACTCCAACACCACCAATTACTTTTCTTACTATAATTGTTGCTCCAATTTCTTTTCCATGTCTTCTGGCAATAACTATGCCTTCAAAAACCTGAATCTTATCTTTAGCTTCTTTCCTCTTTTTAGAGGTTTCCTTGAATCTTTGATAAACCTTTACTGTATCACCAGGCCGAACATCAGGAATTTTTTTCTTTAAAAATGGTTGTATTATTTCTTTTATTTGTTTCATTTTTCTAAAATAATTATTTTTGCTTCATCAGATGATATATCCTTCTTTTTAATTGATAGTTTCTTAAGGGGTGGTAATGATTTTAATCCAAATGCTTTTAAAAATTTGCTGATTGGCTCTAGCTTAATTTTTAAGTTTGGCAGAGCATAGTGCATGGGAATTGTAATGTGGGGTTCAAGCTGGGACATTATCTTGCCTGCTTCCTGAGCTGAAATTGTATAAGTGCCGCCTACTGGAATCATTAAAACATCAACATCACCAATCTTTTCCAGCTGCTCTTGCGTTAATTCTTTCTGACCGAAGTCTCCTAGATGACAAACCCTTATATCCTCGCTTTCAATAACATAGATAATATTATCACCCCGTGCCTTGCCCTGTTCTTCATCATGAAAACTAGCAATCCCTTCAATAAAAACATTCTTTACATCATACTCCCCAGGATTTTCAATTAAAAAAGGATTTCCTGATACAGCTTTAATATTATTGTGGTCATAATGCTGATGAGTAACCAGCAATATATCAGCTTCAAGCTTTGGAACTCTTAATCCTATGCTTTTATCATAAGGATCAATCACTATTTTAACTGCACTATTCTTCTGGGGATTGGTCGTTATTTGAAACAAAGAATGACCATGCCAAACTATATTCATGGAATAATTTAATGAAATTAGTTATATTAATATCTATATCATAACTATTGAAAAAATCAATAAAATGTGTAAACTAAAGTTATGCTTATTTAAGAGCCTGAAGTATTTTGTATTTCAGGACCTTAAATATTGCCCATTTATCCATGAAACAATTATTAGAACAAAATGAACTACTAAGGCCAATAAGGGTTGGTGAAGTGGTTGAAGGAACAATTGTTGGAAAAGGAAGGTCTTCTGTTTTCGTTGATCTGGGACCAGTTGGAACTGGGGTGGTTTATGGTAAAGAATTCTATGATGCCAAATATCAGTTAAAAAAACTCAAAATTGGCGATAAGGTCTTTTCCAAAGTAACTGACCTAGAAACAGAGGATGGCTTTATTGAATTATCCATGAGCAAAGCTTCAAGGGAAATGACTTTTGAGGAGCTTAAGAAAAACAAAGAAGATGGTGAATTAATAAAGGTTAAAATTCTTGGAGCAAATAAAGGCGGATTAACAGCTGAGATTTCAGGTGTCTCTGCTTTCTTGCCTGTTTCCCAATTGTCAAATGAAAATTATCCAAAAGTAGAAGGAGGAGAAAGAATAAAGATTCTTCAAGAACTCCAGAAATTCGTGGGTCAGGAAATGGAAGTTAAAGTTCTTGATTTATTTGAGAAAAAAGGACAGATTATTTTATCAGAAAAAGCAAAAGATTTGGAAAAAATAAAAGAAAGGTTAAAGAAATATAAGGTAGGTGATACAGTTAAAGGAGAGATTACAGGAGTTACTGATTTTGGCGCTTTTATCAGATTTCCTTTATCAGTTAAAAAGAAAGCTGAGCAAATCGAAGGATTGGTCCATATTTCTGAGCTTGATTGGAAAATTATTAATGACCCAGCAGAGGTTGTAAAAACAGGAGACAAGATTAAAGTAAAGATTATTGAAATCTCAAGCAACAGGGTTTGGCTTTCCTTAAAAGCATTGAAAAAAGACCCCTGGAAAGGTATTGGTGATAAGTATAAGAAAGAAGATGTTGTTATGGGCAAAGTTGCAAAACTCAATCCTTTTGGAGCTTTTGTGAAACTAGACAAAGAGATTCAAGGTCTTTGTCATATTTCTGAATTTGGAAATGAAAACATGGAAGATGTTTTAGAGGAGGGCAAAAAATATAAATTTAAGATTCTCTCAATAGAAGAAAAAGAGCATAGAATGAGCTTGAAGCTCATCAAAGAATAAGTTTGTTTGTTAAAATGAAAAATTTGGCTAAAAATTTCATAACAATTTTGTTAATTTTTTTACTTATCTCAGCAGTTTTTAGTTTGTTTTATCAGCCTTTTGGCGAAATTGAAAAGCTCTCATTTTCTCAATTAGCCAATGAAATCAATGAAGGGCAGATTAAAAAAATAACTGTTGCTGGGAATGACCTTGATATTATTTTTCAGGATGATTCAAGAGCAACCTCGCGCAAAGAAGATGAATCCAGCCTCTCTCAGTCATTGCTTAATTACGGAATAGAAAAGGAAAAGTTAGCAAAAATTGAGGTTGAAACAAAAGGCGCTGGTGGCACTTGGGCTTGGTTAGCACCCCTTCTTTTCTCAGTTGTTCCAGTTTTAATTCTAGTTTTCTTTTTCTGGTCAATGTTCAAACAAAGTAAAGCTGGTTCTATGCAGGCTTTTGATTTTACAAAAGCAAGGGCCAGGTTATTCGGGGCTGAAGGCCATAAAAAGAATAAAACAACTTTTCGAGATGTTGCAGGGCTAAAAGAGGCAAAAGAAGAATTAAAGGAGGTTGTTGACTTTTTAAAATATCCAAAAAAGTTTTTGAAAATGGGAGCCAGAATTCCAAGAGGAGTTTTATTGTTAGGTCCAGCTGGAGTTGGAAAAACATTACTGGCCCGGGCAGTGGCAGGAGAAGCCAATGTTCCTTTTTTCCACACATCTGGTTCAACTTTTGTAGAATTGTTTGTAGGTGTGGGTGCAAGCAGAGTAAGGGATTTATTTAATACTGCCAAAAAAGCCGGGACATCAATAATTTTTATTGATGAACTTGACGCTGTCGGCAGGATGAGAGGAGCTGGGATTGGAGGGGGACATGATGAAAGAGAACAGACCTTAAATCAAATTCTGGTTGAAATGGATGGTTTTGAAAGAAATGACACAAGAATCGTTCTTGCAGCTACTAACAGACCTGATATTTTAGATCCAGCCCTGCTTCGTCCAGGCAGGTTTGACAGAAGAATAGTTTTAGACCTGCCTGATATAAATGACAGAGAACAGATTTTAAAGATTCATGCAAGAGAAAAACCATTAGCTCCTGATGTAAAACTAAGAGAAGTTGCTGAGAGAACTCCTGGATTTTCTGGAGCTGATTTAGCAAATATTATGAACGAGGCTGCAATATTAGCTGCCAGAAGAGATAAAAATCAGGTTTATCAAACAGAAGTTTTAGAATCAATAGAAAAAGTGCTGTTAGGACCAGAAAGGAAAAGCCATATTTTAAACAAAGAAGAAAAAGCAATTGCTGCTTATCATGAAGCAGGTCATGCTCTAGTATCTGCGTCTTTACCAAATACTGAACCAATAAGAAAGATTTCAATTATTGCCAGAGGAATGGCAGCTGGCTACACCCTGCAAATGCCGGGAAAAGACAAGAGAATGAAAACAAAGAGCGAGTTTTTATCAGAAATGTCAACACTTCTTGGAGGATATGTTGCTGAAAAATTAAAATTTAAAGATATTACAACCGGAGCTTCAAATGATTTAAAAAAAGCATCTGATTTGGCAAGAAAACTTGTCAAAAGATATGGCATGAGTTCTTTGGGTCCAATATCATTTGGCGAGAAAGAAGAACTGATATTTTTAGGAAAAGAACTGGGCGAACAGAGAAATTATTCTGAACAAGTAGCTGCATCAATTGACAAAGAAGTTAGTAGGTTTATAAAAGAAGCTGAAAGCAAGGCCAAGAAAATTTTAATAAAAAGAAAAAGATTGCTTGATAAGATTGCTAAAACTTTGATTGATAAAGAAATTATTGAAAAAGAGGAATTTGAAAGCTTGATTGGAAAGAAAAATTCAAGAAAGATAAAAGTTTTAAAAACAAAAGCAAAAAAAGGAAAGCAGATAAAAGTAAGCGTTAAACGCGTGTAGTCTTGTGGCGGGCATGTAGTTCAGTGGCAGAACGCTACTCTTATAAAGTAGAAGTCCCAGGTTCGATCCCTGGCATGCCCACATAGGGCGATTGGCGCAGTTGGCTAGCGCGTCACATTGACATTGTGAAGGTCATAGGTTCAAGTCCTATATCGCCCACATGAAAATCAATATTGTTTTTGAAGATAAAAATTTATTAGTAGCTGATAAACCAGCAGGAATAATAGTTTTTAGAGAAGATAAAACAGATGAAAAAACATTAATTGATTTGCTTGTTAAAAAATATCAGAATTTGAAAAATGTTGGTGAAGCCCCAAGATATGGAATAGTTCACAGATTAGACAAAGACACCTCAGGATTATTGTTAGTGGCTAAAAATAACGAAACTTTGTTTTTTTTACAAAAGCAATTTCAGCAAAGGAAAGTTATTAAAAAGTATATTGCTTTAGTTAATGGTGAAGTTAAAAAAGAAAAGGGAGTTATTGATACTTTAATTGGTCGTGGATTAAAAGATAGAAAAAAACAAAAAGTATATCTACCTTTTGAACCAGGGGCAGAAAATAAAAGACAGGCAGTTACAAATTATAATGTCTTGAAAAGGTTTATTGATAAAAAGAAAAATAAATATACTTTAGTTGAAGTTGAAATCAAAACCGGTAGAAAGCACCAGATAAGAGCACATTTTCAGTACTTAAATCATCCAGTCTGCGGAGATAAAATGTATGGCTTTAAAAACCAGGTTGAACCAAACGGCTTAAAACGACAATTTTTACACGCGAGCATTTTAAAAATTAAAATACCAGATGGCAGTGAAAAAGAATTTAAATCAAAACTGCCAAAGCATTTAAATAATGCCTTAAATAATTTAGAAGAAGTTTCTAATTAATAAATGGAAAAAGATAAAAAAGATAAAAATACATCTATTGGAACTGTTCAACCAAGAGAAATTGTTGAAGAAATGAAGGAGTCATACATTGACTATGCAATGTCAGTGATAATTTCACGTGCCTTGCCTGATGTAAGAGATGGATTAAAACCAGTTCAAAGAAGAATTCTTTATGTAATGCTTGAAGATGGATTGCGCCACAATGCAAAATTCAGGAAATCAGCCACTGTTGTTGGTTCAACCCTGGGTCGTTATCATCCCCATTCAGATCAAGCGGTTTATGGAGCAGCCGTAAGAATGGCACAGGATTTTTCCTTAAGATATCCTTTAATCCAAGGTCAAGGGAATATGGGTTGTTTTACAAAAGACACTAAAGTAAAGCTTTGCGATGGCAGAAGCTTAACTTTTGGAGAACTAATAAAAGAAAAGGTTAAAGGAAAAAGACACTGGACGTTTGCTTTTAACTCTAAAGCTAAAAAAATTGAAATTGCTGAAATCAAAAATCCAAAATTAACCAGAAAAAACGAAGAGATAATAGAAGTTACCTTAGATAATGGAGAGAAGATTAAGTGTACGCTAGACCACCGATTCATGTTGAGAAATGGAAACTACAAAGAAGCCAGGTTTTTAAAACCAGGCGACTCTTTAATGCCGTTGTATGCAAAACTTTACGATGGCAAAGAAGACAAAAACTTAAAAGGTTACGAAATAATACGTCAGCCGGTAATGGAAAAATGGGAATTTGTTCATCGTTTAGCCGATGAATGGAATCTTGAAAACGGAATTTATGAAAAAAAGGCGGGCAGAATAAGGCATCATAAAGATTTTAATAAATTAAACAACAACCCCGATAATATTTTAAGGATTCAGTGGAAAGATCATTGGAATTATCATAAAAAGATTGCCTCTCAAAGACATAATAATCCTGATTATGTAAAAAAACTTGCTGAGGGAAGAAAAAAATGGTGGTCTAAAAAAGAAAACAGAGAGCTTCGTGCTCAAGAAAGAGCTGAAATGAATAAAAAAATGTGGAAAGATCCAAAATATAGAATGGTCTGGACAGAAGCAAGGAGAAAGATGTGGAAGGACCCAGAATATAAAGATTTTATGAGAAAAGCTTCAAGTAAAAACCTTAAAAAATTATGGGAAAAGAAAAGTTTCCAAAAATTATTGAGTTGTTTAAAATCAGTAGAGATGAAGAGAAGATGGCAGGATAAAGAATATCGGGCTTGTAAGATTAAAGAATTGAGAGAAAGCGCTCTTAAAATGTGGCAAAATCCAGAATATCGGGAACATATGTCCAGATTAATGAAAGAAAAATATAATAATCCTTTATTGCGAATTAGACAAAGCAAGATTTCCAAAAAACTATGGAAAAATTCTGATTACCGGCAGAAAGTCAAAGATGCGCTAAAAAAAATGTGGCAAAATCCTGAACATCAAGCAAAGTATTCTAAGGACTATTTTAAGAAAATGGCAAAAGAAATGTGGAAAGATCCGAAGATTCGAGAACTTCACAGGGAAAAAGCTCGCGCTCAGTGGCAAAATCCAGAATTTAGAAAAAAAATTATAACTGGAGTCACTTCCTCTAATTATCGTCGCTTAAAAGAAAATCCTGCCCTGATGAAAGAACTAATCCAGAAAGCTAAGGCTTCTTTGCATAAAAAATGGCGAGATCCCGCTTACAAAGAAAAAGTTATAAAAACTAAGATTTTAAGATTTGTTTACGCTCTTTTAAATAAACATTCAAAAGTTAATCCTGAGACGTATGAAAAAGAAAGAATTAATAACGGTGTTCCTAAAATAGAGAATGCTTTAAGTTATTTCGATAATTTTTCAGAGATTTTAGTGGAAGCTCAAAAACGTAATCATAAAGTAGTAAAAACCAAGATTTTTTCTAAGAGAGAAGATGTTTATGATTTGACCATTGATACATGGCATAATTTCGCCTTGGCAGCTGGAATTTTTGTCCATAATTCAATTGACGACCCATCTGAATATGCCGCCATGAGGTACAGCGAAATGCGTCTCTCGAAAGAAGGAGAAGAAATGTTAAAAGACATTTCAAAAGACACTGTTGATTTTGTTGATAATTATGATGGAACTAGAAAAGAACCTTTGGTTGTGCCCTCACCTCTGCCTCAGCTTTTACTTAATGGTTGTCTGGGTATTGCTGTTGGTATGGCAACAAATATTCCACCTCATAATTTAAATGAGGTTTGTGATGCTTTGATCTATTTAATTGACAATCCTAAATCAAATACTATAGATTTATTTAAATTTATTAAAGGTCCAGATTTTCCTTTAGGAGGGTTTATGTATGACAAAAAGGCTATTATTGAGGCCTACTCACAGGGCAAAGGACCAATTTTAACTCGTGGAAAAGCTGAAATAGTAGAAAGCAAGAAAGAAAGACTGCAAATTTTAATAACTGAAATTCCTTTCCAAGTTCAAAAATCAAACCTGCTTGAACAGCTAGCAAAACTGGTTTCAGAAAAAAGAATTGAGGGCATTAAAGATATAAGGGATGAATCAGACAAAGAAGGAATGAGAATTGTTATAGAGCTCCAAAGAGATGTAATTGCTCAAAGAATTCTGAATCAGCTTTATAAGTTTACTGACTTGCAGCGTACATTTCATTTAAATATTTTAGCTTTAGTTGATGGCTCCCAGCCAAAAGTTTTAAACTTATTAGATATTTTAACTTACTTTATTGCCCACAGAAAAGAAGTGGTTGCAAGAAGAGCAAAGTATGAACTGAAGAAAGCCAAGCAACGCGCTCATATCTTAGAAGGTCTTAAAAAATGTCTTGCCAGGATTGATGCTGTTATTGAAACAATTAAAAAATCAAAAGACAGAGAAGATGCCAAGAAAAATTTAATGAAGCGTTTTAAATTAACAGAAATCCAGACAAATGCAATTTTAGATACCAAATTATCAGCCTTGGCGAAACTAGAAAGGAAAAGACTTGAAGAGGAATTAAAAGAACTGATTGAAAAAATAAAAGAATTGACTGCTATTTTAAAAAGCCCGGCTAAAATTAAAACTATTATTAAAAAAGAGCTGCGCCAGACAAAAGAAACCTTCGGAGATGAAAGAAGAACAAAGCTTGTTATCTCAAAGATAGATAAAATATCTGAAGAGGATTTAATTCCCAAAGAAGAGGCGATAATTACTTTAACCCAGGGAGGATATATTAAAAGAATTGACCCCAAGGCCTATAAGACTCAAAGAAGAGGCGGGAAAGGAATACTTGGCATGAAAACAGTTAGCGATGATATTGTTGAGCATTTCTTAATCGCCAACACTCATGATGAATTGTTGTTTTTCACTGATTCAGGAAAAGTGTTTAAAACTTTGGTTTATGAAATTCCAAAAGGTTCAAGGGTTGCCAAAGGACGCGGTCTTTTAAACTTCTTGGAATTATCAAGGCATGACAAGGTTTTATCAATTATTCCAATAAACAAGCAGGACAAAAACGGCGAAGAAGCAAAATATCTGGCAATGGCAACTAAAAAAGGAATAGTTAAAAAAACTAGCCTTAGTGAATTCAAAAACGTCAGACGTTCAGGATTAATAGCCATATCTTTAAGAAAAGGAGATTTACTTGAAAAGGTTTGCAAAACCAGCGGTGATGATGAAGTCATTCTAGTTACTAAAAAAGGAATGTCCGTAAGATTTAAAGAAAAAGACATCAGGTCAATGGGCCGTCCAGCTGCTGGAGTAACAGGAATAAGATTAAAGAAAGGAGATGAATTAATAGGCATGGATGTTATTGCAAAAGAAACTAAAGAAAAGAAAGTTAAAAAATACTTGCTGGTTGTAAGTGAGAATGGCTATGGAAAAAGAACAGATATTAGAGAGTATCGCCTTCAAAAAAGAGGAGGAACAGGCATTAAAACAGCAAATATTACTAAAAAAACTGGTGAATTAATTGCCTCCAAGATTTTAAATCAAAAAGAAGAAGATTTAATTGCTATATCCCGCCAGGCCCAGGTAATAAGAATTAAGGTTGACTCTATATCAAAACAAAAAAGATCAACCCAAGGGGTTAGAATAATGAAGCTTAATCCAAATGATAAAGTTGCTTCTGTAGCCTGTATCTAATTTTCTTTTGAAAAATTATTTTATCAAGGTATAATAAACAAGAAAGCATTATGGCATTTCTCAATCCTAGTAAAGTATTAAAAGAGCTTAATCTAAAAGAAGATTTAGTTGCAGCTGATTTTGGATGCGGCTCTGGCGGCTGGGTGCTGCCTCTGGCTCAAATACTTAAAGATGGAAAAGTTTATGCCATTGATATTTTAAAGGAGCCGCTTTCTGCTTTAAAAAGTAAAATGAAAACCTTTAAAATTTCTAATATTGAGCCTGTTAAGGCAGATGTAGAAAAAAGCTCTAAGCTTTTTGATAATTCCTGCAACTTAGTACTAGTGACAAATCTTTTGTTTGAAGCTAATAATATTAGTGATATATTGGAAGAAGCGAAAAGAGTTTTAAAAGACAATGGACAACTTTTAATTGTTGATTGGCAACATGATTCTCCCCTAGGTCCTGAAAAGAAAATTTTATCAGATGATGTGGAAATAATTGCAAAAAACCTTGGCTTTAAGCTTAAAAAAGAGTTTAAGGCAGGTATTTACCACTGGGCATTAATTTTAGTAAAATAAATATATGGAGAAAACAAAATTTTTAAAACCACTTTTCTTAATTAGTTTTATTCTGGTTATGATTGCAGGCACTTTGAGTGCTGACGTAATAGTAATTGAAAACCCTTTAGCAGAAGGCACACAATTTGAAGATATTATCGATAATCTTATTGATTTTATCTTTAATATTGCTATTGTTTTAGCCCCCTTAATGGTTGTTATAGCAGGATTCTTATTTGTTACAGCAGGAGGAAATCTGGAACAAACCCAAAGAGCAAGAAATATTATTCTTTGGACAATTATTGGTTTTTTGATAATTTTATTTGCAAAGGGTATAATGGCAGTAATAGAAAATTTATTAGGAGTTAATTAGTTTTTAAAAAAGAAAAAGGTCGAGAAGAAGAAAGAAAAAAGTGATAATCATACAATTTAGAAATTAAAATGAAAAAGAGCCTTTTAATAATACCTATTGCTGTAGTGATGCTTTCATTGGCAATGCCTGTCATGATTTTGGCTCTGGATGAACCAGCTACAAAATGTATTCTAACTGAAACAAAGATTAACGATTACGCTGGCATTCGTTGTCCTACTGTTATTACAGGTGGTGTTGATTGTGAGTTTGATGATGAATATCATGACTGTGCCATGTGCTGTACACTGAATACAATACTAAAAGCAACTAACTGGATATTTCTCGGAGTGGTAACTGTTTCAGCAATTATGGCAATATTTGGAGGTTATAGTATCCTTACAGCTGGTGGAAATGCTGAACAGGTAACTAAAGGAAGAGATTATATAAGGAACGCAATAATTGGTTTAGCAGTTGCTCTTCTGGCTAATGCCATTCCAGCAGTAGTAAGCAATGTCTTGGGGTTAGGATAATAAGGGTTTTTATGATTCGTAATTAAATCAATCCTCTTTTGATTTGAGGGTTGATTTCTTTTATTAAAAGAAATATCATTGACACATTGCCGAAGTGGTGAAACTGGCAAACACGTGAGGTTTAGGACCTCATGCCATTTATGGCTTGTGGGTTCAACTCCCACCTTCGGCACATTAAAACAAAAACCGCTTCAAAAGCGGTCTTTGTTTTAATAAGTATTATTCACCCTTTTATTACTATCTTTGTCTTCTTGTCTTTTACAATTTTAGGAATTCTGATTGTTAGAATTCCATCCTTCAAGCTTGCATCAACTCTTCCTGGGTTAATTTCAACAGGTGAGATTATTTGACGTGAAAATGCTCCCCAGTGGCATTCCTGATAAAAATAGTCCCCTTCTTCAGCAGATATTTTATTCCTTTTTCCTTTTATTGTAACAACGTCGTCATCAATCGAAACATCTATGTTATTTGGTTTTACCCCAGCAATAGCTGACTGTATGACTAATTCTAAATCAGTTTGATAAACATCAACAGCTAACTGACCTTCTAGCTGAGGCCAGCTTTCTTTTTCTTCTTTTGCTAAAATAGGGGCTGGTGCTGGTATCTCTTTCTCAATTTTTTCTATTTCAACCTTTTCTTTCTTTTTCACTGAACCAAGAGCTTTTTTAGCTTTTGTTTTGACAGTTTTTTTAACAACTTCTTTTTTAATTATTTTTTCTTCTTTCTTTTTTTCAACAGGAGCTTCTTCTGTTTTTTCAGCAGTTTTTTCCATTTTCTCCAATTCCTCAACTCCCATTCCTTTTTTAAGTTTTTCTAAAAATGAACTGGCCATATTTTTATTTAAATTATCTGATCTCTTTTAGCCTTAGCTAAATTTTTTAATTTTTTAAATGCTTCTGAAATAAAAATCGCAGTAATTATTAAAAGAGTAAATGATATTAAAAGATTTAAACCTTTCTCAACTTTAATTATAGAGAAATTATATAAACCGTGCAATATTATTGCCAAACTAAGACCAATGAAAACCAATCTGCTCCTTTTTTCTTTTTTGTAAAAAGAAAGTCCAATAAAGAATCCCACTACAGCAGAGCACAGCGCATGAAGAAAAGTAGCTCCCAAAAATCTTAAAAAAGAAATTTCAAATATTTCTCCTAAAAAGGGGCTTTGAAGCGGGAACAAAATCAGTAAATTCTCAGCTGCGGCAAATCCTAGTGCTGCAATTATCATATAAATCATTGAATCAACTGGTTCATCAAATTCAGGATTATTAAGAACTTTTATTTTAACCACTAAAAACTTTAAAGCCTCTTCAATTAGGGCTACTCCCAAAAAAATGTTTAGGCAAAATATGATAAGAGGTGACAGGCCCAATCTTCTTGTTCCTTCAAAAAAAATTGTTTCCAGTAAAATTGCGGGTATGGTTATTAATGCTCCGTAAAAAAAGATTTTTAAAATCATTTTCTTTGGCTCAGGATGAGAATCTCTTTTTAAATAAAACGAAAGCCAGATTATACTGGGCAGTACTCCAAAGAAAATGTATAAAGGGTAGTTTAAAAAATTATTCATGGGCTTATATAAATAATTATACAATGAAAATAATAAATAACCAATTTTTAGGTTTATCCTCTTTCTTTTTCAGTCACCCAAAAACCCAGATATTTCTTAAACATTAATCTGGTCTGTGCATCCAAAGAAGGAATGCCGCCAAAAACAATTAAAGTTATTGGCAAGAGCAGCCACTGAAGAATCATTGAAAGATTTTTAAGCCTGCTAAGTTTTTTTGGCTTTGGGGGAAGAATTAAAAGACTGATTATTGATGAAATAATCATTCCAATCATAGATAATCTCATTAAATCAGCAGTGAATCTTGGCAGGTTATATGAAAGAAGCGTTACGTTAAATTTTTCACCACCAAACATTAAAGGAAGCCAGCCCAGGAAAAATATTAAAAAAGAAGCAGTTGCCCATGACCAAAATCCATCCAGCACGCTTAGCGAGTATGAAATCTTTCTGGAAAGTGCAATTTTTTTATTCTTTAAAAAGCCGAAAAGCATAAAAGGAATGTCATTACATCCCCAGGCCCATCGTCTTTGTTGCTTGTATTGATTGACTATGGTTTTACCTAGATTTTTAGCAAGAACTGCATCCATTGACACTGGATAATGAAGAGGGAAAACCTTGTAATTGCCGTCGTAAAAAAGATAGGCCTTCCAGAAAATCCTTGAATCATCAGAAACAACGTTCTTGGGATAGCCCACTTCATCTAAAACCTCGAAAGGAGTTGAATGAGATGAATAAGTAACCAGTATTTCTGGTCTTTCCTGTTGCATCATTTGCCAGAAAGTACCTGATGTAGCAATAACACGTGAGAAAGCTGGAGCTGTCCAGATATTATTATTATAAATAGGAATCGGTTGGTAAGAACAGCGATTTGGATTTTTAACTGTTAAATAATTATATGTTAAACAGGTAAAATACTGAGGATATGGTTTTGTATCAATATCAAAGGTAGAAACAATGATATTGTCTTTTTTAATATTAAGCGGTTTAATAATTTTTTCCTTTGCCTGCTTTATTGCCCAGGCTGTATTCGAGCCCTTGCCCTCTACCTCATCTGGTAAGTCCTTTGGATGTATTGTCACTAAGAATTTTAAGAACTTTGATGAGAACTCTTTGCTTAATTGATTGGCTATTCTTTGTGCCTCTTCTCCAGCTTTTTCCTCAGTAGCTAAAATAACCATCATTTTATTTTTGGGATATTTGCAGGCTACCAATGCCTTGCATGAACTTTTAACTATTTCTTCTTTTTCAGTATAAAAAGGTAAGATTATTAAATGATGGATTCTTTCCCAATTTTTAACCTGATTCAATTTTCTCATCCAATCAGTTTTAAGGTTATTTCTCATTTTTCTAAAGCTTGCCATCTGATGAAACGACAAATAGCTGATTTTCAGAAGCCAGTAAAAATCAAATAGAATTATGAAAATAGCAATTGTTATTGGATATAATCCTGATAATAGAAACGCACCAATTAAAGTAAGCCAAGATAAAAATCCGGGAAGAATTTCCAGGAAACGATACAAGGTTTTGTCTTTTAAATATTCTAAATCCGTTGATCTTGAAAGAGTGAGATAATTTTTCATGTGGCCCCAACGGGAATCGAACCCGTATTAGTAGATTGAAAATCTACCGTCCTGACCATTAGACGATGGGGCCATTTTATGTTTTTAATTCTATCTTAAAATTAGAAAAAATCAACCCTTTTATTCTTAAAAAATAATGATAAAATAAGCAATATTATGATTATTTTAGCAATAGAAACTTCTTGTGATGATACTTGTATTGCTTTAATTAAGATTATTGGTAAAAAACAGCCCAAAATCAAGATTTTATCAAATATTGTTTCTTCGCAGGATGAAATCCATAAAAAATATGGTGGAGTTTATCCTTTTTTGGCAAAAAGAGAACATGAAAAGAATTTACCAGTAATTTATAAAAAGGCAATAAAACAAGCGAAAAATCCAAAAATTGATGTGATTGCTGTTACTAATGGACCGGGACTGGAGCCATGTCTTTGGTCAGGTGTTAATTTTGCCAGAAATTTAGCTAAAAAATTAAAAGTTGATATTGCTCCTATCAATCATATTGAAGCGCATATTTATGCTAATTTTTTAGAGTCAAAGTTTAATTTTCCAAGCATTGCCTTAATAGTTTCTGGTGGTCATACTCAGATTATTTTAATTAGGGCTTTTGGAAACTATAAAATATTAGGTGAAACTCGTGACGATGCAGCTGGTGAATGTTTTGATAAAATAGCCAGAATGTTGGGTTTGGACTATCCTGGGGGGCCCATTATTGAAAAAGAGGCAAAAGAGTACAAAAAAAAGCCGAAGATTAAAATTGATTTGCCCCGTCCAATGATAAATCAAAAAAACTATGATTTTAGTTTTTCAGGGCTTAAAACTGCTGCCCTCTATCACTTTAAATCTCAACCAATGAAAATTAAAAAATCAAAGAACTATGTTAGAGCAATGGCTCATGAAACACAACAAGCAATAATTGATGTTTTGATTTATAAGACCATTAAAGCTGCGAAAGAGTATAAGGTAAAAAGCATAATTTTAGGAGGAGGTGTTTCTGCAAACAAAGAGCTTCGCAAGCAATTTAAAACTGCAATAAAAAAACAATTGCTAACTGTTAAATATAGAATACCAGACAAAAAATACTCAACAGACAATGCGCTAATGATAGCTGTTACTGCCTATTATCACTTGACGAAAAACAAGAATAAACGCTGGAAAAAATTCAGCGTAGATGCTAATTTAAGATTATGAAATCAAAATTCTCAAAACCATACAATGCCAAAGAAACAGAAGATAAAATCTATAAGCTTTGGCTAAAGACTGGTTTTTTTAATCCTGATAAGCTGCCTGGCAAAAGAAAGAAGTCGTACTGCATTACTATTCCTCCGCCAAATGTAACTGGAAATTTGCATATGGGCCACGCATTAAATGCCACTGTTCAGGATATTTTAATAAGATGGAAAAGATTAAAGGGCTATAAAACACTCTGGATTCCTGGAACAGATCATGCTGGAATTGCCACTGAGGCCAAAGTTAAAAAGCAATTATTAAAAGAAGGGAAAACAAGAGAAGAGCTTGGTAAAAAAGAATTTATCAAACGTGTTTGGCAGTGGAAGAAAAAATATGGAAATATTATTTTAGACCAGTTCAAAAAACTAGGTTCGTCTTTAGACTGGTCAAGAACAAGATTTACAATGGACGAGGATTATTCTAAGGCAGTTAAGAAAACATTCTTACATTATTATAAAAAAGGTTGGATTTATCAGAAAGAAAGACCAATTAACTGGTGTTTTAAATGTAAAACCAGCTTGTCAGACCTTGAACTGGAATACAAAGAACAAAATTCAAGGCTCTGGTATCTTAAATATCCTGTTAAGCAGGAAATAAGAAGTAAAAAACAGGAATATATTATTGTTGCAACAACAAGGCCGGAAACAATGCTGGGAGACACTGCAGTGGCGGTTAATCCTAAAGATAAAAGATATAAAAAATTGATTGGAAAATCTGTGATTTTGCCTTTGGTTCGCAGGGAAATTCCAATTATAGCCGATAGAATGGTTGATATTGAATTTGGAACAGGAGCAGTAAAAGTAACTCCAGCCCATGACCAAAAAGATTATTTGATGTCTCTTGAACATAAGCTTGAAATGATAAAAGTGATTAATGAAAGGAAAAAAATGACTGATAAGACACCTTTGGATTACAGGGGGCTTTCAGTTTTCAAGGCAAGAGAAAAAATTATTAATGATTTAAATAAATTAGGGCTGATTGAAAAAATAAAAGAGTATACTCATCAGGTTCCTAAATGCTACCGCTGTAACTCAACAATCGAGATTATTCCTTCAAAACAATGGTTTGTAAAAATGGATAAATTGGCGAAAATGGCCGAAAAACAAGTGAAAAGCGGAAAAGTAAAGTTTTATCCAAAAAGATTTGAAAAAACATATTTTGACTGGCTTTCTAATATCAGAGACTGGTGCATTTCAAGACAAATCTGGTGGGGCCATAAAGTTCCTATTAAAGGATCAGAAGATGTTTTAGACACCTGGTTTTCCTCAGCTCTGTGGCCTTTTGCAACACTTGGCTGGCCTAAAAAAACAAAGGATTTAAAAACGTTTTATCCAACTAATGTACTTTCAACCGCAAGAGATATTATTAATTTATGGGTGGCAAGAATGGTCTTTTCCAGCATGGAATTTATAGGCAAAAAACCATTTAATGATATATATATTCATCCAACAATTCTGGCAAAAGACGGCAGGCGCATGTCTAAATCACTGGGCACTGGCATTGACCCGCTGGTGCTGATTGATAAGTATGGCGCTGATGCAACCAGATTTGGCCTGGCCTGGCTCTTAACGGGCGGACAAGATGTAAGATTTAATGAAGATACAATTATTATGGGCAAGAAATTCTGTAATAAGATTTGGAATGCAACAAGGTTTGTAATAGTGCAGTTTAAAGGTTCAAAATTAGAAATTCCAACAAAAGCACAGATTTCAAAATTAAAACTTTCGAAAAACAATAAAAAGATATTAAGTGCAATTAATAAAACAACTAAATCTGTTAATAAATACTTAGATAAATTTGAGTTTGGAAAAGCAGCTCAAGCTCTTTATGATTTCTTCTGGCATGATTTTTGTGACCAGTGTATTGAATATTCAAAAGAAGAAATTTCAAAAGCTAAAACTAAAATCGAGAGAAAAAAAACAAAGAAAGTATTGCTTTATACTTTAATTGCTTCCTTAAAACTGCTTCATCCTTTTGTTCCATTTATTACTGAAGAAATTTATCAGGAACTGCCGATTAAAAACAAGAAGAAGTGCTTAATGATAGAAGACTGGCCAGCCTCCTAAACCACTGCCTGCCAATAAGATAATCTCCTTGTTAGTAAAAACAGATAAAATTTTATTTAATAAATAAAAGTTTGACTTTTAAAAAATCTCTGATATAATTAATTTATGTCAATTAATTTTGGAATTTGGAACTATTAAAACAATGTCAGTTTTTGAAAAAACAATCTTACAATTTGCTGAAATTGTGCTAAATAGCCAATTTCCTGTTTTGAAATATGACTCAACTAACCTTATTAATTCTAGGGATTGTTTCTCTTTCAATTGGAACAATGCTCGGTTATTATGCTCGTCAGTCAATAGCAAGAAAGGATTGGAAGACAATTGAAGGGAAAATACGAAAAAAGATTGAAAAAACAACTCAAGAGGCAGCTAAGATTGTCTCTAATGCTAAAAACAAAGCTTCTTTTGTATTGGATGATGCAAAAAAAGAAGTATATGCAACAAGAAAAAGACTAATCAGGGGAGAACAACTGCTCTTAAAAAGAGAAAGTGTTTTAGATAAAAAAATATCTAATTTTGAATTAAATCAGAGAGATTTTGAACAAAAAGTAGAAAAAGTAAGGCAAATTAAATCTTCTTTAGAAGAGTTAAAGGATCAAGCTGTCAAAAAACTGGAAAAAGTTGCCAAAATGAATAAAAAGGAAGCTAAAGAAAAGCTTTTAAAAGCAGTAGAGGATAAATACCAGCTAGATATTTTAGAGAGATTAAGAAAATTAGAAACAGAAGGATATGAAAGATATGAAAAAAAAGCTAAAGAGGTTTTAGTCACTGCAATTCAAAAGTATGCTTTATCCCAGACCCAAGAAACAACCACCACTACTGTTGCTCTGCCCAATGAAGACATTAAAGGAAGAATAATTGGCAAAGAAGGCAGAAACATTAAAACTCTTGAAAAATTAACAGGCGTAGAAATAATAGTTGATGAAACACCAGAAACAGTTGTAATTTCTGGCTTTGACCCGGTGAGGCGCCACATAGCTAAATTTGCACTGGAAAAATTAATATTAGATGGAAGAATTCAACCAGCCAGAATCGAAGAGAAGGTTAAAGAAGCTAAGCAAGAGATAGGCAATCAGATTAAAAAAGCTGGAGAGGTGGCTGCTTATGAACTTGGCCTGGTTGGATTAGATCCAAAACTAATGCAGCTTTTAGGCAGATTAAAGTTCAGAACAAGTTATGGTCAGAATGTTTTACTTCACTCAATTGAAGTAGCATATTTATCTTCATTTTTAGCTGATGAAATTGGAGCTGATTCTTTAGTCTGTAAAAAAGCAGGATTATTCCATGATATTGGAAAAGCAGTTGACCATCAGATAGAAGGTTCTCACGTTGATATAGGGATAAAAATCTTAGAGAAATTTAAAATAGAAAAAGAGGTTATTGATGCAATGAAATCCCATCACGAAGAATATCCTTACAGCAGCATTGAAGCTATTCTTGTCCAGGTCGGAGACCAGATTTCAGGCACCAGACCAGGGGCAAGAAAAGACACTTTAGAAAATTACCTTAAAAGATTGTCTAGCTTGGAAAATATAGCTTTAGATTTTAATGGAGTTAAAAAAGCTTGGGCCCTTCAAGCAGGAAGAGAAATAAGGATTTTTGTTAAACCAGAAGAAATAGATGATTTTCAAGCCAAAGTTTTGGCCAGAGAAATTGCCAGAAAAATCCAGGAGGAATTGCGTTATCCGGGAGAAATAAAAGTTAATGTAATAAGAGAAAGCAGAGTGATAGAATACGCAAAGTAAACTATAGAAGCCTTAACAAAAACAGCGGAAATTCCGCTGTTTTTGTTCTTTGGAGCGGGTGAAGGGAATCGAACCCTCGTCTCGACCTTGGAAGGGTCGCATAATAGCCGTTATACTACACCCGCTCATTTTTGCTGTCGGGACACCGAGACTCGAACTCGGACTAAATCCTCCCAAAGGACTCGTGCTACCATTACACCATGTCCCGGCGCTTTAGAATTTTAGCAATTTGTTTTTGTTTGGTCAATTAATGTGTTAAAATGAAAAAAATAATATGAATTTAAGAAAAATTCTTTTAGAGTTAAATATTTTTGCCCAGTGCAAAAAATATAATCTCTCTTTGTGGCAATGCCCTCAATTCCTTTTTTTGGTTATGGGAGTAATTATTATAACATCCAGCTTGTTTGCCTATGCCTTTGGCACCCGCTATATTGAAGACCCATTAATTGTTGCATTTATTATACAGCTTTTAGCAGGAATTTTATTAATTATTGCTGTGATTATTACTCGCAGCTTTGAAAGATTGGCTGAGGCAAGCCGCTTAAAATCAGAATTTATCTCAATTGTGTCTCATCAGCTGCGCTCTCCTTTGTCCAACTTAAAGTGGACCATTGAATTACTTATGTCTGGAAAATTAGGGAAAATTGAAGAAAAACAAACTGAATATTTTAAAATCATTAAAGAGAACAGCGGAAGAATGCATGACCTGGTTTCTGATCTGCTGACAGTATCAAGAATTGAAAGCGCTAAATTGCCTTTCAAAAAACAGGAGTTTTCAATGGAAGAATTAACAAAAAGCTTAATTAATGAGTATAAGGCTCTGTCAAGTGCTTCAAACATAGGGGTTGTTTTTTTAGATGACAAAAATCTTCCCAAAGCTTTTTCTGATCCTTCACGCATTAAGCTGGTTATGGAAAACCTCCTGGACAATGCTATCAGATACAGTAATGAAAAAGGAAGGGTTGAGATAACGCTTTCTGTAAAGAATAATGATATCCTTTTTTCAATAAAAGATAATGGAGTAGGAATTCCCCAAAAAGACCATAAATATATTTTCCAGAAATTCTTCCGTTCAGAAAATATCCTAAAACATCAGACAAAAGGCTCAGGCCTAGGATTATATATTTCAAAAGAAATTATTAAAAGGGCAAAGGGTAAAATCGGATTTAATTCAGAAGAAAATAAAGGGTCGACGTTTTGGTTTACAATACCAACCAAATAACAAACAAAAAACAAGGAGCAAAAAACTGATTGTTTCTTGTTCTCCCTAATATGAAAACTATTTTATTTATAGAAGATGAATCTGCGCTTCAAAAAACAGTTGGTGAAGTATTAAAACAAGAAGAATATGAAGTGATTTCCGCGCTTAATGGAGAAATAGGCCTGAGACTGGCTCAGGAAAAAAAGCCTGATCTAATTCTTCTTGATCTTGTACTGCCGAAAATGCATGGTTTTGATGTTCTTAAAAAACTAAAAGAGAGTGATGAAACAAAAGATATTCCAGTAATTGTTCTAACAAATCTTGAGGGAATGGATGATATAGATAAAGCAATTGGACTTGGAGCTAAATCTTACCTGGTTAAAGCGCAATATACTTTAGAAGAATTGACGGAAAAGATCAAAAAAGCTTTTGATCAATAACATTTATTAGTTCTTAACTGCTAATTATAAATGAAAGTAGAGCCCCAACAACTAAAAGCCTTTTTAATTGATGCTAATTTGCTCACTGAAGAACAGTTCAACAAAGCGCACAAAAAGGCTCAAAAAACTAAAAAGGAAATTAGTGATGTTTTAGTTTCAGAGGGTTTGATTAATCAAGAGCAATTAATAAAGCTAGAAGCATATATTCTAGGCATTCCTTTTGTTGATTTGGAGAAAGAAATGATTGATCCTAAGCTCTTGAAAATAATTCCAGAACCAGTTGCTCGTTCCAACAATATTGTTGCTTTCAGAAAAACAGGGAATAATTTAGAGGTAGCAATGCTTGACCCAAAAGATTTAAGAACAATTGAATTCATTAAAAAAACAACCAGCTTAAAAATTTTACCCCGTTTAACCAGCCCCAAATCAATAAAAAGCGTTCTGCGCCAATATCAAAAGACCCTGGAAGCTGAATTTGGGGAAATTATTAAAAAAGAAGTTGGAGTAATTAAGCCCGTTAAAGAAGAAAAGCTGGAGGAAAAAGCTGAACTGGAAAAAATAGCAGAAGAGCTGCCTGTGATTAGAATTGTTGATACTTTAATGAAGCATGCGATTTTACAGCGCGCTTCAGATATTCATATTGAACCAGTTGAAAAAGAAGTTTTAGTCAGATACAGGATTGATGGAATTTTAAGAGACGCTATGACTCTGCCAAAATTAGCATCTTCAGGTATTGTAGCCAGAATAAAAGTGCTTTCTAATTTGAAACTAGATGAACATCGTCTGCCTCAGGATGGCCGTTTTAAAATAGAAACTGAAGATTACAAATATTCAATCAGGGTTTCAATCCTTCCGGTTTTCAATGGCGAGAAAGTTGTTATGAGGCTTTTAGCAGAAACATCTGAAGCTTTCTCTTTAGAACAATTAGGTTTAATCGAAGAGAACCTTGAAAGAACCCAGGATTCTTTGCGAAAACCAGTGGGAATGATTTTAGTAACAGGACCCACTGGTTCTGGAAAAACCACTACCCTTTATTCAATGATGGACATTTTAAATAATCCTGGAATAAATATTTCTACAATTGAGGATCCTATTGAATACAGGATGCCAAGAATCAACCAAACTCAGGTGAGAGCGAAGATTGGCTTAACTTTTGCAAACGGACTAAGGTCATTGCTCCGTCAAGACCCAGACATTATTATGGTTGGAGAGATAAGAGACAATGAAACAGCCAGACTTTGCATTAATGCCTCTTTAACAGGTCATTTGGTTCTATCAACTCTGCACACTAATTCTGCTGCCGGAACCTTGCCTCGTTTAATGGATATGAAATGCGAGCCATTTTTAATTGCCTCAACCTTAAATTGTATTTTAGCCCAGCGACTGGTAAGAAGGCTTTGCAGTGAAAGAGAGAAATACAAACTTAAAGATTCTGAATTAAGAGAAATTTCAAAATATTGTAACCTGGAGGCAGTCCTTAAAATCTTAAAACAGGAAAAGATTGTAAGCCAGAGAGCAACCTGGAAAACTATTCCTTTTTACAAGCCAAAACCTAGTAAAGAGTGCTCTGACGGCTACAAAGGAAGAATAGGGATTTTTGAGGTTTTACCAGTTACAGAAACAATAAAAGAATTAATTATTGCTCAAGCAATCTCAGACAAGATTCATCAGCAAGCCAGAAGCGAAGGAATGAGAACAATGATTGAAGATGGTTTTATAAAAGCAGCTCAGGGAATAACTTCTATTGAAGAGGTGTTAAGAGCAATAGTTGAATAAATTTTAAAATGCCAAGATATTTTTACAAAGCCAAATCTGTTAAAGGAGAAGAGAAATCAGGATTTTTGGAAGCAAAAGACACGCATCAATTATCCCAGAAATTGCATGCTCAGGGATTTGTTTTAATTAAGGCCCAATTATCAGACGAATTAAAAAAATCAAAGTTCAATATTGATCTTCCTACTTTTGGCGGGGTTCCTTTGACAGAAAAGATGTTTTTTGTCAGAAACCTTCAGGTCATGATTGCAGCAGGACTGCCCTTGCCTCGCGCAATCAAGTCCTTGTCAAAACAGGTAAAAACTCCTGAATTTAGAAAAGCTCTGTCAGAGATTAAAGATAGAATTGTAGAGGGAAAAAGCCTTTCTGAAGCTATGAGTTTTTATCCTTCAGTTTTCCCTCAGCTTTTAAGAAGCATGGTGAAGGTAGGTGAGGAATCAGGAACCCTGGAAAAAGTTCTAGAAACGCTAAGCGCGCAGATGGAAAAAGAGCATGTTTTAATATCCAGGGTACAAAGCGCCATGATTTATCCAATCATAATTATCTGCGCCATGATTGCTGTTGGAGCGCTGATGCTCATCATGGTTGTTCCAAAATTAGCTGAAACATTTGAAGATTTAAATCTTGAGCTTCCAGCTACTACAAAAGTTGTAATTGGTTTTGGCACTTTTGTAGCAAGTCACTGGCACTTAATATTTTTAGGACTGATAGTATTTATTATTTTTTTAATACGGATTTTAAAAATAGAAGCAGTTAAAAAAATATCTGATAAAATACTTTTAAAAATTCCTGTTATCTCCTCAATCATTAAAGCAACTAATTCTGCATATGTAACCAGAAACTTAAGTTCTCTGATTGGGGCAGGAGTTTCTTTGCCCCGGTCTCTGGAAATTACTGCTAATACTTTAGGTAATTTCTATTTTAGAGCAGCCATGAATGAAGCAGCAGAAAAAGTAAGAAAAGGAGGCAAATTATCTGAGGTTTTAACGGGCTATAAAGGTGTTTATCCTTTAATTGTTATCCAGATGATAGCTGTAGGAGAAGAAACTGGTGAAACCTCTACTGTTCTGTCGGAATTAGCAGATTTTTTTGAAGAAGAGGTATCCAACACCACAAAAAACCTGGCTGCTGTGATTGAACCAATTTTAATGATAATTATTGGAGTTACAATTGGTTTTTTTGCAGTTTCAATGGTTCAACCAATGTACAGCATGCTTGGAAATATATGATAAAAAGAGTGAAGGCTAAAAATAAAATCCAGAGTACTGGATTCACGCTTGTTGAAACGCTTACAGTAATTGGAATTTTGGTTGTTATAACAGCAACTGCTATTCCAGCTTATCGCAACTTTCAAAAAGAATCAGACCTGATAAATAGCGTTGAAGAAATAATCAATATTTTAAAATTAGCTCAAAGTAAAACACTGGCCTCAGAGCAAAGCAGCAACTGGGGTGTTTATTTCTCAATCATCAGCCCGCAAGAATATGTTCTTTTTAAGGGAACTGATTATGCTTCCAGAGACGTTTCCTTTGACAGGGACTATAAGATTCCCAGTTTGGTTGAAATTTATGAAGTTGATTTTGCTGGAAGCGGACAGGAAGTAGTTTTTGACAGGATCACCGGCCTGACTGCTAATCCTGGCCAAATCTCTTTAAGATTAAAAAATGATGTTTTAAAAACACGAGCCATTATTATTGAACCCTCAGGACAAATCTTTCACGAGCAAGTTGTCCCTACTGACAGCAATAGAGTTAAAGATTCACGCCACATTCATTTTGATTACAGCCGTCAAATAAATATACACTCAGAAAGTTTGATACTTACTTTTTTCTATAATAGTTCTAGTGTTTCTGAAACCATTATTATTAACAATAACATACAAGAAGACCAGTTTTTCTGGGAAGGTGATATTGATGTTAGTGGTGAAATTCAAACAATAAAAATTCACACTCACTGGTTTAATGATCCTGTTTTAGGAACTCAATTCTGTGTACACAGAGATCAAAGATACAATGACAAAGCCTTGAAAATTGAGCTGGATGCCGATTCAACCGGTGATTTAATTAATTATGATGCCAGTGGACAAACCACTCAAGGAACTTCTATTTATGTTTCAGAACCAGTTTGGCAGTAAGCCCAACAAACAAAAAGGGATATCGCTAATAGAAATATTAATAGTTATTTCAATTATCACTGTTAGTTTAACAAGTCTTTTAGGACTTGTTTCTTTTTCTTTAAATGCTACCAGTTTAACAAAACAAACTTCTCAGGCAAACAATATTGCCCAAGAATTAATAGAGCAAGTCAGAAGCTTTAGAGATTCAACTGATTGGAGCGTAGATGGCATTGCAAGTTTAACCACTGGTATTAATTATTATATTGAAAAATCTGGTTTACCCCTGAAGTGGCAGTTAATTGAGGGAACAGAAACCATTAATGGTTTTACGAAAAAAATTGTTTTTAAAACAGTAAAAAGAGATGGGCTGGATAATATTGTTAAGATGGGAGGAACCAATGACCCAAATACTAAAAAGATCACAGCAACTGTCAGTTGGCAGGAAAGAAACAAAGACCACCAAATAGAGATAGTAACTTATTTAACAAACTGGAAATGAAAAAAACAATAAGAGGTTTTACCCTTACAGAAATCCTAATTTATATCAGTGTCTCATCAATCATTGTTTTAGCAATCTCTTCTTTTTTTCTGTGGGCTAACCGCTCCAATGTAAAAATTAAAGCATCAAAAGAAGTATTAAATAATAGTGAAAGAGTTATAGAAACAATTGTTTATGAAATAAAGCATGCCCAGAGTATTTACAGCCCAACTTCTGTTTTCTCAAGCAGTACTGGCCAGTTGTCATTGGAAACTGAAAACTATGCTCAGACAGGCGAGGAAACAAGCTATATTGATTTCTTCATTTGCGGGAATCAGGTTTGTTTAAAAAAAGAAAACCAGAATCCAACTGGTTTAACTTCTGAGAAAGTAAAGGTTGATAGTTTAAAATTCTTTCAAGTAAATACCAGTACAAGCACAGATTCTATTCAGATAAATTTAGAAATTAGCTATATTGCTCCCTCCGATAAACCAGAATATCAAGCATCAGTAAATACCACTTCCACTGTCTCACTAAGAAGATATTAAAATGTTCAAAATCTTATTTGATAAAAATAATAAAGAAAAAGGATTTGCATTATTTTATGGCGCTATCTTGATTTTAGCAGTGGTTCTTGTCGTTGTTATTGGTATTTCTGTGACTGTATATAATCAGCAGAAAATATTTCAAAATATTGTAAAATCAACTCAAGCTTACTATGGAGCTGAAGCTGGGCTTGAAGACGCACTCTTAAGGCTTGAAAATGATATGAGCTTATCAGTCCCATACAGCATTGATGTGGGCAACACTTCTGTTGTGGTTGATATTACTGATGAATTTGAAAATTCAAAAATTATTACTGCTGAGGCAAATATCTTGGACAGAATCAGGAAAATGGAAGCTAGATACGGAATTTCTGTTCAGGAAGTTTCCTTCCACTACGGAGCTCAAATAGGAAATGGAGGAATGGAAATGGGAAATGGTTCTCTGGTCAGAGGCAATATTTATTCCAATGGCACTGTATTCGGAGCAGGCACAATTGAGGATACAATTATTGTTGCTGGAAATGGCAATAAGATACAGGGATTAAGTATTGACAGAGATGCCAAGGCTTATAGCTGCGAAAATTGTGATATTGAAGGCGACCTGACCTATGTTACAGGAGGAATTCTTGATGATTGTGAGGTTGATGGCCTTATAATCGAACAATCTGAAGAAATTCTAGCAAAGGACTTGCCTCTTTCAGAAGCTCAAATCGATGATTGGAAACAAGAAGCTGAGGCGGGTGGAACTATTATTGGAGATTATAAGATTACTAAAAAAACAACTGAGAGCCTTGGACCAAAAAAAATTACAGGAAAGTTTACTGTGGACAATGATTCTACCTTGAATATGACTGGTACTATCTGGGTCGTAGGCGATTTAAAGGTTGATAATGGCGCTAAAATTAAACTTGATTCAGATTCTTATGGCTCGCTGAGCGGATTGCTACTTGTTGATGGTAAAATCAAAATAAAACCTGGCACATATCTTACTGGAACAGGACAACAAGGAAGTTATTTATTGCTTTTATCAACAAATAACTCCTTAAGCACCCGTTATCCAGCCATTGACGTTGACAATAACAGCGATACCGCTATTTTTTATACAACCCAAGGATTGATTGTCTTAAGAAACAACATTCAAACAAAAGAAGTAACAGGTTATAAGATTTATCTTGATAATAACGCGCAAATTCTTTATGAATCAGGATTAAGAAATGCAAGTTTTTCTTCTGGTCCGGGAGCTTCCTGGCAGATAAACAGCTGGAAAGAGATAGAATAAAAATGTAAAATATTTAAATAAAAATAAAAAAATAAAAATGTTGGAATATTTTAGTATCAAACGGGAAGTATTTGGACTGGACATCTCTGATTTGTCTTTAAAGATTGCTCAAATTAAAAAAAGAGAAGGAGAACTAGAGCTTGTTTCTTTTGGAGAAACAAGAATAGAGCCAGGTATAATTAAAAACGGAGAAATTATAGACGACAATAAGCTGGCCAGAACAATTGAAACAGCTATCAGGCAAGTTAAGGGGGAGAAAATTAAAACAAAATATGTGATTGCTTCTTTGCCAGAGGAAAAAGCATTTCTTCAGGTAATCCAGATGCCAAAAGTTCCAGAAGAAGATTTAAGTTCAGCTGTAGCCTATGAAGCTGAAAACTATATACCCACTGCTCTAGAACAGGTTTATCTGGATTTCCAGATTGTATCGCCATTAGAAAACCGTCTGGGCCATTATGATATTTTAATTGCTGCCTTGCCAAAACAAACAGTTAATCCTTATGTTTCATCTTTGAAATTAGCAGGACTGGAGCCTGTTGCACTGGAAATAGAATCCTTATCTATTGCCAGAACTCTAATAAAAGACGAAATGACAACCTCACCTATTCTTTTAATTGATTTTGGGGCTACAAGAACCAGCTTCATTATTTTCTCGGGCCATTCTTTAAGGTTCACTTCCTCAATTTCAGTTTCTTCAAATCATTTCACTGAAATTATTATGAAGGCCCTGGGTATAAATCAAAAAAAAGCAGAAAGTTTGAAAATTAAATATGGATTAATAGGAAAAACCAAAGCAAATAATAACAAGGGGACAATAAAAAAGGAGGAAAGAAAAATATTTGAAGCCCTTATTCCAGTTTTAGTTGACTTAACCCAGCAGATTAGAAAGCATTTGGAATATTATCAAACCCATGCTGGTCATAAACATTTACCAGTAAAGAATAAAAAAGTTTCAAAGATTATTCTTTGCGGAGGAGGTTCCAATCTAAAAGGGCTCCCTGAATTACTTTCAATGGAACTTAAACTGCCGGTTGAAATTGGGAATCCTTGGATAAATATTATAAAAGAAGAGGGTGAGGCAAGTTTAACAAAAGAACAATCCCTGGCGTATGCCACTGCATTAGGGCTAGCCCTAAGAGCAATAAAAGAAAATAATAAATATGGCGCATGATTAATTTACTGCCACAAGAGCAAAAACAAAAACTTTTTGAAGAAGAGCGTTTCAGACTAATTCTGATATTAGGCACTCTTTTTATTTGTTTTTTGATTTGTTTATCTTTAATTCTTTTTTTAATAAAGAATTACACTTTATGGAATTTGGAAGCTGAAAAAATATTACTACTGGAAAAAGAAAAAACGCTTTCTTTAAACCAGGATCTGGAAAAAGAAATCAAAGAGTCAAACTTCTTTCTTTCTGAGCTGGATTCTTTTTATCAACAAATAACAGAGCTAACTCCGCTTTTAGAACTTACTGATGAGCTTATTCCCAGTGAAGTTTATTTAACAAGTTTTGATTTTGCGCTTCCAAGAATAACAAGTAAAGACAATCCACGCATATCTATACACGGCCTTAGTCCTGACAGAGATAGATTATTAAGTTTTCAAGAAAATCTTAAAAATGAACAAAGTTTGTCTGATATTTATGTTGCCCCTGAGAGCTGGATAGAGTCAGAGAATCTTGATTTTAGTATTAATTTTAAACTTAACAAAGAGATCCAATGAGCTTGAAAAATCAAGTTAAATTATCACTGGTTATTTTCCTTGCTCTAAGTGCTTTTATGATTATCTTTTTGATTTATCCTCTTTTTAAAGATATTAAGGAAAATGCTACAGAATTATCTTTTAAAAAACAGGATTCTCTTTATCTTGACAGCAAGCTGAAAAATATTGAAGATTTTCGAAAGGATTATAAGGAAATAAAAGCAAATTTAGAAAAAGGTGAAAGTCTATTTGTTAATTCAGAGGCGCCTGTTGATTTTATTGGTTTTTTAGAAGATATCTCAGAGGCTTCTAATGTTTCTATTAGAATTTCTCCTTCTGAGCCAGCGAAAAAACCAGGCGATCCCTGGTATTCAATTATTTTCCAAGTTAACGCTGTTTCCAGTTTTCCTGACCTCTTAAAGTTAATTGAAAAATTAGAGTCTGGCCCTTATTTAGTCCAGATTGAGAATATCAATATAATTCGTTTAACTTCAGACGCTCTAAGGTCTAAAGAGTTAGAAGCATATTCTGTTGGTGACGCCAGGGCCAGTTTTTCAGTCAAGGCTTTTGCTAATTAACCTTTCAAACTATGAAAATACCAAAAACAATTAAAGCAAAACAAATAAAGGTTTTTATTAAAAAACTGCCTAAAAAGCTGGCGGAAAAGGCCTTTCTTACTTTTTTAGGGCTTTTTGTGCTTTCTTTAATATTTGGCATTCTCATATTTTATAAATACAGTGTCATACCTCAGTCAGAGTCTGTAGAAGGCGCAAAAGTGGGGTTAAAATTTAAATCAGATATGTATCAGAAAATCCTAGAAACCTGGCAAGATAGAGAAGAACGGTTTGAAGAAACTGCTACCAAACAATATTTAGATATTTTTGCCAGATAATAAAATTATAACTTTAAGATAAAAAATTTGATTTTATTTGATTTTAAGCTAAAATAATGATATCCTTTTATTCTAAAAGTCCCCGTAGTTCAACGGATAGAACACCTGCCTTCTAAGCAGGACATGGGGGTCCGATTCCCTCCGGGGACACAACCTCTTTAGTATAGGTTAAATGGTTTAAAAATATGTTAATTTCAAAGAAAAAAGAAAAAATTATAAAAGAGTATAAAAAGCACGAACAAGATACTGGATCTGCTGAAGTCCAGATTGCTTTGCTTTCTGAACAGATTAAAGAGCTTTTATCTCACTTGAAAAAACATCCCAAAGATATTCATTCAAAAAAGGGCTTATTGAAAATGGTTTCAAAAAGAAGAAAGCTTTTGAAATTCTTGAAAGGTGAAAGCACTAGAAGATACAATGCGATTATTAAAAAAGTAGGTCTCAAAAGGTAATTATGACAATGAAGCATGTTAGTCAAAGAGTAGCGCTCCTGATTGATGTTCAAAATCTTTATCATTCTGCCAAAAACCTTCACAGCGCACGGGTTAACTTTAATGAAATTTTAAAAACAGCTGTTAGTAAAAGAAATCTGATAAGGGCTTTTGCTTATGTGGTCAGCACAAAAACTGGAGAGGAAAAGCCTTTTTTTGAAGCTTTAACAAAGATTGGTATTGAAACCAGGGTACGTGAACTGCAGGAGTTCTACGGCGGAGCAAAAAAGGCTGACTGGGATGTAGGTATTGCTGTTGACGCTATTAGAATATCACCAAATGTTGACACTATTGTTTTAGCATCAGGAGATGGTGATTTTCTTCAGTTAATTGAATACCTTAAACACAGAGGAAAAAGAGTTGAGGTTATTGCTTTTGGAAGATCAGCCTCTTTAATGCTTAAAAAAGGAGCTGATGAATTCATTGACATAGATAAAAATCCAAGAAAATACCTTTTGAAAAAGTAATAGTTAATGAGAATAATTTTGTGGCTGAAAAATTAAAATTAGAAATTGCTAAAAGAAATTTAATAGTTGAAATTACAGACTTAGCAGAACAAAGTAATGGTTCTGTTTTTGTTCAGTATGGAGAGACAATGGTCTTGGCAACAGCAGTAATATCAAGCAGAGAAACCCATCTTGATTACTTTCCTCTTAGTGTTAACTATGAGGAAAAATTCTATGCCGCTGGCAAGATTAAAGGTCCAAGATATATTAAAAGAGAGGGCAGACCCACAGATGAAGCAATTTGCAATTCCAGATTAATTGATAGAGCTATCAGGCCTTTGTTTGATAAAAAGATAAAAAGAGATGTCCAGGTTATAACAACTATTCTTTCATGGGATGCAGAAAATGACCCTGATATTTTAGGTCTTTTAGGAGCGTCCTTGGCTCTTTCAATATCTGATATTCCATGGCAAGGACCTTTGGCAGCAGTAAGAGTTGGAAGAATAGAAAATAAGTTTACCTTAAATCCAACCTATGAGCAACTTAAGGAAAGCGATATGAATCTTGTTTTTTCTGCAGTAGAAAAAGAAAAAAAGGTTTTAGTTAACATGATAGAAGGAAGCTTCAACGAAATAGAAGATTCTTTAATTTTGGATGCATATAAGTTTGCAGAACTTCATCTTAAAAAAATAATTGATTTTGAAAATAAAATTATTCAAAAAACAGGAAAAGAAAAAATCGTAATACCAGAACCCGTCAAAGAAACTGAACTGGAAAATGAAATCAATAAGATTTTAAAAGATAAGCTGGAAAAAGCACTTTTTCAGAAAGATAAAAAGTTAAGAAAACATGAAATCAACCAGTTAAAAGAACAGGTGATTGTTTTTGCAAAAGATAATTATCCGGAAAAGATCAACCGCGCTATTGAATTTTTTGATAAACAAATTAAAAAAATTGTTAGAACTAATATATTAGAAAAAGGGGAAAGGATTGATGGAAGAAAGTTAAACGAAATACGAAAACTTGACTCTAAAGTGGGGCTTATCCCAAGAACGCATGGCTCTAGTATGTTTTCAAGAGGGCAAACAAAATCTCTGTCAATCCTTACTCTGGGAGCTCCAGGAGATGTTCAGCTTTTAGAGGGAATGGAAGTTGTTGGAAAAAAACGTTTTATGCATCATTATAACTTCCCTCCTTATTCAGTAGGAGAAACAAGGCCCATCAGAGGACCAGGCAGAAGAGAAATTGGCCATGGTATTTTAGCTGAAAAATCACTGGCTCCTTTAATTCCTTCCTCTGATGAATTTCCTTATACAATAAGAATTGTTTCAGAAATATTATCTTCTAATGGTTCAACAAGCATGGCTTCTGTCTGCAGTTCTTCTTTAGCATTAATGGATGCAGGTGTTCCAATAAAAACTCCTGTGGCTGGGATTTCCATAGGTTTAGTTATTGAACCTGGAGTAAAGTTCCCAAATAACCAAACTAATTACAAGATTTTAACCGATATTCAGGGTCCTGAAGATCACAATGGTGATATGGATTTTAAATTAGCAGGAACAAAAAAAGGAGCGACAGCAATCCAGATGGACATTAAAATTGGGGGAATTACAGAAAAAATATTAAAAGAATCACTGGAAGAAGCAAAAAAATCAAGGATTGAGATATTAAATGAAATGAAAAAAACTATAGAAAAACCAAGATCAAAGCTATCTTCTTATGCTCCAAGAATTTTAGTTCTTCAAATTGACCCAGAAAAGATTGGCAAGGTTATTGGGCCAGGCGGAAAAATAATAAATGAAATAATTGAAGAGTGCAGTGTTTCTATTGATATTGAAGATTCAGGCAAGGTTTTTATTACTGCAGAGAAAGAAGATGCTGCAAAAAAAGCTGTTGACTGGATTAAAGACATTACAAGAGAAGTTAAAGTGGGTCAGATTTTTCAAGGCAAAGTAACAAGAATATTGACTTTTGGAGCTTTTGTTGAAATTCTTCCTGGTCAAGAAGGCTTGATTCATATTTCAAAACTAGCGCCTTACAGAGTGGAAAAGGTTACAGATATTGTTAAAATAGGAGACGCAGTAGAAGTAAAGATAATTTCTATTGACCAGCAAGGAAGAATAGATTTATCTTTAAATCAAAACAAAAAATATGGTGAACCACGTAGAAGAAAATAAGGAAAAAGAAGAAAACGAATTAAAACTTCTTAAAACAAAAATTAAAACTCCTTTAGAGAGAGCTCAGGAAAGATTGAGGAGAACTCGTCTAGATGAAACTAGCAGCCTTTCTGAGCAAGAAGAAAAACAGGCGCCTGAGCCAAAACCAGAAGTAAAACCAATAGAACAAATTTCTCCTGAACCAATTAAAAAAGAAGAGGTTCCAGTGCCACCAGAGCCAGAGCTAAAACCTAAACTAGAGCCAGCACCAGAGCCAATACCAGAACCAGAACCAGCACCAGAACCGACACCAGAACCAGAACCAAAGCCGACACTGGAACCAAAACCAAAACTAGAACCAACACCGCCAGTATCAGCACAGCGAGCAAAAGAAGAATTAACACAAGCTTTACAAGAAAAACCAAGCCCAAAAGAAGCGGCGCCTGAGCCAAAACCACAGGGACCAACGTTTGAAAAAAAAGAGGAACCTTCTCTTGAGAAACCTGTAGCTCCTAAACCAGAAGAAGAAAAATTAGAGCGCTTGAAAAGAGAAGAAATACGAACAATGAAAAAAGACATTAAAAGTTTAAGAGAGTTTGAAGTTAAAAAAGAAAGAGAAAGAATTGTTGGACTGCAAACTGAACCAAAAAAACCAGGGATCATGCCGGAACCAAAACCAAGGGCTAAACCAGAACCAACTAAAGAAGAATTGTTTACTCCCAAGCCACCTATAAGGCCATCTCCATTGAAAAAAATCTTTGTAAGAGTTATTATTGTTATTCTTGTTAGTTTAGTTATAGGTTTTGCTTATTGGTTCTTTGCTCAAAGAGAGCAATTAGCCATTAAAGAAGAGGATTCCATTGAAGAGGAGCAAGAATCTCCAGAAGAAATTGTTGAAGAGCCGGAAATTGTTATTCCTGATTCTTTAATTATTGTTAAAGATATCCTTACTTTTAATGCTACGGATACCAATAGTATAAATAATATTTACAATCAAATAATAACGAAAGTTTTAGAAAATAATGAATTTGTGCGTATTGTTATTAAAAATGAACAAGAAAAGAGAATAATGACTCTTACTGAAGTTACCGAAAGCTTTCAAATAACAATACCTGCTGATGTTTTAGAGAGCTTAAAGATAGACACCTTTAATTTATTAGTTTATCCCCAGGAACACGGCAAAAGAGGTGTTATTATTGCTGAAATAAAAGATAAAGAAAAATTAAATTCATCTCTTCTGTCCTGGGAAAATGACATAATCACAAACGGACTTTTAGTTTCTGGAAATAAAGTGACCACTTTGTCCACTAGATTTAGAGATTATTCTTTTGAAAATACCCCATTTCGCTTCTTAACGCTTTCAATGAATGATTTGGGAATTTGCTACAGTTTAATGGATGATTATTTTCTTTTAAGCACATCTTTCAAAAGTATAGAAGAAAGCATAAAGGCAGTAAAAGAAAAAGCTGTAATTATTGATTTGAAAAACAAGGCTGGCCAGATGTTTATTGTTGGATTTGAAGGAAAAACGCTAAGTTTCCAGCTTGAGCAGTTCATAAAAAAATACAAGCCAGGAGGAGTGCTTCTTCTTTCAAAAAATATTGAAAATCAACAACAGTTAAAAACCTTGATCACTAATCTTCAGAATCTTTCAAAAAAAGAAACCGGACTGCCTCTTTTAATTGCTGTTGATCAGGAAGGCGGTTCAGTTTCAAGAATAGAATTTCTAACAGAAAAAACTGCTCAATCGGAAATATCTACTGCTAATTATGCTTATGCAGTGGGACTGAAAAGAGGTGAAGAATTAAAAGAATTAGGAGTGAATCTTAATTTATCACCTGTTTTAGATAACGCTCAGAGCAGTGATTTCATTTATGAACGTTCATTTCAAAAAACTCTTAGTTTATCAGAAGAGCTGGCTAAATCACTTATCAAAGGGCAAAAAGAAACTGGTATTTTAACCGCCATCAAGCATTTCCCAGGATATGTTGGTATTGATTTTAATCCAGAAGATAAATTAGCAACCACTAATTTACCAGAAACATCACAGTTTAAAAAAGCGATTGAAGTAAATCCTGAAATGGTTATGGTTTCAAATGCTATTTATCAAGATATTGATTCAGCTCTGCCCTTTTCATTTTCTTCAACCAGCATTGAGTTTTTGAAAAATGAGCTGGGTTCTAATATTTTAATTATTTCTGATGACTTAAGCCAGAATTCTTTGCTTGATAATTTTACCTTGAACCAGATAGTAACTAAACCAGTCTTAGCTGGAGTTGATATATTAATTTTTTCTGGCTGGAGAAGCTCTGTTGAAAGCGCTTTGGACGAATTCTTTATAGCAGTAGAGCAAAAACAGATTTTAGAAACAACTATTATCAGTGCTTATGAAAAAATCAATCAATTAAAGCAAGGTTTATCAGAATAAATAATTTAACATTATGGATAAAAAAACTATTGAACAATTTAAAGAAAGATTAGAAAAAGAGAAAAAACAGATTGAAAAACAGCTTAAAACTTTTGCTGACAAGGATAAAAATGTAAAAGGTGACTGGGACACCAGATTTCCTAAATGGAATGGTGGTTCTGGTGGTTCGGCTCTGGAAACTGCAGCTGATGCAGTTGAAGAATACAGCAGTCTTTTACCAATAGAACATAATTTAGAAATTCGACTTCAAAACATCAATAATGCTCTGGAAAACATAAAAAGAAACGCTTATGGAATTTGTGAAAAATGCAAAAAACCAATTCCTGCTGACAGGCTAAAAGTTTATCCAGAAGCAAGGCTCTGTATAAAGTGTAAATAAACTATAGCTACTCAATAATAGGGTGATTGTTTTGTTTTTAGAAAAACCTCTACAATATATTTGTAGAGGTTTTAATATATATGTATAGAATGAATCTTTAATATCTGAATGGATTACTGGCTCCTCGGACACTAAAGTGAACATGGCATCCAGTAGACATACCAGCGCCTGGTGTTCCTGGCATACCGCCCATTAAAGCAATGGTCTGGCCCTGATAAACTGGATCTCCTGGACTTACAAAACTAGTGGAAATATGTCCATACATTGTCACAACGCCATTAGGATGTAGAATTGTTATATGATTTCCTGCTCCAGAAAAAGCCCAACGGGAAGTAGATTGTGTTAAATTCACCCTTAAAACCTGTCCTCCTGCAGCAGCATAGATTGAATCTCCGCACTTACCATGGCTGAAATCAATAGCATTATACCAATGAAGGCCTTGGGTGATTCTGCAGGGAGAAGAGATAGGGCACATAAAATAGCTCTTGCTTAAAGGTATCCAGGTGCGAGCATATTGGGTTGAAACAGGCATTTTTCCATTAGGAATAATTAAAATATCACCAATAAGAATATCAACCTCAGACGACAATCCGTTAAAGGAAACTATTTCTTCTGTTTTAACTTTGTATGTTCCCGCAATCTCACTTATTGTGTCTCCTGCTTTTACGTGATGAATAACACCTGTTACAGGGGGAATAATTAGTTTCTGGCCAGGCCTTACTAAAACGGTGTGAGTTAACTCATTGGCCCACATTAAAGTTTCCAAAGAAATGTCAAAACTGTTTGCTATTACCCATAGAGTATCGCCATCTTCAACAATATATTCAGTAATTTCTGTTCTCTGAATATCATCAATATCCAGACCCCCTACTAAAGCGCCTAATACTTTAGGCGTTATTACGTAAGGAGGGCTAGTAGACCTAAAGCTGTTATTGTTGATAGTAATGAATTCTGGAAGCTCTGGTTTGGGTTTTTGGTTAGCCCCAAGAAAAGCCTGCACTGCACTGGCAGTTTCAGGTAAATCTGTTGGTAAAAAAATAACATCCTTGCTTTTTCTAGAGGCAGTAATAAAAACCAATAGAATCAAAACAACCGCCACCACAAGCGGCTTTGAAGATTTCTTCCATCCTGCTTTCAAACATTTAAAAGTCTTATCTAGTGTTTTAGACATATATTAGCTTAATAATCTATTTTCTAATATTAGAGCAGGTTGTCAAGTGATAAAAGCTAAAGCACAAACTAAGATTTTGTGGTAAAATCTGAGTAAAATGAGTAGAAAAGATGTTAAGAATTTGTTGAAAAGCTATGGAATACGGCCCTCAAAAGCATTTGGGCAGAATTTTTTAGTTAATGAAAAAGCTTTTGAAAAAATAATTGAAACAGCTGAGCTTTCAAAAAAAGACCTGGTTTTAGAAATAGGGCCTGGAATTGGGAATCTAACACTGAAACTAGCAAAAAAAACTAAAAAGGTGATTGCAATAGAAAAAGACAAAAGAATGTGTGAGATCTTAAAGAACATTATACAAAGTCAGAACATTAAAAACATTAAATTAATCAATAAAGACATACTAAAAACTGATCTTGGAATCTATACATTAAAACCATATAAGCTGATAGCGAATCTTCCTTATTATATTACCTCGCCAGTTATCAGGAGATTTTTGGAAATGAAAAATCCTCCAGAATCAATGATTTTAATGATTCAAAAAGAAGTTGCCCAAAGAATTTGCGCTAAACCTAATAAAATGAGTCTTTTGGCTGTTTCAGTTCAGTTTTACGCCAAGCCAAAAATTATTTCATATATTTCAAAAAAATCATTCTGGCCTGAACCAAAAGTGGATTCTGCAATTATTAAAATAGTTCCATTAAAAACAAAATTCTCAAAGAAGTTTACTGAGAAATTTTTTAAAATTGTTAAAGCTGGATTTTCTCATCCTAGAAAGCAATTAATAAATAATTTATCAAAAGGATTGAAAATGGAAAAGGAGAAAATCAAAGAATGGCTTTTGAAAAATAATGTTCAGCCGAGCCAAAGAGCTGAAACTTTAGGTGTTGATGAGTGGCAAAAATTAACAAAAAGTTTTAATATTCAATAATGAGGAAAATTTTAAAAATTATTTTTGTTTTGTTTTTCTTGATTCTTTTTCCGTTTTTAGTTCAAGCTACCTGCACTAATCCTGTTTCTCCCTCTGATGGAGAAACTGATATTGACCCTTCGGTCCCAATTAAGCTTGATTGGTGCGATGACGTAAATGCTAATTCTTACCATATTCAAATCTATAAGGGTGGAAATCTTCGATATGGACAGGGAACTACTACCGCCTCTGAAATCACTATACCAAATTGGCTAGGTATTTTTACAGGACTTACAACCTATGAATGGGAATTTGCTGCTTGCGCTAATGATGATTATACCAACTGCGGAACAGGTTGCGATGATGACGAGCCAATTGATGAGTGCGCTGATTTCAGCGAAAGATGGAGTTTTACAACAAAAGACGTTGGACTTGTTCCTCCTGAGCTGATTGAACCTTTTTATGACCCAGCCAATCCAAGCGAAATTCCTGTGGTAAATATGGATGACTTGTTAGGGTGGAGTCACAATTCATTAGTCAGTTCTTATATTTATGAGGTTAAAAAAGATACAAATATAACTATTGGCCCTGTAAATGGACCTTATGTTACTGTTTCGTTTGATGATATTTGGGATTCACTTGAATGTAACACCACATACAACTGGCATACTAAATCTTGTTACAACGAAGACGGAACAAATTGCTCTGAATTTAGCGAGACCTGGTTTTTTAAAACTACTGGAGCACCCCCAGTCAATTTAAGTGCTGATAATAGCATAATTCCAGTCAAGATTAATTGGGACGATGTTTATAAGGCTGTTTCTTATGTATATGAAGTTTCTGAAAATAATTCCTTTGGTGAAACAAATATTGTTATTAGAGACAGTACAATTGATTTAGAAGCCAGCGTAGACTATTATCCTGGTGAAACTTATCCTGGCTTGGTTCAAAATACACAATACTGGTGGCGGGTAAAACCCTGTGTTGATAAACAAAGTAGTTATTGCGGGACATGGAGTAGTATTCAAGACTTTACCACTTTTCGTCTCAGCGCTCCCTGTGTGTTTGATGGCGTGCTTGATGAAAACTGCCCCTCTCCTGAAATAGACGGCACTCTTTATACTTATCAAAAAAGCATTTCCTGGCAGTCAGTTGAAGGAGCCAAAGCTTATAAGTATAAAATTGATTATGCAACAAAAGACCCAGAAGAGGCTGATGAAACCTGTATAGCTGGTCAACCACTAGTTGAGGGCATCACCACTAATCATTCTGCCCGCCCTCCTCTAAAATGCTTAGGGACATATAATTGGTGGCTCAGATCCTGCCTTGACACAAGTTGTATTGAAACAAGCATTCTTAGCCCTATGTTAAACTTTACTTTTATTCAGCCCATCCCACCAGCCCAGTTCGGTCTTGTGCCTTGCGGTAGAGTTTCGGATAGTCCTGAAACCCCCTGGAACGAAAGAGATCCTTGTGAAATAAAACACATTTTTTTGTTATTAAAAAATATCATTGATTTTGTTCTGTGGAGAGTTGGATTAATTGCTTTGGCTCTTTTGATAATATTTACTGCAGTAACATCCTATTTTTCATTAGGAGCGCCAGGCACTATTGTTAATGTAAAACAAATCTGGCAAAGAGCTGGAACAGGCTATTTAATAATGTTCTTAGCTTGGTGGATTATAAACATTATTGTTAACATTATTGGATTTACAGATACTTGGTGGTCCCTTCCTTTTTAATAATTTGTGGTATAATAATTAAAATTAATATGAATAATCTATCTAAATTATTTTCTGATTTTAAAAAACATTTTGTTTCTGTTTTCTCTCATAATAAAAAAAATTTAATACTAGGAATAAGTCTGGGTTTGTTTTTGTGTTTTTTCAGCCTTCAAATTGCTCATGCCATATATGTACCAATAGTCAGTGAAGTATTGGATCTTATTGCATATGTTATGTCTCTTCCTGTTCGTCTGCCCTTCTTTTTCTTAGTAATGCTTACAGCATTTTTTAGTTTTATATCCGCAATCATGTTCGGAATAGTAGCATCTTTTCTGGGCATGCTGATAGAAGTTTCTTTGTCAGTTCCAATAATCTCTGGATGGGTAGTTGAAGTTGGATTTGAATTTACGAAGAATTTTGCCAACATGTTCATCATTTTGATTCTGGCTTTTATTGGTTTGGCAACTATTCTTAAAATGAAGGAGTATGAAGCTAGAAAAATCTTACCCAAGCTCATTATGGTCGCTCTTTTAATCAACTTCACGCCAGTTATGGTTGGATTCATTGTTGATATTGCAAATCTTTTCACTAATTTTTTCTTTGCTGAAATAGCAAAAAGCAATGCTCTCTCTAGTTTTGGCTTTGCTGAATTTTTTGTGGAGGCCTTTGAGGATTTGGGTACAGTAATGACTATAAATGGTGAATTTTTTGTTAAGCTTTTAAGTGGCACTGAACCTATTATTGGGGTTTTTCTTTCTATCATTATAAAGCATGCTGTCATGATTCTCTTTTACACTATTGCCAGCTTGACTTATTTAATGGTATGTCTTTTATTTTTTGCCCGATTCATAATGCTTTGGATTTTGGTAATTTTAGCGCCAATTGCTTTCTTTTCTCAGGTTTTACCTGAGTCCACGACAGTAAAAGCGCTTTTACCCAGTATATTGCATTGGAATAAATGGTGGGAAACACTTATCCAATGGGCTGTTATAGGAATACCTCTTGGTTTTTTTCTTTATCTTTCCAATTGGATTATAGATCATTCGGATGGAATGCCATTAAGCGCTGGCGCGCTTGCTAATAATATCGTTGTAGGCCCATTAACTATCCCTATTGGAACAATTATAGAGCAAACTATTGGACCTCTGGTTGCAATATTCATGCTGATTTTCGGCATAATGGTTTCTATTGAATCTATGCCAGAAATTGCCAAAGGAATAATAAAAAGGGCTAAGGGTATTGGAAAAGGAGTGGGAAAAAGAGTAGGAGGAGGAGTTGCGGGAGTAGCAGCAAAACGCGTAGCTGGAGCTGCAGCAGGGACACTAGCGCGCGTTCCGGGAATGAAAAAATTAGCCCCAGGCCTTATTAAATATAAGGAGAAAACTAAGCAAGATTGGGCAAAACATAGAACAGCAACCCCAGAAGGATTTGAAGAATGGGATACAAAAGCCCAAGCATCTTGGATAAAATCAAGAGGAAAGAGAGGGAGGATGGGAGTCGTTAAGGCTTTAGGGGCAGAAAAGACTTCAAAACTGATGGAGGAACACCCAGAGGTCAAAGATAAGCTTACATCGGGCGCCAAATCACTGGCTGGAAAAAAAGGTTACAAAGACGAGACTAAGATGATGACAGACATCGCCCCAGAGGAATTCAGTGGAGCAGAGATTGCTAAAGCACAGGGTTATAGGCAAAAAGAAGATATAGACAAACAAGTGGAAAAAATGAAGGATGATGGTATGTTTGAAAAATTTGGAATTGAAGAAGGTAAAAAAGAAGAATTCGCCATTAAGGCATTACATATGCAAAAGGTAAAATTAGAAGATACATCTAAAAAAGCGTTAGTTTCTGATGCGGGAAGAGCAGCTAGTGTGTATAGAGATGATCCTCAATTTTTTGTAAAAGCTTATGAAAAATTAGGTAAAGATAAGTTCAACGACCTAATCAATAAAAAAGGAGGAATAAATACTTTTAAAAATGATAAGCTTTATAGAATAAGTCCACGCTTGGTGCGAGCTTCCGCTTACAATAAGCATTTCAAGGAAGTGACAGGTAGAAAACTTAAGAGAGGAGAGCTTGAAAAGATTAAAAAAGAAGCGAAAGAACATCCCGCAACCCCGCCTACAACTACCAAAGCTCCAGTAGAACCGGAATTACCAATAAATCCAAGATGGCCAAAAAATATAAAAAAGGCCGTAATAAAAACAGAGGCAACTAGGTCAGCTATTAAAACGGGAGTAAGTATTCTAAAAGTTAAAAGAGAAAGCACTAAACAGGTGGAGGAAGAATTAAATAACCTTGAGAAAAATTTTAAAGAAACTAAAGAGAAGATTGAAAAGGGGGATATAACGGTTACTAGAAATATTAAGAAATATCTTGAAAAAACAGAAAAATCTATTAGCGAACTTGGGAAATCTTTAGAAAAACGTAAGGAAGCAATTAAATCAACAAAAGAATCTTTAGAGAAAGATATAATAAAATTAGGAGAAGCTATAAAAGAATGGCAGGAAGAAGCGGGAAAGTGGGATGCAACAAAGGGAGTAAAAATAGAAGAAAAGGAAGTAGCAGAAAGAGAAAAAAAAGAACTATTACTAGTATTGAAAAAAATGCAAGAAGAAGGAGAAAAATATAAAAAGATGTTAAAATAATTTAAATTAAAATAAAAAAAAGGCAGTTTTATGACATGCCGGTCTAATTAAAGATTAAAATTAATTATAATTTTAATCAACCCAGTGTAAATTAATCTTCTTCAATTTCAATCCCAAGTTTTTCTCGAATTAAATCCCTAATCTGAGTATGACTTAATCCGTGTCCAGCCCGGTTCATTATATCCTCTAAAAATTCTCTTACACCCGGTATTGTTTCACCTAGTGTTTCTCCGTCTTCATTTTCATCTTCATCTCCGTCTCCGTCTTCATCTCCGTCAAGTGACTCTTTCAAAGCGTCTCTTGCCACTTTTCTTTCAGCTTTTTCTATTTTAAATAATCGCTTGTGGGTGGCAACTTTTTTCATGTTGTCAACTAGCTTGCCTAGTTGCTCTGAACCCTTACTTAATAGTTTAATCTGTATTCTAGCAGTGGTGTTCGCATCTATGAGTTTGTTAATCTTTCTATTGGCAAAACGTCCCATTCCTTTTTTTCTTATCAGTCTTTTGTCTTTGTTCATTTTCAATACATCTTTGATTTTTAATTTCCTATGATTTAAATCATACACTCTTTTTTAAATTTTGTCAAGGGCTTGACAAAGTCTTTAGTAAGGACCAATAATGAAAGTAGTATATATAAAACTTCATAAGTTATAAAAAATTATAGATTTAAAAAAATAAATTATTTATTTTATAATGTAGGATTTGAAAAGTGGATTGAGATGAAAAAAAGAAACGAAAAAAAAATGAAAAAGATAATAAATGGAAATACGAAAGCACGACAAGAGATATTAAAAATGAGTACTCTTCTTGATAATATTAATAAAACAATAGATTTACAAAAGAGGTTACAAAAGAACGAAATAGAAATAGCAAATCTTTAATAAAAGATAGCTTCCGTGGCTGTCTAATTTTTTTAAAAATTAATTTTTGACGATTTACTAATAAATATATATAATAAAAAAGTTTATAAATTATAGATTTTTAAAAAAATAAAGGTGATGTTTGTAAAAAAAAGGAATAATTTCAAAAAATTAAAGAAAGAGGGTAGAAAACAAGAAAAAGACTTAGAGATGCTCCTTCTTCTTATAGAAAACGAAAATAAAGAATACGAAATAAAAAAGGAAATAAAGAAGAAAGAGGCGGAAATAGTATCTATAACAAGCTCAACTTAAAAAATTTATTTAAACAATATCCAAAGATAGTTCTAACGACTATCTTATTTTTTATATAGGTCTTTTTTATTAATTATTGACTTTATTGAAAATATATATAATAAAATAGGTAGAATTTAAAAACAAAATATTCGACATAAAAAGTGAGGATGAATGGGTATTAAAAAGAAACTAATAAGTAAGATAAGAGGATCAAGTATTTCAATGAAAGACGTTAGGAAATCAATACATGCAAAATATGAAGCAGAGAAAGAATTGCTCTTGACTGATAGATTTTTGAATAATATCAAACAAGCATTAGGAAATAAAAAGAAATTTGATAAAAAAATAAGAAAGACAATAGAGGGCGCGAAAAAGAAGTTTTCTGTTTCTATAACTGAAAAGGGTGAGTCCACTGAAACCGAAGAAGAAATACAGTGTCCTTATTGTGGAGTGTTAACACCAACAACAAGTTCATTGTGCCCTTTTTGTGGAGCTGATATAAAAGAGAGGATTGAAAAAACAAAAGAAACGATAGCCGAGAAGTAATTATTATTCTTTATTTTTCTAATCAAAGAGGTGTAATTAAGCACCTTTTTTTATTTTTCATTTCTTTTAATTAATTGTTAAATGACGTAAAATGATATAAAATTTAAATAAGATAAATAATAAAAAAATATGGCAGAAAAAATTTCTTCTGAACAATATTGGAAGTTATATAAGGGACTTCCCCAACCTCTGCAGGAAGCCCTGTCTTCAGACGAAACAGCAAATAACATGCAAAATATCTGTGAGAAATATGAAATTACAGACCATGCCTCTGATGTCGTGGACCAGATGAGCTGGGTTTTATTGGGACTCCTGCTGCCTGATGAATTCCAGAAAACCATAGAAAAAGAGTTAGGATTGGAAAAAAATATCGCGAAAAAAGTAGTTCTGGAAATTAACCGATTTATCTTTTATCCTGTTAAGAGCAGTTTGGAAGAGCTTTATAATATGGAAATTACTCCCCCAGCACAAATGAAAGTGCTAAGGCCGGCGACAGATAAAAAAACAATCGCGGACAAAAGAAAAGATATTTATAGAGAGCAAACAGAATAGTCATGAGATTCACTGTCCCCCAATTTATTGAACATGAGGCAAAAATAGTAGGGCCTTTAACTTTCAAGCAGTTTATATATGTTGGGATTGCAGGAGCAATCTGTTTTATGATTTATTTCAGTGCTCCTTTCTCAATATTTATTATAGCTTGTGTTTTCATAGGCGGAGCATCAATCGCTCTGGCTTTTCTAAAAGTTGGAGGAAGACCTCTTCCTAGCGTTGTAATAAGCTTTTTAAAATTCAAGTTATCGCCTAAAATGTATCTTTGGAAAAAAAAAGAAGGAACAATATCAGTACTAAGAAAAGCAGAAAAGAAAGAGGTTGAAGAAGAAACGCCTTTGAAAATTGTTAGAAAAAGCCACCTTAAAGACGTTCAAACAGAAATAGAAACAAAAACCAAATAATATGGCAGAAGGAACAACACAACAAATTATTGAGATAGACCAGATTAAAGAAGGAGTGGTTATTTTGAAAAGTAGGGCATTAAGAGGAATCCTTATGGTTTCTTCTATTAACTTTGCTCTTAAATCAGAAGACGAACAAAATGCCATTATTTTTCAGTTTCAGAATTTTTTAAATTCTTTGGATTTTTCTATTGAAATAGTTATGCAGTCAAAAAAGCTGAACATTACAGGGTATTTAGAGAAATTAAAAGAATTAGAGGCAAAAGAAAGAAATGAACTTTTAAAAATCCAGATTGCTGAATATCAAAAGTTTATCAGAGAGCTAATCAGAGGCGGAGCAATTATGTCAAAGCAGTTTTTTGTAATTGTTCCTTTCAGCTTAATTGAGCTTCACAAATTAACTGCCGAAGAATCAAAGCAGAAAAAACCCGCATCCTTAACAGAAGAAAAGTTTCAAAGAGCAAGAACTCAGCTCTGGCAAAGAATGGAATTTGTTGCTTTGGGACTAAGAAGATGCGGGCTTCAATCTATCCCTTTAAACACCACTGAATTAATTGAACTTTTCTGGAGCCTATACCATCCAGAAGAATCTGAGGTTGGATATTATCCAGATATACCACCTGAGTTAACAATGTAATTAAAAGATTTAAATATTTATCAATGAAATTACCATTTTTTAAAAAAAAGAAGGAAGAAATATCATCACAGATTTTCGAATCCCCGGCCTTAGATGTGAAAGATATAATAGCGCCTTCTTCTTTTACAACGACCTCGGGCTACATGAAATTAGGCAGAAAGCTGGCTAAATCCTTTTTTATATTCTCTTATCCTAGATATTTAAGCACTGGCTGGTTTTCTCCAATTATTAATATGGACACTCCAATGAATGTTGCTATTCATGTTCACCCAATAGACACTGGACTGGTCTTAAAACAATTAAGGAAAAGAGTTACAGAAGTAGCAGCTGAGCTTGGTGAAAGAGAAGAAAAAGGGTTAATTAGAGACCCAACCCTTGAGATTGCTTATCAGGATTTAGAAGCATTAAGAGACAGCCTGCAAACTGCCCAGGAAAGAATGTTTAAGTTTGGTGTTTATTTAACAGTGTATGGAGATACAGTCCAGCAGATAAGAGATATCGAAACTAATTTAAGGTCAATTTTAGAATCAAGATTAATTTACATTAAGCCCTCTCTTTATCAGCAGAGAGAAGGATTTAATACTACTGCTCCTTATGGGACAGACCAGCTTCAAATCCACAACAGCATGAATACTGGTCCTTTGTCTTCAATCTTTCCTTTTATTTCTTTTGATTTAAGCTCAAATGATGGAATACTTTATGGAGTCAACAGGCATAATAATTCCTTAATTTTATTTGATAGATTTAGTTTGGAAAATGCCAATTCAGTAATTTTTGGAAAAAGCGGATCAGGAAAGTCGTATTTTGTCAAAACAGAAATTTTAAGATCCTTAATGACTGGAATTGATATAATGATTTTAGACCCTGAAAATGAGTACAAATATTTGGCTGATTCTGTGGGCGGTTCTTTCTTTAATATATCGCTGGCTTCGCTAAGCCACATTAATCCCTTTGACCTGCCAGAACCAAGAGAAGATGAAAAACCAGAAGATGTTCTGCGTTCAAACGTTATAAACTTAGTTGGGCTTTTAAGAATCATGCTGGGTGGCTTAACGTCTGAGGAAGATGCAATAATTGATCAGGCATTAACAGAAACCTATGCTGCCAAAGACATTACTCCTGAAAGCGATCCAGCTACATGGCAGAAAAGGATTCCTCTAATGCATGACTTTGAACAAATTTTAATGCAAATGGAAGGGGCTGAGTCACTGGTAAGACGTGTCAGAAAATTCACAAAAGGGACGTTTGCCCAGTTCTTTAACCAGCCGACAAATATTACAATGGACAAGCCGTTTGTGGTTTTCGGAATCAGAGATATGGAAGACGAACTAAGACCAATAGCATTGTTTATTATTATGAGATATATCTGGAATAAGATAAAAACTGAAACTAAAAAAAGAATCCTGTTGGTTGATGAGGCCTGGTGGATAATGCAAAACGAAGACGGTGCTTCATTTCTTTATGGAATATGTAAGCGCGGAAGAAAGTATTCGTTAGGAGTAACCACCATAACCCAGGATGTTAATGATTTCATGAAATCAAATTATGGACAGCCCATTATTACAAACTCATCTTTGCAAGTTATAATGAAACAGTCATCAGCAACAATTGATATAGTGCAAAAAGTATTTAATCTAACAGAGGGAGAAAAATACCTTCTTTTAGAGGCAGATGTGGGTGAGGGAATATTTTTTGCCGGACAAAAACATGTTGCCATGAAATCAGTTGCGTCGTATACTGAAGACCAGATTATTACTACCAGCCCCAAGGAGGCAGCTAGAATTAAAGAAATTAAAAATAAAAAGGAATAATTATGGAAGATCAATCCAACCAGATAGCTCCCGAAGAGGTTGCACAACAACCATCTCAGAAAACAAGCTTACTCAGTCCAGAAGGAATTTTAATGATGAGTGTGGGAATGATGCTTGATTTTCTTAGTATAGTTTGCGCTGTCTTGATTTTAGCTGCAGGAGTAGGTCTCCTTCTTTCAAAAATAGTTTATGTCGTTGGTTTCATAATTGTTAATATCTGGTCAATATTTAGAGGTGGGGGTATTCAGCGAGGAAAAGGAAAAATGAGCAAACAAACGTCAAAAGGAATGGGCGGTTTTCTAAAAAAATATGGAAAAAACTTGGCTGTAAAAATAATCCCTGCCATTGGCGACATTGCTCCTCTTTGGACATTCACTATTTACACTGAACTTAAAAGTTAAGTATAATAAAATAAGATGTTTATTTTAAAAAATAAATCTATATTAACCATTATTTTAGTTTCAGTATTGTTAGCACCTGGTATTTGTTTTGGTAATGATGGAATACAGTTGAATTTAACCTATCCAGAGTTTGGAGGATTTACATTAGAAGAGAACACAGACATAAATGAGATAATTGCCTGGCTATATTACTTTATTGTCAGTATTTCTGGTCTCTCTGCTTTTATTATGTTAGTAAGAGGAGGTTTTATGTGGATGAGTTCAGCTGGCAACCAGGGTACACTTTTAGAAGCTAAAGACATAATCACATCTGCAATTTTAGGATTAATAATTGTATTAGCCTCATTTCTCATTTTACAGATAATTAACCCAGAACTAACCATTCTTAATATAGAACCATTATAAGCCCTATTTAATAATTGGTTTTAAAATAGGGGAACTTTCTCTAGGGCTTTTCTTTTATTTTTTCGTTTATTTAATTAAATAACATTAGAAGGTAAACAAAAAAAACAGGCATCATTTAAACAATGATATCTGTTTGGGTTTTTATTAATTACCGCTTAATAATCTTCGTCATATCCTATAACATCATTGTCTTTATCACGACGGATTCCGTGTTTATCAATAGACCCTGTAATATCGCCACTTTTATCGCGAGTGACTCCATGCCTATCAATAGACCCTGTAATATCGCCACTTTTATCGCGAGTGACTCCCTTTTCATCGGTATGACCCACTATCTCACGGTCTCTATCACGGTGCAGTTTTCTTTTTGACATAGATATATTTACCTCCTTGATGGATTGTATGCCTATGACTAACATAGGTTACTGTTTCTAGAATAGCAAAGATGAAGGTTTTGTCAAACCGCACCCTAAAAAACAACATTTACGCTTTAAACATTAGAACTTGTTTAGTAATTAATTAGGGACAAGGTCGTATAATAACCTTACGATCTGGATCCCTGCCCACACTATCAGTAGCAATACCTTCTCTTTCTGATAATTCTAAATGAATAATTCTTCTTTCATAAGCTGGCATAGAAGGAAGAACTTTTTCTTCCTTCATCAAGGAAACTTCGTCGGCAATTGATTTTGCTAATTCTTTTAAATACTCAACCTTTCTCTTCTTGTAACCATTAATATCTAAATCAATGTAGAAATCTTGGTTAATTCTTCTTCTTAAAATTGCTTTTAATAATCTTTGAATTTCACCTAAAGTTTGGCCTCGTTCACCAATTAGAATTTTAGGTTCATCGGTTCTTAAGTTAATAGGAATAATTAAGTCTTGTTGAGACAAGAATTCAATCTCTACGTCAAAACTTGTTTTTTTGAAAAACTCCTTGGTAATCTGTTTAATTATTTCTAAATCAGTTTGATTTAACATGGTTTTTATTAACATTATATTGTTGAGCTATTGAAAACAAGGAAGTAACAATCAAGTAAAGAGCAATAGCTGCTGGCAAACGAAGAAGAATTATGACTGTGAAAAGTGGCAGGAAATATAACATTTGTTTTTGCATTATATTTGCAATCTGACTTTTTTGTTTTTTTTGCTTTGGATTCATTGTTTTTGCCTGGAAGAACTGAACCGTACCTGCTAAAACTGCTAGAAATATACTTGCCTGAGAAAGATTCACAATTCCTAAAAAACTAGGATTTATTTCTCCTAAAACAGGCATAAAACTGTATAAGCTATTCATTGCTCCTGGCTCAAGCCCTCTCCAGAAAACCTGATAAAGAGCAATTAAAAGAGGCAGTTGAATAAGTAATGGTAAAAATCCACCAATCGGATTTATCTTTGCTTCCCGATAAAGATTCAATAATTCTTCAGTTTGTTTTTTCTGGTCATCTTTAAATTTTTTCTGAATTTCTTTAATTTTTGGCTGAAGTTCCCTGAAAACTTTTTGTGATTTTAATGACTTGCTCATTAAAGGATAAAGAGCCAGTCTGATTAAAATTGTTAGAATAATTACAGCTATTCCAAAATCATTACCAGGCAGCCAGTGATAAAGAAAAGCCAGCACATTAAATAATGGCTGATAAAGAACTTTATTAAAAATTTCAACTAATATATTCATATTTAAATTAAAATCCCTGCTTTTTTAAATAATTTCTCCACTAATTTTTCCGTTTCTTCAAAGTCTTTTGTGGATGAATCAGGCAAAGCTATTAATACAACATCAATTCCTTTTTTAATATCTTTAATCCTTGCTCTTACTATCTCTCTTAATCTTCTTTTAACCTTATTACGCACAACAGCTTTTTTGGAAACCTTTAAAGAAACTACAAAACCAAAACGAGAATTTTTAAAATTATTCTTGTTAATCTTTAATGCAATAAATCCCAGTTTTATTCCTTTACCCAGTTTAAAAACCTTTTCAAAATCCTTTTTCTTTTTTAAGCGGTTTAATTGGGCCAGCATTTTTCTAAACAGTAATTTTCTTACGACCTTTTTTCCTTCTTCTTTTTAAAATTCTCTTACCAGATTTAGTTCTGTTTCTTTTAAAAAATCCATGTTTTCTCTTCCTTTTTCTCTTTTTTGGCTTATAAGTAATTGACATATTTCATTTCGTTTATTTTATCTCTAAATATGACTTGCGTCAATATTTTTTTAAAAAATTTTATCATTAATTAAACCCTGAAATAGACTGTTTGTCAATGACAAATTCACAGTTTTTACCCAGCTTTTACTCATATTTTTAACAAAACATAAAGTTTTATGTTTATTTTACATTCCATTGACTAACAGTTATAATAACCTATTAAATAATTAAATTGAAATATAATGAATGATGAAGAACTCTGGCAAGCAGTATTAGCCCAAATCCAACTTCAAATCTCTCCGGCTAGTTTTGCTACTTGGTTTAAAAGCACACAGATTACCTCGCAAAAAGAAGGTTGTATTTTTGTATCTGTTCCTAATTCATTTGCCCGGGAATGGCTTGAGCAAAAGTATAATAAAACTATTTTCAAAGTCTTGCGCGAGCTAGACAATAAAATAAAAGATATTAAATATGAAGTTGGAAAGCCAAAGACAGATATTCTTAAAAAAACTGCTCCTTTTTCTATTGAGACCGGGCAGTTAGAATTCCAGGAATTCAAGGTTGATAAAGATACAAACCTTAATCCCAGATATACTTTTAATAATTTTATTGTTGGTCCGTTTAATGAATTAGCTCAGGCAGCTGGATGGGCAGTAACAAAAAAACCAGGGCAAGTATATAACCCATTATTTATTTATGGAAGAGTGGGGCTAGGAAAAACTCATTTACTTCAAGCAATTGGCAATGAAATAATTCAAAATTTCAAAGATAAAAAAGTTAAATACATACCAACAGGTAAATTTGTTGCCGAAGTAATATCATCAATAAGGAATAGAGAAACTGAAAAACTAAAAGCAAAATACCAGAAGATTGATGTTTTAATAATAGATGATGTTCAGTTTTTAACAAAAAAAGAAAAAACTCAGGAAGAATTTTTTTACACCTTTAATGCTCTTTATGAAAAGAATAAGCAGATTATTATTTCTTCTGATAGACCGCCGAAAGCTATTCCAGCCTTAGCTGAAAGATTAAGGTCACGTTTTGAAGGAGGAATGATAACCGACATATCTTTTCCGGACATAGAAACAAGAATTGCGATATTAAAATCAAAGTGTCAAGAACGGGAAGTTAATTTTTCAGATGAAATTCTAAATTATATCAGCTCAAAAGTTCAAAGAAATATTAGGGAACTGGAAGGGGCTTTAAATGTTTTAATTGCTTATCAAAAACTTAATAATAATCATCCTGATCTTAAAACCGCCAAAAAGCTTCTTAAAAACCTGGCCTTATCACCTTCACGCAATGTTAATGCTAAAAAAATAATTCAAATTGTAGCTGATTTTTATGACTTAAAGGAGAAAGATTTGATTTCAATCTCAAGAAAGAAAGAAATAGTCAGGCCAAGGCAAATTGCTATGTTTTTATTAAGGCAAGAATTAAAAGCATCTTTTCCATTTATTGGCAGAAGGTTTGGAGGAAAAGACCACACAACAGCAATTTATGCTTATGAAAAAATAACAAAAGAGGTTAATAAAAATGAAAGTTTAGACGAAGAAATAGAGCTAATAAAACAACGTTTAATGTGTGCTTAAATAGTGGAAAAGCTTTGTAAAAAAACGTTATTAAAAAATACTTTAAATAATCCCAAACTTTTCCTTAATAAATTCCAAAAGAAATACACAGGGTTTTCCCCAAATGAAATATATTCAAAAACAATAATTAATCACTAAAGCCAACAACAACAATGAAAATAAATATATTAAAAGAAAAACTAAAAGAAGGTATTGGTATTGTTGAAAAAATTTCTCAAAAATCATTAACCTTACCTGTTTTACAAAATACTCTTTTAAAAACAGAAAAGAATTTTTTAAAACTATCAACCACTAATTTAGAATCAGCTATTAATTGGTGGGGATTAGTTAAGATTGAAAAACAAGGAGAAATTTGTATTCCAACAAGATTTCTTTCTAATTTTTTAAATCTTTTACCCAATAAACCTATTAGTTTAAATATAGAAAATTTTATTATGGATTTGGTTTGTGATAATTATAAAACAAAAATTAAAGGAATAAATCCGGAAGAATTTCCTATTATTCCCCAGTTAAAAGAAGGACAAACTATTAAAATTGATAACCTTAGTTTTTGTCAGGCTCTGTCTCAAATAATAAATATTCCCTCTGTTTCTACAGCCAGACCCGAGATTTCAGGGATATATTTTATTTTTGAAAGCAACTTAATTAAAATGGTCGCTACTGATAGTTTTAGATTGGCTGAAAAAAAGATATTTATTGATACTAAAATTTCAAAAAGGCATTCTTTAATATTGCCCCAATCAGCCGCTAAAGAAATTATTAGTGTTTTTAGTGAAAAACAAGGGGATTTAAAAATTTGTTTTTCCCCAAATCAGATATTATTTGAGTACATGATGAGTGGAGTAAATCATCCCCAGATTCAATTTATTTCCAGGTTAATTGGCGGAGAATACCCTAATTATGAAGAGATTATTCCTAAAAAATATAAAACAGAGGTGCAGGTGCAAAAAAAAGAGCTTCTTAATCAAATTAAAGGAGCCAGTCTTTTTAGTGGCAAGGTGAATGAGGTTAAATTAAAAATCAGTCCTAAAAGCAATAAAATTGAGGTTTTAAGCCAGAGCCCTGATCTGGGCGAGTATAAAAGCTTTTTTATTGGAGACGTTAAGGGTGATGATCTTGTTGTTTCTTTTAATCATAGATTTCTAATTGATGGAATAACAGAAATTAGAAAAGACAAACTGAGTTTTGAATTAACAGATGAAGATGGTCCTGCTGCCTTAAAACCTTTAGGAGATGAGGATTATCTTTATATTATAATGCCGATTAAATCTACTTAAATTGACTTAAGGTTGTTTCTGGCTCTGGGAAATCCTGTTTTGGGAATTTCCATAAAAGTTTATTCATAATTCTATTGAAAATTGGTCCTGCAAGAACAATTCCTGGTTTTTCTTTCATTGATTCATTATTATTATTTCCTGCCCAAACACCAACCACAGCAGAAGGTGTATAACCTATTGTCCAGGCATCACGATAGTCTTGAGTTGTGCCAGTTTTAGCAGCTACATCAAAGTCTCTAAAATAAAGCAGAGATGAGGAGCCAAACATTGGAGCTCTTGTATCATTGTCTGACAAGATATTATTAATCAATCTAACTACATTCGTTTCCAAAACTCTTTTAGGAGTTTTTTTATTTTGCTCAATAATATTCCCTTTTGAATCTTCTATTTTTAAGATTGAGACCGGAGGAACCTTTAACCCATCATTTGCAAAAACTCCATAAGCAGAAGCCATTTCCAGTAGTTTTACTTCCCACCCTCCAAGTACAATTGAGGGTCCATAATGAGGTTTTAGGGTGGTGATTCCCAGATCTTTGGCAGTTTTAACGCTTTCATTTAATCCAGCTAAATTAAGAAGGACTTTTACTGAGGGGACATTTAAAGATTGAGCCAAGGCCTGCCTTAGGGTCACCGGACCCCGGAAAAGTTCGTCATAGTTTTGAGGTGAATATTCTTCCTCTTTTCCCCAAGGGCCAAAATCAGTTGGCTCATCAATAACAGTGTATTTATCATCATAGCCTTGTTTAAAAGCAGTGGCGTAAACAAATGGCTTAAAAGCCGAACCAGGCTGTCTGCCAGGGTTTCTTTGGGTTCCCACAACCACATTAAACCTTGGGTCAAATAAGCAGTCTTTTCCCGGTACACATCCTTCGGGATATGGTGCATCGTAATAGTTGCCAGTCCCAACTGTCATGGCTAGAACCTCGCCATTCTGAGGGCTTATTACAATTGCTCCTGCATTATGAGCGTTGTGCGCTTTATTTATTTCAATTCCTTGTTTGGTTATTTTTTCCGCCTCTTGCTGCAGCTCCCAGTCTAAAGATGTATAAACTCTAAGACCCATTCTTCTTAAATAATCTTCTCCGTATTTTTTTTCTAATTGTTGTTTTACCCAGAGAGTGAAATAAGGAGCTTTTATTCGAACAGGTTTTTCAACAAAGCTAATTTCTTGAGCTTTTGTTGTGCTTGCTGTTTCTTTGTCTATAAATCTCTCGCTAGTCATTCTGTTTAAAACATAGTCTTTTCTGATTAAAAGCTGCTCTTTATTTTCTCCATAAGGTGATAAGCGGGACGGAGCCTGAATCAAAGCAGCAAGGATTGCAGCTTCTGATAAATTTATCTCGCTTACTGATTTATCAAAGTAAGTTTGGCTGGCAGCTTCTGCTCCATAAGCGTTTTGTCCAAAAGGTACTTGATTTAAGTACCATTCAAGAATTTTATCTTTCGAGTAGCGCCTGTTAAGTTCTAGGGCCATAACGATTTCTCTTATCTTTCTTTCTGCTGTTTTTTCAGTTGATAAAAAAGTTGATCTTATTAGCTGCTGGGGAATTGTGGAGCCACCATAAACTGGTTGTCTTATTTTTAAATCAGTTAAAACTGCCCTTATGATCCCCTTTATATCAACCCCAAAGTGATTATAGAAATTAGCATCCTCTGCCGCTATCACAGCTTGTTTTAATTGCTCAGGCATAAATTCTAAAGAAACCCAGGTTCTTTTTTCTTCGCCATAAATTTCATAAAGAAGCGTTTGGCCATTTCTGTCATAGATTTTTGTGGATTGAGCCAGTTGCCGTTCATTAAATATCTCTGGCCTTGGAAAATCTTTTACATAGTAGAAAAATAAAGATAAAGAGCAGAAAGCAGCTAGAGCAAATCCAAAGAAAGAAAGATTAACCAGTTTGCTGGTATCTTTTTGCCGGATTTGCTTTTTCTTTTTTTTACCATTCCTGCTATAAGTCTTTCTGTGGAATTTTCTTTTTGCCATATATTAGTTTTTACTAATTTTAACTTATTTGTCAAAAATCTTAAATAATTATAAATTTAAGTATATGGATAAAGATATAAAAATTAACGAGCTTATTGATTCCCGTTATATTGAAAGAATCTACCCCTCAAAAGAAAAACTGGAACAGATTTTAAAATCAAGCAAGAAATTAGCTATTTATGTTGGCATTGATCCTACAGGACCTCATTTACATTTAGGTCATTCGACAAACCTTTTTCTGCTTAAAAAATTCCAGGAACTTGGACATAAAATAATCTTTTTAATGGGTGACTTTACTGCTCAGATCGGAGATCCAACAGGCAAGCTAGATATTAGAAAAGCTTTAACTCACAAACAGATTCTGAAGAATAGCAAAGGCTACAAAAAACAAGTTGAAAATATTTTAAATTTTAATTCTAAAAATTCTAAAAATAAGGTAGAAATTAAATTTAACAGTAAGTGGCTTTCAGTCCTTAAATTAAAAGACATAATCAACTTAATGGCAAAAACAACAGTTGGACAGATGATAAAAAGAGATATGTTTCGTGGAAGAATGAGAAATCAAAAAGAGATTCACTTACATGAGTTTCTGTATCCTCTTTTACAGGGCTATGATTCTGTAGCAATGAAAATAGATATAGAGATAGGAGGAAATGATCAGACTTTTAATATGATGATGGGGAGAGATTTAGTTAAAGAATATTTGAACAGAGAAAAATTTGTAATTGCCACAAAGCTTTTAATAAATAAAAAAACAAATAAAAAACTAATGTCGAAAAGCGAAGGGAGCTTTATCGCTTTGGACGAAAAGCCAGATCAGATGTATGGAAAAGTTATGGCTTTTCCTGATGAGGTGATTGGAACAGTTTTCACTTTGTGCACTGAAGTACCAGACAAACGATTAAAGGAAATAGAAAAAAACTTAAAATTGAAGAAGATTAATCCGCGGGATATAAAAGCCAGCTTGGCAAAAGAAATTGTAAAAATCTATTATGGTGAAAAATCAGCTCAAAAAGCTGAGCAGGAGTTTAACAAGGTTTTTAAAGAAAAAAAACTGCCGTCAGAAATCAAAAAAGTAAAAATAAATAAAAAAGAAATTGATGTTTTAGAATTACTCGTTGAATTAAAATTGGCTCCTTCAAAATCAGAAGCAAAAAGATTAATTCAACAGAATGCAGTTAGAATTGATGGCAACTTGAAAAATGACTGGAAAGAAATAATTGGAATCAAAAAAGGAATGGTAGTTAAAGTTGGAAAGAGAAAATTTGTAAAAGTAAATTAAATTATTTATTCTCTGTAAGTAAAAACCGCACCTAGTGCGGCTTTTATTTTCTTTTAATAGATGTGTTTTACTCTTCGTCAAATTCGTCATTAAAATTTTCTCCCTTATCGTCGTCAGAATTTTCGTCGTCAGACAATTCGTCCTTTGGTTCTTTATCTTCTTCCATTTCCTCGTCATCGGTAAAAAGAGTGGAGAATTTCTCTTCGTAGACCATAACTTATTTAAAGATCAATTTATAGTCCGCGACCTTTGATTTCTATTTTAAAGAAATCTTATAAAGCATTATAAATCGCGGAACACTCCTGTCAAGTGTAAAAATCAGATTTCTTTTAGAATATAGGTGATAGCAACAGCCAATGCGTCAGCAGCGTCATCTTAAACAGTTTTTCTAGCTTTCCTGAATATTTCTTTTTATTTTTATATTAATTTTTTCCTTTTTAAATTCTTTTTTCTTTTTATCCCACGCCCAAATTTCAACAGGGAGCTCTACTTTAAATGTTTTAAGGAAACTTATTATCTTTTTTCTTCTGGCTGAAATATTCGGAAGGGTTGTTAGTTGGATATTTTTTTTCTTTCTTCCTTTAAGAGCCAATAAATCAATAATTCCAAAGACGTCATTTTGTTTGTATTTTACTTTGGCAGGATACCAGCATACCCAATTTTCGTCAGTTAATATTTTTATCGCTTTTTTTCTAATAACAGCTTCTTTTGCCATAACTAATTTTATTTAAAAATTTTTCTGTTTCTTCTTTTGTATTGTTTTTAATACCGTAGATTTTATGAAATTCTGTATGACATTTTTTACAGAGTGTAATTCCATTTCCAATTACCGTTTGCAGATTAGGATAATCAATAAAGTTGTAAATATGGTGAACATTTATTTTACTACCTTTCTTGCTGCATCTTTGACATGTCCAGTTATCTCTAGCGAAAACTGCTTCTCTCCATAATTTATATTCTATACACTTTCTAATTTTTTCATTTTGAGAAGTAGTTCCTCCTTTCCAATTTGGATGATTCTCTCCTCTTTGATTAAAGTGTGGTTTCCCTTTTTTTGCCTCACTTATCTTTATCCTTACCTCTATTCTTCTAGCTGGGTTTTTGTTTCCCTTATTTTGACCCTTTTTAAATTCTGTTTTGGGTGAAAGATGTCTTCCTTTAAGGAGTAATCTTAATTTCTTTTTTGTTTCTTCTGTCATTTTTTTTCCTTTATTCCAAGCCCTGCGTCCTTTAAGAGTTTCTCCTATTTTTCTTTTCCATTCTTCTGAAAGCTTTTTTCCTTTGTTCCACGAAATATTCCCCTTTTTAAACCACGTTTTGCTTGTTTTTCTTTTCCATTCTTCGGAATGTTTTCGTCCTAAATTCACCTTGTGTCCTTTTTTAAATTCAGTTTTATAAGAATAATGTTTCCCTTTCTTAGCTTTACTCATTTTCTTTTTAGTTTTTTTCTGAGCGTTTAGACTTTTTTATTATTTTGTTTACTTTAAATAAAATACTCTATTTTCAATATCAAAAACCATCATATTTTTAAATTAGAATATATGTCTTGAATATCATCATTTTCATCTAAGGCCTCAAAAAGTTTTTGACAGCTCTGTTTTTGCTTCTCATCAAGTTTAATTTCGTCTTTTGGTTTCCATTCCAGCCCAGATGATTCTATTTTTATTCCTTTTTCTTCTAAATTCTTTTTAACTTTCTCTAAGTTTTCAACACTGCTATAAACATCTAAATTATCATTATTCCAAGCGACATCTTCAGCTTCAGCTTCAATGGCAGCTAATTCTAATTTTTCCTTGTCTTTTAATTCTTCGTTTTGCGCTTCAAGTTCAATAGCTACATACCCCTTTCTTTCAAACATCCATTTAATTGCTCCTTCCTGAACTAGCTTGCCGTTGTGCTGGCTTAGGATTTTTTTTACCGCACCCAATAATCTATTTTTATTATCAGTAATTCCTTCAATAAGCATAGCAGTTTTTCCTGGACCATAAGCTTCAAAAACAAATTCTTCTAGTTTTTCTCCCTTTCCCTCGCCGCTTGCTTTCTTGATTGCTCTTTCAATGTTCTCATTAGGCATATTAAAAGAGCGGGCAGATTCAATTGCCATTCTTAATTTGGAATTTGTTTCAGGATTTGGACCCCCGCTTCTTATAGCAACAGTGATAAGTCGATTCATTTTAGAGAAAATCTGACTTCTTTTTTTAGCACCAGCCTCCTTTTTACTTTTTACAGTTTTAGCATGCGAATGACCTGACATAATGTTATCTTATAACCTTATTAGAGATTATTATGCTTAAATATTAGCTTATTTTTTCTTAAAAATCAAACTTGCTCTTTTTTAATTGCTTTTTCAAAACTAAAATTACTACTCCTGAAAACAGAGCTAAAACTAAGGCAATTAAATAAATGTTTAAAAATTCATTAGAATTAGGTGATTGATCTTTAACTGTTGCCAGTATTTTTTCACTGTCTTTTAGAATATCTTTATTCTCTATTTTGCTTACTAAGTCTTCTATAATAAGTTTTTTAGGTGCTTTGCTCTTCTGTTCTATAAAATTATCATCTCCAGGAGTTGTTTTTTCGCTCCAGGACCAACCAGAGTTTGTTAGATTATATGACTGTGCTCTTGGGGCTTTTTGGTAGCTTATAGTGTCTATAATTGTACTGTTGGGCTGAATCAAATTTAAGCTGTCAGCATCATTATTTAATGTAATTTTTGTTTCTGGTCTTGAAAGCACTAAATAGTTTTGTGTTTTAATAATTGAGTTTTTAGGAAAAGTATAAGTTGTCATACTGCCAACGCTATCTTTTATCTGCCAGTTTGACAGATCAACATCAAAATCATTTTTATTAAAAATCTCAATCCATTCATTTTCAGAGTCAGCGCCTTCTGGGGAGGGAAGAATTTCACTAAACACAATATTTAAAGGATAAATTATTTCTTCAGTTTGTTGTTCTGGTTCTTGAATTGGTTTTGGTTCAGGAACTGATTCTTGTTCTTGCTGGGACTCTTGTTGAACAAGAGCACTATTTATTGTTCCTGGAGTACCAAGTGGATTTTTGCTTGTTTTCCAATCTGACGAAGAGGGGCTAACTCTTTCCATCGTTTGTTTGGTTGTATTATCTCCAGCAAACCAGGAATTAATACAATTTAGTTCATCGATTAAATTGTTCTGTATATCAAAAAGCTTTAAATACTCACCATTGTTGTTTAAAGAACCGACATATATCTGATCGGCAGCAATATTAGGAATAGAATTATCATCTGTTCTTTCTAAAACATAAAAACCATTCGGCTGAATGGTTCCTGAAAGAATTATCTCTGGTGTTCCGTCAACAGCCTTAAGAATCCAGCCGTCGAGATTTATTAAAAAATCGTTGTTATTATATAGTTCAATCCATTCATTGTTATAAGAAACACTTGTTCCCATCCAAGCAACTTCATTAATTACAATATCAAAAGGATTGGTGGCTTGGACTACTTCACTTGCTAAAGTCAATCCCAAAAAGACAGAAAAGAAAAAGAATAAAATTTTCAACTTCATAACTTTATTAAATTTTAACAAATAGCTAGATCATAATCTATAGAAAGAGATTGACAAGAACTAAAAGACGGAGTAAAAACAAGGTAGAAAATTATATTTAAGTAAATACCGCCTGGAGGGATAGAAATGACAATTTACACCCCTGTTTTTAAAGAAATTAGGAAGATTTTAACTCCTCCTTCTAAAACTTTTAAAAAGGAATATTGAACTTGATGCTTTATATATTCACAGAGCAATTAAGAAAATAAAAGAAGAAGATAAAGAGAAGTTTAGTTTGATTGATTTCGGATACCTGTTTGACTACAGTGATGAAGTCCAAGAAGTGCTCGTGGACATGATACGACACTGCTTAGTGGAGGAGACAGGAAGAGGTTATCAATTAACAGTGCTTGGCAAAAGTTTTGCCAAAAAAGACTTGAAGGAGTTAGAGAAAATATTATGATTAAATTGAAATTAATTGGTGCAAAAAGCATCATTTTTTTATTCAAAAACCCTCAAAACAGAACTCGAACTTTTTTATTTTAGGCCTTCGCTAAACTCTCCCTCTCTTGATTCATTCTTAAGAAGTAATTGAGTACTTATAAACACAGAAAAAGTTGTTTTGCGTGGGCATTTCATTCGTCATTATAAGAAGTATTTGTTCTCATCCATACTATTTCATTAATAGTCACATCTAAATGATTAACTGATAGTGTTGCCGTAGGTAGGAAGTAGAAAAGCAATGAGATAAAAATGAATAATTTTTTTACTTCCATTCTCTTATTGAGATTTAATAAATAAAAAAGTGTTCTTTAAATACTTGACAAAGTTAACTACATATATTAGAATAAGTAAATAAAGACTCAAAAACCCCGGAGGTGGGGGTTAGGAATTTTTCTTAGCCGGACAGGTTGGCTTTGGCGAACCTGTTCCTCGGAAAAAGTCTGAGCTTACGTTGCAAACTTAAGTAACCCCCTCCTTTGGGGTTTTTATTGTCCAGTTGCTTTTTCTACTTCTTCAATTGTTGTTATTCCTTCTAAAACCTTAATTAAACCGTCTTGATACATTGTTGTCATGTCTTTTTTAATTGCTTTTTCTCTTAATGCGGCAATAGAGGGCGAAGTAAGGATGAATTTCTCTATTTCATCGTCAATTAAGAATGCTTCATAAATACCAGTTCTTCCTTTATAGCCAGTATTATTGCAGTCTTTGCACCCTCCAGCAACAGGAACCTTTAAATCTTCGCTGATTTTTCCTACTTTTACATTTTTTGGCAGTTTTTTAAATTCTTGTTTAAATTTTTCAAGTTCTTGAGGAGAGGCTTTTTTTGTTTTAGCGCATTTTTTACAAACTTTTCTAATTAATCTCTGAGCCACAGCCATATTAATTGCAGGAGCAATGTTTATTGCTTTTTCTCCTAGCGCCTGCATTCTGGCTACTGTTCCTGCAGCATCATTGGTATGAAGGGTTGTAAAAACTAAATGTCCTGTTAAAGCGGCCTGGAGAGCTATGCTGGCGGTTTCCAGATCTCTTATTTCTCCCACCAAGACTACATCAGGGTCTTGTCTCATAATAGAACGCAGTCCATTGGCAAAACCATATCCTTTTTTGGGATTAACCTGGGTTTGGGAAATACCATCCAGATGATATTCAATTGGATCCTCAATGGTGATGATTTTTGTTTCTGAACTCTGAATCTTTTTTAAAAATGCATACAGAGTTGTAGTTTTACCAGAGCCGGTTGGCCCAGTAATAATAATCATTCCATTTGGTTTTTTGATTTCTTTCTGAAATAAATCAAATAAGTCTTTTCTTAGCCCCAATGCTTCAAGATCAATCAAGCTTTTTGGATTTAGAATTCTTAAAACTATTGTTTCTCCGTATTCAGATGGAAGGATTGAGGTTCTAATTTCTATTAGCAAAGGTTTCTCATCTGCTTTTTCAGGTGGCATTAAAATAGAAAACCGACCATCCTGAGGTCGATCTGTAATATTTAATTGCAGCTTTGAAAGAAGCTTTACTCTTGATATTATTGATTGGTATGTCTTTTTATCTAAAGACAAAACGCTTTGCAAAAGTCCATCTATTCTAATACGAAGATCCATACTTTCCTCTTTTGGTTCAAAATGGATGTCAGAGGCCTTAAGAAATATCGTTCCTCCTAAAATAATCTCTAATATTCCCGTTAATCTTCCTTTAAGCGAGTCTTCAATTTTCTTTTTAAAGCCAGAGATGTTTTCTACCTCCTTTTTGATTTCAGAGAAAATATCTTTTGTTATTTCTGTCTCTCCTGTAATTTTTTTTGAAATTTCTTGCATAAAAATCTAAAATAGATAAAGCGAGAAATAATTGATAAGTCAGTATTAATTGAATTTATATTATCTTCATTTAAAAGTCAATTTCACTAATTTTTAGTTCAAAAATGAAATTTAAATATATTACCAATACTGCCAAAGAAACAAGAGATTTAGGCAAAGGCTTGGCAGAAAAAATTCTAAAAACAAAGAGTAAAAGAAAAGCACATGTTCTGGCTTTAGAGGGTGAATTAGGTGGAGGAAAAACCACATTCCTGCAGGGTTTTGCTAGGGGTATGGGAATAAGAGAAAAGATTTTAAGCCCGACCTTTGTTATTCTGAAAAAATTCAAAATTAAACATCCAAACTTTAAATTCTTTTTTCATATTGACTGCTACCGTATTAAAGAACCGAAAGAGATTTCAGATTTAGGATTTAAAGAAATTATTACTGGTTCTAAAAACATTGTTGCTATTGAGTGGGCTAAGCGTATTGAAAAAATACTACCCCCAAGCACAACCTTTATTAATTTTGAGTTTTATAATAAAAATAAAAGAAAGATAACAATTAAATGGCCAAAAAAAAACGCTTAATTATTATTGACAGCAATTCAGTGATTCATAGAGCTTTTCATGCTCTACCCCCTTTAACAACCAAAAAAGGGGAAATAGTTAATGCAATTTATGGGTTTTTACTTGTTTTTCTAAAAGCAATTAAAGAATTCAAACCAGACTATATTGCAGCCTGCTTTGATTTCCCTGCCCCTACTTTTCGCCATAAGAAATTTAAAGAATACAAGGCAAAAAGACCAAAAGCGCCAGATGAGCTTTATGAGCAGATTCCAAAAGTAAAACAGGTTTTAAAAGCTTTTGATGTTCAAGTTATAGAAAAAGAGGGGTTTGAAGCAGACGATATTATAGGGACAATTAGTAAAAAGTTTTCTAAAAAACAAATTTTTCCTGAAATTGAAACAATCATTTTAAGTGGAGATTTGGACACTCTCCAATTAGTTGACAAGCAAACCAAGGTTTATCTTTTAAAAAGAGGAGTTAAAAATACTGTACTTTATGATGAGGATTTAGTCAGGGAAAGATATGAGGGTTTGAATTCTGATCAGTTAATTGATTTAAGAGCTTTAAGGGGTGATCCTTCAGATAATATTCCAGGAATAACAGGAATAGGAGAAAAAACTGCAATACGTCTTTTAAAAGAATTTGGAACACTGGAAAATATTTACAAGCAGTTAGAAGAAAGAACAGAAGAATCAGAGAAAATAAAGCCCAGAATAAAAGAGCTTTTAACTAAATACAAAGAACAAGCTTTTTTCAGCCAGGAGCTGGCTACGATTTATAAAAATGTCCCAATTGAAGTTAGTCCTCAAAAGTATAAGTGGGAGAATTATGATGAAAATAAAGCAATTTCGATACTTGAGAAGTTTGAATTTTATACTTTAATTAAAAGAATTAAAGAGCCGGAGCAAGAAAAAGAAAAAAGTGTTCAAAAATTAACATTATGGTAAAATATTTAAAAGAAATATATGAATAACGAGAAGATAAAACCTTTATTAAAAAAAGTGGTCTGGGCCATTATTTCGACAACGATTACCTTAGTAGTTTTTCTTGTTGTTTTGTTTATTTTAAAATATGTTTTTGAAGTTCCTCTTCCTTTTCAAGTTTTTTTCTGGCTGATTTTCTGGATAGCAGCTTTATTGGTTTTTCGTTTTTATATAGAAAGAAAAAAGAAGATAGATGTTATTAATAGGGCTCATTTTAGGTTTTTTATTATCCATATTTTAATTCTAACAATGATTGTTTATTATCTTGGAGGAATAGAATCTTTTGTTCCTCTTTTATATTCTACGATAATAATTTATTCAGTTTTTCTTTTGTCCGAAAAAAGAAGCCTTATCATAACCTTTTTATCCATACTATCCTTTTCAGCTCTAGTTGCTTTAGAATATTTTGATATTATTCCTCATGCAGCTCCTTTTGGACCTACTGGAGTTTATAAAGACCCATATCATATTTTTTCAAGAGTTTTTACAATTTCTGTGATTTTTATATTGTCAGTGCTGGTTGCAAATCGCTATTCGAAAATAATAAGAAAACAAAGCAGTAGTATATCAGCAACACAAGTTGAGTTGGAAAAAACCAACAAAGATTTAAAACAAAAAGTAAAAGAGATAGAAAGCACGCGAGCTATTTTAGAAGATACTAAAAAAACTTTAGAAGTAAGGGTAAGAGCTAGAGTTAATGAGCTGGAAGAATTAACTCAAGGTCTTGAAGAAAAAGTTAAAAAAAGAACAAAAGAAATTCAAAAAAAGGTTCAGGAACTGGAAAGATTCCAGAAGTTTGCTGTGGGAAGAGAAATAAAGATGGTAGAATTAAAGAAAAAGTTAAAAGAACTTCAAAAAAATAATAAAAATAATAAGCAATCTTAATTATGAGTGAAACTATTAATAAGGAAACAATTGACCAGCTAATGCAAATTAAGGGTGAAGTGAGAGGTGTTGTTTTAAAAACTGATGAAGAATACATTCTTAAAGAAAAAGGAAAAAAAGGAATAGCGCAGCTGGAGAAGAAACTAGAAGAGCTTGGTCATCCAATTAAGTACAATCAGATAAGCACTATGGGGTTTTACCCTGTTGGATTAAGAGTCCTTTCTCTTTTAGTAATTAAAGAGATTTTTAATTTTAATGATAATGATATCAGGAAAATGGGAACCTTTGCAACAAAGATGTCTTTAATTATCAGACTTTTTACGAAATATTTTCTTTCCGTGAAAAGGGTTGTCATGAAGGAATCCCCTAAAATATGGAGCAAGCACTGGACAGTTGGAAAACTGGTTCCAGTAGAGCTGGATGAAAAGCAAAAATACGCTGTTATAAGAGTGGAGGAATTTGACCTTCATCCTGTGTATTGTATTTATTTAGAAGGGTATTTTGCAGGAATCGTGCAGATGCTAGTTAAAGCATCAAAAATAGATTCCCGAGAAACAAAATGTGTTTTTAAAGGAGATCCTTATCATGAATTCACAGTAAAATGGCAGTAACAGAACCATCAGAAGAAAAAAAGCTATCTCTTTTAGCTGATGACTTAGCATCACTTGAAAGCTACATTCATGATCTTTTTAGTTTTTCTCCTTTGCCGATTTGTTTTGTTAGCCCGATTGGTGTGGTTCTAGAAATCAATCCTGCTTTTGAAAATATTTCAGGATTTAAATCTTATGAGATCATCGGGGAAGCTATTGAGAAAGTATTTAAGAAGGATGAAGCAGAAAATTTAACAAAAGACACTTTAGAAAAAGGAATTGTTAAGGGGAAAGAAATGACTTTCTCTCCCAAAGGAAAAGAAAAGATATTTATTCAGGCTTTTACAAGAGTAAGAAAAGATGAAAAAGGAGAAGTAGTTGGTTATTTTTTAGGGCTTTTTGATTTAACAAAAATCAAAGAAGGTGAAAGAGAGTTAAGAGAGGCTCAATTAGCTTTAATGAATATCTTGGAAGACACTGAAGGCGCAAGACAAGTGGCTGAAGAAGAAAGAAGCAAAACCCAGGAAATCATTAACAATCTTACTGATGGTTTGTTGGTTTTTGATAAAACAAACTATTTGGCTTTAATGAACCCACGGGCTGAAAGCTTATTAATGATTGAAAGAGAGAAATTAATCGGGCAAAGAGCTGTAGATTTTTTTAAGTTTGATCCGGTTAAAAATTTAGCAGATTTAATTGGCGGAGAAATAAGAGAAGGTTTGTCTAGAAGAGAACTGAAATTAACAGAGAATTTTATCTTGGAAGTTTCCACAGTTCCCTTAATGACAAACGGGACAAAAATTGGGTCTTTGGTAATACTTCACGATGTCAGCCGTGAAAAAATAGTTGAACGCATGAAAACTGAATTTGTTTCTATTGCTGCTCATCAGTTAAGAACTCCTCTTTCTGCAATAAAGTGGACATTAAAAATGATGCTGGACGGGGATTTAGGAGAAATATCAACAGAGCAACGTGAGTTTTTAAACAAAACCTATCGTTCAAACGAAAGAATGATAATTTTGATTAACGACCTTTTGAATGTAACAAGAATTGAAGAAGGAAGATATTTGCATAGGCCCGCCTTAAACGACATTGGTCCGGTTCTTCAATTTGTGATTAATTCTTGTCAAGGAGATGCAAAGAAAAGACAGGTAACTCTTGAATTTAAACAAATTAAAAAAAGAATTCCAAAAGTTTTATTGGATGTTGAAAAAATGAAACTAGCTTTCCAGAATCTTGTAGATAATGCCTTAAAATATACTTCTGCCAAGGGTAAAGTAGTGGTCACCTTAGACAGCAACGGTAAAGAAGTTATTGTTTCAGTAAAGGACTCTGGTGTGGGTATTCCAGAGAAGCAACAAGAAAGGGTGTTTACAAAATTTTTCAGAGGAGCAAATGTTATAAAAATGGAAACCGATGGTTCAGGCCTTGGTCTTTTTATCACTAAAAACATTATTTCATCCCATGACGGCAGAATTTGGTTTGAATCCGGGCCAAAGAAAGGCACTACTTTTTATTTTACTATCCCGATCAGGAATCAAATCAATAAGCGCTTAAAGAAGGCCTAGCTTGACATTGGCTTCTTTTTACTAGTTTGTTATAATAAAACCGTTAATTAATGCTAATATATAGTTATAACCATGAAAAAAGTTTTAATAGTCGAGGATGAAGAAATAATAATTGACCTTCTTAAAAAAAAGCTGCTTCAGGAAGGATATGATGTTTCAGTAGCTCATAATGGAGAAGAAGGATTGAAGGCCTTAAGAGAAACAAAGCCAGATATTGTTTTATTGGATATTGTTATGCCTAAAAAGAGCGGTTATGAAGTGATGGAAGAAATGGGTAAAGATCCAGAACTGAAGAAAATACCTATTATCGTTATCTCCAATTCAGGCCAACCAGTGGAGCTTGATAAGGCTAAGTATCTTGGGGCAAGAGATTGGTTAATTAAAACAGAATTTGATCCTCAAGAGGTTGTTGATAAGGTAAGAAAGCAAATTGGTCAATAATATTATAATTATTAGTTAATATGGCAAAAAAAATATTAATTATTGAAGACGACAGATTCTTAAGAGAACTTATCTCTCGTAAACTTACAGATGAGGGTTTTGACGCAGTTGGAGCAGCGGACGGAGAAGAGGGAATCAAAAAAGTTAAAGAGGAAAAACCTGATTTGATTTTACTTGACTTGATTCTGCCTAGTATCGATGGGTTTGAGGTTTTGTCCCGGATAAAAAAAGATGAGAGTGTAAAATCCATTCCAGTAATTATATTATCTAACCTTGGACAAAAAGAAGAGGTTGAGAAGGGTTTAAAAATGGGAGCTGTTGATTATTTAATTAAGGCCCACTTTACTCCTGGAGAGATTATTTCAAAAATTAAGAATAATTTGAAATAATTGAGATCTTATAAAAAGGCCACCCTTTTGGCTGTTAATATTTTAATATTCAGTCTAGAGGGTGGTTTTTTAATTGATAGAGGATTATGGTGCTGGTCTTTTTATTTAACACCAATTATGTTAATAAAAAAGTATTATGCCAGAGCTGCCAGAAGTAGAATCAACAGTAAGAGGATTAAGAAGAACAATTATTGGCAAAAGAATCAAGGATGTCTGGATAGATGCTAAAAAGCTTGTAAAGAAACCAGGCAGTTTTGAAAATTTCAAGCAGCATCTTAAAGGAAGGAAAGCAGAAAAGATAAAAAGAAGAGGAAAGAATATTTTAATTAATTTGTCAGGTAATAAAATACTTTTAATTCATCAAAAAATGACAGGGCATTTACTTTTTGGTAAATGGCAGATGAAAAAGGGAAAATGGATTTCTAAGATAAAAGGCCCTATGCTAAATGATTCAAGAAATGATTATTTACGTTTCATTATTTTTTTCGAAGATGGAAAACAACTAGCTTTATCAGATTTAAGAAAGTTTGCAAAAATTGAGCTTTGGGATAAAAATGAATTAAAAGTTTCTGAAAGTTTTAAAAAACTAGGCCCTGAACCATTAGAAAAAAACTTTACTTTTGAAAAATTCAAACAAGCGCTTGGTAAAAAGAGAAAAGGTAAAATCAAGCAAGTCTTAATGAATCAGAATGTTATTGTTGGGATTGGAAATATTTATTCTGATGAGATTTTATGGCGTTCAAAAATTCATCCTTTCAAAGATGTTTCAAATCTGTCAAATACAGAGCTTAAAAGAATTTATCAGTCAATGAAAGTAATTCTAAAAAAAGCAGTTGAGCTTAAAGGAACAAGTATTTCTGATTTTAGATTAGTTGATGGAACAAAAGGATTTTATGAATTGAAACGAAAAGTTTATCGAAAAGAGGGAGAAAAATGTCCTAGATGCAAAAGTGAAATTAAAAGAAAAAAAATAGGAGGGAGGTCAGCTCATTTTTGCCCTCAGTGTCAAAAATTATGATTATTTTTCTTTACGGTCAAGATAATTATAGGTCTGGGAAGAAGCTAAAAGAATTAACTGAGCATTACAGGAAAATCCATAAAACTGGGCTTAGTTTGAAGTATCTTGATGTGAGGAAGTTGAGTTTTAAGGAACTGGAAGATGAGCTTAAGCAAACCTCAATATTTAAGGAGAAAAAATTATTAATACTGACAAATGTTTTTTCAAATACTGATTTTAAAAAAAGCTTTGTGAAGAAAGGAAAAAAATTCATTGAATCTGACAATACAATTCTGTTTTATGAAGCAGACAAGGTTGATAAAAGAGATGCTTTGCTTAAGTTTTTAAATAAATATGCCAAGAACCAGGAGTTCCAATTACTTGAGGGTTTAAAATTAAGGAATTGGTTAAAAAAAGAATTTCAAGAGCGAAAAGCAAAAATCAAAGAGCAGGCCTTAGATAAATTTATAGCTTTTGTTGAGAATAACCCCTGGCAAATGATAAATGAGGTTCAAAAACTGGCTCATTTTAAGAACGGCGAGGAAATAGAAGTAAAAGATATTGAGCTTTTAATAAAGCCTTATGTTGAACCAAATATATTTAACACTATTGATGCCATAGCTTCAAAAGATAAAAAAAGAGCCCTAAAGCTTTTGAGGGATCATATAAAAAAAGGAGACAGTCCTTTTTATTTGTTTTCAATGATTAACTATCAGTTCAGGAATTTATTAATTATTAAGGACCTGCTTATTAAAAACCTTTCTCCTTATTCTTCGGGACTTCATCCTTTTGTCATTAAAAAAAGCTCTGTCCTGGCAAGAAAATTTGATTTTTTAGAACTTAAAAAGATCTACCAAAAAATATTTGAGATAGACCTTAGTATTAAAACAGGGAAATCTGATCCTGAGGCGGCTTTGGATTTGTTAATTACTGGGATTTAGTAAGAGCTTTTGTTAACCTTGATTTTATTCTTGAAACAGTGTTTTTTTTCATTAAATTAACTTTAGCTGCTTTATCCAGGGATTTATATACTTTAGGTAAAAGCTTTTTTGCTTCACTGGTTTTCTTTTCTGAAATAAAACCCTTCACTTCTTTTAAAAGGGTTTTAATTTTTTGTTTTTGAGCCCTATTTCTTGTTCTTCTTTTTTTACTTTGTCTCAGAGCTTTTTTTGCAGATTTTTTAATTGGCATAATATTAAATCAAATATATTCTATGTTATTTCAATTATTAAATCAAGACTTTTTTATTCTTTTCATAATTTCCTAGATTTATGTAAAAATAAGGAATAATGAAACAAATTATTAAAAAACTTATCCCTTATTTCTTATTGGACTGGTATCATTTTTTACTAGCTTTTTTGGGAGCTGTGCTTTATGGTTTTCCTTCTAAAAAATTAAAAGTTATTGGAGTTACTGGAACCAATGGAAAATCAACTGTCATTGAGATGATATCCAGTATTTTAGAACAAGCTGGTTTTAAAATAGCTGCCTTGTCCTCAATTAAATTTAAAATAGCTGACAAAGAAGAGATAAACATGCTTAAAATGACAATGCCAGGGCGTTTTACTTTGCAGAAACTTTTAAAGCGAGCAGTTAATTCAAAGTGCCAGTACGCTGTTATAGAAGTGACTTCAGAGGGTATAAAACAGCACCGCCACAGATTTATTGATTTTAGCTTGGCAGTTTTTACAAATCTTAGCCCAGAGCATATTGAAGCGCACGGCTCTTTTGAAAAATATCGTCAGGCAAAAGAAGAACTTTTTAAAATCACAAAAGATGTTCATGTTCTTAATACTGATGATAAAAATGTTAATCATTTTTTAAAGTATAAAGCTGATAAAAAATATGGTTATGGTCTGACAGCTAATAAAAACATTGACCATCAGCTGATTGCTACAAACTATGAAGCTAATCCAAACAGCACTATTTTTAAAGTTAATAACATTGATTTTAAGCTTAATCTTATTGGTAAGTTTAACGTCTATAATGCCCTGGCAGCAATCTGTGTTGGTTTGTCGGAAGATATTAGTTTAGAAACCTGTAAAAAAGCTTTAGAAAAGATAAAATATATACCAGGCAGAATGGAAATAGTTGTTGCATCACCTTTTAAGGTTATTGTTGATTATGCATTTACTCCTAATGCTCTTGAAAAGGTTTACAGCTCAATTAAAAATAATTTTAATTCTCCTAAAATGATTTGTGTTCTGGGTGCAGCTGGCGGAGGAAGGGATAAGTGGAAAAGACCTGTTTTGGGAAAAATTGCAGCAAAATACTGCCAGCATATTATAATTACAAACGAAGACCCTTATGATGAAAATCCAAAAGATATTATTGATCAAGTTGCCCAAGGCGCTGAAAATAAGGCAGAAAAGATTATGGACAGGGAAAAAGCAATAAACAGTGCTTTAAAAAAAGCAAAAACCAATGACGTTGTCATAATAACAGGAAAAGGTTGCGAGCCCTGGATATGTATTGAAAAAGGCAAGAAAATCCCATGGGATGATAAAAAAATAGTAAAACAAGAATTCGAAAAACTAAATTATGGTATCAAAAAATAATTTTAAAAAAATATCTAATTGGTTATGGGAAATACCTAAAAGCTTTAGGCCTGATATGCGTGTCCCAGCTAGAATTTATACTTCAGAAAGAATGTTGGAATCCATAGAGCCTGGTGCTTTAGAACAAGTTATTAATGTTTGTGCTTTACCAGGCATTGTGAAATATTCTTTAGCCATGCCAGATATTCATACAGGCTACGGATTTGTTATTGGTGGTGTGGCTGCGACTAAGTTTCCAAGCGGAGTAATTTCACCTTCTGGAATAGGTTTTGATCAAAACTGCGGCGTTCGGTTATTAAAATCAAGCTTAACTTATGAAGAAATTAAAAACCACCTTGATGAACTTGCTACAGGAATTCAGGCGCAGATTCCATCAGGATTGGGAAGAGGAAGGAAAATTAAATTAAGTATTGCTCAAATTAATAAAATCTTAGAAGAAGGGGTTCAATATTTGGTTAAACAAGGATATGGCAATAAAGAAGATATTGAAAATTGTGAGTCTAGGGGAAAATTAGAAGAAGCAGATTCTTCTTTTGTTTCTGATAGAGCTAAGAACAGAGGAAGGAATCAAGTTGGAACTCTTGGTAGTGGCAACCACTTCTGTGAAATTCAAAGGGTAGATGCTATTTTTGATGAAGATATAGCTAATGTGTTTGGATTATTCAAAGACCAGGTTGTAATAATGATACATACCGGCTCTCGTGGACTTGGCCATCAAAATTGTTCAGATTATTTAAGAGTAACGGCTCAAGCTATGTCAAGGTATAAAATTAAGGTCCCAGATAGAGAATTATCATGCGTTCCTTTTAATTCTGAAGAAGGCAAAAGATTTTTCCAGGCAATGTCTGCCGGCGCAAACTATGCCTGGGCTAATCGTCAAATGATAACTTTTTATATAAGGCAAGTGTGGAAGAAAATATTAGGAGAAAAACAAAATCTGCGTCTTCTTTATGATGTTGCTCATAACATTGCTAAAATCGAAGAACATGAGATTGATGGTAAAACTATGAAGTTATGTATTCATAGAAAAGGAGCAACTAGAGCTTTTCCCCCAAATCATCCTGAGATTCCCAAAGAATATCAAGAGAGCGGACAACCTGTGTTAGTGCCAGGGAGCATGGGAACATCATCATACGTTTTAGCAGGGACTAAAGGGTCTAAAGAAGCTTGGCACAGTGTTTGTCATGGTGCTGGAAGAACAATGTCAAGAAAACAGGCGACAAGAACAATCTCTGGACAAAATGTTGTAAAAACGTTAAAACAAAAAGGAATTATTGTTAAGTGCTGGAGCAATCGTGGAATTGCTGAGGAAGCTCCCCAAGCATACAAGGACATTGAAAGTGTGATTGATGTGGTTCACAACGCTAAGTTGTCTAAAAAAGTGGCAAAATTAGTACCTTTAGCTGTAGTCAAAGGTGAATAATTAAAATGAAAAAATTATTAAATTACTACAATTCTGAATCAAATTGTTTTTTAGTTTATGAAGAAAAGACTGCCAAAATCAGTAAAGAAATATATTCGAAAAGAGAAAGCCAGAATCAGGCGCGGGTTTTCAGATGCTAAAAAACAAGAAGAATTAATCCAAGAGTTGTACCAGAGATTTTTCAAAAAAAAATGAGGATTCAAGAAATATATAATCTGGCAATAAATAAAGGGATTGAGGCTGATTTCAGGGGAAGAGAGTTTATTGAGAAACTTCTTCAAAGAAGAAGAAAGAAATATGAAAAGCTGTCTGAAAAACAAAAGCAGTTTTTTGATAAAGAAACTTTAAAAAATCCTTATTCTGATTCCCAGATTCTATATATTGCCCAAGATAAAGAAATAAAAAGAATCTTAATGGGTATTGATATTGAACCAGCTGAAATTCTGTTAGCCAAAGAGCTTGGAAATATTGATTTAGTTATTTCCCATCATCCATTGGGCAAGGCCCTGGCTAATCTATACGATGTAATGGACCTGCAGTGTGATATTTTAAATATGTATGGAGTTCCAATAAATGTTGCTGAGGGTTTGATGAGAGAAAAAATCTCAGAAGTGGCTCGCGGTGTTAACAAGCTAAATCACCAAAGAACAATTGATGCGGCAAAGCTATTAGGCTTTAATTTAATGTGTCTTCATACAGCCTGTGATAATTTAGCAGCTAAGTTTTTAAAAGACAAAATTGAAGAAAAAAAGCATGATTTAATAAGGATTGAGGATTTAGTTGAATTTCTAAAAACAATTCCAGAGTACAGACACGCAATGAAAATCGGAGCAGGTCCTAAGATATTTGCTGGAAACAAAGAAAACCGCTGCGGCAAGATAGCTTTAACAGAAATAACCGGTGGAACAGAGGGTTCTTCCAAGCTATACGAGAAAATTGCCATAGCTGGAGTTGGAACAACAATCGGAATGCACATTTCAGAGGAACATAAAAAAGAGGCTGAAGCAGCTAATGTCAATGTTGTTATTGCCGGACACATGAGTTCAGACTCCCTGGGCATTAATCTTTTTTTAGATGAACTTGAACGTAGAGGAATTGAAATTATTTCATGTTCAGGTTTAATTAGGATTTCACGAATTAATAAATAACGAATTATGGGTAAAGGTTCTGTTAAAAGAAGACAATTTGAAATAAGGGCTAAGAGAAAGAAAAGGCAGAAGATCAAAAAGCTGAAAGACGGGTATCTTGAGGCAAAAAGTAAATCTGAAAAAGAAAAGATTTTAGATAAAATTAAGAGAATAGCGCCTCATTATCCAGCTAGCGAGATTTTGAAATTGACCAAAGAAAAATAAGATGCCTGATTCTACTTCAGATAATTCTTCTGATAGATTCCCTGTTTTAACATGGAAAGTTTTTATTATTGAGGGCTTTTTATTTCTTTCAGCTTTAGGTCTGGGAATTATTAACTCATTGAAAATTACCAGGGTTTTAGAAATTGAAAAAATTGAAGTTGTTGAATTCCCTTTTATTCAATTCATTGTTTATTTTCTTCTAGCCACCTTATTTATTTTTCTTTTAACTCGTTTTATTAAGTTCCGAAAACAAAAAACAGCTGTCTTTAAATTACTTTTTATTTCAACTGTTTTGATGGGTGGAATATTAACGTTAAGTATTTGGATTTCAGATATTTATGCTTTAGTTTTAATGGGTCTTTTAATTTTCTGGTGGATTAAACGGCCATCTATTTTTATTCAGGATTTGTTAATGATTTTAGCAGTAGCAGGAGCTGGCAGTGTCTTGGGCTTGAGTTTTACCCCTGGAGTGGTAGCAGTGTTATTGGTGGTTTTTTCAATCTATGATGTTATTGCGGTTTATAAGACAAAGCACATGGTTGAAATTGCAAAAGGAATGATTGAGAGTCGTGCTATTTTGGGACTGGTTATTCCTCCTGACATAGTTTCTTTTAGTAGTAATTTAAAAGAAATAACTCCTGGCGGGAAATTTATGGTTTTGGGCGCAGGGGATATAGTTTTCCCGTTGCTTTTTAGCGTTTCTTTAATTCCTCATGGAATTATTAAGTCCTTAATTGTTGCTTTATTTTCTTTGCTTGGACTTTTAGCTGGTTTTTTGTTTTTTATTTCTCAAAAACATCGAAAAGCAATTCCAGCCTTGCCGTCCATTGCGCTATTTTCAATAATCGGTTATTTTATAACAAAACTTTTCTAATAAAGAAAAACTCAAGTGATAGGAAGAAAGATTTAGAGCAGCTTAACCATGTAGGTTTCTTTTAGCTTATAGTTGAATTTTCTCCAGTAACCTCTGGCGCCCACTGCTGAAATAACAGTAATTTTTTTAAGACCAAATTCATTTTCAGTAATATTTTCAGCTTTTTGAATTAGTTTTTTACCCAATCCTTTATGCTGGGCCGAAGCTCCTTTTTTAGAGATTGGAATAAGCTGTCCGTAAGTATGAATTTCACGAATTATAGCGCTATTTCTTAAAACAGGTAGAAACATCTTGCCAGATAGAATCCTCAACCTTAACAAACTGTAAAGCTTGGTTCTGTTTTTATTTTCAAAAGTTAGAAAGATTTCTTTTCCTCCTGAAGCATTATAATCTTCTCTGAACAAGTATATTTTTTCTTTTGAATCATATTTCGCTTTTATTTCTCTGCACCTGATGCATTTACATTTATACCCTTGTTTTTCTAACTGTTCACCAACAACCTCTCTTAAATTAGATATTTTAACAGGTCCTTTTACTATTTTTGGCGCAGGAATATCTCTGATGATTCTTTCAATCCTTGTGTAATATGGGATTTGTTTTTTTATCTCACAAAGTATTTTAATTAATACTTTTAAAGAATATGGTCTGTACTTTCCTTTTTTATACAACCTATAAAGAGGAGCTTCTTTTACTAGGGCGCAGGGATATATTTTAATTAAATCTGGCCTGAATCTTTCATCAGAGAAAATGGTCTTAATCGATTTAATATCTTTCTTAGGGGTTGAGCCAAGCAAGTTAGGCATTATTTGATAAGAGATTTTAAAACCAGCATTTTTTAATAGCTTAGTGGCTTTTATGGTTTCTTTAACCTTGTGTCCTCTAAGGTTTAGTTTCAAAACATTATCATCTGTGCTTTGGACACCAAGCTCTACTTTTGTAATTCCTAAATTTCTTAATCTTTTAATTTCATTCTCATTAATAAAATCAGGCCTTGTTTCAACAGACAGACCAATTATTCTATGCTTCGCTGATTCATTTAGCTTCTGGGCTTGGGTTAAGTTATTGCTTGTTTTTTTATTGCAAGCATCAAAGCATCTTTTAATAAACCTTGTCTGATAGTTTTTGGGATAATATGACCATGTTCCTCCAATAACCCTAAAGTCAATTTTATCAGTTGGATGACCAGCTTGCCTCAGCATTTTAATGCGTTGTTTTGTTTGATTGTAAGGATCAAAGTTTAATGCCTTGGCGCGCTGGACTGCTGGCTCCCCTGATAAATAGCTTTTTGGAAGCCCTTTTTCTAAGGGGCAGTAAATACATTTTCCTGGGCAAGGATAAGGTTTTGTTAAAACTGAGATATTTACAATTCCTGATAAAGAACGGATAGGTCTTGTTTTAAGCAGCTCTTCAATAGCTTTTGATTTTTTAATACTTTTTTTCCTTGCTAATTCATGATAAGCTTTTAATAATTGGATATTACTTGGAGTAAGAATCTTATACTTTTTTGAAATCCGCCTTTTAAAGACAGCCAAATCAGAAGAGTTTTTAATTCTTCTCTCAATTAAATCTTCAATTATTAATTTTTGATATTTCATTATGAATCTAGAATACGCACATTATTTATTAGTTAAAACCAGGGAGGATTACAACTTAATTGCTGAAGAATTTTCAAGAACCAGGGAAAAAACATGGGAAGAAATTATATTTTTATTTGATGACTACTTAGTTCCTGGTGACAAGGTATTGGATTCAGGCTGCGGTAATGGAAGATATTACCCTCTTTTTAAAGAAAAGCAGGTTGAATACATTGGTATTGATAGTTCTAAAAGATTAGTTGAACTTACAAGGGAAAGATATCCTGAAGCAGATTTTAGGGTTGAGGATGCTTTAAAGCTTTCTTTCCCTGACAGTTACTTTAACGCAGTTTACAACATTGCAGTGCTTCATCATATTCCATCAAAAGAATTAAGACTCCAGTTTTTAAATGAGGCAAAAAGAGTGTTAAAGCCAGGAGGCTTGTTAATTTTAACTGTCTGGCAATTCCATCAAATAAAAGAAATATTTTTATTAGTTAAATATACACTTTTAAAACTAATTGGAAAATCAAAACTAGACTGGAAAGATCTTTTTGAGCCCTGGGGTAAAAAAGCTCAGAGATATTATCATTGGTTTTCAAAAAGAGAACTTGGGAAATTAATTAAAGAGGCAGGTTTTGAAATTGAAAAATTAGGAATTATTAAAAACAAAGGAAAGTATCGTCAAAACATTTACATAGTTGCAAAGAAGTTAGTAGTTCAAAAAGCAGTACCTTCAAAGTCAACCATCGTCATTGATGAGCAAAATTTCATAAATCACTGATTACTTGACAATATTTGCCACTAAATTAAAATTAGAAACTGAGGGGGGTGTGCGATAAATTCGTGCAGGACAAACAATGTTTAATGGAGGAGGTCTTAAGGAATTCCGGGATTTGTCCAATCCTGTCAGGCGTGGGCCAAGTTCATAGAAGATTGTTCCCTCCTCGCTAAGAAACAAAAGTACAAAGCTTTTGTTTTTTAGTTTGATTTTTGCCAAAAACAAGGATAAAATTATATTATTATGAGTTATAAAATTGTGGTCTCAGGCGCAGCTAAAACCGATCATTGTTGTGAAGAAATAGAGGAAATCTCTAAAGAAGTTGGCAGAGAAATTGCTCGCCATAAATGCGTTTTAATTACAGGAGGCACTACTGGTGTTCCTTATTTTGCCACCCTGGGTTTTAAAGAAGTGGGCGGATTTACGGTTGGCTTTTCTCCTGCTATTTCTGAAGCTGCTCATATAAAAACCTATAAGCTTCCCACAAAGCCTTTTGATGTAATGATTTATACTGGCGCTGATTATACTGGCAGAAATATGATAATGACAAAAGCTGCTGATGGTGTTTTGGTGATCTGCGGAAGGATGGGCACTTTTCATGAATTTTTTACTGCTTTTGAAATTCAAAAACCTGTTGGTGTTTTAGAAGGAACAGGAGGAACAGCTGATAAGATAAGGCAGATTGCCAAAGGTCCGTTCAGAGGATACAGGCGGGTTTTTTATGAAAGAGAACCTAAAGCTTTGGTGGAGAATTTGATTAATGACATTAAAAAACAAAAATTAAAGGTCGGCAAATAATTTATTAATTTTTTAAATATGCCAAATAAAGCACCTTCAGAAGAAGGGAAATTAATAGGAGAAGTTACCCATTATTTTGGCAAGATTTCAGTTGTAGTTATTAAGATAACTGATAGCTTGAAAGTTGGAGATGAGATAAGAATAGTGGGAGGAGAAACTGATTTCAGCCAGACAGTTGAATCGATGGAGGTTGATCATAAGAAAATTGAGCAGGCTAAGTCAGGAGATTCAGTGGGTTTAAAAATCCAGGAAAAAGCAAGACAGGGCTATAAAGTATATAAATTGTAATTTTATTTAATAATTTTTTAAAATATGAGCAATGAAATAATTTGTCAATTGTTTTTATCTGTTATTTTAGGAAGCTTGCTTGGTTTGGAAAGGAGGTATAAAAAAAGGGAAGCCGGACCTCAAACCTATAGCTTAGTGTCGCTGGGCACTTGTCTTTTTGCAATCGTAGCATTAGAGATAAGCAGGACTTTTCCAGGAAATTTTGATATCCTAAGAATAATTCAGGCTGTTGCGATTGGAATTGGTTTTATTGGCGGTGGAGTTATTTTTCAACAATCATCAGGTGTAATAGGATTAACTACTGCTGCTGGTTTGTGGGTTTCTTCCGCCATAGGAATAGCTGTTGGAGTCGGATTTTATTCCATAGCTATTGTTGCCACTTTTTTATCACTTATAGTTTTTATTGGTTTTGGTTTTCTTGAAGTCAAGCTTTTTAAAAGAGATTAATGAAATTTGTTGCTGATTTTCATTTACATTCCAAATTCTCACGAGCCACTTCTCCCCGAATGGACTTGGAAAATCTTGATAAGTGGGGACGAATTAAAGGAATCAATGTTTTAGGCACAGGTGATTTTACTCATCCTGTTTGGCTCAAAGAATTAAAAGAAAAATTAGAACCTGCTGAAAGCGGGCTTTTTAAGATTAAAAACAACAATAAAGGAATTAGGTTTATCTTAACTGCTGAAATTAGTTGCATTTATTCAAAGAAAGGCAGGGTTAGAAAAGTTCATATTGTTATTCTTGCTCCTTCTTTTAAGATTGTTGAAAAGATTAATAGCCATCTGGATTTTATTGGAAACCTGAAAGCTGATGGCAGACCAATTTTAGGATTAGACGCAAAAGAATTGGCAAAGATTGTTTTAGATGTTTCAGAAGAATGTTTGGTTATCCCAGCTCATGTGATGACTCCCTGGTTTTCTTTATTTGGTTCAAAATCAGGATTTGATTCAATTGAAGAGTGTTTTGAAGAATATACAAAACATATTTATGCATTGGAAACCGGGCTTTCTGCTAATCCTTCAATGCTTTGGCGCACACCTGAAGGTCAAAGATTAACACTTATCTCAAATTCAGATGCCCATTCGCCCGAGAAGATAGGAAGAGAAGCAAATGTTTTTGATACAGAGTTAAGCTACCCAGCTATTTTTGAAGTTATAAAATCAAAAGACAAGAAAAAATTTCTTTATACAATTGAATTCTTTCCTCAGGAAGGAAAATACCATTTTGATGGCCATCGGGCTTGTCAAATTAGGCTTTCACCGAGTGAAACAAAGAAATATAATAATATTTGTCCTAACTGTGGTAAACCTTTAACAGTTGGGGTTTTAAATAGAATTGAAGATATATCAGTGAAACCAGAAGGATTTAAGCCAGACAACGTAATTCCTTTTAAAAGTTTGGTTCCGTTAAGAGAGATAATTGCTGAATCTTTAGGATTTACAGTTGCTTCCAAAAAAGTTGAACAAGGGTATAATAATTTGATAGAAAAGCTTGGCAGCGAGCTTAATATTTTACTTGATGTTTCTCAAAAAGATATAGAAGAAGTTGCTGGGTCTGAAATTGCTGAAGGAATATTAAGAGTAAAAGAAGGGAAAGTTTTTATTGAGCCGGGTTATGACGGTGTTTATGGAACAGTAAGGATTTTTTCCCAACAAGAGCCAAAAAAAACATCAAAACAGACAACACTTTTTTAATTATGAAAATAGGCATTCCTCGAGCTTTAATCTATTTTAAAAGACCATACTTCTGGGAGACCTTTTTTAAGGAGCTTGGTTTTGAAATTTTGCTTTCTCCTTTAACAAATAAACGAATTGTTGAAGAAGGAATAAAGGTTGCTGATCCTGAAACCTGTTTTTCAAATAAGGTTTATTGGGGCCACTTATTGTGGCTTGATGAAAAATGTGATTTAATTTTTGTTCCAAGATTGAAAACCAATAAAGAAAAACTTGAATACTGCCCTAAGTTTTTTGCTCTGCCTGACTTAGCAAAAATTCTGGTAAAGACCCCGATTTTAACCAAGACCTTTGATGAGAAAAAAGAATCATTTGAGAAGAGCATTAGAAAATTAGGAAGAAAATTAAAGAAAAACAGCCAACAAGTCAGCAAGGCGTTTAAAACAGCCAATTTAAAAGAAGAAGAATTAAAAAAGAAAGAGCAGCAAGATTTTTTTAAAAAGATGTCTTCAAAAAAACAAAAAATTGTTTTAATATCTCACCCATATAATCTTTACGATGATTATGTTAATCTGAGGACAAAAGAAAAATTAGAGAAATTAGGAGTGGAGTCAATATTCATAGATGAGGTTGAGCTTAAAAGCTCTGATTTAACCCAAACAGTTAAAAATGAGGAACCTTTTTTAATAGATTTTCATTGGGAATTCGGAAATGAGATAATTGAAAAAATAAGAAAGATTTTTCAATATGATATTATTGGAGCTATTCAGCTATCTTCTTTTCAGTGTGGTTGTGATTCAGTATTAAAAGAGATTGTTGAAAAAGAATTTAAAACAAAGAAAATTCCCTTTTTATATATTATTATTGATGAACATACCGGAGAGGCAGGGCTTCAAACGAGGTTAGAAGCTTTTGTTGATACAATCTCTTCAATTTAAAATTATGAAAAAACCAATAGTCACTTTTGCCCGTTGGGGAAACTATAGTATTGCTTTTGCTTCTTTACTGAGGCAATTAGGCCTGGAAGTTATTCCCCCTGAAAAGGCAAATCCATCAACAATTATTGAGGGCTCTAAATTAACGCCAGAGATGTTTTGTTTTCCAATGAAGGCTACTGTCGGCAGTTATTTGCCTGCTTTAAAAAAAGGAGCTAATACTGTTTTTATGGTGCAGAATGTTGGTGGTTCTTGTCGTCAGAGATATTATGGAGCAATTCAACGCAAAATCTTAAAGGAAGCTGGCTGGGAGGTTGATTTTATAGATTTAAGAACAAGCGCTAAAGATATTTTCACAAAACTAAAAAAAATATCTGGTGTCTCTTCCTGGGAATTATTTAAAGTAGCAGTGTTTTTCTTTAAAAAACTAAACTTAATTGAAGGATTAGAAAGAAAATGTCAGTATTATAGACCAAGGGAAATTAAAAAAGGTAAAACTGATAAGATTCTTTTATGGTCGTTTCTTGAGCTTGAAAATTTAAAAGATCAGAAAGATTTTAATGGGATAAAGAGGGAGATTTTAAGGAGATTTTCTAAAGTTAAGCTTGATAAAAGCAAAATATTGCCAAGAATAGCTTTAATAGGAGAGATTTATACGGTTTGTGACCCAGCTATTAATTTTGAAACTGAAAGAAAGCTTGGTTTGGAGGGAATAGAAGTTCACAGGCAAATGGATCTCAGTTATCATTTAAAAAAAATACTTTTTCCCTGGAAAGATTGGATAATTCAAAAGAAAATAAATCCATATTTAAAATCAACTGTTGGGGGCCATGGAAGAGATGCAATCTATGAAATGCTTGATTACTGCGAGAAGGGATTTGACGGAGTAATCCAGATACTGCCAATGGCTTGCATGCCTGAGGTTACTGTCAGACCAATTCTGGAAAAGATTCATAAAGAAAAAGGAATTCCATTTCTCTCATTATCAATAGATGAACAAGTGGCTGAGGCTGGAATTAATACCCGTCTTGAAGCTTTTGTTGATGTAATATTGAATTATTTTAAAAACAAGAAAGCATGAAAACATATTTAGGTATTGATGTGGGCTCTATCTCCACGAAAATAGTTTTAATTAATGATAAGAGCAAGATCATCTACTCTTCTTATCTTCGTACAAAAGGAAACCCAATTACTGCTGTTCAGGAAGGTTTAAGAGGATTAAAGGCTAAAATTAAACAAGGTCAATTAGAAGTTGAGATTGCTGGAGTAGGGACAACAGGTTCAGCCAGGCATTTATCTGGCGTAATAACAGGCGCTGACTTGATAAAAAATGAAATTACTGCTCATGCCAAAGGAACTTCTTTTATTGTTCCTGATGCTAGAACCATAATTGAAATTGGCGGACAGGATTCAAAAATTATTATTTTAGAAGATAAAGTAGCAGTTGATTTTGCTATGAATCTCGTTTGTGCAGCGGGTACAGGATCCTTTCTTGATGCTCAGGCATTTCGACTGAAAATCCCAATTGAAAAATTTGGGAGCCTGGCCTTGAGTTCAGAAAACCCAACCACTATCGGCTCGAGATGTACGGTGTTTTGCGAATCAGATATGATTCATAAACAACAGATTGGTCATAAAATAGAAGATATTGTAGCAGGTCTTTGTCAGGGTTTGGCTAGAAACTTTTTAGCTAATGTAGCTAAGGGCAAGAATATCAAAGACCCAGTTATATTCTTAGGAGGAGTTTCTGAGAACATAGGAATGAGAAAAGCATTTGAAAACGCTCTAGAAAAGAAGATTGTTGTTCCAGAATACAATACTGTGATGGGAGCTTTTGGAGTTGCTCTCTTAGTTAAGGAGAATCCTCCATCAATAACAAAATTCTTGGGTTTTGAGATTTCTGACAAGGATATTAAATGCACTTCTTTTGATTGTAAGGGCTGTCCTAATCAATGCGAAGTTATTGAGGCAAGAATAGATGGAAAAGTTATTGCTCGTTGGGGAGACAGATGCGGTAAGTGGTCAAATCTGACAGGCGAAGAATCAAGTTAATTATTTGAATATAGACAAGAGTTCTTGACACAGGTTTTTATCTGTCTATAATAAAAGTGTTAAATTACTATGGTTAAAAGAAAAAAACTGAATCCTTTTATTTTTAAGACCATTTTTTCTGTTGATTTTGTAATTTGTTTTTTAACTACAATTTATAAAACAAGAACAAAGACGGGTTCAGTAGAATGACGAGGGTCTGAATTTGAAAAATAAAAGAAATCTACTGGGCCTCTAAAACATGAGGCCTTTTAACGTTCATATGCTAAAAAAATACTATCTAACAAAAAAAGGAATAGATAGAGTAAAGAAAGAATACGAAAATTTGAAAAGAATCAGAATGGCAAAAACAAAAGGAGAATCTCCTCAGCTTTTGCAGTCTGATGATCTAAATCCTGAATTCATTGTCTTTCGGGAAGATTTGAGTTTTTTAGAAAGTAGAATTGTTGAATTAGAACATGTTTTAAAGAATATTGAGTTGATTAAACTGCCTCCAAAAAACCAGCGCAATATTGTTCATTTAGGGGCAACAGTTACCTTAGAGGAAGCTGATGGCGAGATTAATGAGTTTACAATTGTTGGCACGCTAGAAGCCAATCCCAACGAAGGCAAGATTTCTTCATCATCTCCAATAGGGAAAATTTTATTGGGACATAAGGTCAATGAAACGATAGAAGTTACTTCGCCTATTGAAATAGCCTATAAAATTAAAAAAATTAAATATTTTTCATTTTAGCTCATGAAAAATACTCTCAAATTTTTAACTGAGGTGAATAAATTAAAAGAAATGCCTCGAACCGGTTGGGTTTTACTGGGGGTTAAGAATCCAGAATCAATTGCAGGTCATACTTTTCGGGTTGCAGTTACTGCTTGGTTAATGGGTGAAAAAGCCGGATTAAACGTAGAAAGAGCAATTAAAATTGCTCTTTTTCATGAACTTGCTGAAGTTTATACTGGAGATATCACTCCTTTTGGTTATTATCAAGGACTTTCCGTGAAAAAGAAAAAAGATAAAGAGTTATTAATGAAATGGGTGCGTCTTTCAAAAAATGAAAAAGAAAAAAGAGAGAAGGTAAAATTCAGGAGAGAAAAAAAAGCTTTTTTAAAATTAACTGGCTCCCTTGAAACAAAATTAAGAAATGAACTTTATTCTCATTGGTATGATAATGAAAAAAGGATAAGTAAAGAGGCAAAATTTGTTAGACAGTTAGACAGAATCGAAACTCTTCTTCAGTCAATTGAATACTTCGGGAGCGATAAGAGCATAGGAGGAGATAGTTGGTGGGAAGGGACTGAAGAAGTAGTGGAAGACCCTTTGCTTTTAGATTTCTTGGCTGTCATTAAAAGAAGGCTTTATCGTCGCTATAGAAGAGTTTTTGGAGAAAAAGTTAAAGTTTCAAAATATTTTAAAAAAAGAGAAAAAGAATTGATACGTATTTTAGATTTTCTTTTAGAGATAGGAAAGTTAAAACATATGCCTCGTTTATACTGGACAGTTAGAGATGTGAAAAATCCTGAAACAGTTGCAGAGCATATTTTTACACTGAGTTTAATGGCTTGGCTTTTTGGAAGCCCTAAAAAAAGAACCTATAATACAGAGAAACTTCTTAAAATGGCTTTAATCCATGAGATTTCTGCTGTTTACACCGGCGATTCAACTCCTTACGATAGGATTCTAAGTAAATCAAAAGGAAAAGAAAAAAAGATTCTGAAAAAATGGCCACGGCTTTCAAAAAAAGAAAAGATGAGAAAGTATATTGAAGATTTTAAAAAAGAAAAAAAAGCTTTTAAAAGGCTTAGTTTGAGATTAAGAGGTCCTTCCAGAAAAGAGATATTTAACCTTTGGCATGAATATAGGACCAAAAGCACTGTTGAGGGTCGTTTTCTCTCACAATTAAACGTTATGGCAGTTTTACTCCAGGCTCTTATATACGAGAAAAAGAATAAGAAATTTTCTGCCGCTCCAATCTGGGAATGGGCTTTTGAGATTTCTGATAATGAAACAAATTTTAAGCTTATGGACGAAATGAAAAAAAAGTTCTATAAATAACCAATGAACAGAAAAAATACAAAATTAATTACCTTCATAATCCTTTTAACAGGATTGTTTTTTCTATTAGGGGAAGTTCCTGATAATTCAAGGTTTGAAGCTGCTTTAAGTTCAATTTCAGAAAATAATATAGTTATTATTTTTAACTCTGGCGGCTGGGGAGATACGCCTCCAGAAGAGGCCAGCGACCTTACTCCAATTATTGATGGTATTCAAGAGACCTTAAGTCATTTAGGATACAATTCAATAGTTGTTCCTTACACAAGAACCAAAGAGAGTTTTTTAGGCAGAGTTGAGGGAGTTAGGGAAACATTGAGCTTATTTCCCAAGCAGTCTCAAAAACTAGCTAATGAGATTGAGGTGTTTATAAAGAGTCATCCTGAGAATAAGATAATTATGGCTGGGCTCTCAAATGGAGCAATATTTGTTAACAGAACAATAATGAAGGTTTCAGAAAATCAAAGGAACAGTGTTTTTGCTGTTGAAGTGGGCACTCCTTTCTGGGAAAAGGTTTTAGATTCTGACAATGTTCTTTTGCTCAACAATAAAGGCAAAGATGCTCTTTCTGAGATGAATTTAAAGATACTGATTTCCGCTTTTTTGAAATCACCTTGCAAATGGATTTCAGCTCAGATTTTACGAGAAGAACTTTCTTTTTCAGAAGCCCTTTATCTGCCTGGTCATTATTATAGCTGGGACAATGTTGCTTTAGAGGTGGAATCTTTTCTTGAAGCCAGGTTTGCATTATTTTGAATTATTGATAATCTTTAAGAATGATAACTACATCTTCTCCGGGTAAAATCATTCTGTTTGGAGAACATGCAGTTGTTTATGATAAACTAGGCATTGCTTGTAGCATTGATAAAAGGTGCAATGTAAGGTTTTCTCTTTCTGATAAGGGAGTAGTTTTAATAAATTCCAAAAACTTGAATATGAACCGCTCTTTAAAAGAAAAAGAGCTTTTTGACTTATATAAAGAAATAAGCGTTCTCATAAAAGAAAAGAACTTTGATAAAATAAAAGAAATTTATAAGGACAATGAATTAATTCCAAGCTTTTTTGTTCTCAGCAGTATTTTTCAAAAACATGGATTTAAGGGTTTAGATATTGAAATTAATTCTCAAGTGCCCAAGAACTTAGGCTCAAGCTCATCAGTTTTCTCAGCCATTAGTTTAGGAGCGCTAAACTATTTAACAAAAGATTTTTCTAAAACAGATGTTTCTGATTTTGCCTACCAGGGCGATGTAATAGCTCACGGAGGCACTCCTTCTGGTATTGATAATAATGCTGTTACTTTTGGGGGCTATGTAAAGTATAAAAAGTCAGAAGGCGTGGATCCTTTAACAATTAACTTTGAAATTCCCTTGTTAATAGTTGATAGTGATAAAAAAGTTAAAACATCTGAGATGGTTTCTTTTGTTAGAAAACAAAGAGAAGAAAATCCTCGGTTTGTTAATTCTGTTTTGAATTCTTTAGATGATATTTCAAAAAAAGCTTTAAATGTTTTAATTTCAAAAAACTTAAATGATTTGGGCGTTTTAATGACGCAGTATTACAAAGAGTTAAAAAAGTTAGATATTTCAATTCCCGAACTAGATAAAATAGTTGAGATTGCTTTAGAAAACAATGCCCTGGGAGTCAAGCCAACCGGGGCCTGGGGCGGAGGGTGCTGCTTGATTTTGACAAAAGATAAAGAAAGCATACTTAACTTAAAAAATGTTTTCAGGAACAATGGTTTTAAGTCTTTCCAGGCAAAAATTGGAGTAAAAGGAGTTGAGATTATATGAAAAAAACAGCTATAGCTAATGCCAATATTGCTCTTGTAAAATACTGGGGCAAAAGAGATCCAGAACTATTCTTGCCTTATAACAGCTCTATTTCTTTGACTTTGGATGGATTAAGCACTATTACAACCGTTGAGTTTAATGGATATGACCAAGATGTTTTTATTCTAGATGGTCAGGAAATCAAAAAAGGGAAAGAACTGGAAAAGTTAATCCGTCATCTGGATTTAATCAAAAAAATAGCAGGAGTTAATAAAAAAGCAAGAATTGTCAGCAAAAACAATTTTCCAACAGCAGCAGGATTGGCAAGCTCAGCTTCAGGCTTTGCAGCCCTAACCCTTGCTGCAACAAAAGCACTTGGAATGAATTTAGATTCAAAGGAATTATCTATTGTTTCTCGTCAGGGAAGCGGTTCCTCTACGAGAAGCTGTTTAGAGGGATTTGTAGAGTGGGTTAAAGGAGAAAAACGAAACGGGACTGACAGTTACGCTAAACAAATTGCTCTCGCTGATTATTGGCCAGAATTTCGAATGATTGTCACTATTGTTTCAACTAAAGCCAAGAAAGTTTCCAGCCGTGCTGGCATGGCTAAAACTGTTGAAACTTCACCTATGTATAAATCCTGGCTTAATACAATAGAAAGAGATTTAGATAACGTAAAGCAAGGCATTCTTAAAAAAGACATTACTCTGGTTGGAAGCACAGCTGAGATGAATTGCTTAAAAATGCATTCAACAATGATTACAACAAATCCTCCAATAATTTATTGGCATCCAGTAACATTAAAAATAATACACTCAATATTAGAATGGAGAGAACAAGGTTTAGAGTGTTATTTTACTATAGACGCTGGCCCTCAGGTTAAGGTTATTTGTTTAGAAAATCAGGCTGAAGAAGTTAAAAAGAGACTGCAATCTCTTAATGGTGTAAAACAAGTTATTATTTGTAAGCCCGGACAAGGTCCAGAATTAATTAAGAAACATTTGTTTTAAGATGATTAAAACTTCAGCACCAGGAAAACTAATGCTATTTGGTGAACACGCTGTTATTTATAATAAGCCATGTATTGTGGCTTCTGTTGAGCATAGAATTAGTGTTTCTATTGAAAAAAGAAATGACAACAACCTTATTCTAGATGCACCAGAGCTTAATATTGAGAATAAAAATATATCTGATTTAGAAAAAACTCATCTTAAAAAGGTGAGCTTTATTTTAACTGCCATAAGGAATTTTTTTAAAAAATATGATGTTAAATCCGGCCTGGATATTAAAACTAAAAGTGAATTTTCAGATAAGATTGGTCTGGGTAGTTCTTCTGCTGTGGTTGTGGCAGCTATTAAAGGACTATCAGAGTTATTTAAGATAAAGATGAATGAAAAAGAAATCTTTAATCTTTCATATAAGACTGTTTTAGATGTTCAGGGATTGGGCTCAGGGTTTGATGTGGCAGCTGCAGTTTATGGAGGAATCTTATTTTTTAAAACAGGCGGGGAAATTATTAAACCTATTGATATTAAAAGCATTCCTTTAGTTATTGGTTATACTGGTATTAAAGCTGATACGCCAACTTTAGTGAAAATGGTTTCTGAGAAAAAGTCAAAAGACCCTGATAAAATAAATAATATTTTTAATGAGATTGAAAATATTGTGAATTTGGCAAGAAATGAATTGAAAACTGAAAATTGGAAACAAGTTGGAAAACTTATGAATTTAAACCAGGATTTTTTAAGAAAACTTGATGTTAGTTCTAAAGAGCTTGAGGGTTTAATAAAAGCAGCTTTAGATGCTGGTGCTTATGGTGCTAAACTATCAGGAGCTGGTGGAGGGGATTGTATGATTGCTATAACTAGTAAAGAAAATTTTCATAATGTAGAAAAAGCGATAGAAAAGACAGGAGGCGTCATAATTAAAGCAAAGATTCTAGCTGAAGGGGTTAGAATAGAATGAATCTTTCTAAAAAAGAGGGAATAAAAAAAAGAAACAGTTTTTGAGAGTGGCGATATAGAAGGGATTCAGAAACTATACGGTGGAATTTAATTATTAATAGATTGAGGCGTAAAGGAAACAGAACTCCTTGATTTTGAGGAGTTTTGTTTTACTTTTTATTGCTGATATAATTTAGAATATGAAAAAACTGTTTCTTTTTTTAATTTCTCTTTTCATTGGAATCGGAATTTTTTTATGGATTGGAAAAACTGTTGGCTGGAGCGAAATAAGTTCTGCTTTTCTGCTTTTTACTGGTATTCACGGTATAATTATTTTTTCTTTAACGCTTCTTGTATTGCTTATTGGTAATAGAAAATGGCAGGTAATCTTAAAAGCTCAAGATGTTGAGATTTCATTTTTTGAGCTTTTCAAGGCTTTTTTAGCCGGTTTTTCTGTAATGTTTTTAGCCCCTGTGCTTGTTTGGGCTGGGGAGCTTTTAAGAGGCTATATTATAAGAAGGAAAAACAAAGTTGCTTGGTCAAAAATAATGGCTTCTGTTTTTATTGACAGAATTCTAGAGTGGACAATTAACTTAATAGTAATTGTTTTAGGAAGCTTTTATTTTCTTTATAAAATAGGTCTGCCTTCTAAAAACTTGTTAATGATTTTTGGCAGTATATTTTTAGCTTTCTTTTTAGCAATCGCATATTTCTATTTTAAAGTTTCAAAAAAAGAAAGCATTGTTAGGTTTCTTTTTAAAGTCAGCGGTTTTAAAGAATACAATCAGAACAATCTTCTTTTTGAAGCTGAAAAGGAGATTTTTGATTTTTTCAAATGGGAAAATAAATTCATGAAAAAAAGCTTTACCCTTTCATTTTTACGGGCAGGGGTAATGTGTTTAAGGGCCTGGGTTTTGATTCTTTTTTTAGGAAGAAATATTGAATTTTTATCATCGCTGTCTGTTTTAGGTTTTACATATTTAGCAGCAATGATTCCAATTCCTACATCTTTAGGTTCTCATGAAGTAATTCAAATTTTTGCTTTTAAATCTTTAGGGCTGACTCTTTCATCAGCAACTGCTTTTACAATGATAATCAGAGGAGCAGAGCTATTAGTTGCTTTGCTTGGAATTATAATAGTGTTTCGGGTTGGAGTGGGATTTTTTAAAGATATGTTTTCTAAGAAGATTGAAAGAGTTGGTGAGTTTATAGAGAAAGATAAGTTATAGATTGACAGTTTATACGTAGCTGTTATTTTGAATATAGAGATATAGTCTTTTAAAAAGTCGAGGATTATCCCTCGGCCCCTTTTTATTATTATCTAGCAAGGTTTGAGATTAAAACAAGGACTTAGTATAATAAAGAATATGTCAAAATCTATTAACAAAATTATTAGAGTTCTGATAACAAGCGACCTTGTAATGGCTGCTGGCTGGGGATTTGTTGGTCCTATCTTTGCAATATTTATTGTTCAAAATATTGCCATTGACAGTACTGCTCATGCTGCTCAGGTTGCTGGTTTTGCCTCTTTAACTTATTGGCTATTAAAATCAATTCTCCAGATTCCAATTGGCAGATATTTAGATAAAAACCATGGCGAGCAGGATGATTTTTGGTTTATGTTTTCTGGAACATTTTTAAGCGCTTTTGTTCCTTTTATTTTTATGTTTTCATCAGAACCTTTGCACATCTATGCTGCTCAATGTGTTCAGGCTGTTGCTATGGCCATGGTAATACCTTCTTGGTCGGCTGTGTTTACAAGACACATTGATAAGGGAGAGGAGGCATATGAGTGGGGATTAAGAAGCACTGCACTGGGTTTTGGCTCAGGAATTGCAGGCGCTACAGGTGGTATTTTAGTTGCAATATTTGGTTTTAAAATTATTTTTGTTTTAGTAAGTGCTTTTACTTTTGTTTCAGCTTTACTGCTTCTTTTAATACGTAAAGAGGTAGCTCCTCACGACAAAGTTCTTCCAAGAGTTCCCCGTTCCAGGTTACCATTTTAAAATTCTCTACTGGTTATGAAAAACCAAGAAATTGCCAAAATATTTTACGAAATCTCAGAATATTTAGAAATGGAAGAAGTTCCTTTTAAACCCCGTGCTTATCAGAGAGTTGCTTTAACTTTGGAGAATTTAGAAAGAAGTGTTTCTGATATTTATTTTAAAGAAGGATTAAAAGGGCTCGATAAAATACCTGGTGTGGGTAAGAATATTGCCTTAAAGATTGAAGAGTATTTAAAAACTGGAAAAATTAAAGAATACGAAAATCTTAAAAAAAGATCTCCAGTTGACTTGAGCGCTTTAACTGCTGTTGAAGGATTGGGTCCTAAAAAAATCAAGACACTATATCAAAAAATAGGAATTAGAAATGTTAAGCAATTAGAAAAAGCAGCTAAGGCGCATAAAATCGCGCCTCTTTTTGGCTTTGGAGAAAAAACAGAAAAAAACATTTTAGAGGGTATTGAGTTTTTGAAAAAAGGAAAAGGAAGATTTTTATTGGGAGAAATTCTACCAGTAGCTCAAGAAATTTATGAAAGATTAGAAAGATTAAAAGAAGTTGAAAAAATTGATATAGTTGGCTCTTTAAAAAGAATGAGAGAAACAATAAAGGATATTGATATTTTGGTGGCTTCTAAAAAACCAAAAAAAGTAATGGATTTTTTTGTAAATTTAGATGGAATTGAAAAAGTATGGAGCAAAGGAACTACCAGGGCATCAGTAAGAATGAAAACTGGTTTTGATATTGACATCAGAGTTGTTCCAAGAGAAAGCTATGGAGCTGCTCTTCAATATTTTATTGGTTCAAAAGAACACAATATTGCTACAAGAAAGATTGCAATTTCTAAAGGACTAAAACTTAATGAATACGGTTTATTTAAAGGAAAAAGAAAAATTGCAGGGAAAAACGAAAAAGAAATTTATAGATTATTGGGTATGGACTGGGTTCCCCCAGAACTCAGAGAAGACCAGGGAGAAATTGAAGCAGCTTTAAAAGGAAATCTTCCTAAATTACTGCAGTTAAAAGACATTAAAGGAGATTTACATTGTCACTCAAGCTGGAATGGAGGAGAAAACTCAATTTCAGAAATGGCTAGAAAAGCAATGGAAATGGGTTATGAATACATCGGCATTTCAGACCACACCAAGTTTTTAAGAATTGAACATGGTTTAAATGAAAAGCAATTATCAGAACAACGCAAAGAAATTGATAAGTTGAATAAAAAGTTTGCAAAGAAGAAGTTTAAAGTACTTCAGGGCGCTGAAACAAATATTTTAAAAGACGGTTCAATTGATATTAATGACGAGGCCTTGAAAAAATTAGATTATGTTATTGCTGGAATTCATTCAAGCCTTAAGATGAAAAAAGATGAAATGACTAAAAGAATAATCAAGGCAATGAAAAATAGACACATTAATATAATTTCTCATCCAACAGGAAGACTGCTTAAACAAAGAGAAGAGTATGAAATAGATTTTGATAAAATTTTAAAAGCTGCAAAAGAGTTTGGAGTTGTTTTAGAGATTAATGCTTATCCTCTAAGATTAGACCTAAATGATTTAAATATTAGAAGGTCTAAAGAAACTGGAGTGAAAATGATTATTAATACAGATTCGCATCACAAAGAACATATGAAATTTATGAACTTAGGAGTAGCTCAGGCCCGTCGTGGTTGGGCAGAAAAAAAAGATATTATAAACACTCAACCTTTAAATAAATTACTAAAGAATTTTCAGTAGTATGCCAGTAGAAAAATCAGCTGGAGCAGTAATCTTTAGAAAAGACAAAAATAATATTTATTACCTTGTTTTGCATTATGAATTAGGGCATTGGGATTTTGTTAAAGGCAAGATTGAAAGGAATGAAGATTTAAAACAAACAATCACGAGAGAGACCAAAGAAGAGACTGGGATTGATGATTTAAGATTTATTGAAAATCTTGAAGAAAAAATAGAGTATTTTTTTAAAAAACAAGGCAAAACAATTTTTAAAACAGTGATATTTTTTCTAGCTGAAACCAAAACAAAAGAAATCAAGCTTTCTTATGAACATGTTGGTTTTAAATGGCTTCCTTATGACAAAGCCCTAGAACAATTAACATTTGAAAATGCCAAGAAAGTTTTAAAAAAAGTTAATGATCTCATTATTAAAAACAAACTGTAGCTATTTTAAAACCGCCTTTTAGGCGGCTTTTTTTGATTCTTTTTTTACAATTACTTTCTCAAGAATCTTTTCAAATATTTTAGGGTGTTTTTGTGCTAACTGGGATAATATTTTTCTATCAATTCCAATCTTATTCTTTTTTAAAAGATTAGTGAACTTGCTATATGAGATTCCTTTTTCACGAGCTGCAGCATTAATCTGGATTTGCCAGAGGCCTCTGAAAACTCTTTTTTTAGTTCTCCTGTGCTTATATGCATGAGTCCAGGCATGAAATAGGGCATCTTTTGCCAGTCTGTATTTTGATTTTCTTCCCCAACGATAACCTTTGGTAAGTTTTAAAATACGTTTTTTTCTTTTGTGTGCAGTTTTTCCCCTTTTTACTCTTGTCATAGTTATCTTTGGTATTTAAGAATCTTTTTTATTTTTTTTGCTTCAGCAGGCGCTAAAGGAACAAGCTTTCTTCTTTTCCTGATTTGTTTGCCTGATTTTTTAGCTCTGTAATGACAAAGGCCAACCGCCCTTCTTAAAACTTTGCCAGTTCTTGTTATTTTAAAACGTTTTGCTACTGATTTTCTTGTTTTCATATTATTTATTTTCTTCCTTTCTTTCCTCCTGTTTTTGATCTTTTGAAACAATCATTATGAATTTATTGGGAGCTCTTTTTAAAGCGCTTTCAATTTTCACTGGGATTTTCTCATTTAGGATTTGTACAAAGTCATTTATCTTTTTTCTGGCAAAGTGACCAAGCCCTTTTTCTCTTCCTCGCAGCAACATCTCTATTTTTACCAGATTTCCTTTTCTTAAGAATTTTTCTGACTGATTGGCTCTTGTTTCCATATCATGAGGAGAAATATTAAATCTTAATCTTATTCCCTTTATTTCGCTGGTTTTTTTCTCTTTCTTCTCTTTTTTCTGAAGCTTGTAAAGATATTTTCCATAATCTGTAATCTTACAGACAGGTGGTTCAACTTTATCTGTAACCTGAACTAAGTCTAAATTGCGCTCTTGAGCCATCTGGAGCGCTTTTTCCAATAGAACAACCCCGACTTGCTTTCCGGTCTCATCAATCAGCCTTACTTCACGAGCCCTTATTCTGTTGTTTACTAATGGTTTTTTAATCAATGCAATAAAACTAATAATATTTTGCGATTTTCGGCTTTATTTTCATTGTCGATGGTATAGCGAAAAAAGCTTTCACGAATCGTTTTTTTCTGGCAAGGATTTCCTGGGAATACTTTCCGTTGCGGGGAGTTAATTCTATATAATTTTCTAAAACTAGCCTCGCACGTTTTTGCTTATAGGTTTTAAGACAGGATGAAATCTGAGTTAAAAGATTGAATGCTTGTCGATTACAGATTCTGTATGCGTAAGATATTGACTGTCTTTCATTGCGCGGCCTTTTCTTTGATATCTGTCCGGCACCGACTATATTTTTAATATAACTAAGTAGATTAAAATCTGTATTGCTTATTTTAACTTCTAATCTGCGATACTCTTTTTTATTTCGATTCTTGCTTTGAGAGCGACTCAAAGCAATTGTACCGTCTCCATCAATTAAGCCAGCCGTATAAGCCGCCTCTGGGCTAGAAAGGTTTTTTATTTTCCCATAACTTGTTTTTACCATTTTAAACATAGTGGAGACGAAGGGATCTGCCCCCTTGTCCAGGAATTATTCTAAAATAACTCTACAAGTTTAGCCCAGTTAGTTGAACTCAGAAAATTTAAACTGGACAAAATTTTTCTGATTTTTGTTCTGTTGATTTTTGATAGTTTTCCCAGTTCCTAAAAAACTATCTATCCCGATAATATCACGCCCGCTTTTACCTATCGAGAATCAGTAAGGCAGACGGCATTAAGCAGTAGCTAATGCGGGTGCAAATAAGTTATTGGCACTTAATGTTGTTTCGAAGATTTACGAGATTCGAAGCTCGACTTGCATTTTTTATTCAAATTCCTGTCGAATCTTGACGTCCCCATTTTTATCCTAATGTTCTTTTGATTTCTCTTTGAACTTCTCTTTTTTTTATAGCTTCTCTTTTATCAAATTTTCGCTTTCCCTTAGCTAAACCGAATTCCAGCTTTATTTTACCTTTCCTAGTATAGATTATTAAAGGTATCATTGTCAAACCTTTTTGCCTTGATTTTCCTATTAAATATTTAATTTCTTTTTTTCTGAGAAGAAGTTTTCTTGGCCTTTTAGAGTCGTAATCTTTAGGTGCATTTTTTGGCTGATAGGGTGGAACATTAGCTCCAATTAAATAGATTTCTTCCCTTCTTAGAACGACATAAGCTCCGGCCAGGTTGATTTTTCCCAGTTTAATTGATTTTACTTCCTGTCCAATTAAAGAAATGCCTGCTTCAAATTTTTCCAGGACTTGGTAATTAAAATATGCTTTTTTGTTCTCAGTAATTATTTTCATACTTTGATTTTAGCAGAAAAATCGGATAAGCTTAAATTAATGGATAAGAAAAAAAACAGCAGAATCCCTGGTTTTTTTAAGCTAAACAAAGAACAAAAACTTAAAAAAGTAAAAGAATTTGCTGATTTAACTGACAAGGAAATTGAAATCATTGAAAAGGGCACATTAAAGCCAGAAATAAGAGACAGGATGGCTGAAAATGTGATTGGTGTTTTCTCGCTTCCTTATAGTATTGCTGTAAACTTTTTGATAAATAAAAAGGATTATCTGGTGCCAATGGTAACTGAAGAGCCTTCTGTAGTTGCTGCAGCCTGCTATGGAGCAAAGCTTTTAAGAGAAAATGGAGGGATTGAAGCTGAGAATTTGGGTAATCAGATGATAGGACAGATTTATTTAACGGAAATAGAAAATATTCAAAAAATTAAAGAAAAGATTTTAGAAAATAAAAAAGAGATTATTAAACTAGCTAATTCCAAACAACCTGATTTAATAAGAATGGGCGCTGGTGCAAAAGATTTAGAAATAACTGTTTTAAATAATAAAAATATAGGGGCAATTTTAAGAATTCATTTGCTGGTAGATACTAAAGATGCTATGGGAGCTAATACAGTAGACACAATGCTCGAAGGTGTTTCTCCTTTGATTGAAAAGATTGTCAACAAAAAAGCAGTTCTTAAAATTGTTTCTAATTTAGCTGACAAAAGATTAGTAAAAGTTAAAGGAAAAGTTTTAAAAGAATCTTTAACAACAAAAGGATTTAAAGGTAAACAAGTAGTTGAAGATATTATTAAAGCTCAAGCTATAGCTGAAATTGATATCTATAGGGCTGTGACTAATAATAAAGGTATTTTAAATGGAATGGGGGCAGTTGCTTTAGCCATTTCAAATGATTGGAGAGCTCTTGAAGCAGGAGCCCATGGTTATGCAGCAAAATCAGGGAAATACTTGCCCTTGACCAGATGGACAAAGAGCAGTAGCGGAGATTTAATTGGAGAGATGACAGTTCCAATAGCAGTTGGAATAATTGGGGGAACAGTATCAGCTAATCCAGTAGCAAGGGTTTCTTTAAAGATATTAAACGTGAAATCAGCCCAGGAATTAGCTTGTGTGATGGCTGGTGTTGGTCTGGCTCAAAACCTAGCAGCGCTAAGAGCTTTGGTCTCAGAAGGAATTCAAGAGGGTCATATGAGACTGCACAATAGAATAAAAAAATAAATGATTAAAGAAGATATTAAAAAATTAATAAAAGAATCAATAACTAAGCTTCAGAAACAAAAGAAGATTCCTGTTTTTGATATTAGCGAGATTAAAGTTGAGTGTCCTGAACAAGAAATTCATGGTGATTATTCTACTAATATTGCAATGATAATTGCAAAAAAAACAAAGAAAAACCCAATAGAAACAGCGGAATTGTTAACTGAAAATTTCAAAATTAAAATACCAGATTTATTTAGAAGGATTAAGATATTAAAACCAGGATTCATTAATTTTTTTGTTTCAAGTAAATATTTAGAGGAGCGAGTTAAAAAAATCCTTAAGAAAAAAGAAAAATTCGGTCAGCTGGATATTGGCAGAAATCAAAAAGTTCAGGTTGAATTTATTTCTGCAAATCCAACAGGACCTCTAACAGTTGGCAATGCCAGGGGCGGGGCATTTGGTGATGTGCTGGCAAATGTTTTGAAAAAAGCTGGCTATGAAACAGAAAAAGCTTATTACATAAATGATTATGGAATGCAGATTATGACTTTAGGGCATTCTGTTTTAAAAGATAAAGATGCCAAATACAAGGGAGACTATATTGATGATTTGAGTAAAAGAATAAAAGAAAAGGATGTTTACAAGGCTGGTGAAAAAGCAGCCAAGATTATTATTAAAGAAATGATTAAAAAAACCACTGACAATATGGGAATAAAGTATGATGAATGGATTTCAGAAACAAGTTTCCATAAGTCAGGACGGGTTGACAAGGTAATAGATAAATTAAAGGAAAAGTGCTTTCTGTATGAAAAAGATGGAGCCCTATGGTTCAAATCAAAGCAATACGGCGATGACAGAGACAGGGTGATAGTAAAATCAGATAAATGGAAAACCTATTTAGCAGGAGACATGGCTCTTCATGAGTATAAGTTTAAAGACAAGAAGTTTGACAAGGTGATTAATGTTTGGGGAGCTGATCATTATGGGGATATAGCTGGACTTAAAGCAATTGTTGAGGTGCTTGGTTACAAAAACAAGCTTGAAATCATAATTCTGCAGTTTATTACCCTTTTTGAAAAAGGGGAAAAATTAAGAATGTCCAAAAGAGCAGGTCATTATGTAACAATGGATGATTTGATTGATATGGTTGGTAAAGATGCTGTTAGATTCTTTTTCCTTCAAAGATCAGCTAGCACCCACTTGAATTTTGATATGGATTTAGCAAGGGAACAATCACAGAAAAACCCGGTTTACTACGTTCAGTATGCTTATGCAAGAATTTGCAGTATTTTAAAAAAAATTAAAGCAAAAAAAACAGAGCCTGATTTTTCTTTATTAAATCACGCTTCCGAGGCCTTATTAATAAAGCAACTTATTAGATTCCCGGGAATTATTGAGCAAATAAGCAAAGATTATCAAGTTCAGAGATTGCCTCAGTATGCTTTTGATCTGGCAACTGCTTTTCATCAGTTCTATCAAAACTGCAAGGTCTTAACTGATGATAAAAAACTACAGCAGGCTAGGATATCTTTGATATCAGCTGTTAAAATTACACTTAAAGAAACTTTTGACTTGATGGGAATTTCAGCTCCTGAAAAAATGTAGAGATTAAAATTAGGAGAATTTAAAAACCGCCTGCTCCGGCGGTAGGACTCGAACCCCTCTCAGTCGCCCTAGCAGGATGGACGGCTCGGTCTCGGAAATAGTTCAATCTCTAGAGCAGGTATTCCACGCCTCGTTACTCACTATTTCTTTAAAAAGCGCATAATTCACATATTGGAGAACCCTTAATAGGTTCTTGTTCTTCGCAGGCTTTGGAAAGAGACATTTTCCAGTCATTGCTCTGGCAAAATTCTTCTATACTGGAAAAATGCGATTTGTCCTTTCCTGCGCAATCTTCAGGACAATTGCATGGATTTTCATCATATTGCGGATGGTTTTCACAAACCCCGTCCCCACACTTTATACAAAGTCCTATGTTAGATTCCAATGGTAACCCAACTTCATAACATACATCTGCGATTGAAAAACGTGTATCTGGAATAGGTGACCATTCTTTTAGACCTTCACAGCAACGGACTGGGTATCCATCATCGATTGTTGAGAATGTTTCTCCATCTTTTGCACACTGAGAGAGTTCTTCCAGATCAATAATTATCTCTAACTTCCCGCATTTCACTGTTACATCATTGATATCAGGTTCTTGCGGAGTAGACCCTCCAGAAACAGTACAAATAATCTGGTCTTTTTTATATCCTTTCAATCCAACAAAAGTGCCATCAGCTATATTATAAAGGTCCTTTTTAAAACCTCTATCTATGAGAAAAGACTCAACACTATCGTACTGCTCGCTTGATATACGTTCAGCTTCAAATCCTTTCCCAGACACAGCTTCCTCTTCTACTTTTGGAGTTACTTTAACTACCCATTTAAAATCAACTGGTTGTGCTTCTGAAAAATCTATCCCAGTTTCTTGTTCAATGCTTTCAAGAAGAACTGAAACTTCATCTAAAGATACGCACTCACTTCCATCAAAACATTTATCAGGTCCGCAATCGCAAATCTTTACCTGATGACTATTATCTGGTGAACAACCACAAGGACCAACAAGGCACAGGTTAGGAAAATCACCAGTTGCTTTACAACACAATGATGTGGAGATTGTTCCTCCAGAGTGTACACAGGCTTGTTCTATTTCAGTTAGCTCTTCGGACATTGATTGATAAAACCAATAACCTAATCCTGCTACAATTCCAATTATTATAAAAATGATTGCAATGATTATTTTAGACATATTATTTTTAAAAATTAAGTTTCTATATATTTTTCGATTCCTCTACTTAATATAACGATTGAAAGAGAAAAAGGTAACACTGTTGTAGAGTTTTTCAAACTTTTCCAAATTTCCTTTTTTGCATTGCTCAACAATTTCTTGCTCCATTACTGTATCCTACACTATCTTGGAGCAAAAAGCAGGGCTCTTATCCCTGCTTTTTGTAATCCTACTTGATTATCACTTTGTAGGTCAGGATTTTAATAGGTTCTTCCTCCCAAGATCTCTCGTAAGAAAACCTTATTTCTACATCTCCTTTTTTCAGGGCAAGGAATTTGAAGAATTCCTGGCCGCCTGCTCCGACTAACCCTATTGTTCCCTCTTCAATCTCGCTGTCAATAATCTCTCTTGCTCCATCAGGAAGATCCTCGGTCGGAATTTCTCCATCTCTGGAAGCCATAACAGATTCAACCATTGCATCTTTTGAAAAGGTTGGCTCCTGGACAATATAGTTTCTGTCAACCAATTCAATAAATTCTTCATCAAACTCCACTGTCCACTGATAGCCGGTAGTGGGATTGGCCTCCAAGACTATTTCAAAATCTTCGCCAACCTCCTTTTCTATTATTTGAATGCCAGCGTCTTTTGTGTTTTCTGTTGCTGGAGCAACGATATAATGGTTTGCTCCGTAGCTTATACCGACAATAATAAGCAATGAAATAAAAACGGTAGTAATTAGCTTTAACATATTCTTTTAATAATTAATTATATGTCTTAATGACCTTTCTATTTAATATTACGATTGAGAGAGAAAAAAGTAACAAAAAAAACCGCCCTAATGGCGATTTTTATGCCTCTCGGTCGCTCGAACCGAGCACTAGCCTGCTCCCCCTATTGGACGCGTTTAGAACCGTAGATTGGGCAGAAATTAGGGAAAGTCTTGGGGATTTGGAGTATATTTTAGCAAATGTCTGAATAAAAAAACCAAGAATAAAGTTCTTGGCTCAACGATATTAAAAAAATTAGATTTTTAAATTTTCTTTAAAGAATTCATATACATTCTTGAATAGCTTGTTTCTAACACTTCTTTTCCCGTAAAAATAAACAGACGATGTCCATTGCTTGGAATGATAAGGATCATATTCATGGTAAGAAAAATAAAACTTAGCAACTATTGTATCCTTAGGGAAAGACAAACTGGGAAGAGATAACCCACCGCTTGTTTCTTTTACTTTCCTCAAATCAAGCTTTCTGTTAAGCCTATCCAGACAACAACTACAGCTTGCGCTGCCAGGTCCTTCTGCACCGATACAGAAATAACCACCTTTAATCTCTAAAGTATACATTACCCCCTGCCGAGTTTTAATTATGTAATTCAAATAACTCTCTAATTTTTCTTTGGGGTGCAAGGTTGCCCCTTTTTTGACTTCAACTATTCTTTTGTCCTTATCATTTTTTAAGGTTTTCCTATCATCAATAGAAACAGAGAAAATTTCTATTTCCTTCTTTTTAGCTAATTCCTCAAAGTAGTTTCTAATTTGATCATCACGTAAACCGGGAGATTCCCACGCACCTCTATGGAATTCTTTCTTAACTTCACTTTTAACCAAATCCATTTTTTTCTACCTCTTTTTTATTGGTAAAGATCTTTTTGCTTGTTTATCAAATAAATCTTACAAAGCATTTTTTAAAAAGTCAAACCCGAGGAACAATCTCGGGCTTCAAATTCTGCGGGGCTAGGATTCAAACCGCTACTCCCTGTCTCGAACAAAGTTCGATTCCAGTCGGGGTAGGGCGATTTTTTTTCGAACTTTTTCCAAAAATATGAGGCAAATCGGTCTCTCGAAAGCCTCACAGCTTGGCTCCGGCGGTAGGACTCGAACTATTAAGTTTGATTGCATTTTTACTCTTAAAATGATATTTTAAGATATATATGAATTTCAATTTTACTAAAACAGAGAAGAAAATTTTAAAATTCTGGAAAGATAATAAAATCTTTGAAAAAAGCATAAAACAACGAGCTAAAGCTCGTGATTTTGTGTTTTATGAAGGCCCTCCTACTGCTAATGCGCCTCCAGGACTTCATCATGTTTTAGCCAGAATTTTTAAAGACATAATCTGCAGATACAAGACAATGAAGGGTTTCAGGGTTTTAAGAAAAGGTGGCTGGGACACCCATGGTCTTCCTGTTGAACTTCAGATTGAAAAAAAACTAGGGCTTAAATCAAAAAAAGACATTGAAAAATATGGTATTTCTAAGTTCAATAAAAAATGTAAAACATCTGTTTGGAATTTTACAAAGGACTGGGTAGATTTAACAGAGAAAATCGGTTACTGGGTTGATATTAATAATCCTTACATTACCTATAATGCTGAATATGTTGAGTCATTATGGTGGATATTAAAACAAATCTGGGAGAAAAAGCTCTTAATTCAGGACTTTAAGGTTGTTCCCTATTGTCCCAGATGCGGGACTCCTCTTTCGTCTCATGAAGTGGCTCAAGGGTATAAAAAGATAAAAGAACCATCAGTTTTTATCAAGCTTAAGATTATCAGCCCTAATTTTAAGAATACTTCTTTTTTAGTATGGACAACTACTCCCTGGACATTGCCTGGAAATGTAGCTGTGGCAGTAAATCCTAAATTTATTTATGCAAAAATCAAAATTAATGAGGAGTATTTAATATTAGCAAAAGAAAGAATTAAGGAATTAGGGCTTGAAGGTGAAATTATCCAGGAATTCAAAGGAAAGGATTTGTTTAATTTAAGGTACGAAGTTCTGTATCCAGCGGAAGATGAAGTTTCAAGAAATGCTTACAAGGTTATTGGGGGAGATTTTGTTTCTTTAGATGAAGGAACAGGCCTTGTTCATATCGCTCCTGCTTATGGCATAGATGATATGGAAGCTGGTAAAAAGAATAAACTGCCAATTTTATTGAATATTGATGACGAGGGGAGATTTAGATTAAATGTTGAAAAATGGGCAAGAATGTATTTCAAAGAAGCTGACCCATTGATAATTGAAGATTTAGAAGAAAGAGGGTTGTTGTTCAAGCAAGAACTTTATGAACATGATTATCCATTTTGCTGGAGATGCAAGACACCGCTTCTTTATTACGCAAAAAAGAGCTGGTTTATAGAAATGACAAAAGTTAAAAAGGACTTAATTGCTAATAATTTAAAGATAAATTGGTATCCATCTTATCTTAAAAAAGGAAGATTTGGCGGATGGTTAAAAGAGGTTAAAGACTGGGCAATTTCAAGAGAAAGATATTGGGGAACCCCTCTTCCTATCTGGCAGTGCGCTCATTGTAAAAACCAGGTGGTAATTGGCGGTGTTGATGATTTGTTGAAGCAGAGGTTCACTAATAATAATTATTTTACAGTTCGTCATGGTGAAAGTGTAAAACAAGTGAAAGGAGTTACATCGTGCTGGCCTGAGAAATTTCAATGCCCTTTAACTGATAAAGGGAAAGAAGAATCAAAAAAAGTAGGAGATAAATTGGAAAAACAGGGCTTGGACCTTATTTTCTCTTCTGACTTATTAAGAACAAAACAAACTGCTGAGATTATAGCTGAAATAACCAAAGCTCCAGTTAAATTCAGCAAAAAAATAAGGGAGTTTAATGTTGGTATTTTTAACGGCAAGGCGCCAAAATTAGTTTGGGATTATTTTAAAAAACAAGGAAGTTTAACAGAAACAAAAACTCCAAAAGGTGAAAGTGTAAGAGATATTAAAAAAAGAATGTACAGTTTCTTAAAGGAAACTGATGAGAAATACAAAGGAAAGAATATTTTAATTATTTCTCATGGACTTCCTTTAGCTATTTTAAAGAAAACCTTAGAAGGATGGTCGCTTGAAAAGATTTTAAAGTGGCGGGAAAAAGGAAATAGAACAAAAACAGGCAAATTAGAAAACATAGAGTTTAGGATATTGCCTTTTAATAAAAACTTAGAGTTGGATTTGCACAGGCCTTTTATTGATAATGTAAAGTTTCAGTGTCCAAGCTGCCAAGCTTTAATGGAAAGAGTTGAAGAAGTAATTGACTGCTGGTTTGATTCAGGAGCAATGCCTTTTGCTCAATATCATTATCCTTTTGAGAATAGAAAACTGATTGACGAAAACAAGCAGTTTCCTGCTGATTATATCTGCGAGGCAATAGACCAGACTAGGGGCTGGTTTTATACTTTGCTTGCTATTTCTACTTTGCTTGGAAAAGGGCCAGCATATAAAAACGTTGTTTCTTTGGGCCATATTTTGGATGAAAAAGGTGAAAAAATGTCAAAATCAAAAGGAAATATAATTGATCCCTGGTATATTATTGAAAAATACTCAACTGATGCCTTAAGGTGGTCATTTTACACTTCTAGTCATCCTGGTGATTCTAAGCTATTCTCGGAGAAAGATCCTGAAAATGTTTTAAGAAAATTCATTCTTCCTTTATGGAATTCTTATATATTTTTAAAAACTTATGCTGATGATGAGTTCTTGAGTTTTGAAAATCCCTGCTCCAAGCATATTTTAGACAAATGGATTATTTCTAAACTTAATGAGTTGGTTGTAAAAACCACTAAATTGCTGGAAAGTTATGATATAACCGGTGCAGCCAGAAGTATTGAAAAGTTTGTTATGAATGAACTTTCTTTGTGGTACATCAGAAGGTCAAGGAAAAGATTTCAGCAGCCTGAGAATGAAGAAGAATTAAGAGATGCTGCTGGAACTCTGAGTTTTGTAATCTTTCAAACAATAAAATTATCAGCTCCCTTTATTCCTTTTTTTACTGAATATATATATCAGGATTTTAAAAAATCAGGATTAGAAACAAAAGAATCAATTCATTTAGAGGATTGGCCTAAAGCAACTAAAAAATCTATTGATGAGGAATTGAATAAAAAGATGGAAAAAGCAAGAGAAATAGTAAAACTAGGTTTAGCTGAAAGAGCAAAAGCTCAAATAAAAGTAAGACAGGCTCTGCAAGAATTAACAATCAAAGATAAAGAATTAAAAAATGAAAAAGAGCTTTTAGATTTAATTAAAAAGGAAGTCAATGTTTTAGACATTGGTTTTGGAGAACAGATAAAACTAAACACAGAAATCACTAAATCACTGCAAGAGCAGGGAATAACAAGAGAGGTTATTAGAAACATTCAAGAAATGAGAAAGAGCAGGAAACTAACTCCAAAAGATGTTATTATAATTCAATTCAAGGCAGAGCATGATATGAGCGAGCTGTTGCTAAGAAAAGAAAAGATGATTAACAAAGAAACAAAGGCAAAGGACCTGGATTTAGTTAAAGAATTGAAAAAAGGAAAACAGGTTATTATTAACGGCCAGAAACTGCAGTTATTTATTAAAAAGGTCGGAAGCTAATTTATATATATAATTATGGTTTTAGAAAACAAAAGTGGACAATTCGGACGACAGATGTGGGGTGAATCGTCAGGCTCCTCAAGAAAATATGGCTTACCAGTAAGATTAAAAAAACCAGAAACCAGACCAGATATTAAAAAGCCGGGAGTAGATAAAGGCGTCTGGGGGAGCAAGGGCCATCTTACAAGATCAGAACTTAGGCAGAGATTAAGAAGCCAGTCTCTTTTTAAGCATGGTTTAAAAGAAAAAGAAAGAGTTGAGTTGGAAAAAGAGATTTTCCCCCATCAGAAGTACGGAACCCACATAACTAGACAGAAATTAATAAAGGTGATAAAAGATTTACAAAAAGAGCAGTACAGGAATCCTAAGGAAAAATGGAGGATAGAGAAAAAGATCAAAACTTTAAAGAACGCCTTAGGAGAAAAATAGATTTAAATGTTTGTTCATCATAGAACAAAAGGTATTATTTTCAGAAAGCTTAACAGGAAAGAAGCTGATCAGTTATTTAGTATTTACACAAAGGACTTTGGAAGATTAGAAATTCTGGCAAGAGCAATAAGGAAAACCACCTCAAAGCTGAGAGTAGGAATCGAGATTTTTTACCTGTCAGAAATTGAGTTTATTCAAGGGAAAAACTACAAGACATTAACTGATGCAATAGTAATTGAAAAATTTAAGAATTTAAGGAAAGATTTAAAAAGGATTGATATTGTATATAATATAGGAGAAGTTCTAGATGATTTGATTAAGGGACAGGAGCCCGATGAAAGTATTTGGAGTTTATTACTGGAGGTTTTTGAGAAGTTAAATGACAATAATTTCAAGAACACAGAAATAATTTATTATTATTTTCTTTGGAAATTTTTATCTGTTTTGGGCTATAAACCTAACTTATATAATTGCCTGGCCTGTGAAAAAAAGCTTAAACCTGAAAGTATTTATTTCAGCCCCAAAAAACAAGGCATAATTTGTAAAAATTGCTTTTCAAAAGATAAATTAGATATATTGGTGAGCCCAGCGACAATTAAAATAATACGCTTTATTACTGAAAAAGAACTAAAAACAATTTCTCGATTAAAGATAAATGATAAGGAGTTAAAAGGGTTAGAGGAGTTTTCAAAACATTATTTATCCTTTATTCTAGAAATAAGCGGACAAATTTAATTATTATGAAAAAGATTTTAAATTATTTAGTTATTGCAGTCATATTATCAGGAGCAATCTGGTTTGCTTGGAATTGGCAAAAGAATGTTTATTCAAAAGAACTTTTAAGATTGGATATTTTGGGGCCGTCTGAAATTACTTTAGGAGAAGAAGTGGAATATGTTGTCAGGTACCAGAACAAGGGAGAGTTTCGTTTAGACAACCCGGAGCTTGTTTTTGAAGCGCCTGAATATTCTATAAAGGACGGAGAATTTTTTGAAAGACAGATTTTAGGTCCAGAAGAATTGGGCGAGGCAATTTATCCAGGAGAAGAAAAGACATTTTCATTCAAGATAAGTATTTTGGGAAAAGAGGGAGATATTAAAATTACCAAAGCATCTTTGAGCTATCAGCCAAAGGACTTAAAAGCAAGGTACCAGTCATCTTCTGAGTTTACCAGTCAGATTAAATCAGCTCCCCTGACATTTGATTTTGATTTGCCTTCTAAGGTTGCATCAGGCAAGGATTTTATTTTTCGCATTAATTATTTTTCAAATATTGAGCATCTTTTAACTAATTTAAGGTGTCAGATTGAATATCCTTATGGTTTTGAGTTTATTAACTCCACTCCTAAATCAATTGAGCAGACAGAATGGGAAATTCCTGTTTTAAACAAATCAGAGGGAGGAAGAATTGAGATATCAGGCAGGCTTTCTGGAGACTTAGGGGAAGCAAAAGTTTTTAAAGCTGAGCTAGGTGTCTGGAAAAATGGTGAATTCATTATTCTAAAAGAAGCTATAAAAGGGGTGGAAATGGTCAGGCATTCTCTTTATATCAGACAAGAAATCAACAGTAATCCTCAATATGTGGCTGTGCCTGGTGATTGGCTTCACTATGAGATTTACTTTAAAAACGTGGGGGAAGATAGTGTCAGTAATTTGTTTATGGTTAATCAATTAGAAGGAGAAGCTTTTGATTTTCAAACAATAAAGTCTGATTACGGAGCTTTTCAGGCAGGAGATAATTCTATTGTTTTTGACTGGAGAAGGGTTCCAGACCTTCAATACTTGATTCCAATGGAAGAGGGCAAGGTTGATTTCTTCATAAAATTAAAAGATGACTTGGGCAGTGTTAAAAACCCTGTCTTAAAGAATAAAGTATTTATTGGGCAGGTTAAAGAAGAATTTGTTACAAAAATTGGTTCAAAGCTTGGAATAGACCAAAAAGCATATTTTCAGGATGAGGTTTTTGGTAATTCTGGTCCTGTTCCGCCTCAAGTAGGCCAAGCTACTACTTATACGATTATGTGGCATATTAGGAATTATTATTCAGATGTGAAAAACGCAAAAGTAAAAGCAACCTTGCCTCAAAACATAGAATTGACTGGCAGAGTTTTTCCAGAACCAGAGCTTGAGAGATTTACCTTTGATTCTCAGTCAAGAGAAATTGTCTGGCTGGCAGGAGATTTAGAAAGAGGGATTGGGGTTACCCAGCAGCCTCTGACAATTGCTTTCCAGGTTACCTTTACTCCTGCTGCATATCAGAGAGGTCTAATTCCAAATATAATTAATAAAGCACAGATCACGGCTGAAGACAGCTGGACTCAGGCCATAATTGAGGGTTCAACTTCAGCTCTTAATACCACTTTACCCGATGATCCAACAGTAACTAACGGAGCGGTTCAATAAATATGGCTGATAAAATGGCAAAAATTACATCATTAGCAAAAAGACGAGGCTTTATTTTTCCTGGCTCTGAAATATATGGAGGGCTGGCTAATACTTATGATTACGGTCCTTTAGGAGTTGAGCTTTTGAGAAATATTAAAAATCTTTGGTGGAAACATTTTGTTAAAAAGAGAAGTGATATTTATGGCCTTGATTCAGGAATCATTATGAGTCCTAAGGTCTGGCAGGCTTCAGGTCATACTGATAGTTTTACTGATGTTTTAATTGATTGTAAGAAATGCAAAAGCAGAATCAGGGCTGATCATTTAATTGAAGATCATTTTAGGAAAAAAGGAAAAGAAATAAAAGTTGAAGGTTTTAGTGTTGAGAAGATGAAAGAGATTATTGATAAAGAGAAAGTTGCTTGTCCATCATGTAAAGCTTTTAATTGGACAAAGCCAAGACAATTTAATCTTTTATTTGAAACTCATATTGGTATTGTTGATGAAAGCAGGTCTAAGGCATATTTAAGGGGAGAGATTGCTCAGGGAATGTTTATTAATTTTAAAAATGTTCTAGATTCTCAATCACCTGAATTACCTTTTGGTTTGGCCCAATCAGGTGCTGTTTTTAGAAACGAAATAACATTGGGTAATTTTATTTTTAGAACTCTTCAATTTAATCTGTCTGAGTTTGAATATTTCTTTAATCCTAAAAAACAAAAACGGCAGGATTTATTTGATTATTGGAAAAAAGAAATGTGGAAATGGACAACTGAAATTTTGGGTGTAAATAAAAAGAATCTAAGGTGGCGGGAACACACAGATGATGAAAGATCTCATTATTCTAAAAAAACAGAAGATTTAGAATATAATTTTCCTTTTGGTAGTTTTAAAGAGCTTTATGGTTTAGCTTATAGGACTGATTTTGATTTGAAGAATCATATGGAAAAATCAGGAGTTGATTTGCGTTATACTGATGAAAAAACAAAAGAAAAATTTATTCCTCATGTAGTGGAACCAACCTTTGGAATGGACAGGTCGTTTCTGGTTTGTTTACTGGATAGTTATTTTGAAGAAAAAGGAAAAAAAGAAGATAGAGTTGTTTTAAAACTAAAACCATATTTAGCTCCATATAAAGTAGCAGTATTTCCTTTGTTAGCCAATAAAGAAGAGCTGGTTAAGAAAGCAAAAGAGGTTTATGAAATACTGAGGCCAGAATTCTCTACTGCCTGGGATGATAGAGGTAATATTGGAAAACGTTATTATTCTCAAGATGAAATAGGAACCCCATTTTGTATTACTATTGATTATGATTCATTAAAACAAGATGATGTCACTGTTCGTGATCGTGATACAACAAAGCAAGTTAGAGTAAAAATAAAAGAGTTAGTTGAATTTTTAAAAAAGAAAATTGAGCGTTAAAGTTCGAGTCCTACCGCCGGAGCAGGCTTGTACTCGGTTCGAGCGACCGAGCCGCATTAAAAATCGCCAATCAGGCGGTTTTTTGGTAGAATGAAAATGAAAGGTCTGAAATATTTTAATTAAATTTAAAATTAAAATATTTATGATGAGAGAAAATTGGATGTTAGGATTTCTCGGATTTATGGGGATAAGGGGTATCCAAGGACTTTTAAGTGGAAATTTTTCAGGAGCCATTTGGCTTGTTTGGTTTGTATGGTTTATTTATTTCATACCTGAGAAAAAGTCATAAAACAGGCTCTAACCTCGTCCAGCCCCCGGAGCCCAGCAGCGAGCCTTTCGAGAAACCGAGACGCTTATGGCGTTAGGGCGACCGAGAGGGGTTCAAGTCCTACCGCCGGAGCAGGCTTGTGTTCGGTTTGGGCAACCGAGCCGCCTCCGGTTTGGGTCCGGCCTGCAAAGCTGAGATTTTTCGCCCGAGGGTTTTTATATTAAAAACCATCAAAGTTATTCACTTGACAGGTTCATTTTCTAAAGTAAGATAAAATTGAAACAATAAAAAAAAGGCAGCCCTAATATTTAGGGACAGTCAGGAAAGTCCTGTTATAATCAGGCGCTGGGCCGCAGCTGTGAAGCCCAAAATGGGATAAGCCAGAAAACTGATCTGCCTATCATGAATTTTAATTTTCTCTTCGAGCCTAAGGGAAAAAGGTTATTTTAATTTTGAAATAATTTGACCCACTCGAAGAGAGTGGGTTTTAAAATATATGAAAAAAACAATCTTACTTTTTCTGGCAGGAACCTTAATTTTTTCGTTAGTTTTACCAGGTCTGGCGGAAATAGATAATTCTACCATCAATTACCTTAAAGCCCAGACTCCCGATCCCTGGATAACAATGGCTTTGGTAGCGGCTGGCGAAATAGATTTAGATCTAAACCATTTAAAAGAAGTTACAGGCAACTTAGCCACCGATTATGAAAAAACTATTTTGGCCTTAATTGCTGCAGGCGAAAATCCAAAAACTTTTAGCAATATTGATTTTGTTACTCAACTGAAAAGCTTTTATCAAAATAATCAAATTGGTTCTCCTGATTTATTAAATGATGATTTCTGGGGAATTTTGGCTTTAGTTTCGGCTGGTGAAAGTATTTCCGATCAAATCATTCAAGATTCTAAAAATTTCATTTTAAATAATCAAAATGAAAATGGTGGCTGGAGTTATGCTCTTTTAGGCCAGAGTGACACCAATGATACAGCAGCTGCAATTATGGCTTTGTTAGAAGCTGGGATTTCTTCTCAGGATCCAGCAATCATTAAAGCTATTGATTATTTAAAATCAAGCCAGAATGATGATGGTGGTTTTCCTTATCTTCCTGCAGGTCCATCCGATTCTGGCTCTGATGGTTGGGTCATCTCAGCAATTTATAAATTAGGTCAGGATCCTTTCGATTGGCAGAAAAATGATCAAAATCCAGTTGATCACTTAAAATCATTACAAAAAGCAGATGGCTCTTTTAAATGGATTGCCTCCGAAGATAAGGATTATCCAATTTTAACTGCCTATGCAGTAATTGCCCTAACTGAAAATTATTATCCAATAAATAGGTTACATCATTTAAGAATTGAAGGAGAGAATAACAATATTTGTGACGCAAAAGTAAAAGCAACTACTGCCTTAGATATTATTGAAAATGGAGCCCAAGTCTGTAGCTATACTTATTTGATTGAGGAAACCAGTTGGGGACCTTATTTAAAAAAGATTAATGAAGAAGAAGCTCATGATTTAATTGGCTGGCTTTATTTTGTTAACTATGAAATACCAATGATTGGGGCAGCTGACTATACATTAGAACCGGGCGATGAGGTCTTGTGGTATTTTGGTGAATGGGGTTGGTTACCTATCAGATTAACTCTGGCTGGTCAAAAGGTTAATCCAGGAAATAATCTCGAAGCCAAAGTGGAATATTTTGAAGATTCTGAATGGAAACCCTTAGCTGAAGCTATAATTTATGTTGGAAGTCTGACTTTTATCACTGATAATGATGGTGAAGCCGATTTAATCATTAATACTCTAGGAATTTATCAAGTTTATGCTGAAAAATCAGGTTTTATCCAAACTAATCAGGTAAGTTTATTAGTCGGAGAAGGAATTAGTCAAAATGTTGGGTTGAGAGTAGAGATAATCCAGCCAGCTCCACCAGTTCCAGAAATCGCTTTTATCATTGACAAAAATCAGATTGATTTTGGTCAATTAGCTCCCGGGGCTCAAGCCAGTGATTTATTAGTAATTACTAATACTGGTGATCTCAGGATATATCTTGAGGGAATTGTTAGTGGCGAGCAGATTTTTAGAGAAAATATTACCTTAGAGGAATTAGATTGGCCAGAATTTAGCACTATTATTAATACTGGATCAGAGAAAAATGTTTTAGTCGGATTAACTATCCCTGCCGGCTGGACAGATCTTGGAATTAAAGAGGGTGATTTAACTTTTTGGGCAATTGCTAATCAATAATGAAATTTAAGATTTTAACAATTCTACTTTTTGTTTTTTGTTTCCTTTTCTCTTTTGATTCAGCTTTAGCTATTGGAATCGGAACTAAACCTTCATTTTTAGACTTAGAATTAGAGGTTGGTCAGCCTAAAAAAGCTAAAATTTTAATTTATAACATTTCCCAAGAAGCGGGAATTTTTCAGGTTTTTCCTGATGAATTAAATGAGTGGATAAAAATTGAGCCAAGCAATTTCCGTTTAGAGGCAGGAGAAAATAAAGAAGTTAAAATTACTTTTTTGGCTAAAGAAGAGGGGAGAAAAGCGATTAATCTCTCGGTTTTAGCTAAACCATTAGATCGTCAGAGTTTTAGCGTTAATCCTGGAGTTAAAGTCCCCGTGCAATTAAATGTTGAGGAAGAAAATCTAATATTTTTAGCTTCTGTTTTAAGATTTATTTCCCAAAATTCAATTTGGATATTCGCAATTTTAGCGATTCTTTCGGGAGGATTCTTTTTAAAAAAGTATCTTAAGGAGCGAACTAAAAGACGAAAGAAAATCGTTTCTCCACCAAACAATCTTCCTATCGAGACTTCTCAATAAGAAGCCAGAAATAGGAAAGAGGAATACCTAAAATTTCGGGCGCTTGCTAATAATTTCCTTCTTGAAGATTCGAAAATCGTCCAGGGTCTCCATCAATCTTGCGCACTGTTCGAGAGACCGAGACGCCTATGCATACAGGGCGACCGAGGCGGGTTCGAATCCTACCGCCTGAGCTAAGATAAAATCGCTTAATAGGCGGTTTTTTGATAGAATGTAAATATATAGTTATGTTTAAAAAAACAACTCTTAAAAATGGACTGCGGATTATCACTGTTCCTCAGAAAAGCACCCAGGCTGTCACAGTTTTAGTTTTAGTAAAGACTGGTTCTAAATATGAGAAAAAAGACGTTAATGGAATCTCTCATTTCTTAGAGCATATGTATTTTAAAGGAACAAAAAAAAGACCTTCAACAATGGACATTGCTGAAACACTGGATAAAATTGGTGGAATATACAATGCTTTTACTTCTGAAGAGTATACCGGCTATTATGCAAAAACAATTGCAACAGAATTTGAGATAGCCCTGGACTGGGTTTCTGATATTTTCCTAAATTCAACCTTAGCTGAAAAAGAAATTCAAAAAGAAAAAGGAGTAATTACTGAAGAGGTCAATATGCGATTAGACCATCCAATGACCTATGTTCATGTTTTGTGGTCCAAGCTTTTATATGGTGATCAGCCTGCTGGCTGGGATGTTATTGGAACAAAAGAGAATATTTCTAAGATGACAAGAAAGAAGTTGATTGATTATATGAGTGGTCAGTATGTGGCATCAAACACAATAGTTTGTGTTGCTGGAAACATAAATAGTGATTTGGCGATTAAAAAAGTTAAAAAATACTTTTCAAAAATAAAAGAAGATGAGCCAGCAAAAAAACAATCAGTTGTTGAAAGACAATCCAGTCCTGAAATAATTATTCAAACAAGAAAAACTGATCAGACCCATTTATGTTTAGGAGTAAGGGCATATAATTTATTCCATGTTCAAAGACACGCCCAAAAACTATTAGCTGTTATTTTAGGAGGAATGATGAGTTCTCGTTTATTTGCTAAAATAAGGGAAAAGTTGGGTGCAGCTTATTACATCAGTACTATCTCTGAAGCAAATCCTGATTCTGGTTATCTATTAACCCAGATTGGAGTGGATAATAAAAAGATAGAAATAGTAATTTCAGCAGTTTTAGAAGAATACAAGAAAATTTCAAAACAAAAAGTTCCTACTTTGGAATTAAAAAAAGCTAAGGACTATATTAAAGGAAAAACAGCGCTTCTGTTGGAACCTTCTGATGCTTTGGCTTCATTTTTTGCCAATCAAGAGCTTTTAGAGGGAAAGATTTTAACCTTAAAAGAGATTTTTAAAAAAGTTGATAAAGTTAGTTCAAACGATATTTTAAAAGTTGCTAAAGATATTTTTCAGCCACAGAAATTGAACTTAGCTTTGATTGGTCCATTTGAAAATAAAGAGAAATTTAAAAAAATATTAAAACTTTAATTTAAACTATGGACGAAGAAAGAGTTTTAGATATATCTTGGGGAACAATTCTAAAAATCAGCATTGCTATTTTAGTTTTTTACACTCTTTACTCGATAAGAGACATTTTAGTTTCAGTTATTTTTGCTTTAGTAATTTCAGTATTATTTAATCCAGTAATCAACTTTTTAGAGAGGAGAAGAATTCCTCGGGTCATAGGCACGCTTTTTGTTTATGTTAGTGTGTTTGCACTGCTGAGCTTTATTCTGTACTGGACAGTGCCTGTTTTTGTGTTTGAAATACAACAATTTGCCCAGCTTTTTCCTCAGTATTTCGGAAAACTATCACCTCCTCTAAGGGGATTGGGTCTGGAGGCTTTTGAGAATTTTGAAACCTTTACCTTGGCCTTGCAGACCTGGTTAATACAAGCATCTTCAAGTATTTTTGGGGTTTTAGTCTCTATTTTTGGAGGAATCTTTTCAACAGTTACTATTTTTGCTATTGCTATATTCTTTTCAATGGAAGAAAAGGAGGTTAAAAAAGCAATTGAAGCCCTTGCTCCTAAAAAAAGTGAAGGATATTTTCAGGACTTATGGCAAAGGTGTCAGAACAAAACTGCTGCCTGGTTTGGAACAAGAATTTTAAGCAGTTTGTTTGTTGGACTAGTTTCATACATCACCTTGAATGTTTTAAATGTAAATTATGCATCAATGCTAAGTTTATTTGCAGGAGTAATGGACATTATTCCAGTGCTGGGCCCTATCTTTGCTGGCACAATAATAACTATTTTAGCAGCATTGGATTCCTGGTTTAAAGCCCTGTTTGTTTTATTGGCTTTTATTTTGATTCAGCAAATAGAGGGAAATATTATCACTCCAATTTTAACTAGAAGGCTGGTTGGACTGCCTGCTATTTTAGTTTTGATAGCTGTACTTGTTGGTGGAAGATTAGCAGGGTTTTTAGGAGCAATTTTAGCAATTCCTTTGACAAGTATAATTTATGAGTTTTTAAGAGATTTTCTGCAGGAAAGGAAAAAAGACGGTCTGGTTGATTAAAGTTATGCTTTTTTAAACAAAGAACAGGCCTTGAAATAGGCCAATTTTTATATAAGGATTAAGAAGTAATGGAATAATATGAAAAGCAAGTTTTTTATTACAACAGCAATAGATTATGTGAATGCAAACCCTCATATTGGCCATGCATTTGAAAAAATCCAGGCAGATGTTCTAGCTCGTTATCATAGAGCATTGGGTGAGGAGGTTTTGTTTTTAACCGGAGTAGATGAAAATAGTTTGAAAAACGTTCAGGCTGCTGAAAAAGCTAATGTGCCGGTTCAAGAGTTTGTTGGCAAAAATGCAGAAATTTTTAAAAACCTTAAAAAGGTTCTTAATTTAAGCTTTGATGATTTTATCAGAACAACTGAGAAGCGTCATGTAAAAGGGGTTGAAAAGTTATGGCTTGCTTGTAAAAAAGATATTTATAAGAAGAAGTATAAGGGGCTTTATTGTGTTGATTGTGAAGAGTTTTATATAGAGAAAGAGCTTGTTAATGGTTTGTGTCCAGAACACAAGAAAAAGCCAGAGTTAATTGAAGAAGAGAATTATTTTTTTAAACTTTCTAAATATCAAAATCAATTAAAAGAATTAATCGAGAAAGATAAAATTAAAATTATTCCTCAAACCAGAAAAAATGAAGTTTTAAGTTTTATCAATTCAGGATTAAAAGATATTTGTGTTTCCCGTTCAAAGGAAAGGGCTCATGGCTGGGGTATTCCAGTGCCTGGTGATCCTAATCAGATTATCTGGGTTTGGTTTGACGCACTTGCAAATTATATTACTGCCCTAAACTATGCAGAAGATGATGAAAAGTTTAAGCAGTGGTGGCAAGAAAACAATAATAAGCTTCATGTCATTGGAAAAGGGATTTTAAGATTCCACGCAGTTTACTGGCCAGGAATGCTTTTATCAGCTGGTTTATCTGCGCCTGATAGAGTCTTTATTCATGAATACATAACTGTTGGTGGCGAAAAGATTTCAAAATCTTTGGGCAATGTTGTTGATCCATTTGAACTAGTTGAAAAATATGGCACAGAAGCAGTTAGATATTTTCTCCTGCGCGAAATCTCGCCATTTAAAGACGGTGACTTTACTTATGAAAGACTTGAAGAAAGGTATAATTCTGATTTAGCAAAAGGGCTTGGTAATTTAGTGTCAAGAGTTTTAAGTTTGGCAGAGAAATCAGAAATAAAAACTGAAGTTTTAAGAGTTGAGGAAGCTAAAAATACAGATTTCCAGAAGAAAATAGATAAAGCTCAAGAAAAATACAGAAAGGCTTTAAAAGAATTTAAATTCAATGAAGCTCTAATTTCAATTTGGGAATTAATTAGTTTTTGCGATCAATGTATTGAAAAGAATAAGCTCTGGGAAGAAAGCGAAAATCAAAAAAAACATATTTTATATCTGCTTTATACGATTACTAATATTGCTCAATTATTAGAGCCATTTTTACCTGAAACTTCAGAGAAAATTTTATGCCAGCTTGGAATGAAAATCGACGATAAACAATATGTTTTTGATATTGAAAAAAGAGAATCTCTTTTCCCGAGAGTGAAATAAGATTGACATTTTTAAAGAATATGGTAGTTTGAGTTTAGTAAATTGGATATAATTAAAAATTAAATAATAAAAGAGTGATTTATATTGAGTAAGAAAGAAATAAGACTGGAACCTTTTGAGTATAGTTCAGGGGAGGCCACAAGATTGTTAGAAGTTTTCAAAAAAATGTATTACTCTGACTATCTTAAGGCCGAAAAGAAAAAGTGGGACTTGGAGAAGAGAACAAAGACAGGAGAGAATGTAGAAGAAGAGATTCAAAATATAAAACATTGGAGACACTGGGTTTTATGGGGAAGAGATAATTCTATTATTTTTTTCCAAAAATCCCCAACAACAAATCTAAATGAATTTATTCTACGCAATCCCACCGCGGCTGACCTTAAAATAATCACGAGCTTTTGCTCGTCCTATCAACTTGATTTTTTTGAGGTTCCCAGAGTGAACTTTGCCAAAGCAGAATAATTATTTTTTAAAAATGAAAATCCGCCTTTTAGCGGATATTTTTTTATTCAAAAAAGAGTATAAAATGAAACATTATGCTAATTAATGATTCGATAAACCCAACATCAACCCTGAACAAAGCCGAATGAATTAATACTCATGCCCATCTAAATTTTTCTGCGTTTAATAAAGACAGAGACAACCAGGCTTTAAAATAAAAGGAGTTTTTTTTACTCCTTTCTTTCTTTAACTAGACTAAGATTTTAAAAATTTAGAATTAGAAATTATTTGTTCTAAGAGCTCTAAATTTCTTTCTTTATCTTTTGTAAGAGTATCTATTATAAACTCAAATAATGTTTTTTCTTCTAGATCAGAGAAACTAATTACTATCGAGGTTATATTTTGATATTCTATCTCTTTCTTGTACACCTCTCTTCCATTCAATGTGATAAATTCTTGATTGAGTATCTTGCCGTATGGCCAATCAGTTCCTCTTTTAGCCCAATAATGCCAAGTGCATTCTTGTGGATTGTCTTCAAACAAACCAATACACCAATTAGGATCAGGAGGAATTCTAACGATATTAAAAATTAATGTTGTTCCTTTGGTTAGTAACTGTGTTCGCCATAAACCTTCTACTGTTTGTGGTTGTGGGTTTGTTTTTTCTTCGTAATTATTTGATTGAAATGTTACATTAGAAAGCACTATTCCATGATTTTCTTGGGTTTTAATAATTGTCCAATCTTGTGGATATTGAATTATATACCCAAATTTCTCGTTTTTATAAATATTCCAAACCTCTATTGTCTGAATATAATCTTTAAACTCATTAGGTGTTTTTTGATTTTTTTTAAAAAAAACAGAACCTCCAATCCAGGGGCAATTTTTTTTACTGCCCCTTTTTATTTACTTAAATCCTCTAAATGTTTTTTGAGAGTTTCTTCTGAGATGCGAGGACAACTAAGAGGTGAATCTATCTTCCACCTTCCTTCCTCTTTTATCAATCCAAAAGTTATAGTTTCGGTTTGGAATCCAAAATCATACTTTATAATAGAAGGGTCAGCTAATGGAGAGAAGAAGCTGTCACAGTTAAAACTTACAATTATTCCTTCTCCTCCAGGAACATCACTAGGTGTTGTCATAATCACTTTTTCATCTTTTGCTCCACTGAAACCAGAAGCAATTCCTTCTTTGCAAAAGTATTTTACCTTTACAAAATAAGAATTTCCTTCTTTAGATAGATATTCATCAACGATTTCATAATTTTTAATGACCATTATTATATCCCATCCAGGATCCATGAATTTAGAAGAACGATAATTCTCAATATTAGGTGCTTCTTTGGCAATTTCTCCTCCTAGTCTTGTTCCAAGCGTATCTGCCTCAATAAATCTTTCAACTACTTGTCTTGGAGTTAAATCTTCCTTGGGTTCTGTTGTTGTTGAATTTTCCTCTATTTTAGTAGTTTCTTTTTTAATTATTCCTGTTCCATTTTCCTTAACTTCTTGATATTGATAATTCTCTTTAGGAATTCTGTCAGAAAATCTTTCTTTAAAATAAAATCCAGCAATTAAAAAAACAACAATTGAAATGAGAATAAATTTTAGATAACTTCTTTTCACAACTTTTTCGTTTATTGAATTATTTGTTTAAGAAAAGACAAATAGAGCTTGAGATCATACCAAATTCCAGGAAATAATCGAATTCCTAAAATAACAAACAGTACAATAATAATATAGAAAATAAACTCGTTTTTTATTTTTTTATTCATAATACTAGATAAACATATCTCATCAGTTATATTATTATAAGATAAATCCTTTGCCAAGATGTTGTGCTTCGGATAAAATAAGAATCATGTTAATTGATACTCATGCTCATTTAAATTTTCCTGCTTTTAATAAAGACAGAGAGAAAGTTATTAAAAAATGCCTGGACAATAATGTCTGGGTTGTTAATGTTGGAACAAATTTAAAAACATCAGAAGAAGTTGTCAGGCTTGCTCAAAATTATGAAAAAGGAATTTATGCTAGTGTTGGACTTCACCCAATGGCTCTGGATACTGGATTAGTAAAAATAAGAAGTGATGAATTTGGAGATGATTATTTTGAAAAAGAATTTGATTATGAAAAGTACAAAGAACTGGCTCAAAACGAAAAAGTAGTAGCAATTGGCGAGATTGGTCTGGATTATTACTGGAGACCAAAAACCAAAAAGGAATTATTTAAACAGAAGCAAGAAAACTTATTACTAAAACAATTGGAATTAGCAAAAGAACTGAATTTACCAGTGATTTTTCACTGTCGTATGGCTAATCATAATTTGTTCAGAATTTTATCCGAGAACCCTGATTTAAGGCCTAAAAAAGCAGTTGCTCATAGTTTTGTTGGAACAGAGGAAGATATTAGAAAGCATTTAGAATTTGGATACTATATTGGTTTTAATGGAATAATTTTTAAAAATATTGAAAATATTGATTTTAAAAAAGTTATTGAAGTAACTCCTTTGGATAAAATTTTAATTGAGACAGATTGCCCTTATTTAGTTCCCCCTCAAACAAAAACAAAACGCAATAAACCTATTTTTGTAAAATATATTGCTCAAGAGATTGCTAAAATCAAAAGGTTAAGCTTTGAAAAAATAGTAAAAGCAACGACAAAAAACGCAAGAGAGTTTTTTAATATATAGCTAGCTTAAGCATCTCCAATAGCTTTTTAAATATAATTTGAGGCCTTCAATCATGTTTTTTGTTTCCTTCAACCCAAAATCTTTTTTTACAAATCCTTTTTTATCTTCTTTTATTTCTATATCTAAATCACAAAGCCCACTGACAAGTGACAGCCATGCACCTGGTAAGATTTTCTGATTGTATCCTGAGGCAATCAAATCAACTTCTTTACTATTACAAACCTCATTAGCCAATTCTCTTACTTTTTCCCCGATTATTCTGAAACCATCTAAAGTGAGACCTAAATTTGTTAATCCGTCTCCAAAATAGGGATCAGAACCTCCATTCCTAATAATTATTTCTGGTTTAAACTCTTTAGTTATTGGGAAAATAATTTCTTCAAATACATATTGGTAAGATTTGTCGCTAGCCCCTTGAGAAAGAGCAATATTGACTGTAAAACCCTTTCCTTTTCCTTCTCCAATTTCATTGATAAATCCTGTTCCCGGATAAATTGTTCTTGGGTCTTGATGGATATCAATAAATAAGACCTGATTTTCATGATAAAAAGCTTCAGCTGTTCCATTTCCAGCATGAGCATCAGTGTCTAAAACTAAAACTCTTTTAGCTCCCATTTTAAGCAGTTTTTTAGCGCTTATCACAACATCATTGTAAATACAGAAACCCTCTCCTTTTTCTTTTTTAGCATGGTGAAGTCCTCCACCTAAGGCAATTGCTTTTTTGAATTTTCCTTCAAAAACTAATTCAGCAGCTTTTAAAGATGTTCCAACTACAATCTTTCCAGCTTCATGAATTCCTTTTGGTAGATATCCTGTTGATGGATCAAGGTTATCTGTGGTTGTGTATTGAAAAATGTTTGGTAGAATAATTCCTTTTGAAGCTTTTTTCATTGCTTCAATATATTCTTTACTGTGAAACAATTCTAAATCTTTATCTTTTGCTGGTTTAGGAACAATCAATTCAAAGAAATTATTCAAATCAGGCAGTTTTTGTTTTAAAAAAGCTAAAAAATTCTCAAACCTATCACTTGTAAAAGGATGTTTTTTGCCAAAACTATAGTTTTTTAATTCCGGACTGTAAATTAGAGCAGTTTTCATATCTTATTTTTGATTATACATTATTATTTTACAAATAAAGATTAATCGCCTAACATAAAATTATATGCAATACAAATCTCAAGAGATAGAATCTAAATGGCAAAAATACTGGGAGAAGCATGATTTTTATAAAGCTCAGGATTTTTCAAAAAAGCCTAAAAAATACGTTTTAATTGAATTTCCATATCCATCTGGAGTTGGTCTTCATGTTGGCCATTGTAGGTCTTATTCAGCATTTGATGCAATAGCAAGAAAATACAGAATGCAGGGATTCAATGTAATGTTTCCAATTGGCTGGGATGCTTTTGGTCTGCCGACTGAGAACTATGCAATTAAGACTGGTATCCATCCAATTGAAGTAACTAAAAAGAATATTGCTAACTATACAAGACAGCTTAAAAGTTTAGGTCTTTCTTTTGATTGGTCAAGAGAAGTTAATACAACTGATCCTAAATATTATAAATGGACTCAATGGATATTTTTAAAGCTTTTTGAGAACGATCTTGCTTATCAGGATGAAATGCCTATTAACTGGTGTCCATCATGTAAAATTGGCCTGGCAAATGAAGAGGTTATTGATGGAAAATGTGAAAGATGCAAGGCAAAAGTTTCACAAAAAAAACTAAAACAATGGATGCTTAAAATCACAAAATATGCTGATAGGTTAATTGAAGATTTAGAGAAAGTTGATTATTTAGAAAGAATTAAAGCTCAACAGCTTGAATGGATTGGTAGAAGTTATGGAGTGGACATTGATTTTAAAATTGAAAACTCCAGCGATGTTATCTCTGTTTTTACTACCAGGGCTGATACTATTTTTGGGGTAACAGCTGTTGTTTTAGCTCCTGAGTATAAATTAGTTGAAAAACTAATAACTGATGAAAATAAAAGCGCGGTTGAGAAATACATTAAACAATCAAAGAATAAAACAGAGTTTGAAAGAACAAAACTCGAAAAGGAAAAAACAGGAATATTCACTGGTTCATATTGTATTAATCCAATAAATAATGAAAAGATTCCTGTCTGGATTGGCGACTATGTAGTTGCAACTTATGGAGGAGGGGCTGTAATGATTGTTCCTGCTCATGATAAACGTGATTATGATTTTGCTAAGAAGTATAATCTAGAAATAAGAGAAGTAATAAAAGGAGGAGATGTTTCAAAACAAGCTTTTGTTGAATATGGAACTTTAGTTAATTCAGGAGAATTCAATGGTTTGAAGTCAGGAGAGGCAATTAAAAAAATAACTAAATGGTTTGAGAATAAAAAATTAGGAAAAAAACAAATTCGCTATAAATTAAGAGACTGGATATTTTCCCGTCAGCATTATTGGGGAGAGCCCATTCCCATTATTCACTGTGAAAGATGCGGGATTGTTCCTGTTTCTGAAAAAGATTTACCAGTTGAGCTTCCTTATGTGAAAAAATATGAACCAACTGATACTGGAGAGTCTCCTTTAGCTGGAATAAGTGATTGGGTTAACGTTAAATGTCCTAAGTGCAAGAGCAGCGCAAAAAGAGAAACTGACACAATGCCTAACTGGGCTGGTTCTAACTGGTATTTTTTAAGATATGTTGATTCTAAAAATGACAAACAAATAGCTGACAAGAAAAAATTAAATTATTGGATGCCAGTTGACTGGTATAATGGCGGGATGGAGCATACTACTTTACATCTTTTATACTCTAGGTTTATATACAAGTTTCTTTATGATATTAAAGTTGTTTCCCATCCAGAACCATATGTGAAAAGAACTTCCCATGGAATTGTTTTAGCTGAAGATAACAGGAAAATGTCAAAATCATTTGGTAATGTTATTAACCCTGATAATATTGTTAAAGAACATGGAGCTGATACTTTAAGAGTTTATGAAATGTTTATGGGTCCTTTTGAGCAGGCAATTTCTTGGAACAGTAAAGGAGTAAAAGGTGTTAACAGATTTCTAAACAGAGTCTGGCAATTAACTTTAGATTGTTTCGAGAATAAAAAAAATTCTGATAGTGCAATAAAAGAAATTCACAAACTTAATAGGAAAGTAGAAACTGACATGGAAAAAATGAAGTTTAATACAGCAGTGGCTGCTTTTATGGAATTTATTAATTTTAGTTTTAAAAACAAGGACAGCGTTGGAAAGGATGTGATTGAAAGGATGCTGTTGCTACTGGCTCCATTTGCACCCCATATTGCTGAAGAGCTTTGGAGAAAAATTGGCAACAAAGATTCAGTTCATGATCAATCCTGGCCAAAATATGACAAAAAGTTAGCAGAAGAAAAAACAATTACCTTAATAATTCAGATTAATGGCAGGGTTCGGGATAAAATTGAGGTAGAGGCTGATATTTCTGAGGATGAAGCGCGCGATTTGACACTAAATCGTGAAAAAGTTAAAAAAAGAATATTAAGTAAAAGCATTAAAAAGATAATTTTTGTTCCAGGAAAATTAATAAACATTGTAATTTAAACAATGTGCGGCATTATAGGTTATTTAGGTAAAAAACCCGCCTTCCCGATTTTATTATCCGGGCTTAAGCGAATGGAATACCGCGGCTATGACAGCTACGGTTTTTGTGTTTTTAATAAAGACAAAGAACCTTTTGTTTATAAGAAGGTGGGCAAGATTTCAAGATCAGAAAATCTTTCTAATTTAACTGTTGAGGGGGTTACTGGGCTTGGTCACGTTCGTTGGGCGACTACAGGAGGTGTGACAGATGAAAATGCTCATCCTCATTTTGACTGTAATAGAAATATTTTCCTGGTTCATAATGGAATTATTGAAAACTATAAGGAGCTTAAGGAAAAATTAATTTCAAAAGGCCATAAATTTACCAGTAAAACAGACACTGAAGTATTGTGCCATTTAGTTGAGGATAATTATAATGGCAGTTTAGAAGAAGCGCTTAGAAAAATACTAAAAGATGTTAGAGGAACATATGGCATTGCTTTAATGTCTAAAAAAGAGCCTCAAAAGATTGTTGCAGCTCGTTTATCTTCACCAATGATTTTAGGCATTGGTAAGGATGAACTTTTGATTGCATCTGATCCAGCAGCAATAATAACCCATACCAGGCAAGTTATTACTCTAGATGATAATGAAGTTGCTGTTCTAAAACCAGAAGATTTTTTCATTCTTAAAGAGAAACCAATGACTTCTATTGACTGGACTCCAGAAGATGCCCAAAAAAAAGGATATGAGCATTTCATGCTTAAAGAAATAATGGAAGAGCCAGAAACAATTGAAAATGCGATTAGAGGCAGATTGATTCCTGATGAAGGGACAGTAAAGCTTGGCGGGTTGGATAGCGTAAGAGATAAGTTAAACAAGATTAACAGGATTGTTTTAGTTGCATGTGGCACTGCTGGTTATGCTTCTAGAATTGGCAAATACATGCTGGAAGAATACGCAGGCATTTTATCTGAAGCAGAGATTGGTTCTGAATTTAGATACAGAAAACCAATTATTGATAAAAATACTGTTGCTGTGTTTGTTTCCCAATCAGGAGAAACTGCTGATACTCTGGCAGCGTTAACAGAAATGAAGAAAAAAGGAATCTTAACAATAGGCGTTACAAACGTTGTTGGTTCAACCCAAGCCAGAGAAACAGATGCTGGAGTTTATACTCGTTCAGGTCCTGAAATAGCTGTTGCCTCAACTAAAGTATTTTTAGGTCAATTAGCAACCTTGGCAATGCTTTCAGTTTATTTAGGAAGGCAGCGCAATATGTCGCTTGTTTTTGGCCAGAGGATTACCTCAGAATTGAAAAAGCTGCCAGAATTAGCTAAACAGATTTTAGAAAATAAAGAACAAATCAAAGCCATAGCCGAAAAATACAAAGATTTTAAAAACTTCTGGTTTATTGGAAGAAAATATAATTTTCCTATTGCTTTAGAAGGAGCTCTAAAACTAAAAGAGATTTCTTATCTTCATGCCGAAGGAGGAGCCAGCGGTGAATTAAAACATGGGCCCCTGGCTTTGGTTGATGAGAATTTTCCAACAATAGCGATTTGTCCTTCTGATTCTGTATACGATAAAATGATTTTAGGTGTTGAAGAGGTAAAAGCAAGAAAAGGACTGGTCCTTGCAATTGCTACTGAAGGCAATGAAAGGATAAAAGAACTAGTTGATGATGTAATATATATACCAAAGACCTTGGAAATGTTAACTCCTATGTTATCAGTTATCCCGCTTCATCTTTTTGCGTATTATATGGCTGTGTCGCTTGGAAAAGATGTAGACAAGCCCCGCAATTTGGCGAAAAGCGTAACAGTCGAGTAATTAAAAATAAAGAAAATTTATGGAAAAAACAATTTTAATTGGAGGGAAAGCAGGCCAGGGAACCAATGTAACCTCATGCTTTATAGGAGAGGTTTTTTCTTCTTCAGGTTATTATGTTTTTAATTACAGGGATTATCCTTCTTTAATAAGGGGAGGTCATAACTTTAATGTAATTAAAATCTCTGATAAGCCTGTTTATTCCCACAGCGATAAATATGATTTAATAGTTGCGCTTGATCAAACTACAATTGATAAACATGTTAAAGGTTTAAAAGAAAAAGGCTTTATTATTGGTGACAAGGATTTAAAAACAGAGAAAAAGTTTTATCCTATTGACATCCAACCCATTTTAAAAGATTTAGACGCTAAACCAGTAATAGAAAATGATGTTTTTATTGGCTGGCTGTTTAAGTTTTTTGACATGAGCGAGGATTTTTTAATGAAAGAATTAGAGGAAAGATTTGGTGGCAGCAAAATTGATTTAATAAAAAAAGCAGCAAAGATTGGTTATGATTTAGGCAAAGAAGAGGAAAAGTTTGAAAAATTAGGTGATCAGAAGTATTTTATTTCTGGAAACAAAGCTGTTTCAATTGGAGCTATAGCTTCAGGAGTAGATGTTTATGTTGCTTATCCAATGACTCCAGCTACTCCAATCCTGCATTATTTAGCAGCAAAAGAAAAAGACCATAATTTATTAGTTCTGCAGCTTGAAAATGAGATTGCAGTTATTAATGTTGCTCTTGGTGCTTCTTTTGCTGGCGCTAAAACAATGGTTGGAACTTCAGGGGGAGGGTTTGCTCTGATGGGTGAGGCAATGAGCTTGGCTGGAATGGGTGAAATTCCTTTAGTTGTATACTTGGCTCAGAGAACTGGTCCTGCTAGCGGTGTTCCAACTTATACTGCTCAGGCTGATTTAAAGTTTGCAGTTAATATTGGTCAAGGTGAGTTTACTAGAATTGTTGTTGCTCCTGGCGATCCTCAAGAAGCAATTACAAGAACCCAAGAAGCGTTTTATTTGGCCAATAAGTATCGAAGTTTAGTGATATTAATTTCTGATAAGCATTTAGCAGAAAGTGATTATACTTTTAATAAACTAAAGAAGTCTTCTGTTAGTTCTGATAGGTTTATTGTTGAAAATCCTTCAGATGATCATAGGGGATACAAAATTACAGAAGACGGTAATTCTCCTCGTGCTGTTCCGGGACAGGGACCAGTTGTTAAAGTTACAAGTTATGAACATGATGAATATGGAAATACTACTGAAGAAGGTGAGTGGATGAATAAAATGACTGATAAAAGATTAAAGAAAGAAAAAACCATTGCTAATGAAATTAATAAGTTAAATCCAGTAAGTGTTTATGGCCAGGGAAAGAATTTAATAGTTGGCTGGGGTTCAACCAAAGGAGCAATCCTTGATGCTTTAAAAGGTCTAGATAATTACAGATTTATGCAGATTTCTTACATTAATCCATTTCCAATTGATATGGTTAAAAAAGAGCTTGAGAGCTCTGATAAAGTGGTGTTAATTGAGAACAATGCTACAGGACAGTTAGGTGATATTATTGCTGAGAAAACTGGCCATATTATTAAAAACAAAGTATTGCAGTATGATGCTCGTCCATTTATTCCTGAAACAATAATTAACAAAGTTAAACAATTCTAATTATGAAAATACAAGATTTTCAAACAAAAGAAATCAATACCTGGTGTCCTGGATGCTATAATTTTATGCTTTTGAATGCCATACAGAATGCTTTAGTTGATTTAGTGAATGAAAACAAGATTGAGAAAAAAAACATTGCAATGGCGTCTGGAATTGGTTGTCATGCTAAGATTTTTGATTACATCAATATTAATGGGTTTTACAGCTTGCACGGCAGGGTTATTCCTCCTTGCATTGGAATGAAAGCAGGCAATCCAGAATTAACTGTAATTGGTTTTGGGGGAGATGGTGATACTTATGCTGAAGGAATGGCTCATTTTATTCATGCCTGCCGTTACAACACTGATTTTACAATGGTTGTCCATAATAATAAGGTCTTTGCTTTAACAACAGGACAAGCTACTCCTACTTCGAAAAAAGGATTTATTGGCGGTTCTACTCCATTTGGAAAATTAGAAGAGCCAATAAACCCAATTGCTTTGGCTCTTGTCTCTGGAGCTACTTTTGTTGCTCGTGGTTATACTAATGAAAAAGATCATTTAAAAGAATTGTTTAAAAAAGCAGTAATGCATAAAGGTTTTGCTTTAGTTGATGTGCTTCAGCCCTGTTTGATTTACAATAATCCAAAAGAATATTTAGAGGAGAGGATTTATAAGTTAGACAATCATGACAGTTCTAATTATGAAGAGGCTTTGAAAAAAGCTCATCAATGGAATTATTCTTTAGATGAGAGCGCTGAAATCCCTATTGGTGTGTTCTATAAGGTAGACAAGCCAAGTTTTGAAGAAAAAAGAGAAACATTAAAACAACCTTGGTATAAAATTAAAAGAGAGGTTAATTGGGGGAAAATGATAAAGCAGTTTCAGTAAAGTAATTCTTAAACACAAAAACCCGCTTCTAGCGGGTTTTGTCTTTGAGGAAATGTTTTTAGAGATTTTTGATTTTAATATCAGCTCCTAGTTTTTTTAATTTTTCATCAAATCTTTCATAGCCTCTTTCAATTTGATGAACATTATGAATTTTGCTTGTTCCTTTTGCGATCAATGCTGCTAAAATCAAAGTTGCTCCTGCTCGGATATCAGTAGCAGTAATATGGTTTGCAATAAGTTTTGTTTTTCCAAATATTAGGGCCCTATGGGGATCAGTAATTTCAATATCAGCTCCCATTGCTCTTAATTCTTGTAAGTGGCTAAACCTGTTTTCATATAAAGGGTCGTGGATTAAAGATTTTCCTTTTGCTTGAGTTAATAGAACTGTTGCCTGTGGTTGGAGATCAGTAGGAAATCCTGGGAATGGAAGTGATTGAATCTTTACAGCTTTAAAATCTTTTGATTTTTTTACTATGATTTCATTTTTTTTAACTTCAAAATTCACTCCAATATCCTTCATTTTTTCCAAGAAAAATGTTAAAGCGCTTGGATCAATATTCTTGATTCTGCCTTCACCGCCAGTTAAAGCGAAAGCCAGGAAAAATGTACCAGCCTCTGTAAAATCGGGACATATTGAGTGTTTTACTCCAGCTAAATTTTCTTTCCCTTCTATTTCAAGGGTATGGGTTCCAATACCTTTGATTTTAGCTCCCATTTTTTGCAAGAATTTTCCTAAATCCTGAACATGCGGCTCACAGGCAGCTGTTTCAATTCTGCTTTTCCCTTGTATTCCACTGGCCAACATCATCATGTTTTCAGTGGCTGTAACAGAGAATTCTCTTAAAACTACTTTTTTTCCTAATTTTTTAGTTGGTGCTTCAAAGATATAATAGCCGGATTGTTCTTTAATTTGTACTCCAAATTCTTTTAAAGCGTCTAAATGAGCAGAAATTGGTCTTAATCCTATTTTATCACCTCCAGGATGAGGAACTTTGAACGTTTTAAACCTTGAAAGTAAAGGACCAATTAAAAGCACTGACATTCTCATTCTTCTGAATAAATCTGCTGGTATTTTTTTAACATCAATATTTTTTGTGCTTATTTTAATTTTATGAGGATTAAGCCATTTAACCTCAGCTCCAATCTGTTCTATCATTTCTATAAAATTCAAGATATCGCTTATTCTTGGTATATTATCAATTATGCATGGCTTTTTTGTTAAAATAGTAGCTGCTAAAATAGGGCCAGCAGCGTTTTTGTGGCCCGAAATTTTCACCTCTCCTTTTAAGGGTTTTTTACTTCCTTTAATTATATATGCCCTTTTCATAATTGGTTATTATACGTTGAATCTTGATTTTTGGCAAATAAAAAAACACTTCTTTAAAAAAACGAAGCGTTTAACAATTTAAGAATTTAAGTTAAAGATTGGAAAGTTTTTCTTGAACACGTTTTAAATGAAAAAGCGCGCTTTCTTCAGTTTTTTCTTCATATTTCTTATACATCTTTATTGCTTCTATGTAATCCTTCTTTGCCTCTTCGATTCTTTCTGATTGAACTAGTGCGTCTGCTTTATTCTGTTTTCCGTGCCCTGCTGTTCTAAAATCTTTTACTTTTACTGCGGTTTCAAAAACCCTTTGTCCAACTTCCACAGCTTCATTGAAATTCTTTGCCCAGCGACAAAGAATACCTCTTGTGTTCCAAATCGAAGGCGTTTCTGGAAATTTATTAATAGCTTTGTCGCTTATTTCCCAAGCTTCTGTTCTTTTTCCTTGAATCCAAAGAACTAATGGTAATCCATTTAATATGGAAACTATACTTTCTTTTTTTTCCATTTTTATCAAAGCCAATCTAAAGCATTCTTCAGCTTTTTCAAGATTTTTTGATTTCAAAGATTCATCTCCTTTAATTGCAAGGTAGTAATAACTCCAACTTTTGATTCGATTTATTTCCGCAACTTGCTGTTCATCTCTGCTTGTAAAAAGCATATCAATAAAATCAATCGTTTTTTCCCATTCTCCTTTGTTATATAGTGTTTGTGCATCTTCAATAATTTTTCTATCACTATTCATTTTTTTTCACATTTTTAAAAGATCATTAAGTGAGATTTGAGCTAATTCTCACTTCGTGATGATAAAATAACACTCCTTTTAATTTTTGTCAAATTTCTGTAATATTGAAATGCAATTTTAAACATTCTGTCCTTGATTCAATTTAGATTTATGGTATAAAAAATGAGAGTTTTAAAAATATATGATTAAAAAAGCTATCATTGCAGCTGCGGGAAAAGGAACCCGTATGCTTCATTTAACTAAAAACAAGCCAAAACAGCTGATTAATACTTGTGATGTTCCTTTTTTAAGTTATCTTTTAGATAATCTTTTAAAAGCAGGATACAAAGAACTGATTTTAGTAGTAGGATATAAAAAAGAAAAGATAAAAGAATTTCTAATCAAAGAGAAATATAGTGTTCGTGTTGTAGATCAATTCGAGGTTTTAGGGAAAGAAAAATATGGAACAGCTTGTGCTTTAGAATGTGTTAAAGATTTTATAAAGGATGAAAACTTTATAATGGTTTATGGAGACCATCTTTTTTCTCCAAGAGACTTTAAAGCTTTCAATATTGATGATGATTATAATTACATGGCCTGTTTGAATCATAAGAATCCAGAAAAATACGGAGTATTAGATATTGAGAATGGATTTTTAAAGAATATAGTTGAAAAACCAAAAGAATTTATTGGCAGCTTAATAAATATTGGCTTATATAAATTCACTCCAGAGATTTTCGATAAATTAAAAGATGTTAAGATTTCAAAAAGAGGAGAATATGAATTAACTGATGCTATTAATCTTTTAGCAAGGGATAAAAAAGTAAAAGTGAAACAAATTAAGGACTATTGGTTGGATTTCAGTAACCCAGCAGATATTATGAGGGTCTCTAAGTTTTTTAAAAATGAAAGCTTTAAAAATAAATCTTAAAAATCAAAAATTAGCTTTAAAACAGGCTGTTTTAATTATTAAAAAAGGAGGGATTGTGATTTGTCCTACTGATACAGTTTATGGTTTAATAGCTGATGCTAAAAATTATTCTGCAGTTAAAAAAGTTTTTGAAATTAAAAAAAGAAAACCCAATAAGCCGTTCCCTGTGTTTATAAAAAATATTAAAGCTGCAAAAACCATAGCTTTTATTAGTCAGGCTCAAGAAAAGTTTTTAAAAAAATTCTGGCCTGGAAAATTAACAGCAGTTTTAAAGGCAAGATCTTTTAAGCTCCCTGAAGGTATTGTTAGCAAAGATAAGAAAATCGGTTTGAGAATTCCTGATTATAAAGTTTTAAATGTTATAATTAAAAAAGCAGACGTTCCTTTAATAGCAACGTCAGCTAATATTACAGGGCAAAGAGCATCAGGAAAAATCAAAGAAGTAATAAAACAATTTGAAAATAAAAAATACCAGCCTAGTTTAGTATTAGATGCTGGAAATTTAAAAGAATCCTTGCCTTCTACTGTAATTAATATGGAAAGTCTCAAAATTTTAAGAAAAGGTCAGATTTCCAGAGAGGAAATTTCAAGAGTCACAGGAATTTGATTTTAACTGAATTTTAATTCAAAATAAATTCAGAATCCCGTGAAATAGGCGAAGTCGCCATCTATGGGGTTTTAAGGGTCTATATTAAACAGTTATGATTAAAAAAAATAAAAGAAAGAAAAAAAGGCAAGGTAATTCAGCTCTACCCAGAATTGTCTGTCTTGGAGGAGGAACAGGAAATTTTGTTGTTCTATCTGGCTTGAAGAAATATCCAGTCAAGCTTTCAGCTGTTGTTGCGATGACTGATGATGGTGGTTCAAGCGGAATTTTGAGAGATGAATTAGGCATTTTACCTCCGGGAGACATTAGACAATGTCTTGTTGCTCTTTCTGGTGAAGATTTGATATTGAGAAAGCTTTTTAATTATCGGTTTGGTAATGGAACCTTTAAGGGTCACAATTTCGGTAATCTTTTTATGGTGGCTTTAGAAAAAGTCATCGGTTCTTTCGATAAATCAGTAGAAAAGGCAAGTAAGGTTTTGAATGTCCATGGAGAAGTTATTCCTGTAACCTTAGATAAGGTCTGGCTGATGGCTAGACTAAAAAATAATCGTCTCTTAAAAGGAGAACATGCGATTAGTAAATATAGATTTCTCTCTAAATGCAAGGTTAAGAAATTATTTACAAAACCAAAAGCCAGGGCCAATCCAAAGGCAATTTCGGCTATTAAAAAGGCAGATTTAGTTGTTATTGGACCAGGAGATCTTTATTGCAGTATTTTACCTATTTTTTTGGCTGAAGGGATTCCTGAAGCAATTAGGAAGTCGAGGGCAAAAAAAGTTTATGACTGTAATTTAATGACCGAGAGGGGTCATACTAATAATTTTAAGGTGGAAGATTTTGTTGATGTGATTGAAAGTTATCTTGGCAAGGGAATAATAGATTATGTTACTTTTAATACTAAAAAACCCTCACTTCACTTTCTTAAGAAATATTCAGAAAAGGGAGCGAAACTGGTTGAATTTAGCAAGATAACTTTAAAGAAAAAGGGATACATCGGGTCCAATCTTATTAATTCTAAAATTTATAAAAAAGATACAGCCGATATATTTTTGCAAAGAACTCCTATTCGTCATCATCCAGATAAAATTGCAAAAGTATTAATGAATCTTTTGAAATAATATGCAAGCTGTAATTTTAGCTGCGGGCGAATCTTCTCGTTTTTGGCCTTTTGACTATCAACACAAATCTCTTTTTAAAATCATGGGCCGTTCTTTAATTTGGTATACGATAGAAAGCCTACAAAAAAATGGAATAAGGGATATCATTGTGGTTCAGGGAGTTAAAAGAAATGTTGAAACAGAGATTAAAAGATATCAGACTAAAGCCAGGATAAGATATGTCGTTCAATCAAAACCAAAAGGTAGCGGTAATGCCCTTCACCAAGCCGAAAAATTAATAAAAGAGAATTTTATTGTTCTGGGGCCTCATAAAATTGACTTAGATAACTATTTACAGCTTCTCTTGAAAAAGTTTAAAAAGAATACTCACAAAATAATTCTTCTTGGGGTAAAAACTGCTCGACCTTGGGATTTTGGAATTTTGAAATTCAAAGGAAGTAAGGTTCTAAAAATCGAGGAAAATCCACAAAAAGGAAGAGAACCCTCAAATATTAAGTCTACCGAAACATATATTTTCCCTCGTAATTTTTTTGATTACTGCCACAGAGTACCCAAAAGAGAAGAAACTCTTATAGATGCTATAAATCTTTTCATCAAAGAAAAGGGAACAGAATTAGTTTTATTGAAAGAAGAAGCGATTTCTTTGAAATATCCCTGGGAACTTTTAGATGCTAATGAGTATTTATTAAAAAAGATTAAAACAAAATTAACAGGAAAGATTGAAAAAAATTGTAATATTTCAGGTTCTTTGATAATCAGAAAAGAAAGTTTATTAAAAAGCGGAACCTATATTAAAGGTTCTGTTTATATTGGTAAAAATTGTCAGATTGGACCCAATTGTTTTATAAGGGGTTTCACTAGTATTGGAGATAATTGTCGGATTGGGAATGGAGTTGAAATTAAAAATTCAATCATTAGAGATAATACAAATATTTCCCATTTAAGCTATATTGGAGATTCAATTGTGGGCGAAAATTGTAATTTGGGAGCAGGAACAGTCACAGCCAATATCCGTTTTGATAGAAAGTCAATTACTTCTAAAGTTAAGAAAAAATTAATTGACACCAAAAAAAGAAAATTTGGGTGCGTTTTAGGAAATAACACCCAAGCAGGAATAAATGTCTCTTTTATGCCGGGCATCTTAGTTGGTTCAAATTGTATTATTGGACCAAATTCTGTAGTAATGAAAAATATTGAAGACAATAAGATGTTTTACACAGAATTTAAAGGAATAATAAAGAAGAAAAAGAAATAAAGATCACAGATGCGATTAAAAACCGCCTATTTTAAAGCGGTTTTTATGTGGGCGAGGAGGGAGTCGAACCCTCATGAGCTTGCGCTCAGTAGATTTTGAATCTACCGTGTCTGCCATTCCACCACTCGCCCAAGATTCAATTCAATTCTTCATTACTATTTCCTCCTTGTCAATCCTCTTTTATTCTTTTTTCTGCTTGGATTGTTTAATATATCTACACTCTTTGTTCGAGCACTTGATGAGGCCTCTTTTTGTTTCAACTAATGATGACTTACATTCCGGGCATTGTTCTACAGTTTTTTTGCCCAAATTTAATAATCCTTTTTTGATGTGAGGTTTATCCCAAGTAGCAAAATCGCATTCAGGCCAGTTTGAACAGCCATAGAATATTTTTTTTGTTTTAGTTCTTTTTTCTACAACTTCTCCATTTTTACATTTAGGACATTTTATCTTTAATTCATTCTTTTTAAGCGATTTTGTGTATTTGCATTTTGGAAAATTACTACAGGCATAGAATTTCCCATATCTTCCCAGTTTTATTACAACAGGGCTGCCACAGTTAGGACATTTCTGCCTTGTTTTTTCATAAGTTAGTTTTTTATGAGGAATTTCTTTCTCTTTTGCAATTAAGGTTTTTTCAAAATCTTTATAGAATTCTTTTATCACTGGAACCCATTTTTTTTCACCCTTTGCTATTTTGTCCAAATCTTCTTCCATTTCCTTTGTAAAACCAACATCAACAATCTTTGGAAAATGATTTACCAGCAAATCATTAACCCTGTTTCCAATTTCAGTTGGCTTGAAACGTCTTTGCTCATCTTTTTCAATATAGTTTCTTAATTGAATTGTTGAGAGTATTGGGGCATATGTTGAGGGCCTTCCAATTCCATTTTCTTCCAGAGTTTTAATTAAACTGGCTTCAGTATATCTTGGTGGTGGTTGAGTAAAGTGCTGCAAAGAAAGCAGTTTTTTTAATTTCAACAATTCTTTAACAACAAGAGCTGGAAGAATAGCTTCTTCGATTTTCAGAGAATAAACTTTTAAAAAACCATCAAATTTTAATGTTTGTCCATTGGCTCTGAACAGATAATCTTTGGCAGCAATATCAATTTTTAATGAATTAAATAAAGCTGCACTCATCTGAGAAGCAATAAATCTGCTCCAGATCAATTCATAAATCCTTAAAGCGTTTTTATCTAATTTTAAACCCTGAGGAGTTTTTTCTGGATAAGTAGGCCTTATTGCCTCATGAGCTTCTTGAACTTTTCCTTTTGCCTTATACTTTCTGAAGAATCCTGGCCAGTAGTTTTGTCCATAAGTATTAATAATAAATTCTTTGGCCTGCGATAAAGATTGCTGGGAAAGATTTAAAGAGTCTGTTCTGTGATAGGTGATAAGTCCATTTTCATATAGTTTTTGAGCAAATAGCATTGTTTTTTTTGCTGAAAAACGGAACCTTCTCCATGCTGTTTGCTGAAGGGTTGAAGTGGTAAAAGGGGGAAGGGGGTTTTTCTTTCTTTCTTTTTCCTCTATGTCAGCAACTTTATATTCAGCCTTTTTTAAATCCTTTATAATTTGATTTGTTTCTTTCTTATTCTTAATTCCTAATTTAGGAATTGTTTTATTGTCTTTTTTAATTAGTATTGCTTTAAACTCCTTTTCCTCTTTTTCAAAAAGAGCTTCAATGCTCCAATATTCCTGGGGTTTGAAATCTTCAATTTCTTTTTCTCTTTCAGCGACCAACCGGACAGCTACCGATTGAACTCTTCCAGCAGATAATCTTCTTGTTATTTTTTTCCATAAAAGAGGCGATAATTTATAACCAACAAGTCTGTCTAAGATTCTTCTTGCTTGCTGGGCATTAACTAGTTGCATATCAATATCTCTTGGGTTTTTTGCTGCTTTTACAACTGCTTGTTTTGTAATTTCATTAAAAACAATGCGCTTGGCATCTTTAAGTTTTAATAATTCACTTAAATGCCAGGCAATAGCTTCTCCTTCTCTGTCAGGATCCATTGCTAAATAGATTTTTTCAGCTTTACTGATTGTTTCTTTTAGTTCTTTTATTGTGTCTTTTCTTCTTGCAATAGCAACATATTCAGGATCAAAATCATGTTCTGTATCAATGCCAAGGGTTTTTTCAGGCAAATCACGAATATGCCCCATCGTTGCTGCAACTTTGTAATCTTTGCCTAAAAACTTTTCTAAAGTTTTACATTTTGTTGGACTTTCTACTATTACTAATTTCATAAGATTTAATGTGGTAATGAAAAGACATTTCTACTTAATCTTTTTAGCCGACAGAAGATTGAGATATAGTTATTACACTATAACAGTAATTTTAAAATTTTAAAAAAACCATTTGACTTTTGAGTTAAAACATTTTATATTTAGATATCGAAAAATATAGTTTCAATTAAAAGCTTAAGAGGAGAAGAAAATTAATGGAAGAGAATGGTCCTTGTTGTGAAGATTTTTGGGATTCCCTTTACGATTCTCTAATAGATAGCGTGGCAGAAATAGTTTTTACGGGATTATCTTTGTTTTGTGGAATCGTGCATGATATTATAACTAATTAAGGTTCTTTACGACCTTCTTTTTTTTATTCTATCTATACTTTCTGAAAATATTTGTCAATATATATCTAATCCCGTTCTATTTGTCTCGGTTTTATTTATTATATTTATTCATTGCTTTTTGAAAAAGTATAAGCATTTAAAAAAAATCCGAAACAAAAATCGTTCTTTTGTATGCTATAAATTACTTCGTAATTTTAAGAAATCCGAGCCCGCATGAGAACAAGGGCGAGTGCGAATGTTTTCAATTAATCTTCGTGGTTAAATTCCCAAAAGAGTGGCTTCTGACCCAAAAGATAGATATCACGCAATACCCAATGTCGAACAGGATAACCCTCGGTTGCCCCCCAGTAACTTGTTTCTCGATGGAATACATCAAAGATATAAATATATTCAGTATTATTGTTATCAATTAATTGGATGGAGATACGAGCCCCTCCAGCCGAGCGAGGATTATTAGTTACACCTGGGACGCAGCAGGTTCTCCACCATTCAATTTTAAGAATCTTAAAATTTTTTATTCCATTTTCAACCAAATTTTTAGTTAAATTCTCACGACGTTTTTCTAAGAAAGAACCGTTTTCATTTAATTTCCATTCTTCCCAATTAGGCAATTCCCAGATTGTCAGAGCCTTTAATTTATCGCCTTTTTTTACTGCTTCAAGATAGGCAATAATTTTCGCCTCGGGCTTCTCATTTATAACTTTTTCTATTAACGGAGTAAAAAAACCATTTATAAATAATAAAAAAATAGTCATACCAATAATAACAATTAAAATGAGAATTCCTAAAATTTTAATTGTTGAGTTTAAGAAGTTAATTTTTATTATACTCTTCATATTTTTGAGACCTTCTTTTTTTTATTCTATCTATGCTTTCTGAAAACATTTGTCAATATATGTCTAATCCCTCTCTATTTATCTTTTTTTATTTATTATATTCGTTCATTGCTTTTTCTAATCCTTGTTCTAATGCAAATTCAAGCGCTTCAATACACTTTTTGACAGCTTCTTTTATAGTTTCTTTTTCTTGTTTTGTAAATTTTTTGAGAACAAATTTATCTAAGTTTTTAGGCCGACGTTTTGGTTTTATTCCGATGCGAAAACGGATAAAATCCTTTGTTTTTAGTTCGTTGATTATTGATTGAATTCCCTTGTGCCCTCCAGAACTTTTGTTTTTAGAAATTCTTAATTTTCCCAATTCAATATCAAAATCATCATGAACAACCCAGATGTTTTTAATTGGCATTTTATAATTAGCAGTTAATGATTTTACTGCTCTGCCCGATGAATTCATAAACGTTTCAGGCAGTGCCAATATAATTTTATCTTTACTTATTTTACTTTCCGAAATTAAAGCCTGAAATTTTTTCTTTAACCTGAAATCAGGAGATTTAATTTCTTTTTGAAAATTTTCAATGATTAACCTGCCAAGATTGTGTCTTGTTAATTGGTATTTTTTTTCTGGATTTCCTAAGCCAATTATGATTTTCATAGTTTGATTATATCATTTCTTTTCAATAATGCATTTATTTATTTTCACATTGATAAATCTGAAAACGTTATATATCAGAGTCCAGCATTCTTAATTATATGAATAACAGGGGCTAGGTTTTACCTAATTCTCCTTTTTTATTCATATTTATTTAATCTAACCTTGCCAAGTCGTAAAAAACTGGTAAAATAGGCGTATTATGAAGGACTTTTTCGTTTTTTTATTAGAAACTATTAAAATAGTTATTTTAGCTATTATTATAGTGTTTCCTATTCGTTATTTTATTTTCCAGCCTTTTTTTGTTCAGGGCATATCAATGGAACCTAGTTTCTTTAATGGTGATTATTTGATTGCTGATGAGATTACTTATAGATTTAGAGATCCTCAAAGAGGAGAGGTAGTTATTTTTAAATACCCCCAAAGCCCTACCCAACGCTATATTAAAAGAATAATTGGGCTTCCAGGTGAAACAATAATTATTGAAAATGGGCAAATAAGCATTATTGATGAAAATAAAAAGTTTATTTTAGATGAATCAGATTATCTGCCTGATAGCTATACAGGGGGAGCAATAAAGGCTTCATTATCAGAGGATGAATATTTTGTATTAGGAGATAACAGGGTTTTTTCTTCTGATTCAAGGCGTTGGGGAGCATTATCAAGAGAATTTATTGTTGGCAAGGTTTACTTAAGAGCCTGGCCATTTACAGCTTTAGCTAAAATAGAAGCTCCAGTTTACTAAAATTTATGAGATTAAAATTTCAGTCGCCAACAGGAATGCATGATATTTTAGAGGAAGATTACAGATATTATGAAAAGATTAATGATGCTGTTAAAAAGATTGCAGGTTTTTACAGTTTTGAAAGAATAGAAACCCCAATATTGGAGCAGCGAGATCTTTTTTCAAAAGGAATAGGTCTTTCTACAGATATAGTTAAAAAAGAAATGTTTACCTTAAGGACAAAGGGCGGGGATTATTTAACCTTAAGACCTGAAGGAACTGCTTCGGTTGTCAGGGCATATATAGAAAACGGCATGAGAAATCTGCCTAAGCCAGTAAAACTCTGGTATTTTGGGCCTTACTTTCGCCACGAAAAACCACAAGCAGGAAGGTTTCGTCAATTCTGGCAGTTTGGTTTAGAGGTTTTGAGTGAGGAAAGTTCAGCTATTGATGCTGAAATTGTACAGATTACATACAGTATTTTAAAAGACCTTAAAATCAAAAATATAGGTATTGAAGTAAACAGTATTGGTGCCAGTTGTTGCAGGCCTTATTACAAGAAACTTTTGGTCAGCTATCTTAGATCAAGAACTGATAGTTTGTGCGCTAACTGTAAAAAAAGAGTAAAAGAAAACCCATTAAGGGTGCTGGATTGCAAGCAGGAAAAGTGCCAGAAAACAGTTTTAGAGGCTCCTCAGACGATTGATCATCTTTGTAATGATTGTAGAAAGCATTTTAAGGAATTTCTTGAGTTTTTAGACGAACTTGAACTGCCATATAATCTAAATCCTCGTATGGTTAGAGGCTTGGATTATTACACACGCACAGTTTTTGAGTTTTTTGTTCAAGAAAAAAAGAAAGATTCTTCAGAATTAACCACTATTGCTTTAGCTGGCGGAGGAAGGTATGATGGTCTAGTGAAACTTTTAGGAGGTAAACCAACACCAGCTGTAGGAGTTGCAGGAGGTGTTGACAGAATAATGCTTTTAATGAAAGAACGGGGCAGGAAACTTACTCAAAAACCAGGATCAAGAATATTTTTAGCTCAGATTGGTAGTCTGGCAAAAAGAAGAACCTTGAAATTAGCAGAAGAGTTTAGAAAAGCAAATATACCGTTTCACTCTTCTTTGGGGCGTGATTCTTTAGGCGCACAGCTCAAAATTGCAGATAAGATTGGTGTCCAATACAGTTTAATATTGGGACAGAAAGAAGCTTTAGCAAACTCCATCATTATAAGGGAAATGAAAACAGGAAAGCAGCAGGAAGTGAGTTTGGATAAAGTGGTAAATGAGATTAAGAAAAAGATAAAATAGTTTGTTAATTTCTTATGGATTGTATATTTTGCAAAATTGCAGAGAAAAAAAAGAATTCAGAAATAGTTTATGAGGATGATAATTTTGTTGCATTTAAAGATATAAGTCCAAAAGCTCCAGTTCATATTCTAATTATTCCTAAAGAGCATATTGAGTCAGTAAATCATCTGAAAGAAAAGCATAAACAATTAATTGGAGATTTAATTTTGACAGCCCAGAAAATAGCAGAACAGGTTGGTATAAAGGATAAAGGTTATAAGCTAGCATTTAATGTTGGAGTAGGAGGAGGTCAGATAATAGATCATCTTCACCTCCATCTTTTAGGAGGTTGGCAAACTGAAGAAAAAATGCATACTCAAAAAACACCATAAATAATAAGTTAAACACATGGCTTTAGAAGTAACAAAAAAAGAAAGAGAAAACTCACAAAGCTTGGTAAGGCGCTTTAGCAGAAGAGTTAAGCAAAGCGGGGTTTTGATTAGGGCAAGAAAAAGAAAGTACAAGCAAAGAAAAAAGTCCCGCCAGCTTAAAAACAGAGCCGCCTTAAGAAGAGAAGAAAAAAGAAAAGAATACCAGAGAATGAAAAAACTGGGTATTCTAAAAAAGGGCGTTAGAAGAAGAAGATAAATTATATCTTTATTATTCTGTTTTATGGATACACTCAAGAGTAAAATCGAGAATGACTTTAAAAACGCTTTCAAGCAAAAAAAACAAATTGAAGTTTCAGTTTTAAGATTATTAAAAGCTGATATTATAAATAAAGAAAAAGAGAGAAGATATCAGTTAAGCAAAAAAAATCCAGATTTTACTAACAAAGAATTAGAGGAAAAAAGCATTTTAACTGATGAAGAAACTTTAGATATTATTCTTTCAAAATCAAAAAAATCAGAAGAATCAATTACTGAATTTAAAAAGGGAAACAGAGATGATTTGGTGAAAAAAGAAGAGCAGGAGCTTGAATTTTTAAAAAAGTATATGCCCCAGCAGATTACAGAGCAAGAGATCAAAAAACTAGCAGAGGAGATTATTAAAGAAACAAAAGCAGAAAGCATTAAGGATATGGGAAAAGTGATGTCAGAATTAATGCCAAAAGTTAAAGGCAAGGCAAGTGGAAGTTTGATTTCAAAAATTGTTAAGGAGCTGCTTTCTTAATTATGATTGAGATAAACAATCTCTCAGGTTTAACTCTTGATGAAAAGTTTTTTAAAAAAGTTAGCCAAGCTGTTTTAAAGGGCGAAAATAAAGAAAAGCATATTGTTTCAATAGCTTTCATAACAGAAAAAGAAATAAGGGGCTTGAATAAAAAGTATTTAAAAAAAGATAAGCCAACTGATGTATTATCATTTTCAGAGACCAGAGATTTTTTAGGGAAAATAAAAGAATTTAAAAATATATTAGGTGAAGTGGTTATCTGCCCGCACTTTATTAAAAAGAATACCAATCCTCCGTTTAAAAAAGAATTATCCAGAGCACTGATCCACGGCATTTTGCACCTTCTAGGGTATAGTCATGAAAAATCAGACAAAAAAGAAAAAGAAATGAGAAGCAAGGAAAATTATTATTTATCCTTATACTTTTCAATAATCAAATGCCAAGAGAAAAAATAATAACTAGTTTGGATATAGGGTCTTCAAGTGTAAGAGTTTTAAGTGTTCAAAAGAGCACAAAAGAAAACAAAGTAAAGGTTGTTTTAACAACCCAGGAGCAATCAGATGGTATTAGAAAAGGAACAGTGATTAATGTAGATAAAATATCAAATGTATTAAAAAATGTTTTCTCAAAAGTTTCTCAGGATATTGGTAAACGAATCAACTCAGTTTATGTTGGCTTAAGCGGAAGCCATATTTTTTCTACTTATTCTCGTGGATTAGTTTCAGTTTCTCGAGCTGACAGAAAGATCTCGGAGCAGGATATTCAAAGAGTTCTTCAGGCAGCTCAGGCAATCAGCCTTCCTTTAAATAAGGAAATTTTTGATATTTCGCCAAAAGAATTTATTGTTGACGGAGAGAGAGGTATAAAAGAGCCTATTGGCCTTGAAGGGGTAAGACTGGAAGCAGAAATTCTGGCTTTAGGGGGATTTTCTCCATATCTTCAAAACACCAGACAGGCGCTTTTAAACTCTGAATTAGAGGTGCTTGACTTAGTGCCCTCTGCTCTAGCAGCAGCCCGCTCATCATTAACTGAAAAACAAAAAGAACTTGGTGTTGCTTTGGTTGATATTGGAGCTGGCATTACAAATCTAGCTGTTTTTGAAGAAGGAAGCTTAATTCATCTAGCAGTAATACCAATAGGTTCGGGCAATATTACTTCTGATATTGCTGTTGGCCTGTACGCTGATATTGATAGCGCAGAAAGAATTAAAATTAAATATGGCTCCTGTGTTTTTAGCGGTAGAGACATTAAACAGAAGATCACAACAGAAGAAGATCCTTTAATTTTTTCACAGAAATTTTTAACAAGAATTATTGCAGTTAGAGTTTCAGAGATTTTTGAGCAAGTTAATGAAGAGCTTAAAAAGATTTCAAAAGAAAAAAGGCTTCCAGCCGGAGTGGTGCTGGTTGGGGGTGGGGCAAAGCTGCCAAAAATTGTTAACTTGGCAAAAAAGAAATTCTGTCTCCCTTGCTTTTTAGGCAAGCCAAAAGGAATAATAGGGATTGAAAGAGACTTAAGCTGGGCAACTGCCTGCGGCTTGGCTCTTTTAGGCGTTGATGAAGAAGAAAAAGAACAGAGTTCTGGTTTTGGAAAAAGGTTTGGCTCTAGAATTAAAAAAATGTTTAGAATTTTTATTCCATGAAAATGAAAAAATTAACAACAAACATTAAAGTGGTAGGAATTGGCGGTTCAGGCGGCAATGCTATATCAAGAATGAAAAAGTCAAGAATTAAAGGAGTTGAATTAATTGCAATGAATACTGATTTTCAGGACTTAAAAAAGATTCATGCCGATGTGAAATTAAGAATTGGAGAAAAAATAACTCAAGGACTGGGAACTGGCATGAAGCCTTTAATTGGTGAATTGGCAGCAAAAGAAAGCAAAGATAAAATCTATGAATCATTAAAAGGAGCTGATATGATTTTTATTACAGGAGGACTAGGAGGTGGAACTGGCAGTGGTGCTAGCCCTGTTGTTGCTCAAATTGCTAAAAAAACAGGCGCCTTAACAGTGGCAATTACTACTTTGCCATTTTCTTTTGAAGGAGCTTACAGAAATAGAATTGCAGAAAGCAGCAGGAAATTACTACAGCAAAAAGTTGACGCGCTTTTAGTGATTAAAAACGACAGATTGTTTCATTACTTAGACCCCACAACCTCGCTTCTTAATGCTTTCTGGCTTTGCGATGATGTTTTAAGAGAAGCAGTTAAAGGAATCTCTGATTTGATTATGCTGCCAGGAATAGTGAATATTGATTTTGCTGATGTAAAATCAATTCTTAAAAATTCTGGAAGTGTTTTGTTTGGCATGGGAAAAGCGCAAGGCGAGAAAAGAGCATTAGAGGCAACAGCTCTTGCTTTGAATTCTCCGCTTTTAGATATCAGACCTAAAGGCGCAAGAGGAGTTTTGTTTAATGTTTCTGGCGGTGAAGATATATCTTTGTTTGAAATTGAGGAAATCGGTAAACTGATTACAAAAGAAATTAATCCAAAAGCAAGAGTTGTTTTTGGCGCTGTTCAGGATGAACAGTTAAAGAAAGGAGAAATAAAAGTAACGGTTATTGTCACTGGTTTTTGAATTTTTGTTCCTGTGGATAAGTTAAAGCTTTAATTCAATTAGTCGAAATTTGACCGGCTTTTTTTATTGAAGTAAAATGTAATTATTATGAGTCAGAAGATTATTCAGACTAAAACCATGAAAGTCCAAAAAAGAGATGGGACAATTGTTGATTTTAATGGTGAGAAAATTTCTAATGCAATTTTTAAAGCCATTACTGCTACTGGTCAGGGAGATGGAAAAAAATCGAAAAAGCTAACCAAAGAAATAATTGAAATCTTAAACAGAAGGTTTAAGAAAGACGAAACACCTCATGTTGAACAAATCCAAGATATTGTGGAAGAAGTTTTAATCTTAGATGGCTTGGTTGAAACTGCCAAAGCATATATTCTTTATAGAGAACAGCGCAGAAGAATAAGAGAGGCAGTGAAAGTTAGCGAAGAAGCAGTAGATAGGATTGATAAATATTTGGGAAAACTTGACTGGGAAGTTCAGGAAAATGCTAATATGGCTTTTTCTCTTCAGGGGCTAAACCGCTATGGTGTTTCATATATTATTAAAAGGTACTGGCTTAATAAAGTTTATCCAAAAGAAATCAGGCACGCTCATCTATCAGGAGATTTTCACATACATAATTTAGATACATTAGGTACTTATTGCTCTGGATGGGATTTATATGATCTTTTGATAAAAGGATTTGGCGGGGTGATAGGTAAAGTAGAATCAAGACCAGCAAAGCATTTTAGGGTTGCTTTAGGTCAGACGATAAACTTTTTATACACTCTCCAGGGTGAAGTAGCAGGAGCTGTTGCTATGTCTAATTTTGATACTTTGCTAGCTCCGTTTATTCGCTACGATAATTTAAATTATACTCAAGTTAAACAATCCTTGCAGGAATTTCTCTATAACATGGCAGTCCCTACAAGAGTGGGATTTCAATGCCCTTTTACTAATATTACTTTAGATTTAAAACCATCACCTTCTTTTGCCGATAAGCCTGTTATTATTGGCGGAAAAGCTCAAAAAGAAACCTATGCTGAGTTTGAAGAGGAAATGAAAGTTTTCAATAAAGCATTTTATGAAATAATTATTGAGGGTGATAAGACTGGCAAGCCATTCCATTTTCCTATTCCAACTATAAACATTACAAAGGATTTTCCATGGGACGACCCTGCTTTTGACTTAATTTTTCAGGCTTCAGGAAAATATGGAACTAATTATTTTGCTAATTATATTAATTCTGAAATGAAGCCAGAGGATGTTAGGTCAATGTGTTGCAGGCTTCGCCTCGACTTAAAAGAACTTCATAATCGTGGCGGAGGAGGATTATTTGGCGCAGGAGCTTTAACCGGCTCGATAGGAGTGTGTACGATTAATATGCCCAGAATTGGTTATTTATCAAAAACTAAAAAAGATTTCTTTGGAAGGTTAGGAGATATAATGGATTTAGCAAAAGAAAGTTTGGAAATTAAAAGAAAGCTTTTGGAAAACTATATTACAAAAGGGCTTTATCCTTACTCAAAGTACTATTTGGAAGGCATTAAAACAATGAGAAATGCCTATTATGCTAATCATTTTGCAACTATTGGGCTGGTTGGAATGAATGAGGCTTTGCTTAATTTTATTGGAACAGATATTACTTCACGAAAAGGAAGAAAGTTTTCCTTAGAAGTCATGGATTTTATGAGGAAAAAACTAGTTAAATACCAAAGCGAAACTAATAATATTTATAATCTAGAGGCCACACCAGCGGAATCTACAGCCTATCGCTTGGCTCTAAAGGATAAAAAACAATATCCTGATATTATTGCTGCTGGAACAGAAAAAACGCCTTATTATACAAATTCAAGCCAATTGCCGGTTAATTATACTACTGACCCTTTTGAAGCCCTTAAGCTTCAAGATGATATTCAGTGTAAGTATAGCGGTGGATGTATTGAGAAAGGAAATAATGTATTAACTGATAAAGGATTGTTGCCAATAGAAGATATTGTTAATAACTTTAAAGAATTAAAACCGATTAAAGCTTTAAGCTACAATGTTAAAAAAGAAATAGCTGAATGGGATGAAATTCTGGAGGCAATAAAAATTGATGTTAAAAAGCATAATAAGATTAGAGTGAAAGGAGAAAGAAATTTAGACATTACTACTTCTAATTGGCATCCATTCTTTGTTTTGGAAAGAATTAAAATTAATCCTAGTTGCCCTGTATGCCAGGAAAAAGTCATAAATATCAAAGGTTTTGCTACTCATTTAAGATGGAATAAAGAATGCAGAGAAGAATATCAAGTTTTACCTAAATATAAAGTAGTAGAGAAAAGAGCTGATGAGTTAAAGTCAGGAGATTACATTCTTCAAAATTCTTACAATTTATATCCTGACAGTATTTCTCAATTAAATGATGACTTAATGTGGTTGATTGGGTTTTTTATTGGAGACGGTTGTATTTCAAAATTTATTGATAATCGAGGAGGAAATAGTTTAAAGAGGTATAGAGTGCGTTTCTTTAGTTCTGATCAAAAATCTTTAAGAAAAGTAAGCCAAATACTTTCCAAATATTTTGATTGCAAGGCGAATGTAATTCGTAACGATAAACGAAGCGCTTTTCTAAGAGAAGTTTCAACGTCGAAAAGAGAGGTTTGGGAGTTTTTCTTTAAATATGGATTTAAGGCCGGAAAAAAAGTCTACAACATTTTTATTCCTCAAGAAGTAAAGAACAACATTAGAAAGAATAACATTTTTGCTCTTTTAGGTGGATTAATTGATAGTGATGGTAATATTTCAAGAGATGGATCTATTGAATACTTTACAGTATCTGCCAATCTAGCTAAAGACATTTTAGAAGTTTGCAGTACAGCAGGTATTATAATTTCCAAATTTAATAAGTTCACTAAAAGAAAAAACGAAAAGAATGGATTTAGATTAATAATTCCTGCTTATGAAGCAACTCGAAGAAAGGCAAAATTAAATCCTACGATCAATCCGTTAAGAATTAGAGACGATCTATCGGACAGAAAAAAGCGCCACCTTCCTGTAGTACGAGTGAAAGAAGCTTCTAAAGTGAATGTAAAAGATAATCAATTTTACGATTTAATGATAAAGAAAAATCATAATTACTTGGCAGGCAAAGATTGTTTGGTCTTTATTCATAATACAGTTTTGCACCTGTTTTTGGGTGAAAATATTTCTGATGTTTCTACTGTTAAGGCAATGGTTAAAAAAGTTTTTGAAAATTTCCATCTTCCCTATATCACCATAACCCCTACTTTTTCTATTTGTCCTGCTCATGGCTATTTATCAGGCGAGCATTTTTACTGTCCAAAATGTGCTATTAAGCAGCCATGCGAGGTTTATTCCAGGATAGTTGGTTACATTCGTCCTGTATCACAGTGGAATGATGGTAAAAAAAGAGAGTTTAAAGACAGAAAAGAATTTAAAATTAAAAAGAATTCATTAACCAATATTTAATTTATGAAGATTGGCGGTCTTCAAAAACTTACTCTTATTGATTACCCTGGCCATTTAGCAGCCACGGTTTTTTTAATCGGCTGTAATTTTCGCTGTCCCTTTTGTTATTCATCAGAACTTGTTTTACCTGAAAAGATAAAAACTCAACCAGTTATTTCAAATAAGGAGCTTTTCTTTTTTTTAAAATTAAGAAAAGGATTATTGGAAGGAGTGGTTATCTGTGGAGGAGAGCCAACTATTAATTCTGGACTGCCTTCTTTTATTAAAAGAATTAAGAAAATGGGTTTCTTAATTAAGCTTGATACAAATGGTTCAAATCCAAAGATGCTAAAATCTTTAATTGATAAAAAACTCATTGATTATGTAGCAATGGACATTAAAGCTCCAAAAGAAAAATATCTTCAGGTTACTGAAGTGCCTGGAGTTTTAAAAAACAATATTGTAAAAAATATTGAAAAAAGTATTTATATTTTAAAAAATTCAAATATTGATTATGAGTTTAGAACAACATTGGTGCCGTCTCTTCATGGAAAAAAAGACATTTTAAAGATTGCTCATTGGATAAAGCCTGCCAAACGATATTATTTGCAGAATTTCAAAGGAGAAAAAACAATAAATCCTGAATTTGAGAATTTAAGGCCTTATCCATTAGAATATCTCTTAGAAATTCAAAAAGCTATTTCTCCATTTTTTGATATTTGCCAGATAAGATAAAAAAAGAGCCATTATGAATAACGGCTTTTATTTCTTGGTTTTTTTGCGATATTTTTTAATTAAAGAATCTAGCTGGCCACTGTTTATGCCTAATTCTGTTTGAATTATGTCGATCATTTCTATAAAATCATTAGTTGTTTCTGTGTTTTCTAATTCTTCTGTATATACTATAACTCCATTCTTTAATTTTTCTATTCCATTCTTTATTTTTTTAACCCATTTTCAAGCTTTTTTATCCTCTCTATTATAGTGGTCATGATAACCTCCTCTAAATAGATTATTTGTATTTTTAAGTTTTGTCAATTTAGTATGCCAAATTCTAAAATCTTTTTATATTTCTGCACATCTTTTATTGCAGGTATCTCTTTAAGCTTAATTTTTCAAATTTCCCAGTTATTTATACTGGGATTTTTGATTCTTAGCTTAATTTTAATTTCAGTATTTTGGAAATACAAGAAATTAGTAGTTTTTGGTTTTTGCCTGATGTTTTTAGTGCTAGGTATGTTTCGTCATCAATTGTTTCAATCAAAGATTGATAATAATAAAATTAAAGGTTATATAAATAAGAAAGTTGCTCTTGAGGTTATTGTTGCTAATCAGCCCACCCAAACAGAAAAAACCCAGAAATTTGAAATTCAACCAGATGGCATTGATAGCAGGATTTTAGTGACAATTTCAAAATATCCTGAGTATGAATATGGCAGCAAAGTAAGAATCACTGGAATATTAGAGGATCCTCCGGTTTTTGAAAGCTTTGATTACAAACAATATTTAGAAAGGAAGAATATTTTTGCTTTAATGTTTTTCCCAAAAATAGAATTATTAGAAAAAGATTCTGGAAATAGGATAATGAAAATTCTTTTTTCAATTAAAAATAATTTAAAGCAAGGCTTAAATGAAATAATTCCTTTGCCTCAATCAGCGCTCTTGGAAGGATTATTATTTGGCGATGAAGATAGTTTCTCGAAAACATGGATAAGTAAATTTAACTTAACTGGCACTCGCCATATTACTGCTGTTTCTGGAATGAATATTACAATTATTTCTGTATTAGTTTTAAATTTTCTTTTAGGGTTGGGTTTTTGGAGACATCAAGCATTTTATTTATCAATTATTATAATTGTTTCCTATATTCTAATGATTGGTGCTCCGGCTTCAGGAATAAGGGCTGGTATAATGGGCATCATGCTTTTAACAGCCCAGCACTTTGGAAGAGCTAGTATTGCCTCAGGAGCAATAATTTTCTCGGCATCTTTAATGTTGCTTCTTAATCCCTTATTAATAACGGATGTAGGATTTCAACTATCTTTTTTAGCAGTAATGGGCTTGGTTTATCTACAGCCCTTTTTTATGAAATTACTTAAAAAAGTTCCTCAATTTTTAGAACTTCGTTATAGCCTGGCTTCTACTCTAAGCGCTCAAGCTTTTACTTTTCCTATTTTAATTTATAATTTTGGCCAGGTTCCTTTAATAGGGCCTATTGTTAATGTTTTAATTGTTCCTTTGCTTCCAATAATTACTATTTTGGGCTTTTTAGCTTCTGTTTTAGCAGTTTTCTCAAATTCTTTAGCTTTAATTTTTTCTTTTCCAGTTTATTTGATACTTACATACATTCTTAAAATAATTGATTTTTCTTTTAAAATTCCTTATCTAAACTTAGTTTTTGAAAATGTTTCCTGGGTTTTAGTTTTAATCAGTTATTTAATTTTAGGTTTTTTGGTTTGGAAATTACAAAGAGATTCGAGGCTTAAATTTTTAAAATATGAATAAAAAAAAGGATAATCTGTTGTTACAAAGAATCTAAAACCTTTTTTATTTTTTAAAAAATCTTATCGAATGGCCAAATTTTTGATAAGATAATTCAATGGATGATTTTAATAAACAAAAAGTTTGGGTTGTTAGTGTTGATATGGGTTACGGTCATCAAAGAACTGCTTATCCCTTAGAGCATTTGGCTTTTGAGAATAAAATTATTAACGCCAATAGTTATCAAGATATTCCAAAAAAAGACAGAAACATCTGGCAGTCAACAAGAAAGTTTTATGAGGCCATTTCAAGATTCAAACGAGTTCCTTTGATTGGTGAGTTTGCTTTTTCTGTTTTTGATAGCTTTCAAAGAATTCTTGATTTTTATCCCAAGAGAGACTTATCAGAACCTAATTTTTCTCTGCGAAGGATATATAGTTTATTTAAAGGTGGTTGGGGCAGACATTTAATTGAAAAATTAAAAGAAAAACCCCGTCCAATTATTTCAACATTCTTCACCCCTGCTTTTATGGCAGAATTCTTTGATTATCCGTCTGATATATATTGTGTTGTTTGTGATGCTGATATTGCAAGACCTTGGGCATCATTAAACCCTAAAAAAAGCAGGATTAAGTATTTTGCGCCGAACGAAAGAGTTGTTGAAAGATTAAAGCTTTATGGTGTAAAAAAAGAGAATATTTTTTTAACAGGCTATCCTTTGCCTCTAGAAAGTATTGGCAGCCAGGAATTAGAAATTTTAAAACATGATTTAGCATGCAGATTATTAAATCTTGATCCTAAAAAAAGATATTTCCATCAGTATCAGGTTTTAATTAATCAATATATTGGGGAGTTGCCTGAAATATCAGACCACATTTTAACAGTTATGTTTGCTGTGGGAGGAGCAGGAGCTCAAAGAGAAATTGCCTATAGTATCTTAAAAAGCTTGAAGAATAAGATTCAGAGAAAACAAATTAAGCTTATCTTAGTTGCTGGTACAAGGGAGTCTGTGAAGGATTATTTTTTAAATTGTATTGAAAGCTTGGGACTAAAAACAGGTGTTGAAATAATCTTTAATAATGATACTTATAGTTATTTTAATGACTTTAACTTAGCTTTAAGGAAATCTGATGTTCTGTGGACAAAACCAAGCGAACTTTCATTTTATACTGGTCTGGGACTGCCCATTATTGTTGCTCCTTCAATTGGTTCTCAGGAGCACTATAACCGTGAGTGGCTTTTAAAGCTTGGTTCTGGTATTGTCCAGCAGGATCCTGACCACGCCAATGAGTGGCTTTTTGACCTGCTTGAGAGCGGATGGTTTGCTGAAGCAGCAATGGAAGGGTTTATTGAAGCAGAAAAAAGAGGGGTTTTTAATATTAAAGAAATAATTTCTAAACCCCCTGAATTCCGTATATAGTTTTTTATGAAAATAAAGTATAAAAACATTGTATTTTTTTTATTGACAACTCTTTTTGCTTTTATTGGTTATTTTTTTATTGGTACTCCACCAAGAGCAGAAGAAATAACTTTTGGCGTGAACTTTTCCCAAAAGCATGCCCAGAATTTTGGTTTAAATTGGAAAAAGGCTTATGCGGGCCTGCTTTATGATTTGAATGTAAGGGATGTAAAACTTATTACTTTTTGGGATTTGCTTGAAAAAAAAGAAAATGAATTTAGTTTTGATGATTTGGATTGGCAGATTGAACAAGCAGAAATGAAAAATGCAAACATTATTTTAGTGATTGGAATGAAAACTGGTTCCTGGCCAGAGTGTCATATTCCTCACTGGGCAGAGGGCTTAACCAAACAAGATCAGCAGCAAAGAATCTTAAACCTTGTTGAAACAATTGTTTTAAGATACAAACAAAGTCCTGCAATATCTGCCTGGATGATAGAGAATGAACCCTTTTTTCCTTTTGGAGAATGCCCCTGGATTGACAAGGGTTTTATAAAACAGGAAGTTGAATTTGTGAAATCACTTGATAGTACAAGGCCAATAATAATTTCAGATAGCGGTGAGTGGTCTTTTTGGATTGAAGCAGCTAGATTAGGGGATATTATTGGAACAACTATATATAAAAAAGCCTGGTTAAGTGAAATCAATGCATATATAAGTTATCCTTTTCCGCCTGTTTTTTACTGGAGAAAAGCAGAAATTATTAAGAAGTTTTTTAATAAAGATGTAATTTCTGTTGAGCTTCAGGCAGAGCCCTGGTGCCCTAACCGGTTATATAATTGCTCTTTTGAAGAGCAGGATAAAACAATGAATCTTGAGCGTTTTAATGAAAATATTGAGTTTGCAAAGAATACAGGTTTGAATAAGTTTTATTTATGGGGAGCTGAATGGTGGTTTTGGTTAAAAGATAGACATCAGGATGTTGAAATCTGGGAGCGGGCCAGAGAATTGTTTTAAAATATGTTAAGCATTATTATTCCAACTTTAAATGAACAAGATTATCTTCCTTTAGTTCTTGCAGAAATTAAGGATCAGGGCTTTAGTGATTATGAGATAATTGTTGCTGATTCTAATTCTCAAGATGACACGGTTAAAGTAGCAAGAAGTTTTGGTTGCAAACTAACACAAGGAGGATTGCCAGCCAAAGGAAGAAACCAGGGAGCTAAGATTGCTTCTGGAGAACTGTTTTTATTTATAGATGCTGATGCTATAACTTTGCCTGTTGGCTTTTTAAATGAGCTTACTGAGAAATTTAAAAGCAGGAAGTTAGATATAGCAAGTTTTCCAATTTATCCTCAGGGAAAAATAATTGATAAAATCTTTTACTGGCTATATAATTTATGGGCAAAATTAAGCCAGAGCTTTTTACCTCATGCCACTAATGTTATTTTAGTTAAAAAAGAAATTCATCAGGTAATTGGAGGTTTTGATGAAAGAGTAAAGTTTGCTGAAGACCATGATTATGTAAGAAGAGCTAAAAAACACGGCAGATTCGGTTTTATTGATATCAGCCCTGTTTTAGTGTCTGCCAGAAGATTTGAAAAAGACGGAAGATTAGTAACTTATCTAAGGTATGTTTTAGCAGGACTCTGGGTGCTTTTTTTCGGTTCAATAAAATCAGATATTTTTCAGTATAGATTTGATTATTCATTGAAAATCAAAAACAAAATAGGTTATAATATGAGTAATATGTATAAGTTGCCAAAAATAAAATTTCCAATAATTAAATTACCAAAACTCAGGTCAGGAAAGCTGAAGCTTCTAAAGCCAGTAAAATCAGAATTTGCTAGATTATCTAAAAAACAAGCTTTTTCGTTCTTGATTTTAATTATCTTTATATCATCTATTTTTGGGTTTTTAGCAGGTGCAGTTTCTGGAAGCTATTTTTACTGGGAAATAAAGGATTTCTTCAGCAGGTTAAATATTGAGATTACAAGACCTGTAAAAAACGAAGAGGAGCAAACACTTTACACTTTTCAGGAGCAGGCAATTGTTAATGTTGTTCAAAAAGCTTCACCGTCAGTAGTGAGCATCATTGTCACAAAAGACCTTCCAGTATTAGAAAAATACTACACTTCTCCTTTTGAAGAGTTTTTCTTTGAACCATTCTATGAATTCCAGGTGCCTCAATACAGGCAAAAAGGAACTGAGAAAAAAGAAATAGGGGGAGGCACAGGATTTATTGTTTCTGAAGACGGCATGATTATAACAAACAAACATGTTGTTTTAGATGAAGATGCAGATTACACTGTTGTTGTCTCAAGCGGCAAACAGTTTCCAGCAAAGGTGTTGGCTAAAGACCCATTGCAGGATATAGCAATATTAAAGATTGACCAGGTAAAAACAATGACAAGTAATGGTGAAGTGAATTTTGAATCTTTTTCCAAGGTAGAGCTTGGAAATTCTGACAAAATTCAGATTGGACAAACCGCAATTGCTATCGGCTATGTTTTAGGTAGGTATCAGAACACTGTTTCTGTTGGCATAATTTCAGGGCTGGGCAGAACAATTGAAGCATCAAGTGGAGACTTTGTTGAAATTTTAGAAGATATTATTCAAACTGACACAGCAATTAATAAAGGGAACTCCGGAGGCCCGCTTTTAAACTCAAAAGGAGAGGTTATAGGTATAAATACTGCAATTGATCTTGAGGGCCAGAGTGTTGGTTTTGCTATTCCTATCAACAAAGCTAAAAGAGACATTGAACAGGTCAAAACCATAGGTAAAATTGTTTATCCATTTTTAGGCGTGAGATACGCAATAATTAATGAAGGTGTCCAAAAGGAGAATGATTTAGCTGTTGACTATGGCGCCTGGGTTATAAAAGGCGCTCAAGGTGAAGCAGCTGTGTTTCTTGGTTCAGCTGCAGATGATGCTGGTATAAAAGAGGGAGATATTATTTTAGAGTTTGATAATGAGAAAATAACTACTGAGAATACTTTAGCAAAGATCATTATGAAATATTCTCCAGGAGATGAGATAACTCTAAAGATTCTAAGCGGAGAACAGGAAAAAACCATTTCATTGGTCTTAGGAGAAAGAAGCAGCTAGTATTTAAGCCTTACGTGAGCAAAGATAATTTTTTGTTTTCTTTATATTTTTTTACTTGATTTTTTCGAGTTTTATTTTATAATAATATTATTATGATCGGAGGACAATTTACTCATAAAAGCCAAGAGGCAATAATGTCTGCCCAGGAATTAGCCAAAAAAAAAGAGCAGCAGCAGATTGATGCTCTGCACTTGCTTTATGTTTTACTTAAACAATCTGAAAGTATTGTTGTAAATGTTCTTGAGAAGATTGGTATTGATATCGAAGGATTAAAGAAAAAAACAGAGCTTAGTTTGGGCAAGATTCCTATTATTATTACCCCGCAAACATTGGGCCAGCTTTATCTTACTCAGGACATGGCTAAGATTTTAGATAAAGCCAAGAAAGAAGCCGGAAGAATGGGAGATGAATTTATCTCAATTGAGCATTTATTTTTAGGTCTTTTAGATGCTGATACAAAAGCAAAAGAAATTTTGGATAAAGCTGCTTTTTTGAAACCAGAAGCAGGAGCTGGTTCTTTGGCGTTTGGTCAATTAAATTATCAAATATTCTCAACTGAGTTGGCCAAATTAAGAGGAGGTCATAGGATTACTGATCCAAAGCCTGAAACAAAATATCAGGTAATTGAGAAATATGCTCGTAATCTTAGTTCTTTGGCAAGAAAAGGGAAACTTGATCCAGTGATTGGCAGGGAAAATGAAATAAAGAGATTAATGCAGATTTTGTCTCGTAGAACCAAAAACAACCCTGCATTAATTGGTGAAGCAGGTGTTGGAAAAACAGCTATTGTTGAGGGCTTGGCTCAACGTATTGTTGCTGGTCAGGTTCCTGAGAGTTTAAAGGACAAAGAGGTAATAGCAATGGACTTAGGAGCACTAATAGCTGGAACAAGGTACAGAGGTGAATTTGAAGATAGAATCAAAGCATTTATAAAAGAAATCAACAGGGCTGATGGTAAATACTTGTTATTTATTGATGAGCTTCATACATTGGTTGGAGCAGGAGCTGCTGAAGGAGCAATTGATGCTTCAAATCTTTTAAAGCCAGCTTTAGCTCGTGGTGAACTGCGTGCAATTGGAGCTACAACCTCAAAAGAGTATCAAAAATACATTGAAAAAGACCAGGCATTAGAACGAAGGTTTCAACCCATTTATGTTGCAGAACCCTCAATTGAAGACACTGTTTTGATATTAAGAGGAATAAAAGAAAAGTACGAAGTTCATCATGGAGTGAAAATCAAAGATTCTGCGCTGGTTACCTGTGTTCAGTTAGCTGCCAGATATATTTCTGATAGGTTTTTGCCTGATAAAGCAGTTGATTTGATGGATGAAGCAATGAGTGCTTTAAGATTAGAAATTGAATCAGAGCCATCTAAATTAGAGAATTTAAAAAGAGAAATAAATAAATTACAGATTGAGCAAGAGGCCTTAAAAAAAGAAAAAGATGCTGCAGTTAAGTTAAAAGTAATTTCAAGGCAACTTTCAGATTTAAGAGAAAAAGAAAAAGCAGTTCAAGCTAAATGGAAAACAGAAAAGGATTTAATTACAAAAATTAAAAACCTTAAGTCAGAAATTGAAAATGCTCGATTTGAGGCCGAGAAAGGAATTTCTGAAGCTAATTTACAAAAAGTAGCTGAATTAAAGTATGGTAAAATCCCTGAGCTTTTGAAAGAACTCAAAGGTGCTGAGAAAAGATTAGCAAGGATTCAGAAGAAGAACCCTCTTTTAAAAGGTGAGGCAACTGAAGAAGATATTGCCATGGTAGTTTCAAGATGGACTGGAATTCCTTTAACAAACTTGCTTGAAGAAGAGATTAGAAAGCTAGAGAAAATGGAGAATATTATTAGCAGGCGGGTTATTGGTCAAAAACAAGCCATTGTTGCAATTTCTAATGCTATCAGGCGTGCAAGAGTAGGAATTTCTGAAGAAAACAGGCCATTGGGCTCATTTATGTTCTTAGGTCCAACTGGAGTGGGGAAAACAGAAACTGCCAAAGCTTTAGCTAATTTCTTGTTTAATGATGAAAATTCAATGATTAGATTAGATATGTCAGAGTATATGGAAAAGCACACTGTTTCTAAAATGATAGGTTCTCCTCCTGGTTATGTTGGCCATGATGAAGGAGGCCAATTAACTGAAAAAATTAGAAGAAGACCATATAGCGTAATGCTCTTGGATGAAATTGAAAAAGCTCATCCAGAAGTGTTTAATATTCTTCTTCAGGTTTTAGAAGATGGAAGATTAACTGATGCCAAGGGAAGGGTAGCTTCTTTTAAAAATGCAATCTTGATTATGACTTCAAATGTTGGAAGTGATATTATTGCTCAGCAAGCATCACTGGGATTTATTGGCGGAGATGAAGAAAAAAGACAAAAAGAATCTTTAAGGGAAAAAGTGTTGTCAGCTCTAAAGCATGATTTCAGACCAGAGTTTTTAAACAGAATTGATGAGGTTATAATTTTTAACTACCTTAACAAACCAGAGATTAAAAAAATTGTTAACCTCGAACTTGAGAAGGTTGTTCAAAGGCTTGGGAAAAAAGACATTAATGTTGAGATTACAGAGTCGGTTAGAGATTTTGTTGCTCAAAAAGGATTTGACCCAAATTTAGGCGCTAGACCTCTTAAAAGAGTAATTCAAAAAAAGATATTAGATCCATTGTCTTCAAAGATTATTTCTGGAGATTTTGAAAAAAATAAAAGAATGGTGATTGATTTTCAAGATGAGAAAATAATGTTTTTAAGTGTTAAAGATTTAGTTAAAATGAAACAGAGAAAAAGACAAAAAGTTTCTGTTTAATGATATGAAGAAAAAAGCTTTGCAAATTTTATCAATATTTATAATCGGTATTTTAGGAGGGCTTTTCGCTAACCAGTTTATCTGGCCATATTTTCTTGAAAGGCCTGTTTATGTTACCGAGAGAAAAGAAATCACTATTGAGGAAAATATTGCCCTAAGAAATGCTGTTGAGAGAGTTGAAAAAACAATTATTGGTATAAAATCAACCAGCAAAGAAAAAATACTTATTGGTTCAGCAATGGTTTTAACCTCAGACGGTCTGATAGTAACATTGGCTGAATTGGTTCCTCAAGGTTCAGAGTTTTTGTTTTTTGTTGAAGGGGAGCCATCAAGCTATCAGATTTTAAAAAGAGATTTAACCAATAATCTGGCTTTAATAAAGCTTGAGCAGAGCAGCTTGCCAACAGTTGGTTTTGCTGATTTAAATAAGGTGAAAACAGGAGAAAGGATTTTCTTAGTTGGAACAATTTATGGGGTTAAGGAATTTACTCGTGGGGTTAATGAAGGAATTGTTTCCTATTTCAATGAAAACTTGATTTCAACAAATATTCTTGAGAAAAGCACCATGGCTGGCAGTCCTTTGTTTAATATTAAAGGTGAATTCTTGGGACTGGCAACTATTGATTATTGGGGAGTGGTAAGCATTATTCCCGTTGATGTAATCAGGGATTTTGCTGGTTTTTAAATATTTATGAAAATTAATAATCAAAAAGGAAGTATATTTTTTTTACTTGATTTTATAATAGCTTTTCTTGCTATTGGATGGATGCTTTATTATGCTCTTGAGCATTATATTTTTTAAATCCTTGACAAATTTATTCAAGGTGGATTCGTTTGCCGAACTCTTGAATTTTATTTGCTAAAAGAGGATTCTTTTTAAGAGTTGGGTCTTGTATTAGAATCTGCTTTGCCCAGAAGCGTGTTTTCTCGAGAAGCTTAACATCTTTTAATGATGCCATTACTAAATCAGGCACTCCCCATTGTCTTGCTCCAGAGATTTCACCTGGCCCCCTGATTGCTAAATCTTTTTCAGCTAACTCAAAGCCGCTATTTGATTTAAGCAGTGCTTGCAGTCGCCTGGTTGTCCTTATTTCTTTAGAACTGGTGAATAAAAAGCAATATGATTGGTCTTTTCCCCTTCCAATTCTTCCTCTAAATTGATGAAGCTGGGCTAAGCCGAACTTCTCAGCTCCCTCAATCATCATTATTGTTGCATTTTTAATATCAATTCCTACTTCTACAACTGAGGTTGAAACTAGAATATTTGTTTTTTTACTTTTGAAATTTTTCATGGTCTGCTCTTTTTCCTTGCTCTTCATTTTTCCATGAAGCATTTCTACTTTTAACTCAGGGAAAATCTTTTCTGACAGTTTCTCGTATTCCTCTTTCACAGCCTTAACATTTGACCAGGAGTTCATTGTTTCTCTTGGTTCTATTCTGGGGCAAATGACAAAAGCTTGTTTCCCTTTTTTTATCTCACTCCTAATAAACTCGTGTACTTTTTTCCTTCCTCTTGGAGAAACTAATTTTGTAATTATTTTTTTTCTTCCTTTGGGAAGCTCGTCTAAAATTGATAAATCCAGGTCTCCATAGATTGTTAAAGTCAGGGTTCTTGGAATTGGAGTAGCAGTCATAGATAAAAGATGGGGGATAATTCCTTTTTGCTGGCACAATTTAGCGCGCTGCTCAACACCAAAGCGGTGCTGTTCATCTAAAATAACTAAAGCTAAGTTCTTGAATTTTACATCTTTCTGGATTAAGGCATGGGTGCCAATCAAAATATCAATATCTCCTGATTTAATTTGCTCTATTAGTTTTTTCTTTGTTGTTTTTTTATTAGATGTTTTGTACGCTTTTCTTGTTAAAACCCCAATTTTAACATCAAAACCTTTTAAAATATCTGAAAGACTTTTAAAGTGTTGTTCTGCCAATATTTCTGTTGGAGCCATAAAAGCTGTTTGATGCTTTGACTTGGCTGTATTTAAAGCTGCAATCATTGCAACAATGGTTTTTCCAGAGCCAACATCTCCTTCCAGTAATCTATTCATTGGCTGTGGTTTTTCCATGTCTTTTAAAATCTCCCAGCTTGATTTTCTTTGAGCATCAGTGAGTTTAAAAGATAAAGATTTAACAAAGCTTTTTATAGTTTCTAATTCTATTGGAACACTTATTGCGCTTTTTTGTTTTAATCTTAATTTCTCCATTAAAACATTCAATTGAATAAAGAAAATCTCCTGAAAAGAGAATCTTTTTCTGGCTTGGTTTGCTAAATCATTTGAATCTGGAAAATGAATCTGCCAGAGAGCTTTGTTTAAAGGAAGGAGTTTATTTTCCTTTTTAAGTGTTTCTGGTAAAGGATCTTGAACTTTATTCTTAAACTGAGCCAACAATGGCCTTATAATATACCTTAACCAGCGAGAAGATAATCCCTCTGTTTCTGGATAAACTGGGATTAATCCTCCTGTGTGAATTAAGGTTTTCTTCTCCTCTTGAGATATTTTTTCATAAGCTGGGCTTGACAGGTAAACACCTGAAAAGTATTTTTTATTTATAGCTGCTTTTCCTGCCAAGCAGACCGAAGCACCGGGTTTTAAACTATCAACCAGATAAGGACGATTAAACCAAATTACCTTTATTGCTCCTGATTCATCTTTAATAGTAGCTTTTGTTAGAACAAATCTTCTTCTTCTGGTAATAATATTTTGAATATCTAATACTTTTCCTTGAATACAAACCTTTTCATCAGCTTTAACTTGGGTTATAGGGGTTAAATTAGAGAAATCCTCATAACGATGAGGAAAATGGAATAATAAATCAGCAATATTTTTAATGCCCAATCTGTTTAATTTTTTTTGATATTGAGGTCCAACGCGCGGTATTTTCTCAATAGGGGTTGATAGATTCATAAAGAACTATAGATTAAGGATTGGTAAAGAAAAAGGCTTTTCTTTGTGTTTTAGATAAAGCTCAATATTTTCCCAGTGGTCAAAGGCAATTTCTTCTGGTTTTGGCAAATTATCTAAATCGAACCAAACCGCTTCGCTTATCTCACTATCAGGTTCAGAGATTTTTTCTTTTGCTTCAGTTAAATAAACAAAATCTATATTTTGTTTGTCTTCTCCTTTTCTGTTTGGGTCACTGTTAATTCTAAATAAAGAAACTATTTTTCCCTTATAACCAGTTTCTTCTTCAAATTCTCTTAAAGTGCCTTGGGTCATGGTTTCATCTCTATCTAAATAACCTCCTGGCAGGGAATATTTATTAGGATGGGCTGGTGTATCAGGAGCGCGTTTAACAAGAAGAATTTGATTGTTTTTAATAACAATATTATCTACAACAACGTGTCTTAAAAATACTTTATTATTGTTTTCAAAAAAACAAGTAATCATGTTTATTATTTATATTAATATTAATGTGTCCCCAGAAGGAGTCGAACCTTCACCAATGACTCCGCAAGTCAGTACTCTATCCATTAAGCTATGGGGACTCTTGCTTAATTTAATCATAAAATTAGGTTCAAATCAATTGACTTAATGTATATTGAGATGTAAAATATATGCGTTTAGGAGGAGTCACGTAATGGCATCGTACCACCCTGCTAAGGTGTGACCTTTTAACGGGTCTTGTGGGTTCGAGTCCCACCTCCTCCGCACTTTCTTTTGGAGAGGTCGGATAACGGCTATTCCACCAGTTTTGAAAACTGGCGTCCCAAAAGGACATGTGGGTTCGAATCCCACCCTCTCCGCTTAATTTATTTACTTTGGTTCAGTTATTGCAACTACTATTCCAATAACTTTTCCTGCACCAGATTGTTTTAGAACTCTGGCGCATTCATTTATTGTAGAGCCAGTTACGTAAATATCATCAACTAAAATAACATCTTTGTTTTTAATTGTTTTTGTATTTTCACACTGAAAAACATTTAAAACATTTCTTTCTCTTTTTATTCCAGTAAGTTCAGTTTGAGCTAAGGTTTTATGCTTTTTTATTAAAACATTATTTATTAAGGGAATTTTAAAAAATTCTGATAAATGCTTTCCAATTTCTTCCGCTTGATTAAATCCACGCCACTTCAATTTTTTAATGTGTAAAGGCACAGGGATTATAATAAAATCTTTAAAATCATTTTTATTCTTCTCTATCAGCTGAAAATGGTTTATTATTAAAGAAGACAGAGGACGAGAAAGCTCTTTAATAAAAGGTTGGCATTTGAACTGAGAAATTAGAGTTTTAATAAGAGATTTTTTATACTCTAGAGCAAAATATAAATCAGAAAGCTGTTCAGTTTTTAGTTTTTTATGAATGTCTGATACTTCAAGAATAGCTTCGCAGTCACAGCAAAGATAGGTTTCTGGCTTCTGGCAGCCAAAACAGGTTTTTGGGAACAATAAATCAAGAAAAAATCTTTTTAGTTTGTTTTTCATTGTGGTATAATATCATACAATGCAGTTTTTAGGATTAATTCCAAAAAAGTTTTTAGGAATAGATATTGGTACTTCAGCAGTAAAATTAGTTGAATTATCACGCTGGGCTGGGAGGAATAAACTGGAAAACTATGGCGAGATTTCAGCTTCAGTTTTGTATAAAAAACCATTCAGAACCTTTGAGAAAAACACACTTTCTCTTGTAAGTGAAGATATTGCCAAAGCAGTTAAGGCTGTGATTGAGGAGGCTAACATCAAGACCCGTAAGGCAGTTTTTACAATTCCTGATTTTTCAACTTTTTTTACCTCTTTTGAATTGCCTTCAATGAGCATAGAAGAACTTCCTCAGGCAGTAAAATCTGAGGCTAGACGCCATGTTCCTCTTCCTTTAGCTGAAGTCACGCTTGACTGGCAGTTACTTAATAAAGAGACAAGAAGAGAGGGTCAGAGATTTGAAATTTTGCTGGTTACAGTTCCCAATGAAGTAATTAACCAATACAAAGAAATTGCCCAGGATTCAGATTTAGAGCTTTTGGCTCTGGAAGCAGAGGTATTTGGGCTAATGAGGTCCTTGATTGACAAAGAAGAAAAAAGAACTGTTGCTTTAATTGACATTGGCGCTAGAAGTACCACTTGCAGTATAGTTGATAAAAGAACTTTAAAAATCTCCCATAGTTTTGATATTTCAGGAGATATTCTAACAGAAAGAATTTCAAAGGCACTTTCTTTAGATTATGAGACAGCAAGAGGTCTTAAAACAAAATACGGGATTTCTTCGTTAATAGAGAATTCTGAAAAGAAAAGCGTTAAAGAAGTTTTAACTCCTTTAATTGCTTTGGTTATCAGAGAAATCGATAAAGTGTTTAAAGAATTTTATTTAAGGAAGAGAAAAGAGGTTGAAAAGATAATTTTAGCTGGCGGGGTTGCTATGCTGCCAGGCCTTCAGGATTCATTTAAGGATTATTTTAAGAAAGAAATTGAAATTGCCAATCCTTTTTCCAACATCTTTTTTTCACCCATTCTTGAAGAAAATTTAAAAGAAATGGGGCCTGCTTATGCTATTGCTGTTGGCGCAGCTTTAAGGGGATTAGAATCATAGTTTAAAATAAACATATATGGTTGAAATAATACCAAAACCAGTTAAAGAAGCAGATAAATGGCAAAAGATTTTAATTTATCTTTTGATATTTTTAATCATTGTTCTGATTGGTACATATTTTTTATTGAATAATCTTGAGGAAAGGTCAAAAGTATATGTTGATGAATTGGAAAAAAGATTAGAGCAAGGAAGAACTGCTGAAAGAATTACATTAGAAGAGGAGAATTTAGATTACAAGAAGAAGATAGAAGCTATTGCTCCTTTTTTAGAAGGTCATGTTTTAAGCTCAAAGTTTTTTGACTTTTTAGAAAAAAGAGTTTTTCCCCGTGTTTTCTTTTCCAAAGTTAATTTAAACATCCAGGAAGAAAAGGTAATTCTGTCTGGCCAGACTGACAGTTTTTCAACCTTGCAGCAGCAGATTTCAACTCTTAACAGCGAACCAATAATTGAGGATCTGATGCTGACAGACGCTACTTTAAACAAAGAAGGGGGGATTGATTTTAGCTTAAATATTTTTTTAAATAAAGAAATTTTTAAATATTAAGATGAAAAGATATTTTAACATTATTGTTGTTTTTGTTGCTGTGATTTTAGCGTTATTGTCTAGTTTGGTTTTTAAAAAATATGAATCCTTAAATTTAGTGACAGGCCAAATTTCAATTAAAGAAGATGAGCTTCAGTTTCAGGAAGAATATTTTCAAAGATTAAAAGATGTTTCCGATAAACTTGAGGCGAACAAGGACTCACTTCTAAAAATTGAATCTGCTTTGCCTGAGAGCCCTCAGGTGCCAGAGCTTTTAGCTTTTATTCAAAAGTCAGCTTCCCGATCAGGTCTTGTGCTGGGTGATATAAATTTAGGGCTGATGAGCGCGGAAGACAATATTAAAAAAACAAAGGTTAATTTCATTCTGAGCGGTGAATATATTGGTTTGAAGAAATTCATTCCTTTTATTGAGAATTCATCAAGATTAATAGATGTAGACAGCATTCATTTTTCTTATCCTGAGAAAGGAGAACTGTTTAAATTCAATTTTAAAATAACTGCTTATTCATACTAAAGATGGCTATAACATTCCAGCAACAAATTAAAAAACAAAGAAATTTAACGATTATCTTTGTGGTTTTGATTCTATCTACTGCTTTTATTCTTTGGTGGGGATTTAAGCCCAAAGAAGAGCCATCTGAGATATTAATTTCAAAACGCCTTAAAAAAATTGAAATTAATTTTGATATTTTTCAAAATCCATTACTAAAACAATTAAATTTAATTGAGAAAATCCCGTCCTTCGAAGGAACTATTGGAAGAGAGAATCCATTTATTCCATTTTAATATGTCATTAATACAAGAATTAGTTAAAAAAGGAGTTTTGGATAAATCTAAAGCTGAGGTTTTAGAAAAAGAAATTAAAACTTCTGCAAAAAAAGAAGAAGAAATAATCTTGAAACAAGAAATAGTTTCCGAGGATTTTTTATTTAAAACAAAATCAGATTACTTGGAAATTCCCTTAAAAACCATTGATCCTAAAACTGTTCCTTTAGAGATATTAGAGCTTATTCCCCAGGAAACTGCGAGCAATTACAATATGATTTCTTTGGGAAGAAAGGACAATGTTTTGGATGTTGGTATGGTTTTTCCTGAGGACCTGGGTTCCCAGGAAGCTTTGAAGTTTCTGGCAAGAAGAGGCAAGTTCGACTACAAGATTTTTTTAATAACTTTTAGCACATTTAACCAATTTTTAAAACAGCATCAAACATTACGAAAAGAAGTGGGCAAGGCCCTAGAAGAACTTGAAGAAGAAATGAAGGTTAGAAAAGCTGTCGGCAGGTCTGAGATAGAGAGATTGGTTGAAGAAGCTCCAATTGCAAAAGTTGTTGCTGTAATTTTGAGATATGCAGTAGAAGGCAAAGCCTCTGATATTCATATTGAGCCAGCAAAAGATAAATTAAGAATCCGTTTCAGGCTGCTTGGTTCTCTTCACGCTTCTATTTTTTTACCACTGAGAGTTCATCAATCAGTAGTTGCCAGAATCAAGGTGCTTTCTAATTTAAAGATTGATGAAACCAGGATTCCTCAAGACGGCAGTTTTTCAGCCAAAGTGGAAGGTCAGAGTATTGATTTCAGGGTCTCAACTCTTCCCACCACTTTAGGGGAAAAAGTAGCAATCAGGGTTTTAAACCCTTTAATCGGCTTAAAGAAATTTGAGGAACTGGGTCTTTTTTCAAGAGATAGAAAAACAGTGGAAAAAATGATAAAAAGGCCTTATGGGCTGATTTTGGCAACTGGTCCTACTGGCTGCGGGAAAACAACAACTCTTTATACAATCCTACAGCGTTTAAATAAAGAAGGGGTAAATATTATTACACTTGAAGATCCAGTAGAGTATTTTATAGCAGGAGTGAATCAGTCCCAGATAAAACCAGATATTGGCTATAGTTTTGCCAAGGGTCTGCGTCATATCTTAAGACAAGATCCTGATATAATCATGGTAGGAGAAATAAGGGACTTAGAGACTGCTGATTTAGCCACTCATGCTGCTCTAACAGGACATATTGTTTTATCAACGCTTCATACATCCAGTGCCCTAGGAGTAATTCCAAGATTAATTGATTTAGGGGTTCAGCCATTTTTAATTCCTTCAACTTTAAGCTTGATTATAGCTCAAAGACTGGTAAGAAGGTTGTGTGATAAATGCAAGAAAAAGATAAAGCCAAAAAAAGAAATTAGAACCTTAATTTTAAAAGAAATAGAGGGCTTGCCTGAAGAAGTTAGAAAAGATATTAAAGTTGAGCCCTTATTTGTCTGGCAGCCAGGGGCTTGCAAATACTGCAATGACCAGGGCTTTTCAGGTATGATTGGTGTTTTTGAAGTTTTGAAAATGACCGATGAGCTTGCTGAGATGATTTTAAAGGGAATTTCTGAAAAACAGCTGAAAGTAGAGGCAAAAAGACAGCAAATGACAACAATCAGACAAGATGGAATGTTAAAGGTGTTAAAAGGTATTACTACAATAGAAGAAATTTTAAGAGTAACCCAAGAAAAGTAAGGGCTTGATTCTATATAATCTGTAGAATTAAGAATTATACTTTGCTTGAAAAATATATGAAAAGAATTTTATTAATAGAAGACGATCCATTTTTAATAGACATCTACACTACTAAGCTTAAAGAGATTGGTTTTTCTGTGGAGGTTGGCAGTGACGGTGAAGAAGGTTTAAGAAAATTAAAAGAAAAAGATTTTGATCTTTTAATACTTGATATAGTTCTGCCCAATATTGATGGCTGGCAGGTTTTAAAACAGGTCAGTGAGAATGAAAAACTTAAAAACTTAAAAGTTATTGTTCTTTCTAATCTTGGACAGAAAGAAGAGGTTGAAAAAGGTTTAAAGCTGGGCGCAGTAAAGTATCTTATTAAAGCCCACTATACTCCCTTAGAAGTTATAGAAGAGATTAATAAGGTGCTAAAATAACATATGGTAAATTATAACAACAGAATTAAAAAACTTTTTGATTTAACAATTAAGGAACAGGCCTCTGACATCCATTTATCAGTGGACCATCCTCCGGTCTTAAGAATTTCAGGAGCTTTAATCCCTTTATTAAAAGAGCCGAAACTTTCTTTTGAAGACACCAAGGGTTTTGCTTTTATTCTGATGAATGATTTCCAAAAGGAAAAGTTCTTGGAAGAAAAAGAAATTGACTTTTCATATAACTTTGACGACAAGGCCCGTTTTAGAATCAATATTTTCCGTCAAAAAGGAAATATTTCTTGCGCCTTAAGATTGGTTCCAGCTGAGATAAGAACAATTGACGAGCTTAATCTTCCTTTAATACTTCATGAATTCACAAAAGCAACCCAGGGGTTTGTTGTGATATGCGGCCCTTCTTCTCAGGGAAAATCCACAACACTAGCTGCTTTAATTGATGAAATCAATCATAGCAGGGCTGATCATGTTTTAACTATTGAGGATCCCATAGAATATATTTTTACTGCTGACAAGGCAATTATTGACCAGCGTGAAGTTGGGCAGGATACACTGAGTTTTTCCAAAGCACTTCGCTCTACTTTTCGCCAGGACCCTGATGTAATTATGGTTGGGGAGATGAGGGATCCAGAAACAATTGCCACAGCTATTACTGCTGCTGAAACAGGGCATCTGGTTTTTGCAACGCTTCATACAAATTCTGCTTCTCAAACAATCCATAGAATTGTTGATTCTTTTCCTCCTCAGCAGCAGAATCAGGTCAGAGCTCAGCTGTCTGGTTCTTTACTGGGAGTGCTTTCTCAGAGATTAATTCCCAGGATTAAAGGAGGATTAATACCTGCCTGTGAAGTGATGATTGCCACGCCTGCTATCGCTAATTTAATAAGAGAAAATAAGGTTCATGAAATTCCAATGATGGTTGAAACAGGTCTTGAGCTGGGCATGATTTCTTTAAATCGTTCTTTAGCTGACTTGGTGAAAAAGAAAGAGATTTCTTTGGAAAATGCGCTTAATTATTCTCTTTCACCAAGCGAGTTAAGAATGCTTATTCGCTAGCAAATGAAATTTAATTATCAAGCTAGAACAAAAGAAGGAGAGGTTAGAATTGGAGCCATAGAAGCTTCTTCAAAAGAAGGGGCTCTTTCTTTGCTTCAAGGACATGGATTTTATGTTACTTATCTTGAAGAAGCCAAAGTTCCTTTTTACGCTAGAAGATTAGAGCTTTTTAGAGGAGTTTCTTTAAGAGACATTGTTTTATTTACCAGACAGCTGTCAATGATGTTTGGTTCAGAAGTTCCTCTATCAGAAGCTTTAAGGGTTATGTCTGGTCAAACCAGGAATTTTGTGCTTCGGGAAAAGATTTTTACCCTGTCAAAAGAAATAGAGGGAGGCAGTTCATTTTCCAAAGCCCTTGGCAGATATCCTGACACCTTTTCCACTTTCTACGTTGCAATGGTAAAAGCAGGAGAGGCTTCCGGTAAATTATCTGAATCACTGACTCATTTAGCTGACCATTTGGAAAGAGAATATGAATTGGCTTCAAAAACCAAAGGAGCTCTTATTTATCCATCCTTAGTTCTTTTGATGGTTTTTTTCATTATGTTTTTGATGGTTTACACTATTATTCCTCAATTAAGTATAGTGATCAGGGAGAGTACTGTTGAGATTCCAGTAATTACCCAAAGAGTAATGGCGATTTCTGCATTTTTAAAACAAAACACTCTTCTTCTGTTTTCAATCTCAATACTCCTTTTATTTATAATTTATCAGTATTATAAAACTGAAAAAGGAAAAGTTTTTTTCGACAGAATTTCTCTTAAAATACCTGTTTTGGGTCCGCTTTTAAAAACTATTTATCTTGCTAGGTTTGCTGAAACTTTATCTACTTTAATTTCTGGAGGACTGATGATTGCTAAATCCCTGGAGCTTTCTGCTAACATTGTTGGCAATGCTGTTTATAAAGAAGCAATAATGGTAATTAGAAGCGAGGTTAGAAGAGGCACACCTATTTCGTCGGTTTTATCTCTTTCTCCAGATATTTTTCCTCCAGTTTTTGTTCAGATGACCTTGGTTGGAGAGAAAACAGGGGGATTAGATGATAGTTTGATGAACATTGGTAAGTTCTATCAAAAAGAAGTTGAAAGAGGAATCACTAATTTTTTAGCAATCTTAGAACCAGTGCTGCTTATGGTATTGGGAGTTGTTGTTGGGGGCATGATGCTTGCAATTTTAATGCCTCTTTACCAGATCATTGGCATTTAAATTGTGTATTCCTTTTTTGAAAAAAAGTGTTAAAATTAATTATATTACTTAATAAAAAAAGATTATTAGAATTGTGAGGAGAAAAAAAGGATTTACTTTAATAGAGCTTTTAGTTGTCATTGCTATTATTGCTGTTTTAGCTAGCGTTGCTTTTGTTACTTTGGGTCCTGCCAGAAAAAGGGCAAGAGATTCTAGACGAAAAGCAGATTTCAAGCAGATTAACACTGCTATGGAGTTATGTTATAATGATAATAATTGTGGTGCTGGCACTGATAAGTATATTAATACAACTCAGGGAGTAAATACTTTAACTTCAATTGGCAGAATCATAACATCAATGCCCTTTGACCCTTTAAATACCGCTCCTTATCAGTATACCTGGACAGAAGGAACCGATGCTTACTATTGTCTTTATGTTAAATCAGAATCATTGGCAGATACCTGGTTTTGTAGCTCAAATAAAGGAGTATTTTCCAAAACAGCATCAGCTTATACGCCTTCAAACCCTGATTGTTGCGGAATTGATGTTACCCAATAAAATTATTTTGTAATAAAAATAGAAAAAGGTCGAATTCTAAATATACAGTTTTCAAAAATATGTTGAACAATAAAAAAGGATTTACCTTAGTCGAATTACTAGTAGTTATTGCAATTATCGGAACTTTATCCGGAATTGTTTTAGTTTCTTTAGGTGGAGCAAGGGCAAAAGCCAGAGATGCAGTAAGACAATCTGATATGCGCCAGATTAGCACTGCTGAGGAGCTTTATTACGCAGACAATGATGCTTATTTCACAAATATTGCTGCTGATGGTGTTCCCGCTATTTCTACTTATCTGCAATCCGTTGACGATCCTTTAGGAGGCACAACACATTACAATTGGACAAACAACACAGGCGATCTGAGTTGTACAACTGATAGTTATGATGCTTCAGTTGGTCAGTGGTTCTGCGCTTATGCAACACTGGAAGAAGACAGCGCAACAGCTGGAGATACTATTTATTTCGTATCTACTCATTCAGGCACTAGGAAGCTAAGTTTAGCTGCAGTTCCAAGTACTTCGCTCGGATGTACTTGTTTTATCTGGTAATTCTGACTGATTTTAAAAAAAACATAGAAAGCTGACAGCTCAGCATTAGTTGTCAGTTTTTTATTTTAATCAGCTAAAGTGTTAAGATAATTTATATGAAGTTTATTTTAATAGATAGATGGAATTTTTAATTTATCTTTTAGTTTTTATTTTTGGCTTAATTATTGGCTCTTTTCTAAATTCAGTGATTTATAGGCTTTCAATAAGCCAGGATTTTTTATTTGGTAAATCATATTGTCCGGAATGTAAAACAAACTTAAAGTGGTATGATTTGATTCCAGTGATAAGTTTTTTTATGTTAAAAGGCAAGTGCCGTTATTGTAAAAAACCAATATCAATTCAATATATTTTAGTGGAACTGGCCACAGCTATTTCGTTTGTTTTAATAGTTTCTCAGAATATTGATTTATTGCTATACAATCCTTCCCTTTTTATCCTCTTTAAAACCTGTTTTTTATTTGTTATTTTTAGTTTTTTAATAATTATTTTTACTTATGATTTTAAGCACTACATAATTCCTGATAAAGTAATTTTTCCGCTCATATTAATAACGGGTTTTTTAAAGTTCTATACTCAAGACAAGGTGCTGAGCGCTGTCTATTCTGCTTTAGGCGCTTCATTATTTTTTTTCTTAATAGTTTCAGTTTCCCAGGGCAAATGGATGGGCATGGGAGACGTGAAGCTAGCTTTTTTTATGGGTCTGTTTTTAGGTTTTCCTAAAATATTAATTGCTTTATTCTCAGCATTTTTTATTGGCGCAATAATTGGAGTAATTTTGATTGTTTTAGGCAAAAAGACTTTTAAATCAGAGATTCCTTTTGGACCATTTTTAGTTCTTGGCACTTTTTTAGCTTTATTCTTTGAAAATTTGATAATTGATTTTTATTTACAGTTTTACCTGCCTGGTATTTCTTAATTTATGGGTCTTTGCTAAAATAGTAATAATTAGACCATTCTTCTATATGAGTTTTTTTTCAAATAAAAACAAAACATTTTTACTGATAAGCTTTCTTGTTTTAGGTTTTTTTATTGCCTGGCCAATAGATGCAGGAGTAGATGATAATGTTTCTGGTTGGGCTTGGTCAGAAAATATTGGCTGGATTAGTTTTAATAATACAAGTGGTGGCGGAGGAATAATTTATGGTGTTAATATTGACTCTTCAACAGGAGTTTTTTCAGGTTATGCTTGGTCAGAAAATATTGGCTGGATTAGTTTTGAACGCAGTGATACCGGAGCCCCACCTGCCCCTCCTTATGATGGTAGCGAGGATTTTATTGCTAAACTTGATTTACAATCAAATGAAGCTTCTGGCTGGGCAAAAGCTTTAGACGCAGATGCGTGGATAAAGCTAAGAGATACAAGCTACGGGGTTTTTCGGGACACCTCAATCTCACCTACTAACGAGTTTAAAGATTGGGCATGGTCAGACACAGTAATTGGCTGGATTAGTTTTAATTGTATTGACAGGGGAGTTTGTGGGACTTCAGATTACAAGGTGGTGATTGATATCGATTCTATTGATCCAGTTGTTGATGTTTTTAATATTAATCCTGCTTCTCCTAACTGGGTTAGCAGTACAGTGGTTTTTGATGTTTCATGGACTGTTAGTGATTCAGGGGGTTCTCATTTAAGCCATGTTGAGATTTGGAAAGCTCTTTATAATGATACAGATTGCTCTGATACAAACAAAGATGGTTGTGTGTGGTCAAAAGTTGGTGGAAACTATAATGCTCCAGCTGATTCTGATTTATGGACAAGCTCTGTTTCTGATTCTCCTTTAGAGGATGGTAAACGGTGGTACGGACTTCATGTTTTAGACAATGCGGATAATATGGGGACCGAGGACTTACCAATTAAAGCATTAATAGATCAAACACAACCAACCTCTCAAATACAATCACCAGTATCAGGAAATTGGTATACTGACGATTTTTCCCTTGATACCTTTGATGAAGATTTGTATTCAGGTCTTGATTACTGCGAATATAAAGTTCTTTCTTATAATTGTCAGCCTATTAGTCCTGACTGTGAGTATTCAACTGATTGGCAGCCTAGAACATGCAATACCTCATCTCAAACTATTACTGTAGGCGCAGGCGGAAACTGTCCTTATGAAGGAAGTCAAGCTTGCTGGGCATATATCCGTTCTAAGGATAATGCTGATAATTGGCATTCCCCATACTTTGAAGAAAACAGTTCTAGTTCAATTCAATATTATAATATTGATTTTACAGACCCCATTGTTGGTGAGATTTCTCCCTTAACTGCTACTCAGGGAATAGAGCAAACATTTACTGCATCTTTAGATGATTCAGGTAGTATTTCTGCTTGTTGGCTTTATAAAAAAAATAGAACTTATCAACCACAACCAAACCCTGTTTCTATTTTTCCTACTTCCATTGAAGTTAATTATATTTTTGCTACTTCTGATGATTATTATATGAAATTTGCCTGTAGAGATGCAGCGGGAAAGGTGGGATGGGGTAATGAAGTATTGGTTAGTGTTGCTGAAAATCTTGGAAATAGTGCGCCAAGTATCACTAGTTTAAATTATTATACTGCTCATTCTTCTACTCCAGACCAGCAGTGTACTGATCAGTTTGTTTGCTGTATGGATCCAACCACTCAAACCGATTGCTCTGTTAAGTTTAATATTAGTGCTTATGATCTAGATGATGATCCTTTGACTTATACTTGGGATTTTGCTGATGAAACACCCAATTCAAACGATGAAGACCCATCTCATTATTATGCTAGTGCCAACACTTACAATGTTTCAGTTGATGTTTTTGATGGCACAGAACACACCCAAGACACATTAGTTGTAACAGTGAATGATCCAACCATCTCTGTTGGCCTTACTGCTGATCCAGCTTTTGGCACTGACTCTTTGTCAGGTGTTGATTTAAGAGCGATTGTGGCTGGTTCAATGTTTGGTGCAATTAATTATAAACTTGACTGTACAAATGATAGCATCTGGGAATTAGAAGTATCCAATCAAACCGTTGATGATTATACTGCTGTTGATGTCTGTAGCTATGCATCAGTTGGTGATTATGTTTCTAAAGCTTTTGTTCAAAGAGGTGAAGGAAGTGCTGAAGATACTGCAAATATTAACGTAGTGGCCTCAGAATGTACTCCTGGACAACAGACCAACTGTACTTCGCCTCAGGGGTGCTCTCATACAATAACCTGTCAAGCAGACAGCACTTGGCCAAGTTGCCCAACAGATGAATGTGTTAAAGACAGCGTTAGAAGCTGTGGTAATTGTGGAGAGCAGACCTGTTTGTTAACCTGTTCGTGGGGAGTTTGCGAGGGTGAAGGTGAATGTACACTAGGCCCAGATTGTCCTGATTGCTTGTGTCTTCCTGATGTTTGTGTGGGTCAGGATTATTATGATTATCCTGATTTTGGTGATTGTATTGTAGGTTGTAATTGTGATACTGGAACTGGAACAGGACAGCCCTGTGAGCCAAATATTATCGTTGATGCTCCTCAGTGCAATATACCACCTGTTTGTGATTCTTTAGATGCAACACCTGATTCAGGAGTAGCGCCTTTAAACGTATTATTTACTGGTTCAGCTCATGATGATAATGGAACAATTACTCAATATGAATTTGATTTTGGAGAAGGTTCTCCGGTTATTAGTTCAGAAAATACTATTAATTATACTTATAATAACTCAGGAATCTTTTGTGCTAAGTTAAGGGTTCAGGACAATGATGGAGCATGGACTTCAACTCCAGGTGATTGTCCAGATGTTTGTACCAAGCAAATCAATATTAGTGAGAATGATCCTCCTTCTGCTGCTGTTTCCTGTGATGGTTCAGGCTGCGGTCCTGGTTCAGCATGTGATGGAAGCTGGATTGCTTATAACAGAAACTGCCAGTTTTATTTCTTAAATGATTCCACTGATCCTAATTCAACAAATCCACCAGATGATAATAATGATATTGTAAAATCAACTTGGTCAATCTTTTATCAAGACGCTACTCCTTGGCAGGACCCTTATATTATCTGTACTGATAATCCAGTAACTCCAGAAAATGAAGGAATATGTGATTTATTGCTACCTACTTTACCAGCCAGCCAGAATTATTATATTACTTTAACAGTTGAAGATAGTGTTGGGGCAACTGATAGTTTAAATAGGAACTTTTATGTAAGAAGAGAAATAGCTGCTGATTTCCAGTGTTCTTTTGATTCTGATGGAGGTTGGCAGAGCTGTAATGGCTTTGTAGCTTCTGAAGGTGAGGCAGTGTATTTTAAGGATACTTCTGTCATTTCAGAAGGTTCAACAGCAGTAAGTAGCTGGAACTGGACTTTCGAGGATGGTAGTCCTTCTTCTAGTAATGAGCAGAATCCTTCAGCGAGCTTCGTTAATCTTAGTGCTAATTCTGGTACAGTAACTTTAGATATTACAGACAATGCTGGAAGAACTGATTCAGAGAGTTATCAATTGCAGATTACTATTCCTTTGCCTGAATGGGAGGAGGTTGTTCCCTAATAATTCTGTTTAATTATGATGAAGAACAAAGCTTTGAAGCTTTTATTGTTTTTGAGAAATAACCACCAGCACCATCTTTCTAGAAGGAAAAATGGTGCTGGGTTTACATTGGCTGAAGTTCTTATTGTTGTTGCTATTATTCTTCTTCTTTTCCCAATGGTTATTACTAATTATAATGTGGGTGAAAAGCAATTCTCTCTTTACAGGTCAGCCCATAGTTTTGCTCAGGACTTAAGAAATACACAAGAAATGGCAATGACCGGAGAATTAACTCCTGTTCAATTTGGCCAGAATTTTCCAAAAGGTGGCTACGGGCTTTATTTTAAAACCAACACCAATTCTTATATCCTTTTTGCTGATTGTGATGGTGATAATGAATATGATCCATCAGGAACAGCTACTAGTTGTCTTGAAGCAGGCTCAGCGCCTGGCGAATCTTATCCAGAACAGATTCGAGAGATTTCTTTAGAACCAGGAGTTATAATTTCAGACATTATTCCTACGAGTCCTATAAATATTGTTTTTTTTCCGCCTGTTCCTGTTATTACAATTAATCCTTTGCCAGCTGATAATCAGGTAATTATTAGCTTAACTCTTGCTGGGAAAACTAAAACCATTACTATTAATAATGTTGGCTTAATTGATGTGGATTAAAATAAATAAAAAATTAAAGAGAAATCAGAAAGAAAATAAGTTCTTTAAGAAAGGATTCACGCTTTTAGAAGTAATTGTAGCTGTTTTTATTTTAACAGTAGGCGTTGGAGGATCTTTTGCTTTGATTCAGCAGACACTTTTTGCTGCTGCAATGGCTCAGTCAAGAATAATTGCTGCCTATCTAGCTCAAGAGGGGATTGAGATAATTAGGAATATAAGAGACAATAATTGGCTTGAACAAAGAGAATCTTCTGAAGTTTTATGGAATGATGGTTTAAATAATTGTCTGCCTCCTAATAGTTGCTGCGAGGCTGATTATGAGACAGATACACCCTCATCATATCCTCCTTTAACTACTATTGCTGGGTGCACTTTTAATGACCTTCGCTATCTTAATATTGATAACAGTGGTTTTTACAGCTATTCTGGTGACAACCAGACCAAATTTAAAAGAAGAATTTTCATTGAGCTAATAGATACCGATAAAATTAAAGTAGAAGTTGTAGTTGAATGGAAGGAAAGAGGTAGGACTCATCAGATTGAAGTTGTAGAGCATATTACTAATTGGTATGAAAAGCACAAGCAATAAATACTATGAGGATTGAGATTAAAAAACAAAGAGCATATACATTGATTGAGGTTTTAATATCTGTTGCAATTTTTTTCACCGTTATTGTTGGCCCAACTGGACTTTTTATTTTTTCTTTGAAAAATCAAAACAGGATTCTTAGTACAAGAGAAATAGTAGATAACAGCTCTCATGTCTTTGAATATATGAGTAGGGCTTTAAGAATGGCGAGAAAAGAACTAGATTGTGAATTCAGGGATGATCCAGAGTCATGCGCCTGTTTACAAGACGCAGGTTATGGTTTTAATTATGAGATTACGCTTCATGGAAAAGGGATAAAATTCAATACTTCTCAACATCCTTCTGTTTGCCAGGAGTTCTTTTGGGATACAACAGATAACAGATTAAAAGAATCAAAAAACGGCTCAGATCCTGTTCCTTTAACATCAGATGATTTAGAGGTTATTTCATTTAAATTCAAAGAATCTGGTTTTAATCAGGATGACAATGATCAGCCAAGAGTTGTTATTTTTCTTGAGATAACTAAGAAAAATCAAACACAAGCGCCTAAAATAAAAATTCAAACCGTAATTTCTCAAAGAAATTTAGATGTTAGATACTAAAAACATTGTAAAACATTATAAATCTTTATTATGAAGTATTCAAAACAAGAAAAAGGAGTTTCAATTTTGTTTGCTGTTTCGCTTTTAAGTGTTATTTTGGCAATTGCCTTAGGAACAAGCACTATTTTGATTAGTCAAATCAAAACCATAAGAAAAATTGGTTATTCTGTAACTGCGTTTTATGCTGCTGACAATGGAATTGAGGAAGTTTTATTAATGACAATTCCGTCTAATGTTCCTGAAACTCAATTAAATGGAGCTACTTATGAAGTTGTTGTTAAAGACAGCGATGATCCAGATTGCGATGCTGCTAATTTTTGTATAAAATCAACAGGTACTTACCAAGGGACAAGACGGGGAATTGAAATTAAATATTAAATAAGTCCTGTATTAATAATTTGAGTAAAGTGAAAAATTTAAGTTTTTGCTTAAAACAAAATTATTAAATAGCTTATGAAAAAAGAAGAAGCTAAAAAAAGGATTGATAAGTTGAAAAAATTAATCAATCACCACCGTTATCTTTATCATGTTTTGGATAAACAGGAGTTTTCTGATGAGGCTTTTGATTCTTTAAAACATGAGCTTTATAAGTTAGAAGAACAATTTCCTGAGCTTATCACAGCTGATTCTCCTACCCAAAGAGTAGCTGGTAAGGTTCTGAAGGGGTTTGAAAAGATCAGGCATAAAACTCCAATGCTTTCTATTGAAGATATTTTTTCTAAAGAAGAGCTGGAAAACTGGCAAAAGTATTTAAAAAAAATAATAGACCAGGAATTCGAGTACTTTTTAGAGCCCAAGATTGATGGTTTTGCAGTGTCATTAATTTACGAAAATGGTGTTTTGGCTCGCGCTGCAACAAGAGGTGATGGCAGGGTTGGTGAAGATGTCACCCAGAACATTAAAACAATCGGGAGTATTCCCTTAAAATTAGAGTTTCATTTTTTAATTCCGAGCGAAACGAGAAATCAAGGTTCCGACAAAATTATATTATTAAAAGAAAAAAAGCTTGAAGAAAATATTAGAAAAAAAATAAATAATTTAATTGAAAAGAAAATAATTGAAATTCGCGGAGAAGTTTATATGGAGAAAAAAGATTTTGAAAAATTAAATAAAAAATTAAATAAAAATAAAGAAAAAACATTTGCCAATCCAAGAAATCTAGCGGCTGGTTCAATTCGTCAGCTTAACCCTAAATTAGCAGCTTCCCGTCCTTTAAAGTTCTTTGCCTATGACCTTGTTAGTGATTTGGGCCAAAAAACTCATTATCAGTCCCATCAGATTCTTCATTCTTTGGGCTTTAAAACTGATTTTGGCAAAACTGCCAAAGACGTTAATGATATTGTAGAGTACTGGCAGGATGTTGAGAAAAGAAGAGATAAATTCCCTTTTCAGATAGATGGATTAGTGATTAGCGTAAACGACATTTCATCCTTTAAGAAATTAGGTGTGGTTGGTAAAAGCCCAAGAGCAGTAAGAGCATTCAAATTCTCGCCAAAAGAAGCGACAACCATTATTAAGGATATAAGGATTCAGGTTGGAAGAACTGGAGCTGTGACCCCGGTAGCTGTTTTAAAGCCTGTAAAGATAGGTGGCGTTATGGTTTCTCGGGCTACTTTACATAATGAAGATAATATCAAGATGCTGGATATACGAATAAATGATACTGTTTCTATTGTGCGGGCAGGTGATGTCATACCTGCCGTGACTAGAGTGTTTAAGGAGCTGAGAACAGGGAAGGAGAAGAAGTTTAAGATGCCTTTGGTCTGTCCTTCCTGTTCAATGAAGCTGCTGAAATCTGAAAAGGAAGTTATCTGGCGTTGTCAAAACAAGAATTGCTTTGCCAGAAAAAGAAAGTATTTTTATCACTTTATCTCCAAAAGAGCCTTTGATATTGCTGGGATTGGTCCTAAAATTATTGACAGACTAATAGAGGAAAAGCTGGTATCCGATCCAGCAGACCTGTTTGGTTTAAAAAAGGAGGACATTGCGCCTTTAGAGCGCTTTGCAGAGAAATCTTCTTATAATTTAATATCAGCCATTCAGTCGAAAAAGAATATTACACTAGAGAGATTTATTTATGCTTTGGGTATCAGAAGTGTAGGGGAGCGAACTGCTGCTGACCTGGCCCAATATTTTGGCTCTATAGATAAATTAAAAAAAGTTTCTATAAAAGAATTAAAAGATATTAAAGATATTGGTCCAGTAGTAGCAGAATCAATTTATGAATTTTTTAAAAATAAAACTAATTTAAAATTTATTGAAAAATTAAATAAAATAGGAATAAAAATAAATAAAATAAAATACAAAAAACAAAATTTAAAATTAAAAGAATTAATATTTGTCTTAACAGGAACATTAGAATCAATGACAAGAGATGAGGTAAAAGAAAAGATACGTGCTTCGGGTGGAGAAACATCTGAGTCGATTTCAAGTAGAACAGATTATTTAATAGTTGGTAGAGAACCAGGTTCTAAGCTTGAGAGGGCAAAAAAAATCGGTACTAAAATACTTAAAGAAAAAGAGTTTTTGAAAATGATAAAATAGCTGTTGAGAGTATTGGGTTCCAGGACAGAGAAAGCGAAAAAAAAACAATCAGTAGTAAAATAGTCGTTAAGCTTTTCAATTTATGGCCATGAAATCTGTCTTTTTTCATTTTAAAAAATTAGATTGGAGTTTGATAACCATTGTTTTTCTTTTAATTATTATTGGATTGGTGTCCATTTACAGTTCTTCTTTTGGTAGAAATGATTTCTTAAATTTTAAAAAGCAGATCATTTTTATCTTGATGGGATTTTTATTAATGCTATTGATAAGCTTTTTTGACTGGAGAGTTTTCCAAACAGACCCTTATTTAATCTTAGTTTTATATTTTTTATCTATTGTTTTGCTTTTAGGGCTCTTTTTCTTTGCTTCAGAGATTAGGGGCGTTAAGGGTTGGTACAAAATAGGCCCAATTGCTTTTGATCCCATAGAGCCAACTAAAATTATTTTAATAATTTTATTAGCGAAATATTTTTCAATGCGCCACATTGAAATATATAGAGTAATTCATATTTTGATTTCTGGATTATATGTTTTACTTCCTTCAGTTTTGATTTTTTTTCAACCAGATTTAGGTTCAGTGTTGGTATTGATTAGTTTATGGATAGGGATTCTTTTGATTTCAGGTATTAAACTGCGTCATTTCTTTATTTTGCTTTTATGTGGTTTTTTAATTTTAGCATTAAGTTGGTCTACTGTTCTAAAAGACTACCAGAAACAAAGATTATTAAGCTTTATTAAGCCTCAACTATCGGATCCCCTTAAAATTGGTTGGAACCAGAGACAAGCAGAGATTGCTATTGGTTCTGGCGGGCTTTTTGGTCAAGGAATAAACAACGGTTCACAGACACAACATGGGTTTTTACCCGAGCCTCAAACTGATTTTATTTTCTCTGCTATTGCTGAAGAAACAGGTTTAATGGGAATTATGGTGCTACTTTTGCTTTTTTCCCTTCTAATTTGGAGAATTTTTCAAATTGCCATAAGAACTAATTCTAATTTCTCCCGTCTTTTTGCCTCTGGTTTAAGCGTTTTAATGCTTTCTCAGTGTTTTATTCATATTGGCATGAATCTTGGCATTCTTCCTATTATTGGAATTTCATTGCCACTGGTAAGTTATGGTGGTTCAGGCCTGTTAGCTGTTTTTGTTGGTTTAGGTATTTTGCAAAGCATTTATGTTCAATCAGGTCGAATAAAATAAGGTATCGGATTTAATCCGATATGATTAACAGTATCGGATTTATTTATAAGTTATTCACAAGAAGCACTTGACAGTGTTTTTTGTTTTAAAGATAATAAGATAAGTTGTAGTTTTTTGAAATTTAAAAAAAAAGAAGGCCTCAAACAAAACGCTCTTACTGTTTTTTTGTTGCCTTCTTTATTTAAGATTAACAAATTTTTATTTCTTGTCAAGATTTTCAATGGATAAAAAACAAAATAAAAAAGAATACATAACATTACAGGAAGCAACAAAATATTGTGATTATTCACAGGAGTATTTAAGTTTAAGAGCAAGACAGGGTAAGTTAATGGCTGTGAAGTTTAAAAGAAACTGGCTCATAAAAAAAGAATGGTTAAAAGAATATTTGAAACAACCAAGCAACTATATTTCTTTAAAGCAGGCAGCAGAGTACTGCGATTACTCCCATGACTATTTGAGTTTAAGAGCAAGACAGGGAAAATTAAAAGCAGTGAAGTTGGCTAATAATTGGATGACTAAAAAAAAGTGGTTGGATAGGTATTTAAAGAAACACCAAAAAAAAGTAAAACAAAAAGTTATTAAAACTGAAGTTGTAAAAATTTTACCCCCTCCAGACAATTTACCTGTTGAAGAATTTCAGCCAGGCGTTAAGGTTTTTCGAAGTATATCAATTACTAGAATGCTCCGTACAGGAGTTGTTTCAGTTTTAATAGCGGGTTTACTTATCTCAGGGGCACTTGCTGGAAAAGGTTTTTTTTCAAACACTTTAATGCCTCATCTGGCCCAAACACATAGAGTTATTGGTAAGTTTTTAAATCGCTCAGTCTTGCCAATAATTGAAGATTATCCAATATTAAGAAATGTTTTATTTAGTCTTGCAGCAGCTGGAGAAAGTGTTGGTGATATTTTAAGAGCATATTTTTCCTGGCTCGGAAATTCCTTTAAATCAATATCTCAAACAATCACAAAAGCTTATTTTGCTTTTCATAATTTTTTAAATGAAAATACAAAACAAGGATTTGAAGCAATTAAAAATTCTGCATTTAGTTTTTTTGATGCAGTAGGGAAATTTTTTGCTGATATTAGCCAAGGCAAAAGAATTTCTTTATTCTCAAAAGAAAAACTTTTAACAGAAGAAATTTTTATAGAGACTGAAGAAAGATTAACTGAAAAATTAATTGAAGCATTCCAACAAATTTTTGAAAAACTAACAAGAGAAGGAATACCATCAAAACAAATAATAACAGAAATCCAACCAATAAAGGAAATAACAAAAGAAGTAAGAACAATAGATTCAGCAGCATTAATCCAATTAAGAGCTGACATAGAATATGTACAAGCTGAATTAGTTAATAGACTATATGCTCCAGGAGGAGTTATTACCCAGCAAATATATATTACAGAGCCCATTCAATCACCTAAGATATATCAGGAAAATGGTGAAATAGTGCTTCAAACAATAGGCCAAGGAAACATTATAATATCAGCAGCTACAGGTCTACAGCTTCATGGTGAACAGGTTATTATTGACTCAACCAGCATACTTAATCCTTTAATATACTTAGCTGATGCAACAAGAATTGATGGTTCGTTGACTGCCAATGGCCCAATCACTGCTCAAAGAATTACTTTAAATGCTCCAGCTGATTTTATAGGTAAAATTTTAGATGTTCAATCAGCCGGTGCTTCTAAATTCTCGGTTGACAATGATGGAACAGCTCTTTTGGTTGGAGATTTTACTATTACTGGCGATTTATCTATAAGTGGAAATCAGGCACTTGATGGAACATTTACAATTAGCGCCTCATCCTCTTCATCAATACTAACAGTAACTCAAACAGGAAATGGTAAAATCTTCAACTTTACTTCAACAGCTGACTCAACTCAGAATCTTGGGACAATAACAGGAATAACTACTAATGCAATATTAGCCTTGTATCAACAAGGAACTGGTTCTGTATTAATAGCTACTACCACTTCATCAACAACCCAGCCAGCAATAAAGATAACTAATTTAGGCACAGGAGATTCATTTGTCATTGAAAGCCAGGATACTGATTCATCACCTTTTGTTATTGATTCATCTGGTAATGTAGGTATTTCTACTTCATCACCTTTATACACACTACAAATATGGGGAAATACATTTATTGGCACTTCAACAACACCTACCTTATTCGTTGATACTGGAACACAGAGAATAGGCATAGGCACTTCAACGCCAGCTCAAGCACTTCATATAATAGGCAATATTCTAGGTTCAGGAAATGCTGTGTTTGAAGGCGTCTTAGACGTACAAGGTTATACTACCTCTACTTTTGCAGGACCTGTTCAGATTACCACTACTACTCAACCTCAACTTGTTATTGCATACAGCTCAACAACTTATTCAACCTTCTCAGTTTCTTCAAACGGCAGCACTGCTCTAGTATCCACAAACTCTTTTAATTTAACTGGCGCTGGTTCTTCTATTTGGCAGACAACTAATTATGGAAGTTTAACTATTCAAAGCGCCAGTTCAACTGAAATCATATCTGGAGACACTTTAACTGCTTCATCAACCAATGAGATACTCTTTGTTACAGCAGGCTTAGAAAGGATGAGGATTTTAACTTCAGGATATGTCGGCATTGCTACCTCAACACCTTCTTATCCCCTCCATGTCTGGGGTTCAGCTGGTTTTGGAACATCAACTATCCCTACCTTATATATTGATTCAGGCAATGGAAGAGTAGGCATTGCCACCAGTACGCCCAATGAAGCTCTTACAGTTGCTGGTAATATCTTTGGCACAGGAAATATCACTATTTCAGGAGATATAATGCCAAATAATCCAAGAACCCAGGACATAGGTTCAGCTGCTTATGACTGGGAGAACATATATGTATACAGCGTCTATGCTAACAATATCTATGCAGCCAGCTCTACAATAGCTGGAACAACAGCTGAAACATTTACAATTAACTCTGATGCAGCAGCTGATGCTACTTCAAGTTTAAGATTTTACAGAGGAGTAGATACTCCTCATGCTTTATTAACCTGGGATGCTGGCTATGACAGGTTTAACTTTAATTTTCCTCTCTATCTTTCCGGGACTGGCAATATCACTGCCTCGGGCGCTTTGACTATCCAATCAGCTGATACTTTAACTGCCACTTCAACCAATGAGATGATTCTTGCTGTAGCTGGTCAGGAAAGAGTGAGAATTTTAACTTCAGGATATGTAGGAATTGCTACTTCCACTCCATCTGCTCAATTAGCTGTCACTGGCAATGTGATGATAGATGGAGATTTAAAGTTTATTGGAGACCAGACCATTGAAGGTTCAGGCACTTTAACTATTAATCCTGCTGGCAACTTGTATTTTCAATCTGCCTCAAACTATATTGATGAGTCAGGAAACTTGGTTTTAGCTGGAAATTTGACCTCTCCAAAAACTATTTCTCCTATCTTAGAATACTCAGGGAATATTACTATTAATGCCACTTCATCAGGAGCTACCACTGTTACTGTTATTAATGAAGATGGCAGGGCTGTAGCTGATTTAGTTGTGGAAGGTGATATTCAGATAGACGGGGGAAAGCTCACCTTGGCTTCAGGTGAGACCATAGATGCTGAAACAACAGATAATCTCAAAATCAACTCAGATGATTTAACAATTATTTATTCTTCAACCAATGAAATCTTCAGAGTTTCAGCTGATGGAATCAAAGTTTCAGGCCAAGCCACCACCACCGATACCTTATATGTAACATCTGGTGGAGCTGACATTACTGGCAATGTTGTTCTTTCTGGCACCATAGATACTGGACAAGGAGTTACTGAAGTATATTTAATGGATCAAGATGTCAGAACTTCAGACAATGTCACTTTTTCTAATCTCATTATCACCAATATTACCACCACAACTGATTTAATAGTTCAAACTTCTTCTCAATTAGGAACTGTTTCTTCTGGTATCTGGCAGGGAACAGAGATTGGAGCTGATTACGGAGGCACAGGTTTCACTTCTTATTCAATAGGAGATTTAATCTATGCTTCAGGATCTGCAACCTTAGCTCAAAGAAACATTGGCTCTTCAGGCCAGGTCTTAATTGTTTCAGGAGGAATACCTGTCTGGGGTCAGGTCACTTCTTCAGCCATTGCTGCTGACTCTTTAGACTGGTCAGAATTCACAGATTCAATGACCTTAGATTCTACTACCACTATTGCCATGAA